>JBFHAT010000027.1:0-36844 GCA_041586155.1 Acidimicrobiia bacterium
GGGGGGCGACGCCGTCGCTATATCGTGGTGAGGGGTCGGGTGTGGGGGGCGACGCCGTCGCGGATCAGGCCTCGACGGTGATCGGGTCCGAGCTGGCCCGTTCGCGTCGCGCCAGCAGTAGGAACGGGATCCCGAACACTTGCACCGCAGCGCCGATGAGATAGGACGCCGAGTAGCCGGACAAATCAGCCACCCGGCCCAAGGCAGGTTGGGTCACGACCCCACCGGCCGAACCCATCAGTGAGTCGAACGAGAGGACGGTGGCTCGCTGCTCCGACGGGATGATGCCGTTGACGTACGCCTGACGGATCGGGCCCGAGGCGGCGAAGGCGAACGCCCAGACGGCCAGCAGTGCTGCGGCAACCCAGAAGTTCGATGTGAGCCCGATCAACGCCACGACTGTCACGCTGACGATGGACATCGAGACGAGGGCGTGGGTGCGTTGCCGGAACAACCGCCTGATACGTGGCACGGCCAAGCCGCCGATGATCTGGGTGCCGGCGACGATCGCCGCCGCCAGACCGGCGACACCGAACGCCTCCGGATCGCCGTACAACTCGAGCAGATATGGCTGCATCGCATAGAAGACGTAGACCCCGACCCCGCCCGTGAACGGGGCGGCCAGCATGAGCCATCGCAACGGGGGGTTGCGCCAGCCGTGGTCTAGCGAAGCGGTGAGCACCGTGCGGACGGCAGCGACCGGCGAGGCGTCCCGGTCCGGGGTGAAACCGAGATCCCGCATGAGGAAGGCCGCCGTGACGACGGTGGCGGCCAGCATGACCGATCGAAGGACGTAGGGGACGCCGAGGTTGGTCGCTTGGGCGATGAAGCCTCCAGCCACCGACCCGACCAGCATCGAAGCTCCCATCACCGACTGGCCGCGAGCGAATACCGATTCCAGGTCACCGTCGTAGCCGGTGTGATCGAGGGCGTCCACCAACCACGCCTCGACCGCCCCAGAGAAGAACGTGAACCCGAGCCCGATGACCAAGGACGCGAGCGCCCAACCCCAGAACGGACCCTCGATCCGCCACATGACGAGGTAGGCGACCGTCGACAACAGCAGGGTGGCGGCGCCGAGGAGAAACGACGTTCGCCTCCCTCTGGTGTCGGCCACCACACCGGTCGGAACCTCGAAGATCACTTGACCGGCGGTGAAGAAGGCGTTGGCACCGAATGCCTGAGCGTTCGAGAGTCCGGCGTCGAGTAAGAACAGGGTGTTGATGCCCCAGATGAACGAGTTTGCCAGCGTTGTCAGCAGCGTCAAGATCACGTAGGTGCGGACGACTGATGCTGGCGTGGTCACCTTGCGACTCTAGACCTCGAGAGCCCCCCCAAAAGGGGCCGCCACGTCCCGCGAGGCGGGAGCGGGCCGCGGTACACTGCTCCCTAGAACGTTCCGGTCAGCGGAACGTTCCAACGGAACATGGAGCCGAGCCGAATTGGAGACCGGCATGCGCGAAGAGGCACGCTGCCTGATCGTGGGCGGAGGAGCGATGGGGGTGGGCTTGCTCTACCACCTCGCCCACGAGGGGTGGACGGATACCGTTCTCGTCGACAAAGGGGAGCTGACCTCGGGTTCCACATGGCACGCTGCTGGGTTGATTCCCCACTTCATCGGCAGCCTCAACATGGCCAAGGTGCATGCCTACGGCGTCGACCTCTATGGCCGGCTCGAAGAAGAAACGGGGCTGTCGACGGGCTGGCACGGCTGCGGTGCGGTACGCCTCGCGTTGAAAGACAACGAGGTCGACTGGTTCCGTTACGTCCATGGGGTTCTCACCCTCGTAGGCGTTGAGAGTCATCTGATCGGGCCGGACGAGATCACCGAACTTCATCCGCTGCTCGACACGTCCGACGTCAAGATGGGCATCTACACCCCCCACGACGGTTGGACGGATCCGTCGAGCGCGACCAACTCGATGGCCGCAGGCGCTCGTGCATTGGGAGCCGAGATCGTCCGCAACAACCGGGTCACCGACATGAACCAGCTCCCAGACGGCAGGTGGGAGGTCATCACCGAAAAGGGTCGGATCATTGCCGATCATGTCGTCAACGCTGCAGGCCACTATGCCCCCCAAGTAGGCGCGATGGCGGGTCTCGAGGTGCCCATCGTCAGTATGACTCATCAATACCTCGTCACAGAGGCCATTCCCGAGGTGGCCGCATTGGACTTCGAGTTTCCGGTGGTCCGCGATCCACGCGCCTCCTGCTATTACCGGCGGGAGCACGACGGCTTGATCATCGGGCCGTACGAGGTGGAGGGGGCGCAGGCGATCGGCGTGGACGGCTTCGACTGGTCCCTGGATTTCCATCTCGACCCGCCGGCCATCGACCGGCTCGAGACATCCCTTGGCTACGCCGCCATGCGTATTCCATGCTTTGGCGACGCCGGTATCACCCAGGTCGTCAACGGCCCGATCACCCACACACCCGATGCAGGATTCCTGATGGGCCCGGCTCCGGGCCTGCGCAACTACTGGCTGTGCGCTGGCGCATCGATCGGGATCACCCAAGGTCCAGGTGCGGGCAAATACCTGGCGCAGTGGATGGTGCACGGTCAGACGGAGATCAATGTGCGGGAGATGGATCCACGCCGTTTCGGACCCTACGCCATTGGCCGATACACCTACGAGCGGTCGATCGACGAATACCATGAGATGTATCAGGTGCGAATGCCCGGCGAGTACCGGGCGGCCGGCCGGCCCCAGAAACAGACGCCCCTGTATGCGACGCTCGACGCCAAAGGAGCCCAGTGGCAGGAGGTGTTCGGCTGGGAGAGGGCGCAATACTTCTCGCCGGAGCCGGAGGACTTCTCGTTTCGGCGCTCGTCGGCGTTCGATGCCGTGGGCGATGAAGTCCGGGCCGTACGCACCCGGGTCGGTGTGGCTGACCTCACCGCGTTCGCCAAATATGAGGTGACAGGCGCCGATGCAGCTGCGTTGCTCGATCGCTTGGCCGCCAACCGCCTCCCGCTCAAGGACGGTGGCATCCGCTTGGCGCACCTGCTGACCGAGCTTGGCGGCATCGAGTCGGAAATGACGATCGCCCGGCTCGCCGAAGGGCGCTACTACCTCAACTCGGCGATCGTCGCCCAGATCCACGACCTCGACTGGCTCCAATGCCACGCGCGCCAGGGGGAGGATGTGTCCATACACGATGTCACCGACTCGACGGGGCTGCTCGCCGTTACCGGACCCGCCGCCCGCCGGGTTCTGCAGCCCTTGTGTGCCTCAAGCCTCGAGAATGACGACTTTCCGTGGCTGACCGCACGGGAAGTCGAGGTGGCGGGAGTGCCGTGCACCGCATTGCGGGTCAGCTACGTGGGTGAGCTGGGATGGGAACTGCACCATCCCATCGACCGCATGGTCGAGCTGTACGAGGCCATTCAGGAGTCAGGAGCGGAGCACGGCATCACAGATTTCGGCAGCTATGCGATGAACGTCATGCGCCTCGAGAAGGGCTACAAGGCGTGGGGGGCCGAGCTCACCACGGAGATCACGCCGGTCGAAGCCGATATCGAGCGGTTCGTCGACTACGACAAGGAGTTCCTGGGCAGGGAAGCGACGTTGCGCCGCAAGGGAGAAGAGCGCGACATCGTGTGCGTCTATGCCGAGCTGGATGCGCTCGACGCCGACTGCCGAGGCAACGAGCCTGTCTACGGACGAGGCGAGCTGATGGGCATCACCACCAGCGGCGCCTACGCCTACTCAGTCGACAAAAGCGTCTTCTTCGCCTACGTCCACCCTGACCATGCCGAACCCGGTTCGACGATCGAGGTCGAGATCATGTCCGAGCGCCGCCCCGCTCAGGTGCTTGGCGAACCCGTGTGGGATCCCCGCAACGAGCGGCTTCGCGCCTGATGGCCGAGCGCCGGCGCTCCGGAGGCCGGGCGGCGCGGGTGGCGCTGCGCACCGCTCCGCTCGAGGAGGACGCCCGAGCGGTGCGCCCCGGTATGGCAGGGGGACGATACGAGCCTCTCCGTCCGTCTGAGGTCCAGCAGGTCATCGATACCGCGTTTGAGCTGCTCGAGACGGTGGGGATGGGATCTCCGATCGAACCATTCGTCGAGGTCGTCACCAATGCTGGTGGATCCGTCGACGACGATGGTCGCCTTCTCTACCCGCGCTCCGTTGTGGAACGGGGGATCGAGACGGCTGCGAAATCCTTCGTGTGGCACGGCCTGGACGACGACCGGAGTATCGAGCTCTCCGATCAGCGCGTGCACTTCGGGACTGCCGGCGCCGCCGTGCTGATGCTGGATCACCACACCAAGACATACCGGGAATCGACTGCACTGGACCTGTACGACGTCGCCCGATTGGCCGACACGCTCGACCACATTCATTTCTTCGTCCGTACCGTCGTCGCCCGAGATCTCGTCGAGGCCCGAGACGTCGATCTCAACACGGCCTACGTCACGATGCGCGGGACCTCCAAGCCGATCGGTACCTCGTTCTTTCACCCCGATCACGTTCACGAGGCGGTCGACATGTTCGACCACGTGCTGGGCGGTCGAGGCGAGTTTCGCAAGCGTCCATTCGTGGTCGCCAACAACACCTTTGTCGTGCCCCCGTTGCGATTCGCAGAGGACTCCGCACATGCCATGGTGGCACAAGCGCAAACTGGTATGCCCATCAACCTGCTGTCGGCTGGACAGGCCGGGGCGACCTCACCGGCGGCGCTGGCCGGCTCGTTGGTGCAAGCGCTCGCCGAGTGTCTGGCGGCCCTCACTTCTGTCAACCTCATCCAGCCCGGACATCCGTGCGTGATGGGATTGTGGCCCTTCGTCTCGGACCTCCGTACGGGAGCGATGACCGGGGGAAGCGGCGAGGAGGCCCTGCTCAACGCCGCCGCCGCTCAAGTTGCCAACGCACTAGGGCTGCCATCGGGAGTTGCGGCCGGGATGGCCGACTCGAAGCTGCCCGATGGCCAAGCCGGGTATGAAAAGGGCGTGACGGTCTCGCTCGCCGCCCAGGCCGGAGCCAACCTGATCTACGAGTCGGCAGGAATGCTGGGTTCACTGCTGGGGTGTTCACTCGAGGCGATGGTCATCGACAACGACATGTTGGGCGCGATCAACCGAACGGTGCGCGGCATCGACGTCACCGATGAATCGTTGTCGGTGGAGGTCGTTCGCGACGTGGTTTCAGGCGCCGGGCACTTTCTCGGCCATGCTCAGACCCTCGACCTGATGCAGCGCGAGTACGTGTACCCGCTCATCGCCGATCGCGACACCCCCGCGAACTGGGCCGACGGCGGTTCGCTCGACGCCACCGAGCGTGCCCGGCGATATGTCGAAGAGACGCTGAAGAACCACTATCCCGACCACATCGAACGCAGCGTCGACGAGCAGCTCCGGGACAGGTTCCCCATCGCAGTCCCCGCCAAGGCGATGCGCCCTGGGAGCGGACGGTGGTGACCTCAAGCGCGCAGCCGTTCCCCGACGGTCGCGGCGATCTCGGCCACCGCGGCCCCGATCGCGGCGGCGTCGCGGTCGCCGGGAAACCGGTACGAGGGACCGTACGAGCTGATCGCGCCGATGGCTGCTCCGGTCTCGTCGAGAATGGGGGCGCCGACGCCGTGGATCTCGACGTCGAAGTCGCCCAGGGTCCACACATGCCCGGTCCGCTGGGCCGCGATGAGCCGGTCCATGAGGTCGGTGCCCGAGGCGGCGGCAGCAGGCGACGCGGCGGGCAAACCGCCTTGGACGTAGTCGGCGATTCTTTCTTGCGGCCACGTCATCATGATGGCCAGTCCCCCGGCGACGGTGTGCAGCGGCAGGCGCGATCCGGTCCAGTCTTTGGTCCTGACCGGCCCCAGCGACGAGATCTGGTCGAGGTAGAGGGCTGTCCGGCCTTCTTCGACGGTCAAACCCGCGCTTTCTTCGAACTGGTCGACGAGGTCGCGCAGATACGGCCGGCAGAGTTCGCGCAGGGACGTGGTGTGGTTCACGGCGCCCGTGAGGCTCGCCAGGCCCGCCCCTATCGAGTAGCTGCCGGAGTCATGGTCGACGATGCCGAGGCCTTCGAGACTGGCGAGAATGCGGTGCACCGTCGACTTGGGGAGACGAGCGGTCCGTGCCACCTCGCTCACGCCGGCTCCTCGGGGCTGGTCGGCCACCGCCCTCAAGACGGCAAAAGTCCGCTCGATCGTCTGCATTGCCTCCAATCCTACAGAGTGGAACGTTTCATGAGGCGGGACACATGAGCGCAGTGCTGCCCACCCGAGCAGAAGTGGTGGTCGTCGGAGGGGGGATCGTCGGGTGCAGCGTTGCCTATCACCTGGCCCGACGAGGCGTCGAGGACGTGGTGCTGCTGGAGCAGGGGAAGCTGACCGGCGGCACGACCTGGCACGCTGCCGGGTTGGTCAGCCAGCTCAAGTCATCGCACAGCCTCACCACGCTGGCTACTTACTCGGCCCGCCTGTTCGAAGAACTCGAAGAGGAGACCGGCCAGGCCACCGGCTATCGGACGACCGGATCCATCTCCGTCGCATCCGACGGGGAACGGTGGGAAGAGATCATGCGCGGCCTGTCGATGGCCAAGACCGTCGGTGTCGAAGCCCGGG
Source organism: Acidimicrobiia bacterium (assembly GCA_041586155.1). Lineage (GTDB taxonomy): Bacteria > Actinomycetota > Acidimicrobiia > Spongiisociales > JAENVV01 > JBFGJH01. Next base: position 6,571 of record JBFHAT010000027.1, read on the forward strand.
TCATGGATTTCGACGAGGTCAAGGAGCAGTGGCCGCTCTTGCGGACCGACGATCTCGTCGGGGCGGCGTGGATACCCCACGACGGTCAGACCAGTCCGGTGGATACGACGCTGGCGCTGGCCAAGGGCGCTCGCGACCGAGGAGTGCGCATCATCGAAGACCTGGCGGTGACGACCCTGCTCACCGATCGGGGCAGGATCTCGGGAGTGGTCACCGAGAGAGGCGAGATCGAGACGGAGACGGTCGTGCTGTGCGCAGGCATGTGGACCCGTCAGCTGGCCGCCACCGTGGGAGTCAACGTGCCCCTGCAGGCATGCGAGCACTTCTACGTGGTCACCGAGCCGATCGACGGGCTGCCGCCGGGGGCACCGACCGTCCGCGACCCAGGCAACTACACATACTTCAAAGAGGAGACCGGCAAGGTGATGGCCGGATTCTTCGAGCCGCGCGGCAAGGTGTGGCGCCTCGATGGCATTCCCCGAGACTTCAGCTTCGGCACCCTCCCCGACGATTGGGATCATGTCGGACCGGTGTTCGAACGGTCGATCCATCGCATGCCGGCATTGGCTGAGGCAGGCATCCAGCTGTTCCTCAACGGACCAGAAGCGTTCACTCCCGACGGGGTGTACTACATGGGCGAGTCACCCGAGATCGACCGGTGTTTCGTTGCGGCCGGGTTCAACTCGGTGGGGATCCAATCGGCCGGCGGAGTCGGCTGGGCGCTGGCTGATTGGATCGTCGACGGTCATCCGCCCCGCGATCTCTGGCCAGTCGACATCAGGAGGACCTTTCCGTTTCAGGCTGAGCCTTCGTTTCTCGAAGAACGGATCTCCGAGAGCCTGGGGCTCCTCTACGCGATGCACTGGCCCTTCCGCCAGTATGAATCGGCCCGCGGTGTCCTCGAGTCCCCGCTGCATGCACGCCTCAGCGACAGGGGAGCGGTGTTCGGTGAAACCGCCGGATGGGAGCGGCCCAACTGGTACGCCCCGCCGGGGATGGAGCCTCGCTATGAATACTCGTACGGCAAGCAGAACTGGCACGAGGCAAGCGGGCTGGAGTGCCGGGCGGTGCGCGATGCCGTAGGTCTGTTCGATCAGACCTCGTTCGCCAAATTCACCGTAGAGGGCCCCGACGCCCTCAGCTTGCTGAACTGGGTGTCGGCCAACGACATCGACGTGCCGGTAGGCAGGGTGGTCTACACCCAGTGGCTGAACGAACGGGGAGGCATCGAAGCAGACCTGACGGTCACCCGCCGCGGACCTGATGCCTTCCTGGTGGTCTCCGGCGCCGCCACGAGGACCCGAGATCTCGCCTGGTTGCGCCGCGCCGCGCGTGACCAAGACGTGACGATCGGTGATGTGACCGAGAAGTTGGCGGTGCTGGGCGTCATGGGGCCCAACAGTCGACGTCTGCTCGCCGATGTGACGGATGCCCCCCTGGACAACGCGCAGTTCCCCTTCGGTACTGCGGCGGACATCGACGTCGGGGGTGAGCTGGTCACCGCGCTCAGAGTCAGTTATGTGGGCGAGCTCGGCTGGGAATTGTATGTTCCGGTGGAAAGAGCGACGCAGGTGTTCGACAGCATTGCAGCTCGCGGCGACGGTCATGGGCTGAGGATGGCGGGGTATCACGCCATGAACGCCCTGCGGCTCGAGTGTGGATACCGCCACTGGGGTCACGACATCACCGACGAAGACACGCCGCTGGAAGCCGGGTTGGCCTTTGCCGTTGCCTGGGACAAGCCGGGCGGGTTCTCGGGTCGAGAAGCGTTGCTGAACGAGCGCGATCTCGTCCGAACCAAGCGGCTCGTGCAGCTTCGACTATCGGACCCGGATGTGCTCCTCTACCACGACGAGCCGGTCTTCTGGGATGGTCGGATGGCGGGCCGAACGACGTCGGCGATGTGGAGCTACGTCGAGAGCGCATCGCTCGCCATGGCCTATCTACACCATGAGCAGGGTGTCACCCGTGAGGCGTTGGGAGAGGGGTCGTTTGCGATCGAGGTGGCGGGGACGAAGATCCCGGCGACCGCGTCGCTACGCAGTTTCTACGACCCAGCCAACAGCCGAGTGCGGTTGTGATCAGGCATCACGGGTGGTGCCGATGGTGAGTGTCAGAGCCACGGCGAATGCCGTCCAGCCGCCGAGGATGGCGGCCGCGATGGGTGGATCGGGAACATAGATGGGAAAGATGCCCTGAAAGTCGAACTGGCCGAACAGGCCAGTGACGGCGTTGTTCAGTGAGACTCGGCGATACACGGGCACGAGACCGAGGATCTGCTCGGTGAGCGAGAACCCCAGGGTCAGACCCACTGCCAGCGCCGCCGAACGGAACAACACCGAACCCAGCATCGAGATTGCCACCCACGCCACCTGCACGAGCAACACCTTCGCCACGATGACGCCGATCTCGTCGATGCCCAAGAAGCCGTCCCCACGGGCGAGTACGGCGGTGATCGAGAGCGTCAGGATGGCGGTGAGCAGGATGATCACCGCTGAGATTGCCGTCATCACCAGGAATTTGGCAGTCAGATGACGGACGCGGCTGCTGTTCCAGGTGAGAGCGACCGGCCACGTTCCCTTGGCATACTCACCTGCGACGATGACGGTCGTCAGGACGATCGGCACCCAGGTGTTGCCGGCCGCGGACTGCAATGCCGTCACATACGCCTCCGGTTTGGTCGGGGCGGGAACGATGACTTCCTCCGCTCCCTCCAACAAGTCGGCGAGGACGAGCGTGAAGGTCGTGGACAGGCCCGAGAGCGCGAGGGAGATCAGGCCGAGCACCCAGGGGAGCTTCCGCTTCGTGGCTTTGATCCATTCCGCTACCAGCAGGCCCTTCATCGTCCCTCTCCGGTGATCTCGAGGAACACTTGTTCCAGCGAGCGGCGCTCGCGAATCAGCTCCGATGGGTAGATCGACGCCGCTCCCAGCAACTCGGCGACACGACGCGGCTCATTGGTCTCGACGAAGATTCGCCCCTGGTCGATGGTGGCGTTGAGCCCATGGCCCGCGAGTATCTCGATGGCCGGAGATGGGTCTTCCACGACGAGGCGGGTGCGGTCGGCCCCCACGAGCTCGTCGACGCCACCCGCCGCGACGAGCTTCCCACGGTTGATGACGACCACGTGGTCGGCGAGCGCCTGTACATCTGCCAGTACATGTGACGAGATGACCACGGTCTTGGCGTGGTGGTTGGCCAAGGTGCCGAGAAGATCACGCAGATCCCTTTGGCCTGCAGGGTCGAGCCCATCCATCGGCTCATCCAGGAGAAGCAGGTCGGGGTCGTCGAGCAGGGCCATGCCGAGCGCGAGACGTTGCCGCATGCCCTTCGAGTATCCGGCGACTCGATCATCGGCACGTTCGGAAAGGCCGACCAGGCGCAGAGTGTCTTCGATGTTGCCGGCGCTCTGTCTGGAACTCCGCGCAACCCGCAGGTTGTCGCTGGCGGTGAGCGTGTCGTACAGCGCAGGACCGTCGACAATGGCGCCGACTCTGCGGACGACCCGTGCCAGGTTGTCCGGCACCTCCTCACCCAACAGCCGGGCGGTACCGTGGGCCGCCTTCACCAGGCCGAGCAGGACTCGGAATGTCGTCGTCTTGCCTGCGCCGTTGGGCCCGAGGAAGCCCACGACCCGACCGGCCGGGAAGGTCAGCGTGAGACCGTCGAGGGCGGCGGTTCGTTTGTAGATCTTGCGGACGTCGCACAGCTCGGCGGCAGGGGTCATGTAGGTGTCCATTCCAACACCACCGCCCGGGGCTTGCGAAACACCAGGCCGTGCGGGCCGGCGGACGAGTCCAGGTCCAGAGCCGCGTTCGGCAAGACCTCGACGACCGTCGTCAACGCTGCATGCGCCTCGGCGCGGGCAAGGTGAAGGCCGGGGCAAGCGTGGGGGCCACGCGCAAAGGTCAAATGATTGCTCAGGCCGGACCTGGCGATATCGAACTCGTCCGGGGCGGAGAACACATCCGGATCGCGGTTTGCCCCGGCCAGCGACACGATCACCAGGTCGCCCCGCTCGATCGAGGCGCCGCCGAGATCAACCGCTCGGGTCGCGTAGCGATCGACCCGACTGGCGGCCGGTTCGAGCCGCAGCGACTCCTCGACGGCGCGAGGGATGAGCTGCCGGTCGGCGCGCAGCGCGGCCAGCTGGTCGGGATGGCGGTACACGTGCCACAGCAGATTGGCGATCATGCCCTCTCCGGTTTCGATCCCGCCGAACATCACGACCGCGGCATTCGAGACGACCAGCTCCTCGTCGAGTGAGCCGGCTGCGTGGGCGACGAGGGAATCGGGTCGCTTCAGCATGGCGCTCAGCACCGCCTCGCGCAGAGCGCCAAAGCCAGGATTCGGCGACGTCGGCGGTTGGGCCCCTGCGGACAGAGAGTCGACTGCCCGCACGATGTCGTCGTACCAAGCGCGAGCACGGGTCGGTGTCACATCGATCAAGCCGAGTAGCTCGAGGACGACTTCCACCGCGAGCGGGGCGGCCAGCGTCACGCGGAGGTCCGACCGGCCGTGAGTCGCCAACCCACGCACCAGAGCCCGAGCACGAGAGAGGACGCTAGGACCATGTTGGTCCCGCACTTCGCTCATGCGCATCGTGTGAGCGAAGGGGGCGCGGGACTCGGCATGGGCGGCGCCGTCGAGCGTGAGCATGCTGGGCCCGATGATCTGCCCGGTCGTGAAGCGGGGATCGTCGACGGTGAACGCGTCGCTGTCGCGCATCACTGTCACGGCCAGTTCGTGGGAAACGACCACCCAACCCCCGAGCTCCTCCACCCACGCCACCGGTTGCTCCTCCCGCATCGCCCGAAGCAAGGGATGAGGATCGGCGACCAGGGATTCGATCAACGGGTGAACTGGCCGTGGCGGCGGCGCTCAGTCTCCATGTTTTCGATCTCGCGAGCGCCCGAAATGACGATCTCCGGGTCAGGCGTGAAATCGAGCTCCGGCGACCGATCGGCGTACGCCACCGTGTTGAGCATGACTTTCATCGTGTTGAGGCGCGCCGCTTGCTTGTTCTCGGATCGAATGATCGTCCACGGAACATCGATCGTCGACGTCCTCACGAGCATCTGATACTTCTTCTCCGTGAATTCATCCCAGTGTTCTTGCGACTGGACGTCGACCTCGCTGAGCTTCCATTGCCGCAGGGGATCGTCGGTGCGACGCTTGAACCGGCGAGCCTGCGCTTCCTTCGACACACTGAAGTACAGCTTCAACAGGATCGTGCCCTGCCGGACCAGGTCCTTCTCGAAGCCGACGACGCCGCGCAGGAAGGCCTGATACTCCTGCTCGGTACAGAAGCCGAACACCGGCTCCACCATCGCACGGTTGTACCAAGAGCGATCGAACAACACCATCTCACCGCCGCGAGGGAAATGCTGCACGTAGCGCTGGAAATACCACTGTGATCGTTGCTCGACGGTCGGCTTGGCGAGCGCCACCACTCGGTAGTGCTTCTGATTCATGAAGCGGGTGATCCGCCGAAGTGCACCGCCTTTGCCGGCGGCGTCGCGGCCCTCGAAGACGACGATCATGCGAGTGCCGGTGGCCTCCAGGTGCCGCTGCAGTTTGAGCAGCTCCACCTGATATGGCCGGAACTCCTGCTCGCGCTCGGATGCCCTTCGCAGCTTGTCGCGCTCCCGCTCGAGCTCAGCGACACGCTCTCTCAATGCATCGACCTCGTGTTCGAGGTCGAGCGACGTGACGGGGCGAGGCTCGATCGGCGGCATGGATATGAAGCCTACCGGGGCGGAATCCGCCCCGAAAGGGTGGTTGCTCGCGTTTGTGTGCGGGCTTCGATGGGTAGAGCCAAACCATGGCTGTGACCACGGAGACCGTCGATGAGCGACGCAAGCTGCCAAGAGCGGAACTGAACTCTGCACTGGCCGGAGGGGCACTGGTGGCGGTCTTCGGATTCGTCCTCATGGCCGTTGCCGGGGGTATCTCGTCGTTCGAAGCCCGCCTGTTGCTGGAATCCGCGTTGCCGACCATCCGATTCTTGGCGTCGACACTCGTCGCTGCCGCCACGACGATCCTCGCCTTGATGTTGGCGCTGATCGGCATCACCACCAGTCACGACGCCAACTTCAAGCCACGATTCTTCAAGAGGATCCGCCAGATCGCCAACCTCTGCATCATCCTCCTTGCCGGTTCGGCGTTGCTGTTGCTGTTCTTGACGGTGCCCGTCGAGGAAGCCGAGGGAATCCAGCGAAGCTACGAGATCGTCTACTACACCATCCTGGCCGGAGCGGCCGTATCGACCGGCCTGCTGGTATCGACGATGCTCATGCTCCGCTACGCCGTCCACGGCATCATCGACGTCCTCACCCCCGGAGCCGAGAGTCGCATCGTCATGGAGTCCGACGAGGACTGATCTAGGCGATCGAGGACACCGTGACGGTGAGGGCTGTCGAGTCTTCGTCGAACATCACGCTGTCGGACACAGATTCGAGTACCAGAGCCCCGATCGAGTCTTCCCATCCGGCAGGTGGCCAAGCCTCCGTCTGTCCTTCGACCGACATGCGCAAGTGCACCCGACCTGCCTCGTGCATGATCGAAGTCGTGAGCGGCGCTCCCGGAACCGCCAACAGCAACGCGGTGGCTGACTCATCGACCGCCAAGCCCAGATCCTCGACACGATCGAAGCCGAGCCCAGCGAGATCGGCCGCCCGGCTCGCCACGGCGCGAATCACCCGCACCAACGCGGGATGTCCGGGGAGGGTGACGTTGAACGTGTTCATTGCTTCCTGAGTCGACGAGGCCCGTATACTACGGCGCCATCCAGCGGACGGTGCGAGTGACCCATCTCTCCATAAGCGAAGAACGTTCCGACGACCCGATCGTGCTCAAAGCCGTCGGTGAAATCGACTTGGCGTCGGCCCCGGAGCTCGAAACCCAGCTCACCAGCGGCCTTGCAGCGGGCTCGGTGGTCGTCAATCTGACCGAGGTCACGTTCATCGACTCCACTGGCCTGCGTGTCCTGCTGGCAGCCCATGAGCAAGCCACCGAGCAGGGACACAAGCTCGGTCTGGTTGTGGCGACAGGGCCGGTGACGAAGCTCCTGAGCATCACCGGCGTGGACGGTCACCTCCACCTGTTCGACTCGGTCGAGGCCGCCCGCAGCAATGTCTGAACGCCCCGTCGGGCCGTTCGAGCTGCGCATACCGCCCGATCCGAAGCACCTCTCGACCGCACGTCTGTTCATTTCGAGTCTCGCTCGTGTCATCGGTCTCGATGATCTGGTAGACGATCTCAGGCTCGCCGTGTCCGAAGCAGTGTCAGCCGCGATTCTGTCGGGCAGCGCCGAAGAAATCGTCGTGGTGGGCGCCATCGCACCGGATGGACTCACCGTCGCGGTCAAGCCGCTTGCTGAGGGTGTTCGGTCCGACGACCGCTTCGACGTTGGCAGCATCGTCAGCGCCCTCTTTGACGGAGCCAGGTACGAGGACGGAGGAATCGTGATCCCTGTGGCGGGCAGCGAGGCGTGAGCGACCCCACCGAGGACTGGTTCGATCGGCGGGACGACCCCACCGCCAAACGGGCGCTGGTCCAGCACTTCGACGGGCTGGCTGTCGCCCTTGCACGGCGCTTTCGTGGGCGCGGGGAGGAGCTCGATGATCTCGAGCAGGTGGCCAGGTTCGCCCTCGTGAAGGCAATCGATCGGTTCGACACCTCGCGTGACGTCCAGTTCTCCACTTATGCGACCAAGTCGATTCTGGGAGAACTCAAACGTCATCTTCGGGACAAGGCGTGGTCGGTGCGAGTGCCGCGGTCTCTGCAAGAACGCTGGTTGCAGACCAACCGCGCGGTCGAGGAGCTGACGCAACGGCTGGGCAGGTCGCCGTCGATCGGCGAGATCGCCGGTCACCTCGACCTCTCGCCTGAGGAGGTGCTGGACGCAATGGACGCCGGTTCCGCGTACTCTGCCGCATCGCTCGACGCACCCGTCGGTGGCGACGGTGAGAGTGCCAGTTTGGGTGAGCTGATCCCGGTGGCAGACGACGTCCTCGGTGGATCAGATGATCGGGCCACACTCTCCGAACACCTCGAAGCGCTACCCGAGAGGGAGCGGACTGCCATCTATCTACGCTTCTTCGAGGGCAAATCCCAACGAGAGATCGGGGAGGTGCTCGGCGTGTCGCAGATGCATGTTTCGAGGATCCTCCGCCAGACTCTGGACGACCTGCGCGAGCTCATCGAGACGCACTGAGCGCCACTTCGCTCCAGATCGTCAAGGGAGGGCCCTCGTTGACCCCCCATCGATCGGACAACGCGTCGACGATGTTGAGTCCAAAGCCGCCGCCTGCGTCGCCGCGCTGGCGGCGCTCCAGATTCCTCCGCCCGACGCCAGATCGGGTATGCGATCGGACTTCGATGCGGGCGAAGTCGTCGAAGACATTCACGGTGAACGCGACAGGCTTGTTGCAGCCATGTGCGACGGCGTTGGTCACGAGTTCGCTGGCGATGAGTTGAACGTCGTCGGTGCGGTCGCATCGTCCCAAGAGCGCTCCCACGGCGGTCCGTGCGGTCGCGGGCGCAGAGGGTGATGGGGAGAGCGTCATCGATGTCTTCATGCCTGCGCGCATGGATTGGGCGTACCCACTCGTGGGGCGTGTCAAACCCCGGCGTCAACCCGAACGCGAGGGAGGGGCGCCCCTGGGACGCCCCTCTGCGCGACTGGGCTGTGACGGGCTGGTTACGCAGTCACGCCTCGCGACTTGGCTGCGCGGTAGATCAGCAGGGCCACTATGGCACCAACGATCGAACCAATGATGCCGGCCGTGCTCAGTGCCAGCTCGCCGGCGAAGATCAGTGAGATGAGGAATCCGCCCACGAACGATCCGATCACGCCGAGAAGGAGCGTTCCGAGCACGCCCATTGGGTCACGACCGGGAACCAGGAACCGTGCAACGGCGCCGGCAACGAGGCCGATGAGTAGAAAGACGATGAAATCCATGAGTGCCTCCATCAGTGCGTTTGTCTGCACAATCCATACCCACGTGGGGCGATCTCGAAACCTCAGAGCTCGCGTCGGATGGGATGAAGCAGTTTCGCCACGACACGGTGACCTGGATGCGGATCCACATCCTCACCGGTCATGGCCACGCTGGCACCGAGGTCTCCCTCGAAGTGGCTTTCGAGCGTTGCAACGATGTCTTCATCGGCGACCACGACGGCCACTTCCTCGTCCTTTTCGATCGATCGCCGATTGATGTTCACGCTTCCGACCATGGCGACCTTGTGGTCGATGAGTACCGCCTTGACGTGCATCATCGTTGGTTGGTACTCCCAAACTCGAATGCCTTCGCGTGTGAGTGGCCGGTACTGCTCTCGGGCCATGATGAGACTGATGCGCTTGTCGATGTGCGGTCCCGGAATGAGGATGTCGATGTCGACGCCGCGACGGGCGGCAGCGACGAGCCTGTCACACAGGGCGCTGGTGGGGTTGAAGTACGGGGTAGCGATCATGATGCGGTCCTCAGCAGCCACCACCAATGCTTCGAGCACCCGTTCAGGGTCATTGAATCCGATCTGGGCCGAACCGTCGATCACCGCGAGCGGGATTCCGCCGGTCGGGTCGGGTCGGTCGATCTCGATGTCGAAGCGGTCGATGCCGTAGCCCAGGTCACGCCAGTCGGTGAGGAATGCGGCTCGTAGGCCCACGACGGCCGGACCTTCGATTCGAAAATGGGTGTCGCGCCACTCGTCCGGGCCCCGTGCGTCGCCGTTCCATTCCTCGGCGATGCCCACGCCACCGGTGAACGCGACCTGGTTGTCGCACACGAGGATCTTGCGGTGGGTGCGATGATCGGACTCCCAGAACTTCCAGCGCACGACGGGTCGGAACCGCTCGACGACCGCTCCGGCCGCTCGCATCTCGTCGATCAGGGCGTTGTCCATGGGCAACGAGCCGAATCCATCGAGAATGACGCGAACCCGTACACCCACGCGTGCCCGCTCGGCCAGCGCGCCGGCGAACCGCTCGGCGATGTCCCCTGACCAATAGACGAACGTGACGAACTCGATCGTGTGTTGTGCTTGGGCGATCGCTTCGAGCATGGCAGGGAAGATCTCGCGGCCGTTGCGGAGCACCTGCACGTCGTTTCCGCCGACGAAGCGATGGCCGATGATCGACTCGACAGCCAGCTGCAACGCGTCGGTGCGAGGATCACTGGACTGACGCTTGGATTCTGCGGTGATCATCGGGGACCCTCCAGCAACGACTCCATCTCTTCGATGTCGATCGGCGGTTGGGGGTACTCCAACTCCCAGTCGGACCAGGTTTCCCTGAGAATCTGCGCAATTGCCCAGTTGCGATACCACTTGTGGTCGGCCGGGATGACGTACCACGGCGCGTCGTCGGTGGACGTCCTGGCCACCACTTCGCCGTAGGCCCTCTGGTAGTCGTCCCAACGGCGCCGCGTTTCGAGATCGGCCGGGTTGAACTTCCACCGTTTGTCGCTGCGACGCAGCCTCCGGAGGAAGCGCTCTCGCTGCTCGTCGTAGGAGAGGTGCAGGAGGCATTTGACGATCGTGGTTCCACCGTCGATCAGCTTGCGTTCGAAGGCGAGCACATCGTCGAATCGCTGCTCGATCTGGCCCGCGTCGAGCGTCCCTTCCGCCATCGGTACGAGAAGATCTTCGTAATGGGATCGGTTGAAGACGACGAGGTGGCCGGGCTGGGGGACTTCCTGTTCGATCCTCCAGAGGAAGTGGTGTTCCCGCTCGACCTCGTCGGGCTCGTCGAACGAAGCCACCGACACGCCGGCCGGGTTGAGTCCGGAGATGACATGCTTGATCGTGCCGTTCTTGCCTGAGGCGTCTGTGCCCTGCAGGACGAGCAGCAGGCTGCGATCTTCGTGTGCATACATCAGTTCATGCAGGTCGAACAGCACTGATCGGAGCTCGTCGAGCTCGCCCTTGGCATCGGACTTCGAATCGACCAAAGGGGTTGCGCCAGGGTCGTATCCGGCAAGAGTGAATGCTTCGTCCTCGACCATCGCCCTCAGCCGACCACGAATCGAATCAGCCATCGGTCGCCTCCCCGTTGGTGGGATCGGGTCGGGTGGGCTCGTCCACCCCGGCGCGGTCGGCTTCCAGCTCCGCGGCCACGGCCAACCCGTACAGGAGGGCGATGCTGGACAGCTGCGCCCACATCATGAAACCGATGACGCCGGCGAGCGGTCCGTAGGTCTGGCCAAATGTCGTGCTCGCGTTGAGGTACAGCGCGAGCAGCCACGACACGAGGAACCAGAGGACCACGCCAACCGTGCTTCCAGAGGTGAGCCAGGCTACGGCCGGTTGGCGCCGGTTGGGCGCCGCCCGGTACAGGGCGGCGATGGCAACCGGCAGGATGATGAGGCCGACCACCCACCTTCCCCAGCGCAACCAGGACGTCGACTCGCCAAAGAAGTCGTAGAGCCCGCCTCCCAGCACGAGCGCCACGAAGGCGATGGTCAGGAGAATGCCCACCGAGAGCGCCAAGACCGTTGCGTGGGCGTATCGCCGCACGGTTGGGCGATCCGACATGACTCCGTAGATGCGTGAAGCTCCACGCTGAAATTGGGCCATGGATGTGGCAGCAGACACGAGAGTGACGATCGCAGCCGTCACGATGACGGCGGTACGGTTGAGGGCGGCGACGTCGTTGCCCTGTTCGAAGACACGCAGCAACACATCACCGGCCGGACCGGCAGCCAGGCTCTCGATGATCGAGCGGAGCGCAGACTGAAAGCGGCCTTCTCCCAGGCGTGCGGCGACGGCAACGGCGAGGGCGATTCCGGGAATGATGGTCAGCACGAGCTGGAAGGCCATCGACCGGGCGTAGCTGAAGCCGTCGGCGTAGCGGAAGCGAATGAACGCGTCGCGGAACAGCGCGAGGTACTCGGCACGAGTCAGCGCCTGGCGGACGTCGTCGCCGTCCAACTCGTGGGTCTCGGGCACATGGGTGACGACGCTCATGGGGTCTCCACAGCGGCTCGGACGATCAAATCCGCCGGGCGAACAGTGAACCGCAGCTCGCGCGTGTCCGGTCGGGACTCTCCGTCCAGTTGGTATGGCATGGGACGATCGAAATCGACGGTGATCGAAGCGCCACGCCCTCGTTCGACGAGACCAGCCTGCTCCTCTCCCTTGATCGTGGACAGCGCCGCGGTCACCCACTCACCAATCGAGGTGGCGTCCAGCACGAGGAGATCGAGTAGTCCGTCGGTGGGCTCGGCGTCGGGCATGAGTTCGACTCCCATCTGCAGCCGCCCACAGTTGCCGACCAAGACGGTGCTCGCATGTCCGGTGAACGCCTGCTCACCATCGATTTCGATTCGGACCGACGCCTCAGGCGGATCGGTGAGCTCCTTGCCCGCAGTCGCTACGTAAGCCAATGAACCGACGGTTTCTTTCGCCCTCCGGGAAGTGTTCGACATGATGGCCGCGTCAACGCCGGCACCGGCCATCACGGTGAAGATTTCGTCGTTGACGACGCCCACGTCCAGCGTCGCATCGGAGCCGTTGACAGCGGCGTTGAGGGCGCCGGGCACGTCCGCTGGAATGCCGAGATTGCGGGCCAAGAGATTGCCCGTACCGGCGGGGACGACCGCCAGAGGGGTGTCCGTACCGGTCAAGGCTTCGGCGACGGCACGCACCGTTCCATCGCCCCCGCAGGCAACAATCGGCGAGCAGCCGTCGGCGAGCGCAGCGCGGGCTTGGCCGATGCCGGGGTCGTCTTCGGTCGTCTCGTACCAGCGAACGTCTAGCTCGAGTCGCTCGATGAGTTCCCGGAGATCACGAGCCTCTCGCTCTGCGCCCACCGGGTTGACGACGATGCCGAGCGTCTTCATGCGACAAGTTCCTCGTCTGCGGCGCGATCCTCGAGGCCCCGCCGGACGACCCATATGGCAATCGCAATGCAGGCGGCGCCCAGCAATCCACCGGCCACCACGTCGGTCAAGTAATGCATCCCCCGATACATCCGCGAGAAGGCCACTGCGACGGGGGCGAGCACGGCCATTGCGGCGGCACCGAACCGGGCGACCGGGTTGTCGGTGTGGCGGTACACGATGTACGCGAGCCCCCAATAGAGGGCCACGGCCGCCGCCACATGCCCGGATGGAAAGCTCGAAGTCGGTGGCGCCGGGTCGATGCGCTCGACGGGCGGCCGGTCGCGGCCCACCAGGTAGGCCGTGGTGACAAACGTCGTGACCTCGAGTCCCAGCGCAGCGAGAAGCGTGGTCGCCTCACCCCACTGCCTCCACGCGGAGGTGAAGATGATGGCCAACACCACCAATGCGATCACCACAGTCAGGGTGTCCGAGAATCCGGAGCCGATGTCGGTCAGCGTGTTCAGCATTGGCGTCCGCTGCCCGACCATCCAACGAGCGACGTCGCGATCCAGCTGCCCAAGCGGCGTGTCGGTCAAAGCGAGCACGATGCGGCCGAGTGACCAGAACAGCCCCACCAACACGAGGTAGGCAGCGATCAAGGTCCCCAATCGAGAGCCGGTGAGCGGAAATGGGCCCCACGTGGAGTGATGTCGCTCGGTGGTTCGGGTGGCCATCACTTCCTCCTGTCACGCGGCCGCGTCGGCGGCGACTTGCAGATCGACTTCGTCCTTCGGCTCGCCGAAGGTCATGAGGCGGCCGCCAAAAGCGACTGCACAAACGGTGAACCATGCCCATCCGACGGCCAGTCCGGCCAGCACGTCCGTGAGCCAGTGGACGCCCAGCAGGGCGCGCGTGGCGGCGACCATCAGCGCCAGAAGAGTCGCCGATCCGGCCAGCACTGCTCTGGAGAGGCGCCCTCGTCCGATACCCAGCACGAGCGCGGCTGCGGCGAACGTTGCGGCTGCGGCGGCCGAGTGCCCCGACGGGAACGAGGACCCGGCCCATCCCGTGAGTTGAGCGATATCGGGACGATCTCGATCGATGAGGAGCTTCAGGGCGTTGTTGACGAGCGCCTGGCCTGCCACGACTGCGATGACGAAGAGCGGAACATGCCGATTCTTGAGACGCCACCAGCCATACAGTGACAGGGCGATCGAGAAGGCGATCACGAACCCCGTACCCCCGAGATCGGTGACGAATTCCAGGAGGCCTCGGGCTGGATCGGCACGGCGGGCGCCGAACTCGGCCACCGCTTCATCGAATTCTGCGAAACCGCGCGACTCTTCCAGCGAGTCGAACACCCAGCCGGCAAATGTTGCGAGCCCCATGACGACGAAGAACCCGATGGTCAGCAGCAGACCTCCTGCCCGGGTTCTGTCGAGCCGCCGGCGAACGAAAGATGCAAGGCGGGGGCTGCGGGCCACAGCCTTCACCAGCCAGCGCTGTTCGGCAGTTGGATCGATAAGATCCGTTTCCGAAAGGCGAGACAGTGACAGGAACGCAGCAATTGCGCCACCGATCAGGCTGATCGCCAAGATCACCATTGCCGTCATGTGGCCATCCCTCGCATCATGTTGCGCTGCCTACCCTTCAGCGAACGACTTCAAACCAACGTCTCCTGACGTCCCGACGCCCACAACCGGCGGCCGTCGACAGGTTTGATCGGATCGCCGATCGGGTAGACCAACTCCCTCTTGACCAGAAAGGGCGCTGTGACACCCCATCCCGAACCTGCGGGAGCCACCCCGGTGGTGGAGATGGAAAACGTCTCGAAGATCTTTCCGTCGGGCGATGGAGTACATGATCTGACACTTTCCATCGAGCCCGGATCCATCTTCGGATTCATCGGTCCGAGCGGTTCGGGTAAGACGACCACCGTCCGTCTGCTCGCGAGCATCCTCGAACCGAGCGGAGGCCGAGTGCGCGTTTTGGGGGAGGCTCCCTCGTCGTTCCGGCCCGAGACGCGCAACCGCATCGGCTACATGCCGCAGCGATCGGTGCTCTACCCGAATTTGTCCGTATGGGAGAACCTGCGGTTCTTTGCGTCCCTCTACGGACTGAGTCGCGACCGGCAACCGCTGGAGCGGGTGCTCGACTTCGTCGAGCTGACCGGCCACGAGGAGAAACGGGTGGCCGACATCTCCGGCGGAATGAGACGGCGCTTGAGCCTGGCTGCGGCGCTGGTGCACGAGCCTGAGCTCTTGTTCTTGGACGAGCCGACCGCCGGTATCGATCCGGTGCTCAGACGCAAGTTGTGGGACCACTTCGAAGCCCTCCGCTCGAATGGTCGGACGTTGTTCGTCACGACTCAGTACGTCGGCGAGGCCGCCTATTGCGACTATGTCGGCGTGCTGGCCGACGGGCGATTGCTGATGGTCGACACGCCCACCGGGCTTCGTCACGCCGCATTCGGGGGAGACGTCATCCATGTGGAGTTCCCCACCCCTCCGACCGAAGCGCTGTTGAAGGAGATGACTCAGGGGATCAGCGGGACCTCCTACGAATTCCGCTCCGCTCGAGTCGCCCGGATCGTGGTAGACGAGGCGGCGGATGCGCTTCCGGCGTTGGGCGCATGGCTCAGCGAACACGATGTGGAGGTCGAAGCGTACGAGGAGTACCTGCCCCCGTTCGATGATGTCTTCGTCGAGGTGATCGAGGAGCACCGTTCCAACGGGTCCCCCGAGGTTGCCGAGCCTACGGAGCTGGCCCATGTCTGAGCTGCGGGACCACGCCGTCCGGGTGTGGGCGTTCTTCCGCAAGGAAGTGGTGGAGATCCTCCGCCAGCCCCGTCTGGTCCTCTCCCTGGTGTTGGCCCCGTTCTTGATCTTGGGGCTCTTCGGTCTCGGCTACCGGCAAGAGGTGGACCCTCTCAAGACGATATTCGTTGCGAACGACGATTCCTTCACTCGGTTGATCGAATCACGGGTGGAGGAACTGGGCAACGCCATCGATTATCAGGGAACGAGCTCGAGCCGTGCAGAAGCTGTCGAAAAGCTACGAGGCGGAGAGATCGACGTGGTTGTGGTGGTGCCCCAAGACCCGGAGGGCACGGTCCGGGCCAACGAGCAAGCAGTCTTCGAGGTGGTGCACGACAAGCTGGATCCGTTCGAGCAGGCGACGATCAGGCTGATCACCCAAGCGGCAGTCGACACCGTCAACCGTTCCATCGTCGAGGACCTCGTCGCAGAGGGCCAGGAGCGCTCCGAACAAGCTTCGGTGGCCGAAGCCAGGCAGCTCGCCACGGCGATGCGGGAGGCAGCCGAACGGGGCGATCAGGTCGAAGCACAGGCACACCAGGCGGCACTCGACGCTCAATTGGAAACCCTCGAGGGCACGACTTCGTCCGCGGACAGCGTCCTGTCGACGTTACAGGCCGACCAAGAGGTGCCGGATGCTGCCACGGTGCGCCAGCGGAACAGCGAGCTCGATCTCAGCGAAGCGGGACCCGGCGAGTTGGAAGCGATCAGTGCGATCGAAGCCGATTTGGCCGAGCTCGACGAGGCGCTCTCGACCTTTCGATCCATCGAACCAGAGGTCATCGTGAGCCCGTTCAGCGCCGACAGTGACCTTCTCGGTTCTCTGGAGCTCGACGTCACCGACTTCTACGCTCCTGGCGTGATCGCTCTGCTCCTCCAGCATCTGGCGGTCACGTTCGCCGGCCTTTCTCTTGTGCGCGAGCGTGCGCTCGGAACCACGGAGATCTTCAAGGTGGCGCCGCTGCGGGCGACACAACTGCTGTTGGGGAAATATCTCGGCTACATCGCTGTCGCCACCGTCTTGGCTGCTGCGCTTTCGGGTTTGATGTTCTATGGGTTCGGTGTGCCGTTCGTGGGATCCGTAGGCGCCCTTGCTGTGATCCTTGCTTTGCTGATCGTGGCCTCGCTGGGAATCGGCTTCGTCATTTCATCGATCGCTTCGACCGACACGCAGGCCGTGAATGCGTCCATGATCGTGCTGCTACTCAGCATCTTCTTCTCGGGATTCTTTCTCTCGCTCGATCGGTTGCTGCCTCAGGTCCGGACCGTGTCGTGGATGCTTCCGATCACACACGCCATCGATTCTCTGCGGGACGTGTTGTTTCGCGGCAGCGGCGTCGACCTGCGCACACTCGTAGCGCTGGGGGGCGGCGCGGTGCTCCTGTTCTTCGTGGCCTCCTATTTCACCCGCAGACGACTCGCTGCGGAATGAGGAGGGCATCATGACGAATTTGCAGGGGCGGGATAGAGAACCCACCGGATTCGCGGCCATCGCCGGCGATGATGCTCCACCTCAGCCCGAGTACTGGGATGTCAAGCAGTGGTGCATCGACGTCGGCTTCGGTGTGGGGGCGATCGCAGTTGGAGTGGCCGGGCTCGTGTTGCCCGTGCTGCCCGGCTGGCTGGCGATCATCGCCGGTGTCTTCGCGCTTTCCGGTCGAATTCCACCGCTTCGCCGGTTCATGAGCAGACTGATGATGACGAAGCCGGTACAAGCCACGATCGATCGCATCGCACGCAACGAGCAGGCGCGCCGGCTGATGACACGAGCGCTGCTCAGGACGACCGTCCGAGAAGGTGTGGACTCGCCCGCGAGGCAGCGCATCGTGAACACGCTTGCGCAACGCAACGCAGAGGCTTGCCTCGATTCCGATCAGATAGAGGAATAGGATGGCGCGGTGGATTGGTATCTAGAAGCCGATGATCGCGCTGGAGCGACCGAGCTTCGTCACGAATTCCGATCGTATCTCGAGCGCCACTCCGACGCTGCTTCGGACGTCGATCTCGCCACTTTGGCGTTTGCCGAGCTCGTCAACAATGCGATCGAGCATGCCGATGGCCCGGTGTGGATCTCGGTCGATTGGACGGCTGATCAGCCTCTCCTGGCCGTCCACGACATGGGACAGGCATTCGATCTGGCCTCGGTGTCGATGCCTGCGCCCCAGGCAGTGCGCGGAAGGGGCCTTGCCATCTCCGCCGATATCGCCTCGCGATTGGAGGTCGCGGCCAAGGCGGGCGGAGGAGCGCGCGTCGAGGCACTGCTTCCCGCCTACAGGCCCCAGCAAGTGGATCTCGATCCGCCCCGGCGATCCGTCAATGTCTTGCCTCATCTCGACGAAGCCGGGGCAGAAGGGTTCGAGCGCGAGTCGTTCCTCAGAGCGCTGGTCGTGCAACTCGCCCAGGGTTTGGAGCTGACGCAGGGTCCGCTCGTCGCCGAGGCTGCCATCGCACAGGTAGGGACAGATGTGGGCGGGCAGATGGAAGCGGAATACCGGGCCTCGATCGGTGCGGGAGCAGGCAACCTGACTCCGGAGGAGGCGGCCGAGTGCTACGTGCGCCTCAAGAAGGCGATCGACGGCGACTTCTACGTGATCGAAGCCGACGGGGATCGGATCGTGTTGGCCAATCGACGCTGCCCGTTCGGTGAGGCCGTCTTGCGGGCTCCGGCGCTGTGTCGAATGACCTCGAGTGTGTTCGGGGGCATCGCCGCCCGAAACTTCGGTGAGGCGACCGTGGTGCTCGAGGAGCGCATCGCAGTCGGCGATCCGCAGTGTCGAGTCGTGGTGTACCTGGGCCCTCAACCCGAGATCGACCACGGCCACATGTACAAAGCCCCTCAGGGTTGAGATCAGTCGGTCGACGCAGTCCTGAGCGTCTCGTCGACGGCCGGAGGTGCGTCCGCCAGCACGCGCTTCATGTGGGCCATGATCTCGTCTGGGTCCGACGCTCCGGCAACCCCCGCCCGTCTTCGCATCCAACGAAGATGGCGGGCCAGGATCGCCGGCTCGTCGCACATGAGCGAGGCGTGGAGTGACCGGATGAGCCACAACGCATCCTCTGCTCGTGGCCCGGTCGCAGAGCGTGCTGCGGAAACGTCCGCCGCCACTCTGGAGAACTTAGCCTCGAGCCACTCGAATCCGGCCGCTCGGTCGTGCTCCAGCGGTGGCACCGGATGTGTCACCAGAGGGGCGCGATCGATGCTGGCCCCCAGCGATGAGACCGATTCGACGTAACCATCACCGCCGGCGGTGACCGCGCGACCTTCGTCGAGGGCGCCCCCACCAACCAGCGCCGGTACACCCGCTTCCCTCACGACCGAGGCGATCCGTCGAACGCCGGGGAGGTTGGCCTCCATGACACAAGAGACGACAACGCAGCGGGGGCCGATGCCGTGGATCAGCGAAAGAAGCTGACCTGCCGGCAGGGGTCCGCCCATCGAGGTGGTGGCATAGCCGAGGTCACGCAACACGGTCGTCACCATCGCACATGCGAGCGAGTGCCACTCGCCTTCGGCGCAGGCGACGATGATCGGCTCTCCGCTGGGCTCTCCGGAGGTGTCGAGCAGTCCCAACAGCTGGTGGTTGATGGCGGTGACGGCATGTTCCTTGGCGACGGTTGCGTTGCCGACCTCCCATTCCTGCCCGATCCAGATCTGCGAAGGGCCGATCAGTTGCTCGATCACTTCGGCAACCGACCAGCCATCCCGACGGGCCCGCCGAATCTCCGCGGCGGCTGTTTCACGGTCGAGTCGGTCGAGAGCCGATCGAAACGCCGAATAGTCCGTCACGTGGCGGTGACGACGATCACCGTGATGTCGTCCTGCAGAGGTCCTGCCGTCCAGCCGTCGATCGAAGCGGCGATGGCCCTAGCGATGGCGTTGGCACCGGCGTCGGCGACCATTCCGACGGTAGTGGCCAGCCGCTCGTCCCCGTACATCTCGCCGCCGAGTCGAGCCTCGGTCGCGCCGTCGGAGTAGACCACGAGGGACTCGCCGATGCGCAGGATCCCTGAACAGGTGGAGAGCCCGGGGTCGTCTGCGAATCCCAGCAACATCCCTCTGGTGTCGGCGTGATCGACATTGCCGCTTTCTCGGGCGAGCAACGCGGGAGGATGGCCCGCCGATGCAACCGTGAACCGGTGCTCTCCGTCCGTGAACTCCAGCGTGGCGACGATCAGGGTTGCCAGCGGGCGCTCGGGGTCGGTCCGCATGATTCGGTTCACGGCTTCGACGGTTGCTTTCGCATCAGCGGTCACCAGGCCAGCTGCTCTGACCGCAGAGCGGGTGAGCCCGGCGCGAGCAGCGGCTGCGATTCCTTTGCCGGTCAGGTCGCCGATCACGGCCATCCATGTGCTCGGGCCCACCTCGAAAAAGTCGTAGAAGTCGCCTCCCAGTCGCGACATCTGAGTGGCAGCCTGATAATGGGTGGCGAGATCGAAATGCGGGGAGCCTTCGACGTGGTCCGGACTCACCGACCTGGAGAGCAAGGCGCTGACGGTGGCCTGCTCCTGATAGAGCTCGGCGTTGTCCAAGGCAACCGCAGCCCTCCGGCAGATCGCTTTGATCAACGAATCCGATCGGGCGGTCCATCGACCGTCGAACCGCTCGACCAGCACCGTCCCGATGCGGGTACCGCGGGCGGTGATGGCGATCACGGAGGCGATCGTGTTGGTTGCGGTGACTTGGCCCGGTCCAACGCACAGCCGGTCAGCCGTCTCTTCGTCGACCTTGCCGCTTGGGAGCCCCAGGCGCTCGTTTGCCTCATCGGACGGAATCGCCTTCGCGATTCTCGGCTTGTGACTGTCGCGCTGCTGGCGGCCGGTCATCACCGAGCCTTGGGCGTCACCCAGGCGCACGTCCACCGTCACGGCGTCGGCGAGCGTAGGAACGAGGAGGGTACAAATCCGTTCGACCACCTTGGTGACGTTCAGTGCGCCTGCCAGCGCATCGCTCGCCTCGATCAGCGTGGCGAGGTCCTGCTCGGTGGCGGTGCGCGCCGCTCGCTCGGCTCTTTCGGAGATTCGAAGCTGGTCTCGCTCCTCCTCCAACGTCGAGCGGTCGGTGACGTCGTAGACGATGCCAAATCCCGCCAGAGCGACGCCGTTCTCGACGACGATCCTGCCTTGGCCTTCGATCCAGCGGACCGCGCCCGTTGGCTGCACGATGCGGTGCCGAATGGAGTAGTCACCGCCTCGCTCGGCCAAAGAGCCGATCAGTTCGGCGGCATCGGCGCGGTCGTCCGGATGCACCAGCGCCATGTATGCCTCGAAGCTGCCGTCGAAGCCACCTTGGTCGAGGCCGTAGAGGCCCTCGGTGGTCGCGTCCCAGTGGACGGCGCCCGTTGCCGGCTCCCATCTCCAGGTGCCGATGCCGGCCGTCGACAGCAGAGCGGTGAGTTCCGATCGCTCGCGTGTCGGTGCCACGTTCCCGGCAGCCTAGGGGATCGCTGGTCAGACCGTCACGGCGACCGGCCGGTCACTCGGCCAGCGTCCGTTCGAAGGGTGTGCGGAATCGCGGTTTGACCACACTGTCGCCGACGAACGATGCGAGGGCACGCTTCTCCTCCTCGAGCAACACCTCGGCGGCGGCGCCGAGTCGCTCGAATGTCTGGTGGACGACGGTGCCGTCGGATCGCTGAGCCCACATGCCGACGATGCGACCGTCCGCCCAAATGGTGGCGCCTGCGTTCCCGTTCCGGTCGAACAAGACATCGGCTCGGTCGCCGACGTACCAACCGCGCTCCTTCCATCCCATCGTCGTGGAATCGAGGCTGGGCAAGAGAGCCACCCAGGATCCCGTCGGCGTCGTCTCGACGTCACCTGGCAGATAGAACAGGGGCTGACCGCCGATCGAGGTCTCACGGGCGTCGAGCGTGTCGAGGGCCCGCTCGACGTTGTGCTTCGTCCATCCCGACCACCAGCGCAGGTCCTTCATCGAGCCGGGCCCGTAGGTCCCAAGCCAGGCCTCCAAGAGCTGCGCACGAGCCGCTTCCGCAGCCAAGGTGGGTTGAGGCCCGATCCATCGGTCGCGCAGCTCCCACCGGTACTGCCCGCTGAGCCATGATCCACGCGGCCGGGCCCGAACGAGTGTCCCTTCGGTGGCGAGCAAGAAGAGGATTCGTGTCGAGACGCCGACGGTGCCGGCCCACCTCTTGCCTTGGCCGAACTCGATGCGCTCAGTCAGTTCGGGGACCAGCTCGGACAGTTCGGCCGCTGCGGCCGGGCCGAGCTGGTCGACGGCGGCGACGGTGGCGGCTTTGACCCTCGCCACCCAACCACCGCCGTCGTCGGCGATCCCGGCCTCCTCGATCCATCTCGCCAATCGGTTCGCCTCACCCTCGGCGTATTTCATCGAGGCAACACGATGGAGCGCAGGCACGAGATCGATCGGCACAACGAAGAGGGTTCGACGCATGCCCAGGACGCGGGCGACAGTGCGCGTCTCGTACAGCTGGTCGTCGATGCGCTCGATCGATGGCTCGACCAAGCGTGCTCGCGCCGACAGGTACACCGTTGCGGGATCGCTCGAGTGGATACCAACCAGCGTGTCGGCGATTTCGGCGACCGAATGTGTCCGGCGGGACGGATGCAGGTGGTGCCGGGCGCCGATCCGCGCCCGGCGTTCGTCGTCGTCGAAGTTCACGCGATCACCGGGGCGGGGGACCCGTGGTCGGTGGACCGGCGAACGCCTGGGCAATCGCCATCCACTGGCTCGCCACAGTTCCCGTCACGTCGAGGGCGGTGTTGGCCACATTGCGCCGTTGCGTCACAACGAGGCAGAAATCGACGGCAGGTCCGGTAACCGCCCCTCCCGATGCGCCTCTGTTCCACACCCACTTCTCGGTGCCTGGTCCTGCGAGCGTGACTTCGACGGACTCCGACGGTTGGGGCAGGCCGTGGTTGAGAAACGACCAAGCGAAGGCGGCAACCCCGAGATGAGCAATGTTGCGGATGCGAGGCGCCGCCAGGCGATGGAGTCCAAGGGCGTCGGCGACATCCTGCCCGTGCGCCCACGTCTCCATGAGGCGGGCCGTGGCAAATGATCGTGCTGACATCGAAGGACCGAACCAGGGAAGCCGGTCGCGCTCATTCTTGTCGCGCAGCGCCACGAGCATGCCTGCGCGGGCTGATCGCCAGCGAGCGAGCAGCTCGTTGGTCGTCAGTGTGTCCGCCACTCGGACGTGGTCGGTGAGCGCCGCCGGCCCGGCGTCCAAGAGGCTACGTGCGCTCTCATGGAATTCCTGTGGTGTCTGGGTTGCCTGCCCGGCGAGCACGTCGAAGAACCACAGATGTGCGATCTGATCCTTCACTGTCCAACCCTGGGCCGGTGTGGCGAGCGCCCACTGCTCGGCAGTGAGCTCGGCAACCACAGCATCGAGGTCGGCGTGCTCTTCGGCCAGGTCGTGGCAGATCTGCTGCATCGATCTCCGATGGTAGATCGAGAAGATGAGCTGCCAACTAGCGTGAGGCTGGATGACCCCCGACGGACAGCGGCCGGTTCGAATCGCCAACATTTCCGGCTTCTACGGCGACCGGTTCAACGCCATGTCGGAACAGCTGGCGGGTGGCCAGGTGGATGTGTTGACGGGCGACTATCTGGCCGAGTTGACGATGTTGATCCTGGCCCGGACGCGCCAGCGAACGCCCGACGGTGGATACGCTCGGAGTTTCATCGGGCAGCTCGACGGTTCGCTCTCTGCGGTTGTCGAGCAAGGAGCCAAGGTCGTCGTCAATGCGGGCGGCCTCGACCCGGTCGGCTGCGCGTCGGCGGTCAGCGACCTGATTGCCGCCAGCAACGCATCGTTGTCGGTGGCAGCCATCACCGGCGATGATCTGATGCCACACGTTTCTCAGCTGCGGGAAGAGGGAGAAACATTCGCGCACATCCGCACGGGCGAAGCCCCCCTCGCTGACTTCCTCGTCGCCAACGCGTACATGGGAGGGTGGGGTATCACCGAGGCGCTGCGGGCAGGAGCAGACATCGTCATCACAGGGCGCGTGGCTGACGCATCGCTCGTGTCTGGCGTGTCAGCCTGGTGGCATGGCTGGCAGCGCACCGATTTCGACCAGTTGGCCGGCGCGGTCGTCGCCGGCCACGTCGTCGAGTGCGGCGCCCAGGCGACCGGAGGCAATTACTCCTTCGTTGCTGAGCATCCAGAGCCGGGTCTCCCGGGCTTCCCGTGGGTCGACGTGGCGGCAGACGGGAGCTTCGTAGTCGGCAAGCACGAGGGAACAGGCGGGAGCGTGTCGGTGGCTACCGTGACCAGCCAGCTCCTCTACGAAATCGAAGGCCCCCGGTACCTCGGCCCCGACGTCGTTGCGCATTTCGACACCATCCGGCTCGCCCAAGTCGCCAAGGACAGGGTGAAAGGCACGGGGATACACGGGTCGCCCCCGCCCGAGCGACTCAAAGTGGGGGCAGCGTCAGCCGGCGGGTATCGCAACGAGGTCATGGTCGGGCTGACAGGAAGGGGCCAGGGGGAGAAGGCGGCGCTCCTCTCGCACCAAGTGTGGCGGGCACTGGGCAGTCGCGACCAGTTCGATGCGGTCGAGGAATCGGTGCTGGGAGCCGCCGACCCCGAAGGGGCAACGTTCGAATCGCAGGTTTCGTTCTGGCGCGTAGCCGTGAGGTCGCACGACGAGCGAATCGTCGGGCGGCGCTTCTCCGATGCGATCACCGAACTTGCGCTCAGCTCGATCCCCGGCATGTTCCTCTTGGCGCCTCCGGCCCACGCCCAGCAGGTGTTCGGCTTTTGGCCAACCACGGTGAGCCGGAGCGCGGTTCGCCAGAGAGTCGAGATTGGGGGTGCCGTTTTCGAAGTCGGCGAGATCTCGCCACGAACCTGCACAGATGTGGCGACGACGCCTCCGGAGACCCAGCCGTCCTTGCCAAGCGCACCCGACGTGTCCGCTGACACGACGCTCGCGCCGCTGGGAACGATCATCGGCGCTCGCTCTGGGGACAAGGGTGGCGACGCCAACCTCGGCGTTTTCTGCCGTAACCGGTTGGCATTCACCTGGCTCGAGGAATTCTTGACATCCCAGCGCCTCGCCGAGCTCATGCCCGACGTCGGCGTTCATCCGATCGAGCGCTATGAGTTTCCCAATCTGCTCGCCCTGAACTTCGTCGTCCGCGGCATCCTCGGCGAGGGGGTCGGCAGCTCGCTGCGAGTCGACCGGCAAGCGAAGGGTTTGGCCGAGTATCTACGCTCACGGATGGCCCCGATTCCGACCGAGCTGCTGGAGGCGTGATGCACACTGCCGAACACAACGCCTTTCGTGAGTTGGTCCGCTCGTTCGTCGAGAGGGAGGTGAACCCGCAGGTCGAATCATGGGAACGGGAAGGGGAGATGCCGCTTCATGACCTCTTCCGTCAGATGGCGTCATTGGGAATGATGGGCCTGACCTATGACCCTGCCTACGGAGGACAGGGAGCCGAGCACCGTTTCACGATGATCTTGGCTGAAGAATTCGGCAGGTCCGACCACGGTGCGCTGCCGATGGCGCTTGGCGTGCAAGTCGAGATGGCCACTCCGTCGCTACACGAGTTCGGGTCGGAGGAACTCAAAAGGCGTTTCCTCGCGCCGACGCTGGCGGGCGACGTGGTCGCGGCGATCGCCGTCACCGAACCGGACGCCGGCTCGGACACCGCCGCGATTCGTACCAGTGCCACCCGGGACGGCGAAGAATGGGTCATAAACGGTTCGAAGATGTACATCACCAACGGGCTGCAGGCGGACTGGCTGTGCCTCATGGCGAAGACCTCGCCCGAAGGCGGACACCACGGAATGAGCCAGATCATCGTGCCCACCGACACGCCGGGGCTGAGCACCGGCAAGCTCGACAAGCTCGGCATGCGGGCATCGGACACCGCCATGGTCGCCCTGGACGATTGCCGGGTGCCCGTGGCGAACACCATCGGAGAGGTCGGGCGGGGATTCCAGCAACAAATGAGGCAGTTCGTGGTTGAGCGGATGTGGGCGGTCTACACGACCGTAGGGGCGTGTCAGCGGGCGCTGGAACGCACAATCGCTTATGCGAAAGACCGCAAGACGTTCGGGAAACGCCTCGTCGACCATCAGCACCTCCAGTTCGTTCTCGCCGATCTCCTGGCTGAACTGGACCTCCTTCGCGTCTACAACGAGGCGCTGGTCGACGCGTATCAGCGGGGCGAGGACACCAGGCGGGAAGCAGCCATCGCCAAGATCAAGGCTGGGCGACTGGCCAGAGACGTGGCCGAATGGGCCATCCAGATCCACGGAGGACTTGGTTACATGGAGGAGACATGGACGTCCCGCTTCCTCCGCGACAACTGGCTGGTCGGGATCGGAGGAGGATCGACCGAGATCATGCAGAGGATCATCGTCGGGCTCGACGTCCTCGGCGATTCTGAAGCGTGAGACCGGTTCTGGCTCGGGCGGTTGTCTTCTATGCGGCCGCCTCGGTGCTCCTCCTCGAGATCCTGGCGGGTCGGCTCATGGCTCCATATGTGGGCGTCAGCCTCGAGACGTTTACTGCCATCATCGGTACGGTGCTCGCCGGGATCGCCGCCGGCAGCTGGTGGGGAGGGAAGCTCGCCGACCGGCTACCGCCTCGATCCCTGCTCGGGCCATTCCTCGCCGCCGGAGGCATCGCAGCGCTGATCGCGCCGCCGATCGTCACGGCGGTGGGGCCCACCTTCAGCGGTGGCGACCCGCTCGCCATCGTCATCCTGACCGCGACGGGCTTTCTGTTGCCGGCGATCTTGCTGTCGACCGTGACGCCCATCGTCGCCAAGCTTCAGCTGCAGACGCTCGACGAAACCGGTTCGGTCGTTGGGCAGTTGTCGGCGGTCGGTACCGCTGGGGCGCTGGTCGGAACGTTCGTGACGGGCTTCGTCCTGCTGGCGGCGTGGCCATCTCGTCCCATCGTTCTGGCGGTCGGGGCGTCACTCGTCGCCCTTGGTGTGATTCTGGGTATGGGGCGCTACAGCCGTCGACTCGGCCTGTGGCTGACGGGAGCCGTGGTTGCAGGCTTGCTCACCGTCGTCGTGCCCGGCCCATGCGAGATCGAGACTGCCTACGTGTGCGCTCAGGTCCAGACCGATCCGGCGCGGCCGTCTGGTCGGGTGCTCGTTCTCGACACCCTCCGCCATTCGTACGTCGACCTCGACGACCCCACGTTTCTCGAGTTCCGTTACATCGAGCTGATCGCCGATGTGATCACGGCGAACGCGCCTGACGGGCCGTTGCGGGTGTTGTACTTGGGTGGCGGAGGAATGACACTGCCGCAATGGCTGGCGTTCGAACGGCCCGGTTCGGTCCAAACGGTGTTGGAGCTCGATCCCGTCTTGGTCGAGCTGGCCCGGTCCGAGCTGGGGCTGGAACCCCACGAAGCCGACGTCATCGAAACAGGGGACGCCCGCATCACCATCCGGCGGGTACCGCATGGGGCCTTCCAAGTCGTCGTTGGTGATGCATTCGGAGGCTCGACCGTTCCGTGGCATCTGACCACGGAGGAATACCTCATCGAGGTCAAGGCCCGGATGACCCCGGACGGGCTGTATGTGATGAACGTCATCGATTACCAACCGCTTGGGTTCGCCAGGGCACAAGTGGCCACGCTGCAGTCCGTGTTTGCGGAGGTACAGGTCATCGCACCAGCCGAGTATCTCTTCGGTGTGTCTGGGGGCAACTTCATCCTCGTCGCGTCGGACGATCCGCTCGACGAGGAGCGGTTGTCGGAGATCCTCCAGGCCAAGGAGGCGTCATCGGTGGTGCTGTCGGGGGAGGATGTGTCGGATTGGGTCGGCGACGCCCAGGTGCTCACCGACGACTTCGCTCCCGTCGATCAGTTGCGGAGTCGTCCCGCCTTCTGAGAGAGGTAGCTGCGCACCGTGGCGAGCGTGTCCGCCTCGGACGCTGACTTGTCGTCCCGGTAGCGACGAACACGGGCAAAGCGAAGCGATACCCCGCCCGGATAGCGGGGACTGGGGAGCACGCCATCGAACGCCACCTCAACGATCTGTTCGGGTCTGACGTGCACGACGTGTCGTTCTCGACGGACCTCCAACTCCAGGAACCGCTCCGTTTGCCATCGCAGCATCTCGTCGGTCATTCCCTTGAATGTCTTGCCGAGCATCACGAAGTCATCGCCGTCACGTGCGCCCAAGTGGATGTTGCTGAGCGTGCCTGCGCGACGGCCGGAGCCCCACTCGACTGCGAGTACGACCAGGTCGAGCGTGTGGACCGGCTTCACCTTCCGCCACGCCGCCCCCCGCCGCCCCGCCTCGTATGTCGAGTCGGCAGCCTTGACGACCACTCCCTCGTAGCCGCGTCCGACTGCGTCCTCGAAGAACGCCTCAGCGGCTGACCCATCCTTTGTCTCGAGTCGCGGCATTCGCAGCTCGGCGGGCACGATCTCGTCCAGCACCGCCAGCCGCCGTCGAAGCGGTTGGTCGATGAGACTCTCTCCTCGGGCATAGAGCACATCGAAGAAGCGCACGGTGAGTCCCTCAGGTCGGTCCCTTTCTGCCAGCGATCCGACAGTCTCCGGGAAGGCGAGCGGAGCCCCCGCTTCATCGACACCCAACGCTTCGCCGTCGAGGATCACATCGGCGACGGCGAGAGTCCGGCAGGCCGCCACCAGCGCGGGAGCCTGTATTCGTCTGAGGCTGCGGGTGAACACCCGCACATCGTCACCCAGTCGATGCACTTGGACGCGAATGCCGTCCATCTTCCAGTCGACGACGGTGTCAGCCAGTTCGCCAACGGCCGCGGTCGCGGACTCCGACGACTTGGCCAGCATCGGCAGTACTGCGCGGAGCGGCTGTAGCTGGTACTCGTCCAAGGCAGTCTGGCCGGCCGTGAACGCATCGACGGCCGTCTGAGCGAGGTCGCCCGACAGCATGTGGGCCCGTCTCGCCGACGCCGCCGATACCTCCGATCCCTTGGCGATGGCATCAACCACCACCCCGACCGACGCGCCCTGCCGAACGTTACCGGTGAGCAGGGCATAGAGGAACTGCTGCTCGGCCTCGGTCGCAGCTCGAAACAGATCGTCGAGTGCTCGGCCTCGCTCAGCCGCCGACCCGTCGCCGCTGATCGCAGCCACCCTCCCGAGCGTGGCGGAGACCTCGGGGAGCGTGAGGGATGGCGATTGCGCAGGGGGAGGGAGGGCGCTCAACGTTGCCCAGCCCACCCCGATCGCTCCTGCGGGCAGAGCACCCGCGAGAAATGGGACAGCCACCACCAGATCCGATGCGGCCAACGAGGCGAGGTAGTCGGCGATGAGCGTCGTCTTTTCGGATCGCTTCGACGTTGCCCGCACGGCTTCGGAGACGTCAACAAGGGATGCCAGCACGATGACCGACGTTAGTGGCGGGCCAGGCCATGTGAGACAGCCTCACTCGGGCCTGACCCGCAGGCACTGGTCCCGTCGTTGGGACCAGTTCGGCGTCTGTTGAAGGTACCAGCAGTGGCGGTCGAAACTGGGTGGCTCGTATGCTCAGCGCTGGTTCTTCCCGCGGCAGTTCAGGCGGTGGAGTTGAGCCTGGAAGACCAAAACAGGAGGCATCGAATGAGGGCAACCAAGCTCGTGCTGGGCGTCTTATTGGCGTTCAGCTTGGTCGCCGCCGCATGCGGCGGCTCGGCGGATGAGCTCACCGAGCTCAATGTGGCCTACTTCTTGGAATGGCCGACCGCCAACCAGGTGGCTCAGGTCGACGGTACGTACGACGAGGCGCTCGGTATCCCGGTCAACTGGATCCCGTTCCCCGACGGTGGCGCCATGACCCTGGCGATGGAAGCGGGTGAAGTGGACATCGCCTACTCCCAAGGTTTGACGCCGTTCGCCAACGCGGTCACGAGCGGCTCCGAGCTGGAAATCGTTGGTGTCGCTGTGGCGTACGCCGACGCCGACAACTGCGCAGTGCAAGGCGATTTGGGGATCACTGCCGCCAACGCGTCTGACCTCGAGGGCATGGACATCTACAGTCCGATCGGCAACGTCACGCACTTCAAGCTGTTGAAGATGCTCGACCATCTCGGCGTCGACACCTCTCAGGTGAACCTCATCCCATCCGAGGGTGGTGCAGCTGCGCTGGCCGCGTTCGAGCGCGGAGATGTTGCGATGGCTTGCGCCTTCGGCGGCGCGCTCTTCTCGATGCTCGACGCCGGTGGAAACCTGTTGATGACCGGCTCCGAGCAGGAGGACATCGGGATTCGAGTGTTCGACATCATCTCCATCCCGAAGGAGTTCGGCGAGCAACACCCGGACGTGGTCACTACCTTCCTGCAGGTGACCGAGGAAGCCAACGCCGCATACAACCAGGACCGGGCATCGAAAGAAGACACCATTGCTCAGGCTGCCGGCATGGAGCTCGACGCTTCCAATCAGCTGCTCGACACGTTCACGTTCCTGGACAAGGACACGCAGCTGTCGGATGCCTGGCTGGGCGGAACGGTGGCCGACGTGATGAAGGAGCAGATGGACTTCTTCGTGGAGCAGGGGGAGATCCCGGAGGCGCTGGACGACTACACGCAGTTCATCGACACCAGCTTCCTGGAGAAGGTCGAGGGATGAGACGGTGAAGGGTCGGGTGGGCGCTCGCCCGACCCTCCCTGACAGAATGGCTCCGGTATGCAGCTGATCGCA
>JBFHAT010000028.1:0-33387 GCA_041586155.1 Acidimicrobiia bacterium
CGATCGCTACGGAAGCGCTCCCTCCGAGACCACACCCGTCACGAGTGAGACGCCCATGACCGTCCGGCAGGGAGCGACCGGCGGATCGAACGCCGGACCGACGACACCTTCGCTCACCAGGCCGGCGAACGCACGTCGCCCTTCGCCGATGAACCGCCCGCTGAACGACGTTGCGTCGAATGTGACCCGGAACCGGCCCACGAACGCGCCGTCGAAGCTGTCCGACTGGCTGTTGAAGCTGCCCCAGGCGACTCCCGAGCCATCCGGGTGGATGTCGACGTTGAACCGCCGCACGAAATCTCCCTGGAAGCGCGGGTCGTCGGACACGTTGCGGCCGGCCACGGCCACCCCCCTGATATGTACGACGCCGGACGGCGAGACCGCCACCGTGCCGGGACTGATCTCTCGGCACTCGAACGAGTACTGTGTGACCTCGTGGTCTGCCCCGGCGGCCGGGGTCAGGCCCACCAGGCCCGCAACGAGTAGAGCCGCCATCAACAGGCGACGAATCTGGGCGCTCATGCGCTCCACCTCCCAAGTAATCCCACTCCAGCGGTACCGTCGACTTTACGCCCCGAGCGAAGCCGTGCGCGAGGCAATCGGGGGGAGCACGCGTCGCGGGCTCCGCCTCGAACTCAGCCGCCGGTGATGACGCCGGTGACCTGCGAGACCTCCAGGAGCTGGCGGCACGGATTGGGCGGCAGATCCGACCCCGGAGGGCTGACCCAGCCCTCGAAGAACTGCCCGCTGAACGACCGGCGTCCGGGTCCGGCGGCCGGGCCACCGAACGTGGTGGTGTCGAATGACACCCGGAAGCGCAGCGCGAACACGCCGTCGGAACCGTCGGCCTTCTGGCTCTGCACACCCCAGACCACACCCGAGCCATCAGGATATGCATCCAGGCTGTATCTCCGCACGAAGTCGCCGTTGAACCGCCAGTCGTCGGACACGGTACGCCCTGCCAGCACGGCGCCACGGACCTGCACCACGCCGGATGGCGTGACCGTCACCCGGCCGGGACTGACGTCCTGACACACGAACGAGTAAGCGGTGACGGCCTCGTCCGCCAGTGCCGCCGGCGCGACAGCCACCAAGCTCGCAACGAGAACCGCCGCCAAGAACAGGCGGCGAAGCGTCGATCTCACCATCCACCTCCCACGGTGCCCACTCCCTGGCGCGCGAACTATACGACGCCCAGAACTCGGCGGATAGGGGGAACGTTCACTCTGGGGGACGGTCGATCACCGAGCGAACCAATACGAAATCGGCCTGCATCGCGTCCATCACCGACGGGTTGCCTCGCAGTGCCGCTGACGGGTGGAACGTCGGAACGACCTGAATCCCTCGCCACCAGTCGTACACGGCGCCCCGCATCTTGGTGATGCCGGTGTCGGTCTTCAGCAGGAGCTTGGTGGCGAAGTTGCCGAGCGTCACGACTACCCGTGGTTGCACCAGTTCCAGCTGGGCGGCGAGATACCCCTTGCACGCTTCGATTTCGTCGACTCGCGGGTCGCGGTTGTCGGGCGGTCGACATTTGAGGACATTGGCGATGTACACCGAGGGCCGGTCGAGTGCCACCTCGCCGAGCAGCCGGTCGAGGAGCTGCCCCGCCTTGCCGACGAAGGGTTCTCCTTCCTGGTCCTCGTTAAATCCCGGTGCCTCACCGATGAACATCACGTCGGCGTCGGGGTTGCCGATGCCGAACACCACCTGAGTTCTGGTCTCGGCGAGGCGACAGGCCACGCATCCTCCCGCCTCGACGGCAAGTTCCAGCAGCCGAACCTGCCTCGATGACTCGCCCATCGCTCAGTCGTAGGCGTAGAAGCCGCGCCCCGTCTTCCGTCCCAGGAGCCCGGCCTCGACCATTCGGGTCAGTAAGGGCGGGGGCGCGTACTGGGGCAGCTTGAACTCTTCGAAGAGGACGTCGGCGACGAATTTCATCGTGTCGAGGCCCACGAAATCGGCCAGCTCCAATGGACCCATGGGATGGTTCGCTCCGAGCTTCATGCCATTGTCGATGTCCTCGGCCGATGCGAAACCCGACTCGTACATGCGCATCGCTTCGGTCATGTACGGCACGAGCAACATGTTCACGACGAACCCCGCCCGATCCTTGGCATGCACCACGGTCTTGCCGAGCTGATCTCGGGCGAAGGCGGCTGCCCTGTCCCGCACATCGTCCGAGACGAGCACCGTCGACACGATCTCGACCAGCGCCATCACCGGAACCGGGTTGAAGAAGTGCATTCCGATGACGGACTCGGGCCGGTCGGTCGCTTTGGCGAGGCGGGTGATCGGGAGGCTGGAAGTGTTCGAGGCGAGGATCGCGTCGTCGGCGGCGACGATCTGGTCCAACGCTCCGAAGATGTCCACCTTCAAGGCCTCGTTCTCGACCACCGCCTCGACCACCACCTCACGGTCCGCCATGGCGTCGAGGTCGGTGGTGAATCGGATACGGCCCACGGTTGCGTCCCGGTCGGCCTCGTCGAGCTTCCCTCGGCTCACCGCCCGATCGAGGGACTTCATGATGCGTCCCTCGCCTGCGGCGGCGGCGTCCTGGTCGACTTCGCGCACGACCACGTCGATTCCTGCCTTGGCCGCCACCTCGGCGATTCCGGCGCCCATCTGGCCGCCCCCGACGACGCCAAGCCGTTCGATTGGCATGTGATTCCTCCAACGCTGCCGACGAGGCAGTTTGGCACATCGGGCACGCCGCCCAAGCGCCGATTCCGCAACCAGCTCCCGAGGACGCGCTGAACGTAGAAAACCCTTGTCATTCCGCACCCTGAGTAGGTATGATCCACTCTATGCAACAGGGTTGCGTATCGCGCAACATAGGTCGACCGTCGGTAACAACGGCGCGCCTGCATCAGGAAACCGTGTGACCGCCTCGCACGCAACGGCCCGGCGCAGCTCCACCCATCAATCGATCGAACGGGCAGTGGCGATCATGCGTGAGTTCAGCGAGCACGAACCGGCGTTGGGCGTGGCCGAGATCAGCCGCCGAGTCGATCTCCACAAAAGCACCGTTTCACGAATCCTCACGACACTCACCAATGAAGGCTTGGTGACCCAGGATCCCAGTACCGGAAGGTATTCGCTCGGTGTCGGCTTGCTCACGATGGCCGGCGTCGCCCTGGGGCAAATCGACGCCAGGGCAGCGGCATTCGCCCACATGGAGGAGTTGGCGTCGATCACCGCCGAAACGGTGGCGATCGCGGTGCGGCGCGGGGACCGGGCGGTCAGCGTCGGCGAAGTTCCCTCCCGCCAATCGGTGCGTTACGTCACCTGGGTCGGCCGCCATTTCCCTCTCAACTGCACCGCCAGCGGCAAGGTGTTGCTGGCAGGCATGGCAGATGACGAGCTCGCGTCCCATCTCCGGCACCTGGTGGCGTGCACGGAGTCATCGATCACCTCATCCGGTGCGCTCGAACTCGAGGTGAGGGCCGCCGCCTACCACGGGTTTGCCATCGAGCGTGACGAGTTCGAGTCGGGAATCTCCACCATTGCCGCCCCGGTTCTCGATCATGATGCCGAAGTCGTCGCGGCGCTTTCGGTAGGCGGACCCTCGTTCCGACTCGGCGGTACGGTGCTCGACGAGTTCGTTCAACCTCTGCAGCTAGCTGCCGAGGCCACCTCCAATGAACTGGGGTTTGCCGGCGAGTACCCGGTGTCATCCGTGCGAGACCATGTCTGACGAGCGGCCGTCACTCGGCCCGCCGATCGAGCTGCTCGCCATGGAGCACATTCCGGCCCGACCATTCACCGATCCGGCCCTGATCGGGTCGCACCGGGCAGCGATGACCTCGCTGGTCTCGGACCTCTGCCACCTCGTCGAGAGCGGCGGGTGGACCTGGGTGTCGGACGACGAGTTCCCCGAGCGGCTCATCGTGACCCGGCATGCGACCAACCGGCTCGCCCGACACATCGCCGTCGTCGGGTTCTTTGGCAGACGAAGAGCTGGCATCGATCAATCCGTCGTGGCATCGGTCGAGCGGCTCAACACTGCAATGATCGAGGCCTTCGAGGAATTCCCCGCAATGCTGGCGTATGCCTCGCGACGCATGGCCGACGAAGTCAACTTCGGGAACTTGGTGCTTCTGACCGACTCGTCGGACATCGCCCGCTGGGCCGGACATGAGGTACACGCAGTCGCCGTTGCCGAGCTGTCACCCCGTTTCTACGACAGCGTCACCATCTACAACGGGCTGCTGCCTCGAGGGCTCACCGCCCCCGAGCAGCTGGCATTGACCCGAGCGAAATACTGGGATTTTCGGGTCGCTCCCCCCTGGCACGCCCAACGCAGCCTGGAGGCGTGAACCAACGGACAATCCCAGCGCAGATTCTGCGGTTCCGCCTCCATCACATCGCCGCGAGTGCCGGCAGCGAGGATGGTCGAACGGCCCATTCAGAGAGTGCGAGGTCGCTGGGTTCGGTGGAGCTGAGGGGATTTGAACCCCTGACCTCTTGCATGCCATGCAAGCGCTCTGCCAACTGAGCTACAGCCCCGGGAGCCGAGCAGTATACCGACCCGATCAGGCGTCCTGGCGAGCCGGCTCCCATTCGATCCGTGGGGCGTCCGCCCACAGCCGCTCGAGGTCGTAGAACGCACGGGTATCTGGCTGGAAGACATGGACCACGACGTCGCCGTAATCGAGCAGCACCCACTCGGATTCCGTGACACCTTCGACACGGAACGGCGTTCGGTCGACGAGCTCGGCCAGCTTCTCGTCCACTTCATCGGCCAGCGTCCGAACATGCCGATTGGAAGTCCCGGTGGCGATCACGAACACTTCGGTGATCTGGAGAAGATCCCCCACATCCAACAGCGCGATCTCCAGTCCTTTCTTGGTGTCGAGAATGTCGGCGATGGTACGCGCTGTCGTGTGGCTCTCTTTGATGGTCATCCCCCACTTGGTGCGATGTCGTTGCCGACGATGATAGTGACATCGAAGACTCCCGACGGCTGTCGCAGCTCGAGGACCACCTCCCCGAATCCGATCAGCCGGCGGATGGCGACCGCAGTCTCCTCGTTGCCACGCCCATGCGAGATGATCTGCGTCGCAGGGAAATCGGTGCGGTCGGCGTTGTCGGTCTTGATGACCCGAAATCCGTGCTCGACAAGCCGCTCGGCCACCGGCTGGGTGACGCCGACGCCGCCATTGCCGTTGAGCAGTTCGAGAACCGGGCGCGGCTCGGGAGCGATCTGAAGGTACGGGAATGTGCCCTGCACGAACTCGTCCGTCTGCGCAGTGTCGAACACGACCTGCTGGCCCGCCCCGGCCACCGACTCAGCAGTCGTGACAGGAAGCGCCGCAACGATCCGGCCCTCGTCCTGTGCGACGCCGGTCATCGCCAGCCTGACCGACTCGGATCGTTCTGCCAGAAGCCGGGTCAGGATACGGTCGTCGGAGGCGATCGAATCGAGGAGCGCTTCCCACACCCTTCCTTGGCGTAACAGCAATGCCGACTCACTCTCTGCGCCCTGATTCGTGATCAACTCGTACACGAGCTGAGGCGACCGTGGTTCGAGCCCCGCGGCAGCGGCCACACGCTGCACCTCGCCGTCGACAACGACATACGGATTCTGTAGGTCGACCTCGAGCGGTCCCACCAGGCCGGCGATCACATCCTCCTCGTCGAGAACGATGACGTCATCGATGCGGACTCCCAAGAGGTTGGTGATCGTCAAGCCAACCATGTCCTCGTCTGCGACGCGCAACGCCTCGGCGAGCGGGCGCTCCCCCAACCCGGGTTGGATGGTGAGGAGCGACGGCGGAAACAGAAGCAGACGATCTCGGTGATCGGGATGGGATGCGAACAACGCCGTCATCACTGCTCGTTGCTCAGCGTCCTCGATCACAACTGCTGCCGACGCACCGCCCTCC
Organism: Acidimicrobiia bacterium; assembly: GCA_041586155.1. Taxonomy (GTDB): domain Bacteria; phylum Actinomycetota; class Acidimicrobiia; order Spongiisociales; family JAENVV01; genus JBFGJH01. The sequence goes on from JBFHAT010000028.1 coordinate 5,889, forward strand.
TGCGACACCTCTACGGGGTCGGCGGAGACGGGCTCGGTGTCGCCCCGAGCAAATGTGTAGGCCACCGCAGCCGCGACGACCCCCAAGCCCACCATCGCTCCGATCGCGATACGGATCCGCCTCGCCCGGGCTCGATGTCGACGCGCCTCCCTGTTGAGATCGCGAGCGGTCGGCGCCTGGGCAGACGCAGCCTCCGACGGCTTGGCCGCTCCCTTCGGTCGCTTGTGCTGGGGGCCTCGATCACTCATAGAGCCGGTGTTGGACGGCGTAACGGTAGACGGCCTCCGGCACCATGAAGCGCACAGACCGACCACTCGACCAACGAGCACGAATCTGGGTGCCGGACAAGTCGAGCAGCGGCATGTCCAGCCAATGCACATGCCCAATCGCATCCTCGACGGCGTCCGGATCCGTGCCCGGCCTGGGCACGACCGCAACGACGCAGCGACTCAGAATCTGGTCCGCAGACTTCCAGGTCGGAATTCCGGCGGCAGCGTCGGCTCCCAACACCAGAAACAGCTCGTCGTCGGGGAACGCCGCGAGGGTGTCGATCGTGTATGACCATCCGTCCCGCTCCACCTCGCGGGAGTCGGCCTCGAAGTACTCCACCGGCTCGACGGCCAGCCGAGTCATCTGCCAGCGGTCGGTGCGATCTGACACGTCGCGATCGGCTTTCTGCCACGGGGCGCCCGCCGGCAGGAACGTGACGATGTCGAGATTCAGATCGCGGAACGCAACCTCACCCGCAATGAGATGCGCCATGTGGATCGGATCGAACGTTCCGCCGAGGAGACCGCGTCGCACCGCCGTCACTCTAGGCCGGGCGGCACGGTGACCAGCCGGAGCGCAGCAGGCAACTCGAAGCTGGGGCAACCGAACATTCCTGCGGGATCGCGGTAGATGCCATCGATACGGACCGAGAAGTGGACTCCCTCCGGCCCCTCGCCGTGAAGCAGCCCGGCCGTCCCCACCGCGTCGCCCCGCCCGACGAAGGCTCCTCTGCCGCGCCAGATCCCATCGAGGTAGGAATACGAGGTCTTCAGCCCCCCTCCGTGATCGACGGTCACGGTTCGGTTCCCCGCCACGACGCCTGAAAACGTGACGATCCCACTTGCGGCGGCCCTGACGACACCCGAGCCGCGTACGTCGACCCCCCAGTGGCCTTCGAATCGACCCACAGGCTGGTAGCTGGAGACGACCTCGCCGGCAAGAGGTCGATCGAGGCCAACACAGCTGGGCGCAGCCGCCGGGATCGTGGCGGCGGGAAGAAACGAGGTGAGCACCAGCGCAACGACAGCTTGAGCGAGGGTGTTCATGTTCCTCCGCTCCCGTTGGCCGCGAAGCGACCATATCGCGGCGACGCCGGAGGCCGCAAGGGTTTCGTTTCAGCCGTGCGGCGGAACGGTTGTCAGAGGCTGCGTTCCAGCAGCCGGACGACTTCCTGCCGGAAATCGTTCGGCTGGAACGGCTTCGTCACGAACGCGTCGGCGCCGCCTTCGTCCGCCCTGCGTCGCGACTCCTCTTCAGCATGGGCCGTGAGAACCAAGACCGGGAGGCTCTGCATGGCCGGATCCTGGCGGAGATGGTCCAACACCTGCCAGCCGTCCATCTCTGGAAGGCCGATGTCGAGAACCAGCAGGTCAGGCTGTTCGGTTCGCGCCGCCTCGAGGCCGGAGGGACCGTCTTCTCGCATCACCACTTCGACGTTGGTCGGTCGAAGGCACACCTCGATCAGCCGCCGAATGACCGCTGAATCCTCGACCACCAACACCCGCTGACCCACGTGACTTTTCCTTCCTCGACGACCTGCGGCCGCCGACATTCCCTGCGGAGCGCCGGCTGCGACGCCGTCGTCGGATCGCGGTGCCGGATGCATCCACGCTCGCAGTTATCGACGAGCTGGCGAATGCGCTTGAGCCGCTTTGGTTCTATCACGATAGCGCTCGCACCTTCGCTCCATGGGTTGGAACGACGACCGACTCGATGAAATCCTCCAACTGGCGCAAATTGCGCACTTCGCGTACTTCGGTGCAGTGCGGTCGATAGCGACCGATCACAGAATCCCCGGTGTCCCAATATGCGTACGGCTCGGGATTGAGCCAGTAGACGGCTCGGGCCGCCTCGGCGATCTCCCGAAGCACTTCGGGGCGCGGGTCCCGGTAGTTCGTGCGCGCGTCTCCCGTGACGATGACGATCGACCGAGGGGTCAGGAAGCCGCCATAGGCCGTCCAGAACTGTTCGAGCGAGCGACCGTAGTCGGAGTGGCCGTCGAGATAGACGACGCTCGCTTCGGTGGCGATCCGGCGGAGCGCAGCGGCGAAGTCGACTCCTGGCTCGAAGAAAGCGGTCACCTCGTCGAGCGCGTCGATGAACGCAAAGCTCCGCAGCTTCGAGAACTGAGAGGCCATGGCATAAGTGAATTGGAGGGTGAACCGGGCGAATGTCGCCATCGACCCCGAGGTGTCGCACAGTAGGAACACTTCTGGACGGGAAGGGTGCACCGATTTGAACTGGGGTTCGACCGGCACTCCGCCGGTGGAGAGACTCCTACGCATCGTCTTGCGGAAATCGAGCCTGCCCCGCTTGTTGCGGCGGCGTCGAGCGAGCCGGGTCGCCATCTTTCGCGTCAGCGGCTTGATCAGCTCGTCGAGTGCCTCGAGGTCGGAGCGGGTTGCGTGCATCAGGTCGGTCTCTTCGATGAGAGGCCTACGAAGCGTTTTGGCGACCGCCTCTCGTCCCCGATCGGCTACGAGGCGACTGCGAATCTCGGTCTCGATCTCGTCGCGCAGGATCCTGATGCGACCCTCGAGCTCTTCGCGGGTCAGCCGCTCTTCCAGCATGCTGACGGAACCGGCGGCGCTCGCACGTCCCATCAGCCGCTCGAGCAGGCCGTCGACATCGAGCTGACGGAGGGTGCGATACAGATAGTAGGTGCCTCCCACCGGCCGGCCCGATTCCATGCCGGCCAGTGCCTCGACCGCGTTCCTCGCCAGCGCCCGGATCCTCGCCATGTCGAGATCGGCGAGCGCCTCTTCCAGCTCGGCGAGCAGCCCATCGAGGTCGTACGGCTCGCTCGGGTCATCGGCGGACCGGCTCTCAGGTGCGGGTCGCTCGAGCGCAAAGTAGACATCGAACGCCATTTCAAATGCAGCGTGGTGTCTTGCGTTCTTCACGAGTGTGGCGCCCAGAGTGGATTTGAATGCCTGGCGGTCCGAGATGTCGGTATGACGGAGCGCCTCCATCGCGTCGATCGTCTCGACCATGGATACCGGGATGCCTGCCGCCCGGAGCTCCTGAATGAACCCGCCGAGCAGATCGACCAGCATCAGCTGTCGGCGAACTCGGCGGCGACCCGGTCGATGTCGGACTGGTATTTGAGGAGCACGTGCAGTGTCTCGGCCACGGTCTGCGGTTCGATTTCGGTGACACCGAGTGTCAGCAGCGTACGGGCCCAGTCGATGGTCTCGGACACCGACGGCGGCTTCTTCAGTTCGTGGCTGCGCACGCTGCGGACGATGCGGGAGACTTGATCTGCCAGTTGCTCATCGATCCCGTCCACTCTTGCCAGGATGATCTGACGCTCCCTGTCAGGGTCGGGGTAGCCGATGTGGAGGAACAAGCAACGCCGCTTGAGAGCCTCAGACAGCTCCCTCGTGTTGTTGGACGTGAGCACGACGAGCGGCTGGGTGGTCGCCGCCACCGTGCCCAGTTCCGGTATTGACACCTGAAACTCCGAGAGCACCTCCAGCAACAGCGCTTCTGTCTCGATCTCCACCCGGTCGACCTCGTCGATCAGCAGCACGACCGGGTCGGCAGACCGGATCGCTTCGAGCAGGGGACGAGTGAGCAGGAACTCTTCTGAGAAGATGTCGGACTCGAGGTCGACCCAGTCGGTGCCCTGGTCGGCTTGGATCCGGAGGAGCTGCTTCTTGTAGTTCCACTCGTAGAGCGCCTTGGACTCGTCCAAACCCTCGTAGCACTGCAGTCGAATGAGTCGCCGGCCGTGCACCTTGGCCAGTGACTTGGCCAGCTCGGTCTTGCCGACGCCGGCCGGGCCTTCGACCAGCACGGGTTTGCTGAGGCGCTCGGCGAGGTAGACCACCTGGCTGATCCGGTCGTCGGACAGGTAGTCGACCGAGCGCAGCGCATCCTGAACTTCGGCAGGACTCGAGAGCGACTGATCTGACATCGAGCGGCAGTTTATCGAAGCTCGCGAAGACCCCCGGCGCGGCTCGTGAATCGGACTAACCTCGTGTGCCCAGACACCAGGACGGGCGAGTGCGAATCGTGATCGTTGGGGCGGGATCAGTGGGGTCCTACCTCGCCAAGCGTCTTTCTCTCGAAGGGCAAGATGTCGTCGTCATCGAGAGCGATCCCGTCCGGGCGGCGGCGATGCGGGAAGAGCTCGATGCGCTGGTGATCGCCGCCAACGGCGCGAGCCAGTGGGCTTTGGAAGAAGCCGGGGCGAGCAGTGCCGATCTACTCATCGCCGTGTCCAACAGCGACGGCGTGAATCTGCTGGCCTGTCATGCGGCCAGCCACCTCGGCGTGAAGCGGACGGTGGCCCGGGTCGAGGAGCCCAGCCTGCAAGTAGGACTACGCGGCCTCAACGTCGACGTGGTCATCGACCCCGCCGAGTCAGCAGCGACGGAAATGGTCCATCTCGTCAAGCAAGGTGGTGTGTCGGATCTGGTCGAGTTCGGCGAAGGTCGCCTCTTGCTCGTTGGTGGCGTCGCCCAGCCGGGCAGCCCCATCCTGACGGCGAATCTGGCGAGCCTGCGGTCGGACATGTCTCACTTCGATTGGGTGGTCACGGCCGTCGTGCGCGGAACAGTCACGATCGTGGCCGACGGGAGCACCCACGTCGAAGCGGAAGACCACGTACTGATGATGGTCACCGCCGGCCACGTCGAGGACGCCGCAGAGCTCCTCGGCCTGACACCTCGCGTCGTGTCACGCACGGTCATCCTGGGCTCCACGCATCTCGCCGAACTGACCGCCGAATACATGATCGAGGAGGGCCTCGACGTGGTGATCATCGACCCCGACACGACGCGATGTCGGGAGGTCGCAGAGCGCCACGCCAAATCTCTCGTGATCGAAGCTGAGCTGACCGATCCGCTTGCCTTGCGCGACCTCGGCCTCGGCGGAAGGGATGCGGTGCTCGCCCTGTCAGGCTGGGACGAGGCCAATATCCTCGGATGCCTGCTTTCGAGAGAGCTCGGCGCAGCTTTCACCGTGGCAAGGGTGAACCGCCAGTCCCTCATTCCCCTCCTCAGCGGCGTCGGAATCGACGCGATCGTCTCTTCGCGACTCGCTGCAGCGAGCGCCATCCTCCAATTCGTCCGACGAGGACGCATCCACTCGGTGGTGACATTCGAAGACACCGACGCCGAGGCGATCGAGTTGGAGGTGTCGAGCCGCTCCGACGCCGTAGGTCAGAGGATCGTCGACCTCGACCTGCCCGCCCAGGCGATCATCGGTGGGATCCTACGGGGCACACAATCGTTCGTGCCGTCCGGATTCACCGAGATCGAACCAGACGACCGGCTGATCTTCTTCGCCCTGCCCCGTGCGCTGGGAGCGATCGAGAAGATCTTCGCAGTGTGACAACGACGTACTCCTACACTCGCCGGTCCGACTGGCGCACTCTCGTGCGTCAGCTCGTGTACATCCTCGGTGCCGTGGTGGCGGCCTCCGGGGTCGCCATGCTCCCGGCGGTGCTGACGTCGATGATCTACCGCGAGTGGGCCGACGCGGGTGCCATCGCCATTTCCGCCATCATCACCATCGCAACCGGCCTCCTGGCGTGGCGGCTTCTGGGAACACGCGGTGGTGAGCTCACCTCGAAGGGTGGTTTCGCGATCGTCGGTGTTTCATGGTTCGCGATCAGCTTGTTCGGTTCTCTGCCCTACCTGCTCACCGACTCGATCCCCAACTTCACAGACGCATACTTCGAGACAGCGTCGGGATTCACCACCACCGGCGCTTCCATCATTCCCGATCCCGGAGCGCTCAGTCACGGCGTCCTGATGTGGAGGTCTTTGACCCAGTGGATCGGGGGCATGGGCATCATCGTTCTCTCGATCGCCATCCTGCCGCTGCTGGGCGTTGGTGGTGTCCAGCTGGCGAGAGCCGAATCGCCGGGCCCGCAGCCGGATCGTCTCACCCCCCGATTTCGCGAAACCGCCAAGCGGCTGTGGCTGGTCTACGTCGCGATCACGGCCCTGGAAGTCGTCCTGTTGTGGGCCGGTGAGATGGACCTGTTCCAGGCGGTGAACCATGGACTCACAACAATGTCCACCGGTGGATTCTCCACCGAGGCAGCCAGCCTCGGAGCTTTCGGGGCCTACACGCAGTGGGTGGTCATCGTCTTCATGGCGATCGCGGGCACTTCATTCGCGCTGCACTTCAGAGCACTCCGCAACCCTTTGGAATATGCGCGCCACGACGAGTTCCGGCTGTATGCCGTCGTGATCGTGGCGGCCTTCATCATCATCACAGGTGGGCTGATCGCCAACGGCGAGTGGAGCGAGCAGACCATCCGAGACGGCGCGTTCACGACGCTGACGGTCGTCACGACCACCGGCTACGGCACCCAGGACTGGACGCAGTGGGTGTCGGGACTGCAGATCTTCATCGTGGGGCTGATGTTCGTGGGCGGCATGGCAGGCTCCACGGCCGGCGGCGTCAAGACCTTCCGGCTGGCCGTCCTCACCAAGGCGGCCAGCACCGACCTCAGGAAGTTGATCCACCCCAAAGGCGTATTCGTGACCCGATTCGGCCGCCAGGCCGTCCCCCGAGAGATCGTGCAGTCCGTCCAGTCGTTCTTTCTCTTCTACATGTTCTTGTTCATGACCGGAACGTTCTTGCTCGCGTTCATCTCGTCGAACGCAACGACGGACCTGGATCTGATCACCGAAGCCAGCGCCGTAGCCTCGGCATTGGGGAACATCGGCCCTGGCCTCGGCGAAGTCGGCCCGGCAGGCAACTTCGCCGGCATTCCGTGGCCGGGGAAATGGCTGCTGGCGTTTCTGATGACGGCAGGAAGGCTCGAGATCTTTCCGGTGCTGCTGCTCGGAACCCGCGACCTGTGGCGGCGGTGATTCAGCCGGTTTCCGCCAGCACCACCAGGTCGTCCCTGTGCACGACGACGCCGGCGTCTTCGTGATCACCGCTGCGCATCCCCTGGATGCGCCGGACCGATTCGGCCGATCGACGGGCGATGCCCTTGCCGATCAACGCTCCTGAATCGTCGATCAGTTCGACCGCGTCCCCCTCCCCGAAGCTGCCTTCGACCGACCGAATGCCCACTGCCAGCAGACTCCTGTTGCGGGTCACGAGCGCTTCCCTGGCTCCGGCGTCGACGTGGATCCGCCCCGAAGCAGGCAAGCCGAACGCAATCCACAGCCTGCGGGCCGACAAGCCGTTCGGGCGCGGACCGACCCAGGTTCCCACCTCGGCGCCGCGGATGGATCGCAGGACGACCGCGGGCTCTTTGGAGTCTGCGATGACCGTCGGGATCCCCGACCACGCCGCCATGCGCGCCGCGAGGACCTTGGTTGCAACCCCCCCGGAACCCAGCGGCCCCGACGCTCCGGCGGACAGCGCGTCGAGTGCCTCATCCGTGTGCTGAACCGCCGACAGCAGCGTGGCATCTGCCTCATGGCGCGGGTCGCCTGAGTACAGACCCGCCGTGTCGGTGAGCATGATGAGACGCTCGGCTGCCACGAGGTGGGAAACGATCGCGGCCAGGCGGTCGTTGTCGCCCAGCTTGAGCTCGTCGACGACCACGGTGTCGTTTTCGTTGACGACCGGCACGATTCCCCGGTCCAACATGGCCTGCATGGCTGTCCGCGAGTGCACGTACTGTTCCCGGTTGGCCAGGATGTCCCTGGTCAGCAGCACTTGGCCGACGACCCGCCCGTGGCGGGCGAACGCCGTCGTGTAGCGCTCCATCAACTGAACCTGTCCAACCGCCGCAGCCACTTGCGAGGACGCCACATCACGAGGTCGCTCGGTGATGCCCAGCACCGGGAGACCCGCCGCCACCGCGGCCGACGTCACCAAGACGGTCGGGTAGCCGGCAGTCCACGCCTCGGCGACCTCGGCCGCGACGCGTTCGAGTGCGTCGGCATCGACGCCACCCGACGCCAGGGCCAGGCTCGAGGAGCCGACCTTCACGACGACCCTGGAACCCGTCGGTGAGGGGTAGCGACTCATTCTTCCTCTTCCCGGAACTCGAACACCAGATCACCGATGGCCACGTCGTCACCGGGCTGCGCACCGGCAGCCCGCAGGGCGTCGTCCACTCCCAGCCGTCGGAGCCGCTGCGCGGCAACGTCGGCCGCTGATGCCACCGTGAGGTCGTCGAGGGCCACCGCCCGCTCGACCGCCCGGCCGACCAGCCGCCATCCACGCCCATCTCGGTGGACCTCGAAGCCGGAGCCCGCCGGCCGGTGAAGGACGAAGCCCTCTCGCTCCGGTTCATCCTTGACGACGGCATCCACCTCCCGGGCAATGGCGAAGGCCAAGCGTTCGAGCCCGTCTCCGGTGATCGCCGAGATCAAGTGCACTTCGTCGATACCCAACTCTTCGGCCAGGGCCTGCATATCGACTTTGGCGGCGTCGGACTTGTTGGCTGCCACCACAAACGGGCGTTCCAGCAGGTCGGGACGATGGGCGTTCAGCTCGCGCCGCAGCACCGTGTATTGCTTGGAGACACCATCGACCTGCAGGCTCGACGGGTCCAACAGGATGACCAGCACCCGCGCTCGCTCGGTATGGCGTAGGAACTCGTGGCCGAGACCCTTGCCCTCTGCTGCTCCCTCGATCAGGCCAGGGATGTCGGCCATGACGAACTCTCGATCTCCGACGGCGACGACTCCGAGGTTTGGCTCAAGCGTCGTGAACGGGTAGTCGGCGATCTTCGGCTTGGCGGCCGACAAGCGCGAGATCAGGGTGCTCTTGCCGGCATTGGGATAGCCGATCAACGCGGCGTCGGCGACGAGCTTGAGTTCGAAGGTGAACCACCGCTCCTCGCCATACTCCCCCTGCTCAGCAAAGTGGGGAGCACGTTGCCGATCGGATACGAGCGCAGCGTTGCCGAGCCCACCGCGTCCTCCACGCAAGAGGGCAACGCGCTGACCGGGGCGAACCAGGTCGGCGAGGACGGTGCCGTCCTCATCGAGCACGGTGGTGCCCACCGGTACGGGCAGGATCAAGTCGTCGCCGCGCTTACCGTGCCTGAGATCACCTTGGCCGTGGGTGCCGCTGCCTGCCCGGTGATGGGGCCGTCGCTGATACCGAAGCAGGGTGGGAACCGACTCGTCTGCTTCTACGATGACGTCGCCTCCGGCCCCGCCCGAGCCGCCGATCGGTCGACCCTTCGGTTTCCCCTTCTGGCGCCGGAACGCCACCACCCCTGCTCCGCCGTCGCCGGCGCGCAGGTTCACGTTGACCCGATCAGCGAACATGCGGCCCGACGGGGCCAGTGGTCATTCGGGCAGGACGTCGACGAGTCGCCGCCCGCGCTTCACCCCGTATTTGATCACGCCGTCGGTCATCGCGAACAGCGTGTCGTCGCTCCCCCGTCCGACGTTCAGCCCGGGGTGGATGCGGGTGCCGCGCTGGCGGACGATCACGGTTCCGGCGTTCACGGCTTGCCCGTCGAACACCTTGGGGCCGAGTCGCTTTGCCTTGGAGTCGCGACCGTTCTTGGTTGAACCCCCGGCTTTGGTCTTGGACATGGCTACTCCTCCTCGGTGTCGGTCGCAGCGGCCTTCTTCTTTGCGGTCTTCTTGGCTTTGGTCGAAGCGGCCTTGATGTCGGTCACCTCGATCCGCGTGTAGGTCTGACGGTGACCCATGCGGCGCCGGTACCCCGTCTTGTTCTTGTACTTGAAGATGTCGAGCTTGTCGCCTTTGTGCTCGCCCAGCACCTTTGCAGTCACCTTTGCCTTCTCGAGCGACGCCCGGTCGGCGATCGTGGTCCCATCGTCCGACACGATGAGGATCGGCGTGAATGTCACCTCGTCGCCCGCCCCTTTGAGGCGCTCGACGTCGATGACGTCGCCGGGGCGGACCTTGGCCTGTTTGCCGCCGGTGCGGATGATTGCGTACATGATTCCTACTTCCGAACGGGGGAGTCGCTGGGCACTGCAGCGACCCGTAACTCTACTTGTTCGACACGAATTGCCAATCTGGTCATTCGGCGTCGAGCACTGCCTGATCCTGGTAGGGGATGCCCAGAGTGGCCGCCTCCTCGTTGAGGAGCACACCTCGCCCGCTGCAGTGAGGGCACTCCTGAGAGAAGGTCTCCAACAACCCCCGCGATACGTTCTTGCGAGTCATCTCGACCAACCCGAGGTTTGACACGTCGAACACCTGCGTCCTCGTCTTGTCCTTGGCGAGTTCTTCTTTGAACTTCCGGATGAGTGCACGCTGGTTCTTCTCGGACTCCATGTCGATGAAGTCGATGACGATGATGCCGCCGATGTCGCGCAGCCGGAGCTGGCGACCGATCTCCTCGGCGGCCTCGAGGTTGTTCTGAAGGACTGTCTCCTCGAGGCTGGATGAACCAACGAACTTTCCGGTGTTGACGTCGATCACCGTGAGCGCCTCGGTCCGGTCGATGACGAGATGGCCGCCTGACTTCAGCCACACGCGTCGATCGAGCGCCTTCCGCAGTTGGTCCTCGACGTGGAACCGCTCGAAGAGCGGCAGCTCGTCCTCGTAGAAGTGCACTTTGCTCACGAGGTCGGGGGCGGTCTCAGAGAGATAGCCAGTCACTCGCTCCATCGCCTTGCGGTCGTCGATGAGGAGACGCTTGAACTCGGAGGTGAAGTGCTCACGGATGACACGGATGAGCAGCTCGGGCTCTTGGTAGACGAGGCGGGGCGCCGGACCTCCTTCGGCGTCGACCTTGATCTTCTCCCACAGCTCGACCAGGCGTTCTATGTCTGCCTTGAGCTCCTCTCTCGTCGCGGCCGCCGCAGCAGTGCGTACGATGACCCCGAAGCCGGGAGGCTTGACCTCGTTGATGATCTCGCGAAGCCTGCGACGTTCTTCGTCGGGCAAGCGGCGCGAGATGCCCTGTGCGTCGGACTCGGGCTGCAGGACGAGGTACCGACCGGGTAGCGAGATGTTTCCGGTGAGCCGGGCGCCCTTCTGGCCCATGGCGTCCTTCACGACCTGAACCAGCGCCGTCTCACCTTGTTTGAGAACGTTCTCGATGCGTGGACCACGGCCGTGCTGCTTGCGGTCGACCTTGACGTCGCCGGCGTACAGCACGCCGTTCTTCTCGGCACCGAAATCGAGAAAGGCGGCCTCCATCCCGGGGAGGATGTTCTTTGCGACCGCCAGATAGATGTTCTGGGCGAGGCTGCGGCCGTCCTCACGAGCCACGTGATGCTCCACCAGCGTCGGCCCCTCCAGCACCACGATCTGGGTTTGATGTGGCAGCACCCTCACGAGCATCTGCTTCTTGGCGGTCTCCGGCGGGAGAATGACCTCTTCGAGGTGTCGGGGGTGCTTACGGCTCCGGGTGTCGGTCCGCTGCCGCGTCGTCTGAGCCCGTTGCGGCTTGCGTTCGCTCTGCTTCTTGGGTTGCGGCGAGGGCTTGGGTTGCTCCTTCACCCTCCTGACCTCGACGACATCGCGGCCGTGGCGACGGGTCACCCGTTCTTCGACCTGACCGTTCTCTGCGCCTTTGCGGATGACCTGAGCGGATTTACGGCGAAACCACGCCATCAATCACTCCTTTGATTTGTATCGGCAGCTGCAATCAGCCGCCTGAGGTGGCCGGACGGGTTCGGCTTCGAAGGGGATGATGCCCGATATCATCGGGCCGTCCTGTGCCGAAGCCGTGCGGCCTCAAGCTTGTCGTGCCGGGCTGATCCGGCCACTCGGTACCGTCGAACAGGTTCGCCGTCGACCAGCTGAGTTCCCCGGCGACGGCAAGCGTTTGCTGCGGTCGCGCGGTTCGCTTCCGAGAGGTGCTGCTCCAATGGCAGCGAGGCCAGGTTAGCAGGGATTTTCCCGCTCTCGGTTTCACAGCTCCAGGTGGGGCTGGACGGCTTCGTCGGGATCCCAGCAAAGGCGACAGCGGGCCTCGTATGCGTCGGTGGCGCCCAATACGACGAGGTCGTCGGAGTCGACGATGCGCTGCGTGAAACCGGCCGGTGCTCCGCATCGATGGCAGACGGCCAGCATCTTGGTCACGTATTCGGACCTGGCCGCCAGCGTGGGGATCGGCTCGAACGGCCGGCCGAGATAGTCGAGATCCAAACCGGCCACGATGACCTGTTTCCCGGCCCGGGCGAGGCGTTCGGCCACCTCGATCAGACCGGGATCGAAGAACTGCCCTTCGTCGACGCCGACCACCTCAGTACGCTCGTCGACCGCTTTCAACAGCGCAGCCGAGTCGGCAACCGGGTGGGCTTCGACGGAGAGCGCCGAGTGTGACACCACCTCCCGTCTCGCGTAGCGGTCGTCGAGCGACGGCTTGAACGTTTGAACCGGCACGCGTGCCAGGACCGAGCGGGTGACCCGCCGTATCAGCTCTTCCGACTTCCCTGAGAACATCGGACCGCAGCAGACTTCGATCCAGCCGCCGGTGCCACGTCGATACACGGTCAGCGCCCGCCCGGTACGAGCGAGCGGTTGAGCCACACCGAGTGCACCAACCCGAGGGCGATCGACATCGCGATCACCGAGGAGCCTCCCGCCGAGAGGAAGGGCAACGGAAGGCCCGTCACCGGGGCGATCCCGATCGTCATGCCGATGTTGACGAAGACGTGGAAGACCATCAGACCGGCGACTCCGAGCGAGACGAGGGCACCGAAACGATCGCCCGACGCCATCGCCACACGCATCAGTCGGAACACGATGACGCCGAAGGCAAGCAGCACCAGCGCCCCTCCGACGAAGCCGAGCTGCTCTCCGACCGCGGTGAAGATGAAGTCGGTTTCTTGTTCGGGCACGAACGAGCGCTGTGTCAATGAGCCCTGGAACAGGCCGGTGCCGAGAAATTGCCCGCTCCCGATGGTGGTCACGCTGTTGAGCTGGTTGAAATCGGCGCCGAGCGCATCGGCACCGAGATTGCGGAAGCTCTCGAGTCGCTCGATCTGGTATTGCCGGAGGAGGTTGAGTTCGAAGATTGCCCAGATCCCGCCGACGGCTCCCACAGTGAGGATCCCGAGCTGGCGAAGTGACGCTCCGGCTGCGAACAAGATCACCACGGTGACGAAGCCGAACACCAGCGCCGTGCCGAGATCCGGTTGGAGCACCACCAACCCGAACGGGACCGCGAGCGTCAGCAGTGCGATCACGAGCCGTCGCCATCGCATCCCCTCTTCCTCCACGTCGGCGAGCGCCGTTCCCAGCACGAGGATCATTGACACCTTGGCGAACTCGGACGGCTGGATGTTGAACCCGCCGGGAAGGGGGATCCACCGTTGGGTGCCTCGGGCTTCTGGGAAGAAGAACACCGCCAGCAGCAGAAGGATGGTGAGAATGTATACACCCACGGACACGTGACGCCAGTCGCGATAGTTGATCAGGCTCGTGACGAGAAACGCCACGAAACCGACGATCGCGAAGATCATCTGGCGGCGCATGAGGCGGCTCTCGTCGCCGAACAGGGCATCCTGCGCTTCGCGGCTTGCGCTGTACACCATCAGAATGCCGAGGAGCATGAGTGCCAGCAACGCCACGACAAGCGTGATGTCGGGCGTCCGGCGGGTGCGGGCCGCAACAGCAGACGGCGCAGTGGGCGACAGGATCGTCATCAGAGCCCCGCCTCTACCGGATCGACGTTCTCACCCAACAGGTGCTGAAAGATCTGTCGGGCAATCGGTGCGGCGATACGCCCTCCTCCGCCGCCTTCTTCGACCACCACCGCAACGGCGTACCGTGGGCTGCTGACAGGCGCCACTCCCACGAACCATGCGGTATCGAATGCCCCTGCTTTGGTCGCCGTCCCGGTTTTGCCGCCCACTTGCCACGCCTGCTCCATCGACCGGAAGGCGTCATGGGCGGTGCCGTACTCGGCGTTGACGGTGAGCGCCATGTCGTTGTTGAAGATCTCTGTGAACTGCTCGGAGAGCTCGATACGTTCAGCCACGGCCGGCTCGACATCCCCAATCGTCATGCCTTCGGCATCGAGTATCCGATCGACGATCCGTGGTTCCCACACGGTGCCGCCGTTGGCAAGGGCGGCATACGCAACGGCCATCTGCAAGGGGGTTGCGGTCACCTCTCCCTGACCGATGGCGACGTTCATGAGATCGCCGCCCACCCAGATGGGCCCGGGGTTGATCCGGGATGGGTCCAGCCGGAACGGCGCGTCCTCCGCCCACTGCTCGAACAGCTGCCGGTCGGGCACCTGACCTGCCGCCTCGAACGGGAGATCGATGCCGGTCGGGGAGCCGAGTCCCAGACGTTCGGCCCATTCCTGGAGGAGGTCCTCGTCAGGTGTGTTCTTCGTCTGGTTCCACGCCGCCAACGCCACTTCCCAGAAATAGATGTTGCACGAAGCGCCCAGTGCGACGTGGAGGTCGACGATGCCGTGTCCTGGATCGGTGAATCGTTTCTGCGACGCCTCCTCCAGGCTGTTCGCAGTGAGGACGCCGGTGCATTCCAGCGAGCCTTCGGGTCCATCGGTGTGAGCCCGTTGCGGCCAGAAGCCCTCCTCGACGGCAAAGGCGTACGTGATCCCCTTGAAGGTGGATCCGGGCGGGTACAGACCTTGGATGGCCAGATTGTTGAAGGCCTGGGCGTCCTGGAGTGCAGTGAACTCGTTGGTGGTGATCCCGGTGACGAAGGCGCTCGGGTCGTACGTGGGGTAGCTGGCCATGGCAACGACCTCGCCGGTCGTGACGTCGAGCACCACCACCGCTCCGTGCTCGGCTTCGCTGTCGGCCAGGTCGCGTTTCGACATTGCGATACCGTCGGCCAGGGCTTGCTCGGCCACCCGCTGAACTCCTGCATCGAGGGTCAACACGACGGTGTTGCCCGTTTCAGGGGCGATCTCGACCTGTCGTTGCTCGATGCCGCCGCTCTCGTTCACCGTGAAATACTCATGACCGGGAATGCCACGGAGCTGCGATTCGTACTCGGCTTCGATCCCCACTCTTCCCACCTTGCCGGTCGGATCGAGGCTTGGATCCTCCTCCAAGTCCTCCGGAGATACCGACCCGATGTACCCGAGGATGTGTGCCATCAGACTCCCCTCGGGATAGGTCCGCCTCGAGACGAGCTCGATCGACACCCCGGACGAAAAGCGATCCTGGTTCGTCCTCACGAAGTAGACCTGCTCGGGAGTCACCTCCCCGGCCAGCTCGAAGCGGTTGCCCGACCCGGCGGCGGCGAATTGGTCGCGGATCATCTGCGGTTCCACCTCGACCAGGCCGGCCAGCTCCTGGATGACGGCATCCTCGATCTCGTGGGGAATGAATCGCCGATCGATCACCACGGCAGGCTCCGGCCGGGTGCCCGCCAGGATCGCACCGTTGCGGTCCACGATGAAGCCCCGTGATGGACGAAGGATCTCATCTCGCAACTGGAGCGACTGGGCGTCCTCCGCGAACTCGGGACCTTCGGCGATCTGAACGAACCACAGCCGGGTGAGCAGGCTTCCGAACAGCAACGCGAAGATCGTTGCCAGCCACGCGATCCGGAGCTCCAGCTTCATATCAGAGTTCTCGACCGGGGAACGGCCAGCTGACGCATGACGGGTGCAACGAGCACGGCGAGTACGCCGTTGTAGATCGGAACGAGGATGATGGTACGCAACACGTTGACCTCGGAGAGGCTGCCCAGGCTGAACAGCGTACCGAACACGGCGAACAAGACCGCACCGAGCAGGCTCAGCGCGGCCACGATCAGCGCGCTGTTGAGCGGATTCGATTCGGTTCGGTCCGTGTAGCGGACGGCCACGTAGGCGACGAGCACGAACACCAACGCTCGCAGGCCCATGGGCGTCGTTCCCAACAGGTCGAGCGCGATTCCGGCAGTGAAGCCAAGGAGCAGCGCAGGATCGGGATCCAGCCAGCGCGCCGCCAGGATCACGACGAGGAGCACGACATCGGGGATGATCGCGAATTGCTCGAGGCGCGAAAACAGCGTCGTTTGGAGCACGATGCCGAGCCCCATCATGATCAGCGACACGAGGATGGTCCTCGGGGCCATCAGCCGCCACCCACGGTCGTGGTGGTGGGGAGCGTGGTCGTCGAGGTCGGATCGGTCGTCGAGACGGACGGATCGTCGGCCGATACCTGCAGTACCACCACGAACCTGAGGCCGGTGAGCTCGGCGACGGGCGTCACCTCCTGCGACTCGATGAGCGTGCCGTCGGGGATGAGACGCTGTTCGACGCGCGCTACCTGCAGACCGCCCGGGATGCCGCGCTGCGTCGCCGATGTGCGCAGGATCTCGCCCTGCTCGATGGGTCCACTTGCCTCGAGGATCAGCAGCTCGAGGCGGTCGGGGTCGCCCAGTCCGGTGACGACACCGATATCGCCGCCCTCGGTGAGGATTTCGACCCCGGTCGTCGGACCGATGACCGGAATGACGGTCGCCGATTGTGGGAAGACGTCCTTGATGATGCCTACGAGGAGGTTGGCCTGATTGAGCACCGGGTTCCCCGCGACGATCCCCTGCTCGGTGCCCTTGTTGATCACGAACCCGGTGTCGAAGGTTCCTGTGCCACCTCGCACCTCGGCGACGACCGAGGGGAACTCAGACCGGTCGGTCAAATCGAGAAACTGCTGAAGCAGCAGGTTGTCCTGGCGGATCTTCTCGATTTCCTCCTGGGCAGCGCGTAGCTCTTCGTTCTCTGCGCGGAGCCGCTCGTTCTCGGCACGGAGGCCAGCCAGGTTGGCGGCGCCGTCGATGATGTCGACGACCGGATCGACCACCGTGCGGGCCAAATCTTGAAGCGGGGCGGCGATGGACTGTGCGCCCGATCGCAACGTTGCAGCAACACCCTCGCCTTGGCTGCGGATATCGAACGTCATCAGCACGAACGAGGCAACAACGAGGATGATGAGGGAAATGTTGGGCGCCCGTCGAGGGCCACCACGATCGCTGATCACCCCATCAACTCCGGATGATCATGCGCGGCTGGACGAGACCAAGACCCCTTGCAGTACGTCGAATTCCTCCAGGCACTTGCCGGAGCCGAGCACGACCGACTGGAGCGGCCGGTCGGCCGTCACCATCGGCATGCCCGTCTCGTAGGCAAGGCGTTCGTCCAGTCCTCGCAGAAGAGCGCCGCCACCGGTGATCACGATGCCACGCTCCATGACGTCTGCGGCCAGCTCCGGTGGCGTCTTGTCGAGGGTGTACTTCACGGCATCGACGATGGCGGCGACAGGCTCTTCGATCGCCTCGCGAATCTCAGGCGAGGAAAGGACGACTGTCTTGGGGAGGCCGGTGACGAGATCACGGCCACGGACCTCTGCGGATGGCTCGTCGGCGTAGGGGTAGGCGCTCCCGATGGCCATCTTGAGCTGCTCGGCAGTGCGCTCTCCCAGCAGCAGGTTGTATTCCTTCTTGACCCATTCGATGACGGCCTCGTCGAGCTCGTCGCCTCCAACCCGGATCGATCGCGCCACGACGATGCCGCCGAGAGAGATGACCGCCACCTCGGTGGTCCCTCCCCCGACATCCACCACCATCGAACCGGCCGGCTCGTGGATTGGCAGTCCTGATCCGATGGCTGCCGCCATTGGCTCCTCGATGGTGTATGCCCGTCTCGCTCCGGCGTGGTAGGCCGCCTCTTCGACGGCTCGCCTCTCCACCGGCGTGATGCCCGACGGAACGCAGATGACGATCCGCGGGCGAGCCCACTTGCGTCGGTGGACCTTCTGGATGAAGTAGCGGAGCATCTTCTCGGTGATGTCGAAATCGGCGATGACCCCATCTCGCAACGGTCGAATGGCCTGGATGTGGGACGGGGTCCGCCCGATCATCCGCTTTGCCTCCATGCCAACGGCGAGGGCCCGTTGATTCTTGGTGTTGATGGCGACGACCGAAGGCTCGTTCAGGACGATGCCGCCCGTGCGGACGTACACCAGCGTGTTGGCGGTTCCGAGGTCGATCGCCATGTCTTGACCGGCGAAAGCAAAAAGGGTCTCAGCCACAGTGGCCCCTCATTCGAATGCGGGTGAGCATAGTGGACCAGCCCGACCTGGTACAGCTGCGCAGGTCAGCCGAAGAAGATACCCAACTCACGTGTGGCGCTTTCGGGCGAGTCGCTGCCGTGGACCACGTTCTCGCCGATCTCCAGCCCAAAATCACCGCGGATCGTCCCGGGGGCAGCCTCCACCGGATCGGTCGAGCCCATCAGCGTCCGGCCGATCGAGACTGCCTCGGGCCCACTCCATTCCATCGCCACGACCGGCCCAGAGGTGATGAAATCGACGAGACCCTGATAGAAGGGCTTCCCCACGTGCTCCCCGTAGTGCTCGGCGGCCATGTCCGAGGAGATCGTGAGCATCCTCATCTGCCGCAGCTCCAAGCCCTTGGCCTCGAACCGCCCGATGACCTCGCCGATCAGCCCTCTGGCGACCCCGTCGGGCTTGACCATGATGAACGTCTTTTGATCTGCCATGGCCAGGGATGGTAGTGCGAGACCCACCGCCCCGAGTCAGCGGGCGAACGCTCCACGGACCGCTCCGACCAGGTACAGCGATCCGGTGACGAGAACGGCTCCGTCGTCCAGTGTGCTCCCCACCGCATCATCCACCGCGGCTCTGGGTTCGGCGCGCGCCGTGACAGGCACACCAAGAAGGCGGCGTGCCAGATCGGCGAGATCTTCCGCCGGCACGGCACGAGAGTCGGCAACCTGTGTGACGACCAGCCGGACGGCGAGGCCGTCGAGCTCGCTGATCATGGCCTCGACGTCCTTGTCGGCCATCGCCCCCATCACGACCGTCCATGCGACGTCCCCGAATTCGTCGCGGAGGGTTGTGACGAGACGGCCGAGACCGTCTGGGTTGTGAGCGCCGTCGAGTACGACGAGCGGCTGTCGCGCCACCACTTCGACCCTTCCCGGTACCGCCACGGAAGCCAACCCGGACCGCAGACCCTCGCGCGAAAGGGCCCGTCCGAACAGCTCCTCGACTGCCGCCACCGCCACCGCTGCGTTGTCGACCTGGTGCCGTCCGTGCAGGGGGATGAAGAGGTCGTGGTAGGTCTCGTGAACCCCTCGCAGGTCGGTGACCCAGCCTCCGACCGCGAGCCGAGGTTCGACCGGTCCGAAGTCGTGACCCATTCGGCGGTGGGGCAGCTCGAGGTTCTCGACGTGCTCCGCGATCACGTCGGCAGCCTCGTCGGGCAACTCCCCCGTGACCAGTGTGGAACCCGGCTTGGCAATGGCGACCTTCTCGCCGGCGATCGCCGCCAGCGTGTCACCCAGGTACTGGGTGTGCTCCAGCGCGACCCCGGTCAGCACCGCCACCTTGCCGTGGGCGACGTTGGTGGCATCGAGGCGTCCCCCCAACCCGGTCTCGACGACCGCCACGTCGACCGACTGGGTCGCGAAGTAGGAAAACGCGATGAGCGTCGTCAATTCGAAGTAGGTCGGATGGTCGCCGCTCCGCTCCCGAAACATCTCCACGAAGGGAGCCACGTCGGCCACTGCCTGCGTGAACCCCTCCGGGGTCGCCGGCTCACCATCGAGCGCGAACCGCTCTTCGATGTGTTGCAGGTGAGGCGACGTGGTCGAACCCACCCGCAGCCCGTGCCCGGTCAGGATCGAGGCGGCGATGTGGGTCGTCGACGTTTTCCCGTTGGTGCCGGCAACGTGGATGATCGGGTAAGCGGTATGGGGATCGCCCATCAGCCCCAGGATTGCCTCCATCCGCTCCAAACCGGGCCGGATGCCGTAACCGATGTGCTCGTCGACGTACGCCAGCGCCGCAGCGCGGTCGTCGATGGGAGTCATTCGCCGCCCAGATCGTCGAGTTGGTGGCGAAGCTTCTCGATCAGGGCCCGCGCCTCGTCCGCCTTGGCGCGCTCCTTCGACACCACCGCCTCAGGCGCCTTTGCGGTGAATCCCGGATTGGTCAGCTTGGCCTCTGCTCGGGCCAACGTGTCGTGATGTTCTGCGAGTGCCTTCTCGATGCGGGCTCGCTCGGCATCAACGTCGATGAGCCCCTCGAGGCCGATGAACCCCTGCACCGGCCCGGCCACGATGCGGGTGAAGCCGCGGCCGCGAGGCGAGCCAGGTCGCAAGGTCACCCCGGCAAGGGCGGCAACCTGCTCGTGCCACCATGGTTCGATCACCCCCTCGGCATCGACCGTCTCCATCGTCAGCTCCAGCCTGGGTGACAACCCGTGGCTCGCCCGAAACTGCCGAACCCCGGTGACGAGGTCCTGCAAGGTGTCGACGTGTCCGGGGCGGGCAACCTCGGGCGGCGCCGGCCACGTTGCACCGGCCAAAAGACCTTCCCCCACGAGCTCCGACCACAGCTCTTCGGTGAGGAAGGGCATGGCCGGATGGAACAGCTTGAGGACGTCACGGAGAACCACCCCCAACGTCTCCCTCGTCTCGCCTGCATGGTCCGGATCACGCAGCAGCGGCTTCGTCATCTCCACGTACCAGTCGAACACCTCCGACCAGGTGAAGTTGTAGAGGAGACCGAAGGCATCCGAGAACCGGTAGGCCTCGCACAACTCGTCGAACCGTGTCACTGTCTCGGCCAACCGGGACAGAATCCAGGCATTGGCGCCAGCCGGGTCCCTCGGATAGCCATCTCCGGCGGGCACCCGACCATCGAGATTGGATATTCCGAAGCGCACGCCGTTCCAGAGCTTGTTGCCGAATTTGCGTGCCGCCACCACCCATTCGATGTCGAGCGGCACGTCGTGGCCTGGGGACGCGGCTTGGAGGAGGGCGAGGCGGAGCGGATCGGCACCGTGCTCGCCGGCGACCGCAAGCGGATCGATCGAGTTGCCGAGCGACTTCGACATCTTGCGACCTTCGGCGTCGCGCACCAGCCCCGTGATGGCAACGTCGTAGAACGGCACCTCACCCATGAAGTGGATGCCCATCTGCATCATGCGGGCGACCCAGAAGTAGATGATGTCAAACCCTGTCACCATCACGGTGTTCGGATAGAAACGGGACAGATCTTCGGTCTGCTCCGGCCAGCCGAGCGTTGAAAACGGCCACAAAGCCGACGAGAACCAAGTGTCGAGGACATCCGGATCCTGCCGAAGGAGCCCACCTCCACACGCCATGCATTCGCGGGGCTGATCGACCGCCACGATGGTCTCGTCACACTCGTCGCAGTACCAGGCGGGGATCCGGTGACCCCACCAGATCTGGCGGCTGATGCACCAGTCACGCAGGTTCTCCATCCAGTGGAAGTAGCTGTTCTCCCAACGCTTGGGAACGAACCGCGTCTGATCGCGCTTGACGGCCTCGATGGCCGGCTCGGTGAGGGGCCGCACCTTCACGAACCATTGCCGCGACAAGTATGGCTCCACGACTGTGCGGCATCGGTAGCAGTGACCCACTGCGTGGATGTGCTCCTCGACCCTCTCCAAGGCCCCGCTGTCGCGAAGCGCTCCTTTGACTGCATCCCGCGCGACAAAGCGGTCGAGGCCCTCGAAGGGCCCCTCGGCGGTGATGACTGCCGCCTCGTCCATGATGGTGACCGGCTCCAGCCGGTGCCGCTCGCCCATCTCGAAGTCGTTGGGATCGTGGGCCGGAGTGATCTTGACCGCTCCTGTGCCGAATTCGGGATCCACCAGCTCATCTGCGACGACGGGGATCTCCCTGCCCACCAAGGGGAGCACCAAGATCTCCCCGACGGCGTCGTCGTAGCGAGGGTCATCCGGGTGGACGGCCACGCCGGTATCGCCGAGCATCGTCTCCGCTCGGGTGGTGGCAACGGTGATCCCCCCCGGCCGATCTCGAAAGGGATAGATGATGTAGACCAGTTCGCCGGTCTCGTCCTCGTGCTCCACCTCGATGTCGGCCAGCGCAGTGTGACACCGCGGGCACCAGTTGATGATGCGGTCACCTCGATAGATCAGGCCTTCGTCGTACAGTCTGACGAACACCTCGCGCACTGCCGCCGAGAGCCCCTCGTCCATCGTGAACCGTTCGCGGGACCAGTCGACCGAGCTGCCCATGCGGCGGATCTGCTCATTGATTCGGTGCCCGTACCGGCGCTTCCACGCCCAGACCTGTTCGATGAACGCATCCCGTCCCAGCTCGTGACGGTCGAGTCCTTCGACCGCCAGCTCGCGCTCAACGACGTTTTGCGTCGCGATCCCTGCATGGTCGGTGCCCGGAACCCACAGCGCCGCATAGCCTTGCATCCGCTTGCGGCGGATGAGGACATCCTGGATCGTGTGATTCAGGGCGTGACCGATGTGGAGGGCGCCGGTGACGTTGGGGGGCGGGATCACGATGCAGAACGGCTCGCCGTCGGGCCGGTACTCGGGAGCGAAGATACCGGCGTCGACCCAGCGGTCGTACCAGCGCTGCTCGATCGCGCTCGGGTCGTAGGTTGCTTCCATGACGCTCCGCTACATCGAAAACGGACCCCGGAGGTTACCCCGGGGTCCGCGCATCGCCGATTCTCGGCGTCGTCGTCAGGTGGTGGCAGTCTCGGGGCCGTCCTGCTCCTTGGCCACCGCCATCAAGAGCCCGACTCCGATCATGAGCAACGCCACTGCCAGTGTCGCCATCGAGGCCGACGACAGACCCGTGTCGGGCAGCTCTTGGATTCCCAACACCTGCGTGTCCGGCTCCGGCGTGTCAGGCACGTTGGTGCTGCTGTCGCCTGGAGGCGGCTGGGGATTGTTGGGGTTGGCGGGCGGCTCGGGAGTCTCGGTCTCGACTTCGATCTCGAAGACTCCGGCATCGATCGTCGTATCCGATGCACCTGCCGCAAGGCTGAACGTGTCGGTAGTGCCAACCTGGCCACTCACCTGGGTGACGTCGCTGTCGACCGCGTCATCAGACCCGACATTGGCGTCAGTGAACAGGAACGTGTCCGGCACGGTGAACCGAACCCGATAGTCGCCCTCGGGCACGTTGGCGAACACGTAGATTCCGGCGTCGTTGGTGGTCGTTGTCTCGACTGTCGACCCGGCCGGCGTCAACAGCTCAACGGTGGCGCCGCCAATGCCGGGCTCGCCGCTTTCTTGCACCCCGTCGGCATCGACGTCGTTCCACACCAGGTCGCCGATGGCGCCCAGTACTGCCTCGTCCTGTCCATTGACGAACGTGCACCCGACGGTCTCACCCGGCGGGACGATGAGCGTCGCCGAACCGGTCGTGACATCGGCCGACGAGTCGCCGGAACAGGTCAAATCGACCAACTCCCACCCATCGAGCACGGCCACGTCCTCAGAGACGGTGTACTCGCCGGCCGGCAGCTCGAATGAGGCAGATTCGCCGTCGGAGAGCTCGAAGGTCGTGTCACCTAGCGTGAACTGGAACACCTCGTCGGAGGTCTCGGTCGTCACCTTGTCGACGATGAGGGTCCCGGGCGGTGTGCAGTCCACCGCAGTGAACGCACCGGCGGTGGGCCCTTCCAGCACGACGTCGCCGATGGGCGCCGCCTCCCAGGTGTAGTCACCCGGCTCAACCTTGACGCTCATGTCCTGATCAGCGACGATCACGCCCACGTCGCCGATGACGGTCACCTGCGCTGCACCGGCCGGGTCGACGGCGATGGTGACCTCGGTCAGCGCGTTGACTCCGTCGTACACGCACGTGCCTGCCACCACCGATACGGTCGCCGTCTGTGGCTGGTCGGAGCAGTCGATGGCGGTGATGGTCCCCGAGGTGGGGCCGTCGATCACCAGTCCGTCAGCCGGCTCGGCGGTCCAATCGTAAGTCCCCGGTGTGAGGACGACCGTTCCGCCGTTGCCCGAGATGGTCTGCCCGTCGATCGTGACGGTTGCGCCATCGGCTGGGTCGATGGTGATCGTCACTTCCGTCGTCGATTCTTCGCCGTCCCACACGCACGTACCTGCGACGACATCGACCGACACCGGTGCCGGCTCGCATGACTCCGCCACGATCGTGCCAGATGCCGGTCCCACGAGTACGAATCCCGTCCATGGTGTCGCCGTCCACTCGTAGGATCCCGGTGTGAGGACCACGGTGCCGCCGGCGCTGGTGATGGTCTGCCCGTTGATCTCAACGGTGGCGCCCCCGGCCGGTTCGATCACGATCGTCACTTCGGTGAACGACTCCTGACCGTCCCATGTACACGGCCCGGCTGCGACGACTACGGACACGTCCTCTTCTCCGGGTTCACAACTCACCACGGTGATGGACCCCGATGAGGGTCCTTGCAGCTCGAAACCTTGGCTGGCAACGGCCGTCCAATCGTATTGGCCGGGACCGAGGGTGATCGTGCCACCAGTGCCGGTGAACTGTTGGCCGGCGAGGGTGACGGTCGCTCCCGAGTCGGGATCGATGGTGACTGTGACCTCGGTGCTCGAGGTGACCCCGTCCCAGACACACACCCCCGGTGTGACGGCGACGCTGACCGGAAGGATCTCGTCCGGGCAGTCGATGTTCAAGACCCCGCCGGCCGAGAACACCTGGTCGGGACCGAATCGCACCGACACCGTCACCAGCGGACCAAGGGTGAGCGTGCCCCCTCCGATGGTGATGGCACCCGCCTCGCGCTCTACGTCGGGAACGATGGCGGTCGTCGCGCTCTCCACGATGAGGTCGTTGTTGGGGTGGACCGACGTGTTGTTGTTCGAGACCCACGACGTCTCACAGGTGACGCCGATCAGGTCGGGCGGGACGGCCTCGGTGGCCAATACCTTGGTGGTGCCCTCGAACCCGCGGGCGATCGTGTCGAGCGGGATCGAGATCTCCATGTGGCGCTGCACTCGCCCGGCCAACGCCGGGTTCTGGGCGCCGGCGCCTGGAGCGATCAGTACAAATGAAGCGAGAATCGTGCCCAGTGCCACGAGGACGATTCCCGCTCGTTGTCGGGTGACGTGTCCCTGTCTCATGTTTGCCACCTTCCGATGCGTTGGAGGCGGGGAGGTCTCACCACCGGCTTTGAGTTTCGGTGCGCCTGATGATGGGACCGGGCGTTTCAGCCTCCCAGCCTTCCCCGTGTGTTCTGCCGTCACTGTACGCCACCTGGGTGAACCATTCCAAGGTCTCCGCGCAAAAGGGGTCGACCGACCTAGCACCGGTCCGGTCGGCCCCCGTGCCTAGGTCAAGGAATGCCATCGAGAGTGGCATGCGACCTGGGACGATCGCAGAGAGCGGCCGACTCACAAGACGGCCGGAATCCGCTGGAAAGAGCAGGAAAAAAATTTCGTGTTGCGAAATGCGGTTGCGGGCCTCGGAGGCGGATTCCGAGGCCCGCAAGAAGGTGAGCTCACAGTCGGGCGCTGAAGCCACGCGCCGTGCGTTGGCGGCCGGACATCAGCAGCAACCCAGCGCCCGTCAGGATCAGCGCCAGCGCCATCGCTGCCCAACCGTCTCGGGACAGGCCCGTGTTCGGGAGTTCCTGAATGCCGAGCACCTTCGTGTCGGTCTCGGGAGCCCCTCCCACCGACGGTTCGGCTGAGATCGGAGCGGCTACGTCGGGCGTCGTTCCACCCACCGACCCGCTCGGAGTCTTGGCCGGCGGCGGGGTGACGTCCGGAGCCTCGGTGAGTACCTCGATCTGGAAGAAGCCGGCGTCAACCGTCGTGTTTGCCTCGCCCTCGGCCAATGTCACGACCTCGGTGAGACCCACGGACTTGCCCACCGTCAACGACGAGGGTGCGGCGTTCAGG
The DNA here is from genome assembly GCA_041586155.1 of Acidimicrobiia bacterium. Taxonomy (GTDB): domain Bacteria; phylum Actinomycetota; class Acidimicrobiia; order Spongiisociales; family JAENVV01; genus JBFGJH01. The sequence goes on from JBFHAT010000028.1 coordinate 31,676, forward strand.
CCCGCTGCGCCGGCCGCGTCGGCCGACACCACGGTGTTCGTCACATCACTGTCGATGGCGTCGTCGCCCCCCCGATCGGCGTCGGTGAACAGGAACCCGTCTGGTCCGGTGAACCGCACCTGGTAGTCGCCCGCCGGCACGTTGATGAGGACGTAGATCCCGGCGGCGTTGGTGGTACCGCTGATGACCGGATCGGTGGTCTCGGCCTCCATCAGCTCGACGAGCACACCGGGCACGCCCGGCTCATCCGCCTCCTGGATTCCGTCGGCGTCGGTGTCCTCCCACACGAAGTCGCCGATGGCGCCGAGCGTTGCGATGTCCTGGGCGTTGACGAACGTGCATCCCACGGTGCCGCCCGGTTCGACGACGAGGGTCGCGGAAGCGTCTTCGAGCGCCACGTCGTGCTGTCCTGAGCACACGATGCTCGCCAGGGCCCAGCCGTCGACCACGGCCAAGTCCTCCGTGATGCGGTATTCGCCGGCCGGTAGCGTCAATGTCGCCGATTCGCCGGCAGCCAGCTCGATGGTGTCTGAACCGACCACGAACGAGAACACGTCGTCTGTCTCGGCGTCAGTGAGCTTCTCCAGGACCACTGAGCCTTCATTGGTGTTGACGAAGGTGCACGTCACGGAGTCGCCGGACTGAACGGTGTAGTTGGCGGTGCGGGCTTCGACGTCCCCGATCCCTCCGGCGCTGCACGTCAAGTCGACCAATGCCCAGCCGTCTTGAGCGGCTTCTGTCACCGCGTACGTGCCCGGCATCACCAACGCTTCGGCCATCCCACCGTCCCCCAGTTGCGCATCGAGAGCGCCGAAGAAGTCGAACAGCCCCTCGGCCGCCGGCTCCGTGCGTTTGACGACGACGATCGTGGCGGGTTCGACGACGCCCGCGTCGATGGTGAGATCGTCCTCGCCTGCCTCGACCGAAACGGCCACCTGTCCTCCGCCGGTGTCACTGTCGGTTGCGTCGTCTCCGACGTTGTCTGCCGTGAGGACGTAGGGATCCTCGATCACAAACTCAACCGAGTACTCGCCAGGGAGCAGATCCTCGAAGAGATACCGTCCGTCGGCGTCGGTGACGGTGGACGCAACGAGCTCGCCGTCGCTCCAGAGGTTGACGGTGACGCCCGGCACGCCTGGCTCACCCGCGTCCTGAACGCCGTCGCCGTCCAGGTCCTCCCAGACGAAGTCTCCGATCCTGGCCGGGGCCGGTGTGCAGTCGGCGATTGCGAACGTGCCTTCGGTCGCTCCGGTCAGGACATGGTCGCCGACGGCGGTCGCCGTCCAGGCATAGTCGCCAGGCCCCAACACGATGACGCCGTCGCCATCCAGCAGCAGATGCTGACCCTCACCCGTGATCACGACTGGGCGGATCCGTCGGGGTCGATGTCGACGGTCACGTCGGCGGTGGCATCTCCATCCCATATGCAGGGACCGGCCGAGACGGCCACTGCGGCGGTTGGGGGTGGTTCGGCACAGTCGATTGCGGTGATGGCGCCGGAGGTGTCTCCTACCAACACATAGCCGCCCCCCGCCGACGCCGACCACTCATACGAACCAGGACCCACCTCAACCTGAGAGCCCGACACCGTGTACGGCACCCCATCGAACACCACCGTGGCGCCACCCTCAGGAGCCATCGTGATCGTCACCACCGTCACCGACGCCCCATCCACGAACGCACACTGCCCAGCAACCACCGCCACCGAAACC
>JBFHAT010000029.1:0-33353 GCA_041586155.1 Acidimicrobiia bacterium
CCATTGGTGAGGACTGCCCGTAACCATCTCCCGGTGCACCAGAACCAGCGCCGGCTGATCGCGTGCCTACTCGCCGTCCTGTTGGCGGCGACGGCGTGCTCTGACCAGAGCGCTTCGACCTCCACGCCGGCTCCGCCCCCTTCTTCGCCTACCTTGCCCTCCACCCTGGCACCTTCCCCCTCGCCGGCGCCGACCGACCACTGCGACGAGGGCTGCCGAACCCGATCAGGTCTTGGCCCTCCTGTCGACCGACCCGATCGTACGGCCGCACGGCGATGAGCAGTTCATGAATCCGGGAGCCATCGTGTTCCACGACGGCGTTTTTCACATGCTGCGCAACTCGTTCACGGAGTTCCCGGGCCCCACCACGGTCACCCATCTCACGTCCGACGACGGGTTCATGTGGAGGGAGTCCGGCGCCGGGCCCGTGTTCGGCACCGACTTCGTGCCGTTCGCCGACAGCACGGTGTTCATGATGTCGGCTCACGTCGACGGGGACGGGACCTGGGTCGGGTACTTCTACACAAATGGCGGCCGGCTGGCTCCCGGTTTCGTCGGGCGAGCCAGTGCCCCCGCGCCCGGTGGCCCCTGGGTGTCGGACCCCAAGCCAGTTCTGGAGCCCGGACCGGACGGCGCCTGGGACGGCATTCGGGTCGGCGAACCGTCGGTCGTGGTCACCGAAGAAGGCTTGTTGATGTACTACACCGGGTCGGGTCGCGCCGACCGCAGCGATCGGCTCGGCCTGGCGACTTCGAGCGACGGAGTGATCTGGAGTTCGACCATCCCAGCAAGACTGGGCCTGCGTTCGCCGAGAGCGATCCGGGCCGACATGAATCGTGGGTGGTGGCGGCCGATGGCGCCGATGCGGCGCTCGTCCCCCCTGAGCCGCTGAAGGTGACCGTCACCATCCGCTGATCACCAGCTGGCGGTACCTCCGCCGGCCGTATAACGTCGCGGCAACTCATGGATACAGAAGAAGAACGAATCGGACTCTTTCTCGACTACGAGAACCTGGCGATCGGGGCGCGCGAGGACCTCAACGGCGCCACTTTCGATTTCACGCCGGTGGCCGACGCCCTCGCCGAGCGAGGCAGGGTGGTGGTGCGGCGGGCGTATGCAGATTGGACGCTGTTCGAAGACGACCGCAAGCGACTGACCCGACACCATGTCGAGCTGATCGAGATCCCGCAGAGGATGGGGGCTGTCCGCAAGAACGCCGCTGACATCAAACTGGCCGTTGATGCGATGGAACTCGCCTTCGAGCGGGACTACGTGACCACCTTCGTCATCTGCACCGGGGATTCCGACTTCACCCCACTGGTCCACAAGCTGCGCGAGCTCAACAAGCGGGTGATCGGGGTCGGGATCAGGGCGTCGACCTCGGCGCTTCTGCCTCCCGCCTGCGACGAGTTCCTCTTCTACGAGTCGCTCGAGGGCGTCGAGGCCAGCCAGCGCCGGTCTGCCACCGAAGTGGTCGAGCCCGATGCAGGGTCGTCCACGCCGACCATGGCTGACCTCTCGAAGCAGATCGGCAGGACTCTGAGCGGGTTGAAGCGATCGGGTGAGGGGACTGTGCTCGGGTCGCACCTCAAGCGGACGTTGCTGCGCAAAGACCCCACATTCTCCGAGGCCGACTACGGATTCCGAGCGTTCGGCGAGCTGTTACGTCACCTCGAATCGCAAGGAGTGATCGCCCTCAGCAAAGGTGCCAACGGCGATCCGCAGGTCGAATTTCCGTCGAGGTCGAGTTTGGAGGATGAGGCGTTCCGGCTGCTCGTCGACGCAGTCGCCGGGGCAAAAGGAGGCCACGTGGTGCTTTCCGGCCTGAAGAACGAGCTGCGCAAGCGCAACCCCGGCTTCAGTGAGAAGAAGTTCGGGTTTTCGAGCTTTCTCCAGTTTGCCAAGGCGGGCGCCAACCGGGGCGTGGTCGATCTGGTGTGGTCCGACGAACGAGACGACTACTTGGTGTCGGCCGTCGAGTAGGTCGGCCAGCGCCCGATGTCCATGTGCTCTTGGTCGACTCGGGTCCGGAGCGTGTAGACGGAATCGCCGCTGAGGACGCCGCCCCGGCCGAACAGGCGGCCGTGCTGCCAATTGGAGAGGCCCAGCTCGGGACGGTCGAGGGCGTATTGGCCATCCACCCATCGTGTCATTCCGTTCCCCACGAACGGCGCGTCGACCATCGCGAAGAACCGATCGTGATCGGTCGCCTCGCTGGAGATGAGGGAGGCAGCAAAGCGGGGGCTCTGCTCGTTGAACAGACGGACGGCGTCGTCGACCGTCTCGACGACATGGACCGTCACCTCGGGCGACTGCTCCCATTCCCACTCCTCGCCGAGCTCATCGGTCCCGATCGGCTCGGCCAAAGACTCCTCGACTTCCCCCTCCGCCCTGGCGATGGGCCGGCGGATGGTGAACCAATGTTCCGGAACGAAGGGCCGCGCCGCCTCGGTGACGTGCAGCTTTGGAGCCGTTCCCAGGTAGTCGGCGGCCCGCTCCAGCCCCGACAGGAAACTCGGAATCAGCTCTGCCGCCCGATCAGCGGTGAAACAGGCCGTGTTGAGGGTGTTGCACACCTTTCGATCGAGACTGTGGAACACGGCCAGTTCGACGTCGGCGGCGGGAGCGTTGGGCCCGGCCACCATCCAGGCCCCACCTGTGCCGTGGAGGCTGACGGGATTGCCCGCCTGGCGGGCGACGGCGCCGAGTTGCGCGACTGCTGCTCCTGAGCCACGCGCCACGGCCAGTGCCAGCGTTGGGTTGGCCATCATTGCCCAGCCGGCGGCGCGCGACGGCGACGCCACCAGCGCGACCGATCCTTCGGGCATCCCAGCGGCGGCCAGGGCGGGGTCGAGGGCGTGCTCGACGATCGCCTCGGCGGTGCCGAGCGCGTCGGATCCGATTCGAAACACCACGGTGTTGCCTGCTCGCAGTACTCCGGTCGCGTCGGCGAAGACGTTCGGGCGGCCTTCGAACACGAAGCCCACCACGCCCACGCCGTCCTTGATGAGGTCAACCGACCAACCGTCGTGGTCGAGGTGTTCGGTGATCTGGCCGCGAATCGACGGTGTGTTGGCCCACCCTTCGAGACCGGCGATCATGTCGGATCGCATCCGCTCTGACAACACCAGCCGCGTGGTCGAGCGGCCCTTGGCCTGGGCGGCGGTGACGTCGTCGGCGTTGGCATCGGCGATGGCGGCGAAGGTCTCATTTTCGGCAAGTCGCTGGGCGAACGCCTTGTAGAAGTCGGTGACGGCCTGATCGGGTAGTGCACCCAGTTGGGCGAACGCAGATGAGGCCCGTTCGACCGCGGCGGCTGCGATGTCCCAGACGGTGGCAGGTATATGGAGTAGATCGCCCGTGTCCTGTACGACGATGAGCCGGTCGCCCGGTTGGAAGACGCTCGCCAGCTCGGCCGATACCGTGGTGTACTCGTTCCCCCCGTAGGGGATCACCATTCCGGCAGTCAGCGCTTGAAGCTGGGGCATGAGCACAGGCTACCCGCCCTCCAGCGGCTCGATCGCGTCGACCGCGGCCGGATTCTCGAGGCTGGAAAGGTCGCCCGTGTCAGCGCCGAGTGCCCTCGCCTTGACGACCCGGCGCATGATCTTGGCCGAACGTGTACGGGGCAGGTCGGCCACGAAGCGCACGGCTTTGGGACGGAATGGCTTGCCGAGTGCGGCGGCGACTGCGTCTGCCAGTTCAACAGACAGCTCGTCACCGGCTTCTTCCGGATCGGTGGGCACCACGTAGACGACGATCGTCTCTCCTTTGACGTCGTCGGGTACGCCGATGGCGGCGGCCATCACCACGCGGTCGGAGGCAACGACGACCGATTCGACCTCGGCAGGCCCCAGTCGCTTGCCTGCCACGTTGAGGGTTTCATCCGAGCGGCCATGGAGATACCAGAATCCGTCTTCGTCCACAGATGCCCAGTCCCCGTGCACCCATACGTCGGGCCAGCGCGACCAGTAGGTGTCGAGATACCGTTGCCGGTCACCCCAGAAGCCGCGGGTCATGCCAGGCCAGGCGGCTTTCACCACCAGTTCGCCGACTTCGCCTCGCACCGGCTGCCCATCAGAGTCGAAACAATCGACGGCCACGCCGAGCGACGGTCCTCCCACCGAGGTGGGCTTGAGACCCTGCAAGAGGTTGACCGAAAGGAGGCACGCCCCGATCTCGGTGCCGCCCGACAGATTGACGATGGGGACGCGGCGCCCACCCACTTCGCCGAACAGCCACCACCACGGGTCGGGGTTCCACGGCTCGCCGGTTGACCCGAACGTGCGCAGGCTCGACAAGTCATACCGGCGGGGATGGTCGACTCCGGCGGGCTGGATCGCTCGGACGAAGGTCGGGGAGAGGCCCAATGCCGTGATTGCGTGATCCTCCACCAGCTTCCACACTCGACCTGGGTCGGGATGGTTGGGGGCGCCGTCGTAGGTCACCACCGTCGCCCCGTTGCCAAGACCGGCGACGGTCGTCCATTGGCCCATCACCCATCCCATGTCGGTGAGCCACATGTGGCGGTGGCCGGGTCGAATGTCGAGCTGGAAGGCGCCTTCTTGTATCAGCTTCACCGTGAGCCCGGCATGGACATGGACGACCCCTTTGGGCCGACCCGTGGTGCCGGACGTGTAGGTGAGGAGGACCGGGTCTTCGGAGCTGGTCTCGACCGGTGGCGCAGGGGTGGCTGCCGCCGCGGCCTCTGCCATCCACCGGTCCCGTTCCGGGGTCCATGGGATTTGTTCCGAGCGCCTGTTGCGTACCACCAGCACCGCAGGCTGCACGTCGAGGTCCACGAGCCCGAGTGCCTCGTCGGCGGTGGCCTTCATAGGCACAAATGCGCCGCGACGCTGCACTCCGTCAGCCACCACGATCACGGCCGGCTCGGAGGCGGCGAGTCGAGCGGCGATTGCATCGGACCCGAAGCCGGAGAACACGGGAACGAACACGGCGCCGATGCGGGCGATGGCCAACATGGAGATGATCGCCTCGGCGCCCATGGGCAAGTAGACCGCCACCCGGTCGCCCCGGTCTGCTCCGGCCGCCCGGAACGCCCCGCCGTACCGTTCGACCGCAGCTTTCAGCTCGGCGAAGGTGTAGCGATCGATCGAGCCGTCTTCGTGCTCGGCAACGATCGCCTCCTGATCGGGACGATCATCCGCCCAGCGATCGACGCACGCTACGGACATGTTGAAAACGCCCTCCACGAACCAAGTCGTGAACTGTGGACCCTTCGTCTCGTCTCTCACCGCTCGGTATGGCTGCTGGAACGGAATGCCCAAGAACTCGACGACGGCGTCCCAGAACCAGTCGGGGTCGGCGATGGAACGCTCGACCAGCTCGTCATAGGCCTCGAACCCATTGGCCGCCATGAAGCGGGCGGTCGCCGAGCCGGACACCAGCTCGTCGGAGGCGGTCCACACGAGGTCCATCGCATAGGAACGTAGCGCGATCCGAGCCGACTGCCATCCGGGAACGTCGGGATTTGAAGCGGTCCAATCGTCCTGGGCTACCTACCACATCATCCCAAGTCGGGGTAGTTGCATTGGTTCGCCACCGCAGCGATCAGTTCGCTAGGTTCGGCAAGGTAGGAGGGAGATACGTATGGGAACACGAAGGTTGCGCCTTCTTGCGCTCGCGGGAGCGCTGGCGGCGGTGATGTTGGCCCCCACCCCGGCCCAGGGAGACGATGTCAGGTCACAGCGGGCGGACTTTGCCGAGCAGATTCCGCACCATGCCGTCGAGGCCAGCGGCCATGCCGACGGTTCGGCCCTGAGTCACCGGCTTGTCGAAGTGGGGCACATCGGCTTCGGTCCGGAGGCGATCAGCGACGTGTGGGCGCATCGCAACCATGCGTACCTGGCGGGTTTGGGCGGCACTCCGGTGCAGATCGTCGACATCTCCGACCCCCGCAATCCGGTAGCCGTGGCGACTGCGCCCAGTCCTGACCCGGACTGTTCGCTCCAGGACGTGAAGGTCGCCACGATCAACACGCGCGCCTGGAGTGGTGACTTGATGGCGGTTGGCGGCGAAGGCTGCTTCACAGGCTTGCAGTTGTGGGACGTCACCAATCCCGCCAGTCCGGTCTTGTTGAGCGCCAAGGCCGAATTCGGGGAGCCCGAATTCATCCACAACCTCTTCATCTATCAGCGGGGCGGCAAGGCCTATGTGGCGGCCGTGAGTGGCTTCAACGAGATCTTCACCGGAATCGGTGATGTGCTCATCGTCGACGTCACCGATCCGACCAACCCGGTCACCGTCGGGGATTGGGGAGCCGGCAAGGACGGCGGAATGGCGTATGGGACACCGTTCGCAACGGTGCCACCGTTCCCGCCCGGATCGGACTGCACGCCGCCGCCAGGTGGCCAGGAGCTGTGTCGGGGCGAGTTCTTCCCCGCGGTGTACGCCCATGACGTGTGGGTGAACACTCGAGGTACGGTTGCCTACATCTCCTACTGGGACGCCGGGTTGATCCTGCTCGACATCAGCAACCCGCGGCGCCCGCGCATGATCGGCCAGGGCATCGAGCCGCCGACGTTCGGTTCCGACGAGGGCGACGCCCACGTCGCTGTGCCCGCCCATGGCGGTGACATCGTGGTCGTCGGAGACGAGACGTACACCGACAATCCGTTCGGGTTCGCCCGGGTGTTCGACACCAGCGACGCGACCAACCCGCATCAGATCAGCGCATTCGCCACGGAGAACACGTTGAACGCCAGCGCGGAGGACGGGCTGTTCAGCGCCCACAACGTCATCGTGAAGCGCAACTGGGCGTACTGGTCTTGGTATGACGACGGGATCAGAGTGTTCGATATCTCGAACCCGACGGCCGTGCGAGAAGTCGCAGCGTTCTCGCCGGGCGGAGGCAGCAGCTTCTGGGGCGTGTACGTGCATCGCAACCTGGTGCTCGGCTCGGACTACACCGGCGGAGGCTTGTACATCCTCCAACTGCGATAGACGCATCCATCGATGAGAGAAGGGCCCGCTCCGGCGGGCCCTTCTCGCGAGTGCACCGAAAGCCTTCTCATCTCGCCCCGCAATCCCTCCGACTACGGCGAAGGCAGCGAGTAGGTTGAGTAGGAGGTTGAGCTGGGAGGCTGACCGGGTCGAACGGCCGGAATGGACCGGCCGGGGCACGATGCCTGGCGGGCTGTCGGCTGGATGGAGGGGTAATGTTCGCGCTCGACTTCACGCCGCCCGTTCGGCGACTGATCGCCGGCCTGTGTTTTGTGTTGTTTGCCGCGCTACCGGCCGCGGCCACGACACCACCCGATCCACCACCGGTGGCGTCTGCCGCATCGGCACAGGACGGTCACACCTTTATCGACGATGACGACTCGATCTTCGAGCAAGACATCGAGTGGTTGGCAGCGGCGGGTATCACCTCGGGCTGTTCGGCGACTGACTACTGCCCACGCGATTCGGTGACGCGAGGCCAGATGGCAGCATTCTTGCATCGGGCTTTGGGGCAAACGCTCGCTGCAACCGGCAGTTCTGCGGACTTCGTCGATGACGACAACTCGATCTTCGAGCAAGACATCGAGTGGTTGGCCGCGGCGGGTATCACATCGGGGTGTTCTGTGACGAAATACTGTCCCTCTGAACCGGTGACAAGAGGGCAGATGGCAGCGTTCCTTCACCGTGCCCTCGGCGGGATCATCGCCTCGGATCCTCACACCATCGACTTCACCGACGACGACGATTCGATCTTCGAGCAAGACATCGAGTGGCTGGCCGGAGCCGGCATCACGAGCGGCTGCTCCGCCACCGAGTACTGCCCTGGAAACCCGGTGACGCGTGGCCAAATGGCGGCTTTCCTACACCGAGCGATGACCTCGGTGGCGCCCAAGGGACCGGCCGATCCCGACGCAGGGACCGGCGTCGACGCAGCGTGGATCCAGGGGCTCGACGAACCACAAGGTGACGCCACAGAAACGGGAGATCTCCCCGAAGGTTCCCCTGGCACACCGCTGATGTACGAACTGGAGAGTGGGACCACATTCGACCCCGAGCGGATTCCGAGCTTCGATCCCGGCGCATCCGTGCTCGGCGAGTCGGCGCTACCCACACGGACGGCTGGGCCGCCGGATGCCGCGACGCCGGGGCCCATCTCTCAGGTGATCAGTTCATCAGCTCCACAGAACGTGCTCGACTGGAACTCCAACTGGCTCGGGTCCTCCTACCTTCCTTCGACGGTCGGGAAGCTCTACATGTGGTACGGCTTCTACTACGGCGATGGTCGTCCGCACTACGGCCAGTGCTCGGGCACGCTCGTACACACGAATGTGGTGCTCACCGCCGCGCATTGCACCGATCGGGCTCTCCTGCTCGTCGATGGGGTCTGGAACTACTACTCGCCGGTCGGGTTCTATTTCGTGCCCGATGCTTATGGGCCGTTCGATTCGGAGCGGGCCTGGTGGGGAGAACGACGGGTGTTCCACGACGAGTTCGAACTCAGCGGGAAGATGCTGTACGTCCTGGACTATGCCCTCATCGCGCTGTTCGCTGACAGTGACGGCTTCCATGCTGGCGACTTTCACGGATGGGAAACGGTTTGGTACACCCCGCCTGATACCGGACCGATCCGCACAGTGCGCTTCAGTGACCCCACGGCGTACTATTGGTATGCGCCGGGATATCCCGCCTCCGGGCCGTGGGCGGTGTACAACGACTACAGCTCGCAGACTGCCGGCGAGGCCAACTGGCCTTGGTGGTGTACGTCGGGTGTCCAGTACAACTATCACGAGGGTGGTGGATACGGGGAAGTCGCAATGGGTTGCTTCTCGAACGGAGGCCACTCAGGGGGACCGATCTTCCAGGTCGCAGACGGCTACCGCTTCCTACGGTCGACGGTGTCCAACTCAGGCATCAACTGGAGATGCTCCCAATACGGCATCCAACCCGAATGCAGCCGCTACACGATGTCGAACATCTGGTTCCCGAGGTTGATCAACGACGGCACCAATCCGTGGGGGTTCGACGACGTCTGGAATGCGATGTTCTTCACGTCGGTCTCGGGAGGCATCTGAGTGGCACTCGGCGCCGATAGGGTGGGGTGCGGAGGTCAGCGCCAGGATGGGCCCGCCGGCCGGGCCCATCCTCGCATCGTTCCTGACTGTTACCTCAGCCGGCTGCCACCGGCTTGGTGAACAACACCGGGTCGGCCACCCCCAGCGTGTCGGCCGTGCGGCCGATGTTGATGAACGTGGTGATCAGCGCCGCCAGCTCGAGCAGCTGCCCGTGGTCCCAATGTGACCGCAGGCGTTCCCACAGCTCGTCCGAGACTTCGTTGGCGTCGACAGCGATCTGGTTGACCAGCTCGAACACCGCCTTCTCGGCATCGGTGTAGGCATCGCTCGTTTCCCAGATCGAGTTGGCCAAGTCGCCGATTCGTTCCGCCGAGTTGCCAAGGTCGTGGGCGAGCCGCTCATGAGCGCCGTAGGCGTAGTACGAGCCCATGGCGCGGCAGGTCTTCAGGACCACCAGCTCCTTGAACGCCCACGACACCCGGCCTTCGGCCAGCGCCTGGATGACGAACTCGGTGATCGACTTGCAGAACACGGGATTGGAGCCAAGCGCCTTCACCAAGTTCGGCACGTGGCCGAAGTGGGCCTCAGCTGCCGCGTAGGCCTCACGGGCCTCGTCCTCGGTCGGGTTCTCGACAGGTGCGACTACCGGCATGTTCAACCTCCCACCGGGGTCTGGGCCATGAACTCGTCGAGGAGATGTTTGGTGCCCGGGCTCTCGGGCGGCTCCTCGACGAAGAGCACCGGCTGGTGGCCGTACCACACCTCCTCGAGCTTCACTCCTAGGGCGTCGCCGAATTTCGACACCTGCAGATAGGCGCCGATCGTCACGGCGATTTCGACGATCTGTCCGTCCGAATAGTGCTCTTTGACGCGAGCCCACACGTCGGCGGGGATCTCCTCGGGGTCGATCATCACATGGGCCGTCAGGTCGAGGATTGCCCGCTCGGCATCGGTGTAGTGGGGTGACTGGCGATAGATCGCGCCGACGATGTCGCGTTGCTTCTCCACCGTCACGCCCTCGCGGAGCGCTACGACCTCGTGCTGCGTCACGCAATAGAGGCAGTCGCCCATCTTGGTCGACTTGAGGATCAGCAGCTCTTTTGTGTACCAGTCGAGCATGGGGCCCTCGCGGAGGATGTCGAAGTAGATCTGCCACATCTTTTCGGCGATCTCCGGAGCATTGCCCGATATCTTGAAGATGTTCAGGACCATGCCGAAGCGGGCTTCGGCGTCGTCGTAGACCTGTTTGGTGACGGGATCCGCATCCTCGGGTTCGATGTACGGGAGTTGGGCCATGGCGCCTCCTCTTTCGCCTTGCGGCGGGGCAGCGGGTGTACAGGCGGAACCTACTCATATTCTGAAGCGCATGCTCCAGAATGTCGGAAAGGAGTCGGTCTGCCCCTCGACTTGGTCGCGGCACCTAACCTTGGGGCGTGACCACTACGACGCCGGGCCGTCCGCGCTCATTCGATGACGAAACCGTATTGGATGCCGCCGTCGATCTGTTCTGGGAGCGGGGCTACAAGGAGACCTCGACCCGCGACCTCGAACGCGCCCTCGGCCTCAGCCAGTCGAGCCTGTACAACGCGTTCGGCTCCAAACAGGCCCTCCTGCTGGCGGCGATCGACCGCTATGAGACGGCTGTCAAACGGGACTTGCTGGATCACCTGGCGGCCGGCGGCGGGATTGGCGCCGTCGATCGGTTCCTCGAGGCCCTGGCCGGCTGGCTCGCCGGTTCCGGAATGCGCGGGTGTCTCGTCGTGAGCCTCATGACCACCGCTCGCGAGGACCCTGCAATCGCTGCGCGCGTGGCCGCCTACCGGGGAGCGATCCGTGACGCCCTCTGCGCAGCCTTGGACGGCACCGCACCCAGGGCCGAGGTACAGGCGCGAGCCGACCTGGTACTTGCCGCCAGCTTCGGGGTCCACGCCATCGCCCGCGCCGCCCCCGCCGAAGAAGTGATGCGGATCATCGAGAGCATTCGCCATCAGGTGCGGACTTGGGACTGAACCGAGCTCAGGGTTAGCGGCGGGTCAGCAGGCGTTCAGGTGCCATTCGTCAAGATGGCCCCGTGAACGCGGTCGACAGCCATCGGATTTCCAAGCGGTACGGCGAGCGGCTCGCCCTCGACGAGGTCAGTTTCACGGCGAGCAACAACCAAGTGACGGGACTGCTCGGACCCAACGGCGCCGGCAAGACCACGCTGATCCGCGTGCTCACCACGCTTCTGGCGCCATCGGGCGGAGAATTCTCGATCCTGGGCCACACCGATCCCGAGAAGATTCGCTCGGTTGTCGGCGTCTTGCCTGAGAGCGCCGGGTTTCCCAAGCGAAAGCGCGCGATTGACTATCTCTCTTACCACGGGGCCTTGTATGGGGTCCATTGGTCGGACGCGAGGAAGCTGGGTATGGACCTGCTGTCCGAAGTCGGGCTGGGCGATCGCTGGAGCGACCGAATCGGCACATTCAGCCGGGGGATGCGCCAACGACTCGGCATCGCCCGCGCTCTCATCAACGAACCGCCGGTGCTGTTTCTCGACGAACCGACCCTGGGGTTGGATCCTGGCGGCAAGCGCAACGTACTGGATCTCGTGCGAAGATTGGCCGACGAGCGCGGCGCAGCCATCGTCCTGACCTCCCATCTGCTCGACGAGATCGAGCGGATCTGCGACCGGGCGGTGATCCTCGACCGAGGCCGGGTCGTGTACGACGCGGCGGTGACCGATCGGCTCGCCGACACCTTCCTCGAGGTCACGACATGAACGACACGAAATCAGTCGCGCTTGTGGTTCGCGAGGAGGTACGAGACGCCTGGCTCCGAGGCTGGGGCCCGTGGCTCATGGTGGGCGTTGCCTTCGCTCTCAGCGGAGTGGCTGTCGGGGTGGCCTATACCTCGCAGATCAACCTGCTGGACGCGCGGGAGGGTGTCGCCATCCTGGTGCGGCTCGCCATTGGGCTCGGACTGCTGTTCGTGCTGTTCGGAGCTGCCGACTCGATCAGCGGGGAGCGGGATCGGGCGACCCTCGAGTCTTTGCTGCTCACCCCCGTCGAACATTCGTCATTGGTGCTCGGCAAAGCCATCGCCGCGATGGCCTGGTGGCTGGTGACGTTCTTGGTGGCCACGCCGTACGTACTCGCCGTGGGCACCGGACCGGGCGGGGCGCTCGACGCGCTTGCCGTCGTTGCGACGGCCGGGCTGGCGATGGCGGTCTTCTTCGGTTTCGGAGCGGTTCTGATCAGTGCCAGGGCTCGCACCAACCTGGTCAGCCTCGGTCTGGCGCTGTTGGCGGTGGGGGTCCTGGCGGTACCCGGGTTGCTGCCGGCCGCAGTGACGCGAGGACCCATCGGTCAGTTCATCCTGCGGGCCGACCCAGTGACTTCGTCGCTGCAGCTCCTCAACAGGGTCGTGGTCGATCAGCATTCTTTCGCATCGGAGGTGACGTGGTTGGCGAGCCCGGTCATTGCGGCGGTCATCGTGGTCGCGGCCGTCGTCGTGGGGGTTCGCACCGTCGAGATCGAGCCCGGCTCATGAGACGGATGCTGCTCCTGACCGCGCTCTGTGTCCTCGGCGCTGTGACGGTTGCGCTGCCGGTGTCGGCCCAGGAGGGCCCGGTCGTCGCAGTCGACCAAGAGTCAGTGGACACGGTGATCGGGACGGAGACGGTCATGATGGTCGAGATCTCCAACTCGGGAACGGCACCCACCGGGCCCCTCGTGGCGCATCTGCTCGTCGTTGATCCGGCCGGGGGTGGCTCGGCTGACGCCGAAGATTGGACGTCCGAGTTGAATCGCCCACTCGACAGCCTCGCCCCAGGCGAGGCGCACACGATCGAATGGGACGTCGCGCCGATCATGGCCGGCGACTACCGCGTGCTCATCTCAGTCGTTCCCATCGATGGGGGACCGCCATCGGTCTCGCCGCAAATCCGTTTCACGGTCAGTCAACCCGACGCGCTCGTCAGCGGTGCCACCCTCCCGGTGGCGATCGCCGTCCCGGTGATCGCAATAGGTGCCGCATTGGTGACGCGTCGGATCGAACGGACGGTGGCGCACCGCCCGACCTGACCGGTGCGCCGCCGCTTCCGTTCTCAATGGACGAGCTCGTAGAACCGCCACAAGTCGTTGTCGATCGGTAACACCTCTACGCCGCTGAAGCCGGCTCGTGTGGCGTAGCTTCGCAACACCTCGGGCCGGAACACCGTGCCGGTTGCCGCCGAGTCGGCATGCGACATGCTGTCCGGCAGACACAGAAACAGCGAGAAGCCGTACATCAGCCGTTCGACCTCATCGCCCGGTCCGCTGAATTCGTCAGGGACGGCTTCGTCCATGACGACCACCCGGCCGTCCGGCTTGGCGATCCGTCGCATGGTTCCAAGCACATCCACGGGACGGGGCAAGTCGTGGATGCATTCGAACGCGGTGACGACGTCGAACGCGTCCTCGAGGCTCAGGTCGGCGGCGTCTCCTGCCGTGAACGTCACCCTGTCGGCTACCCCTGCATCGGCCGCGTGTCTGCGGGCCGCCTCGATGGAAGGGCCGTCGATGTCGAAACCCTCGAAGGTCGAAGCCGGGTAGGCCGCTGCCATTGCGATCGTCGACCATCCCTCGCCACATCCGACATCAGCTGCTCGTGCACCGGCCTCGAGCCGCTCATGCAGGCTCGGTACATTGGGAAACCATTCGCTGCCGAGCGCGTTGATGAACCACGGTCGGTTCATGTCGGCCTGACCAGTTCGCACGTCGGCCCCGAACTGCTCCCATGACACCCCACCTCCGTTGCGGTAGGCGTCGAGCAGAGCCGGGATCTGCTTGCCGGATCCGACAATCAGCCGAACGAACGGGGCCAGGTAGTTGAGGCTGTCGCGGTCGCACAGCACCTCGGCATGCCCTGCCGGCAGCGAAAAGCGGCGTCGATCGGGGTCGGCGCCCGGGTCGTCGACCATGATGAGACCGCTGGCCGCCTGCTGCTCGGCCCACTCCCGTACATACCGACCGTCGGCCCCGACGGCTTGCGCCATCTCGGGGACCGTCGCAGCGCCGGTTCGGTGGAGGTGGTCGTACAGGCCGAGCTGTTCGCCCACATAGATCGACCATACATCGAGCGTGCCCAACACCGATTCGAAGAGACGGCCGGCCAGCGTGTCGGCCGAGGTGTCCATGGTTGCAGTTGTCATCGTTCCTCCCGTTGACGTTGTTGATGGCGTTTCACTCGCGCGCGGTCGTCAAGGCGAGTGAACGGCGCACGGTCGCACAGACGGCTTACAAGGGCCTGAACGCGCCCTGGAGCACATGAAGAGTGTGAGTGATCTTCGTGTTCGGTCGATCGGGGTTGCGTCATCGGTTTGTGAGCTGCGCTGTCGCCGGCGCGAATGAGGGTGGTCCGATCGTATTCCACCGGCTCCCCGCCGTGAATCCCGATTTCGTCGCGTGTGGGGAGCGTCAACCGTCGATGGGTGTTGGCAGTATGGAGCCATGACACTCACGGATCACCTCTCCCGCCAGATGGACGAGCTACGCGCCGAAGGCCTCTACAAGGAGGAGAGGCAGATCGCCTCGCCGCAAGGCGCGGTGATCGAGCTGGCCGATGGTCGCGAGGTCGTCAACCTGTGCGCCAACAACTACCTCGGCCTTGCGTCGGACCCCCGCCTGGTACAGGCAGCCAAGTCGGCTCTCGACGAATACGGATACGGCATGTCGTCGGTGCGCTTCATCTGCGGCACCCAAACGGTCCATCGCAGGCTCGAGCATGCGATCAGTGCCTTCTTGGGCACCGAGGACACCATCCTCTATTCATCGTGTTTCGACGCAAACACGGGGTTGTTCGAAACGCTGCTCGCCGAAGGGGACGCAGTGATCAGCGACTCGCTCAATCACGCATCGATCATCGACGGTGTGCGACTGTGCAAAGCAGCCCGGTACCGCTACGCCAACAACGACATGAGCGAGCTGGAAGCCCGGCTGGTCGAGGCATCGGATGCGCGCTTCAAGCTCATCGCCACCGACGGGGTGTTCTCGATGGACGGCGTCATCGCCGATCTGAACGGCATCTGTGACCTTGCCGACGCATACGGTGCCCTGGTGATGGTGGACGACTCACACGCCGTCGGATTCGTCGGCAGCAGGGGCGCCGGGACTCCCGATCACTGCGGAGTCGAGGGAAGGGTCGATCTCATCACGGGCACGCTCGGCAAGGCGCTGGGTGGCGCCTCAGGTGGCTACACGTCGGGGCGAGCAGAGTTGATCGCCTGGCTCAGACAGCGGTCACGGCCCTACCTGTTCTCCAACACCCTCGCTCCGGTCATCGCTGCCACATCGCTCGAGGTGCTCGGTCTGCTGACGTCCAGCACCGAACTTCGCGAGCGCCTGCGCGACAACAGCCGGTACTTCCGGGCAGCGATGGAGGCCAACGGGTTCGAAATGACCGGAGCCGACCACCCCATCATCCCGGTCATGCTCGGCGACGCCGCGCTGGCGACGGAGATGGCCAACCGACTCCTCGACCAGGGCGTGTACGTCATCGGCTTCTCCTATCCAGTGGTACCACGCGGGCAGGCCCGCATCCGCACCCAGATTTCGGCGGCCCATGAACGAGTGCATCTCGACAAAGCGATCGATGCGTTTGCCACCGTCGGACGCGAGCTGGGCGTCGTGGCCTGATGCGAGCGCTGATCAAGCCTCGGCCCGGGCCCGGGATCGAGATGGCCACAGTCGAGGAGCCGGCCGTCGGTCCGCACGACGTACTGATTCGCGTCCTTGCCTCGTCGATTTGTGGCACCGACCTGCACATCTACGACTGGGATGAGTGGGCAGCCGAGACGATTCCCACGCCAATGGCGGTCGGTCACGAGTTCGTGGGCGAGATCGACGGCTTGGGCGCAGACGTCGAGGGCCTGACGGTGGGCCAGCGGGTAGCGGCCGAGGGACACATCACGTGTGGCCACTGTCGGAACTGCCGCGCCGGAAGGCGCGTCTACTGCGCCAACACGATCAGTGTCGGCATCGATCGGCCGGGCAGCTTTGCCGAGCTGATCGCCCTCCCGGCTACCAACGTGTTTCCCATCCCCGACGACATCCCTGACGACATCGCCGCCATCCTCGATCCTCTCGGCAACGCAGTGCACACGGCGCTCGAGTTCGATGTCGTCGGCGAGGACGTCTTGATCACCGGAGCGGGGCCAATCGGTCTGATGGCATCAGCCATCGTCCGCCACATCGGCGCCCGGCATGTCGTCATCACCGACGTGAAGGGCCACCGGCTGGATATCGCTCGCCAGATGGGCGCGACACGCACCGTCGACGTCACCCACGGCGATCTTGCGTCGGTCATGGCGGAGTTGGGCATGACCGAAGGTTTCGATGTCGGCCTGGAGATGTCGGGTGCCCAGTCGGCCCTCCACGACATGCTCGAGACGGTCCGCCACGGGGCATCGCTGGCGGCGCTGGGCATACCCGCAGGCGAGATCACCGTCGACTGGAACCGTATCGTCTTCAAGGGACTGACGGTCCGGGGCATCTACGGCCGGAGACTTTTCGAAACCTGGTACAAGATGGTCGCGATGCTCCAGACGGGCCTTGACGTGAGGCCGGTGATCACCCACCGCTTCGCCATCGATGACTACGCGATGGCGTTCGAGGCGATGAGATCGGGGGAGGCGGCCAAGGTCATTCTGTCGTGGCGGTGAGGGAGTCCCTGCGACGACGGTATTGCCAGATCGCGCCCGCGACTGCGGCTGCTGCGGCGACAGTCGATCCCACCACGATGGCGCCCGGGATTCCGCTGTCGCCCGTCTCAGCAGGATCATCCGGCGGTGGCAAGATCCGAGCGTCGTCGGGCCGTAGCTTCCCCAACGACTCGTTCATGACCTGCGTGTGTGAACAGGAATTGTCGTCGAAGATGGCGCCGTCACCCGAGTGCACCACGAACAGGTATGTCGAGTCGGCTGCGAACATGCGATCGACCGACGTGATCTCGTTGGGGTTGTTGGGACCGCCCCGCACCGTGACCTCGGGCTCGACATCACCTTTCCAGACCTCGGTGACCTGAACGAACGCAGTCCGGTCGTGATTGCCGACGCTCTGGACTTCACCGACGAATACGGCAGCGGCATTGGCGATGCCTTCCTCGATCGGCGGCAGCTGTTCACACGAGGCGGCGGCGGCGGGGCCGAGGAACGCAGCGATCAGGCCGATGATCAAAAGGGCGGACACACGGTTCATGAGCTTCTCCGGTCGTGGGGCATGTCACGGCTCAGACGTCGGCAGTGCCTCCGCCGGTTTCCCAAGTCTGCGGCCCGTCTCATCATCGCCCAGCGCCACCACCGCATTCACGAACGCTTCGACCTGGGCGGGCGTCGTGCGAGCGTTGATGAAGCAAGGACGAATCGCGAACCTCCCGTCGACCGTCGTGGCGCTCGGGGCAAATGGCGTCTCTCGTATCAGCCGGCGCAGCAGGACCTCGTTGAGCCGGTTCGGGTCGCCCTCGCCGGGCTGGTAGCGGATGCAAGCCACCGACAGTTGCGGCTTCGTGAGCGACTCGAGGCGGGGATGGAGTTCGGCGGTCTCCGCCACTTGGGTGGCGAGATCATTGTCGGCCCGGACCCGAGCGGCGATACCCTCGACGCCCAGCTCACGGATGATCGACCACACCTGGACTCCTCGGGCCGGCGCCGAGAGTTCGACGGCCAGGTCGCCGTATGGAATCCCCATCGAGTCGAACGAATTGACGACCTCCTCGTCCTTGACGAACGACCCCTCCAAGTAGTCGGACGGCTCCTGCGTGAAGGCGCGGTAGAGGAGAGATCGATCTCGCACGAACACTGAAGCAACGCCCACGGGTGCGCTCAACCATTTGTGGGGGTCGACGATCACCGAGTCGGCCAGCTCGAGGCCGTCGAAGCGGTCGCTGATACGCTCGTCGAGGATCCCCGGCAGCCCGTAGGCGCCATCGACGTGCAACCAGGCGCCATGGGTGCCGGCGATCTCGCCCACGGCCCGGAGTGGGTCGATGGCGCCGGTGTTGGTCGTCCCGGCTGCCGCAACCACCGCCACGGCGAGGGCGCCGTCGGCGCGGTCCTGTTCGATCGCCTCGTCGAGGAGTTCGGGAATCATGCGCTGGTGCTCGTCCACGGGGATCAGGCGGACGTGGGCGCGACCGAGTCCCAGGACCCCTGCCGCTCGTTGGATGGTGTGATGCGCTTCGGTCGACGTGTAGATGGTGGCTGGCCGTCCGTTCAAGCCAGCAGCCGCCGGGTCGAGGCCGGCAGCTTCGAACGCATGCTGGCGGGCGGCGCCCAGTGCGATCAGATTGGCAACCGACCCCCCGCTCACATAGACGCCCTTCATGCCCTCGAGGCGAAACATCTGCGCCAACCAGTCGAGGCTCAGCTCTTCCACGAAGTTGAATGCGTTCATGGTGTAGCGCTGAGGCGACGCGATGGCCGCCGCAGTCTGCGCGGCGACCGGCACGGTGGTGGGCCCGGTGGTGATGAATCCCCAAAAGTGCGGGTCGGAGATGCGGCTGCCGTAGGGGATGAGCAGCTCGCGCAGCTCGCTGATCGTCTGGTCCGCCCCCACGCCGACTGCGGGGACGGACCCGTCCAGCTGGGGCCTCCAGACCGATGCCTCTGTGTACGCGTCAGGGTGATCGAACGTAAGGAACCGGTCGAGCTGCTCGCCGATCAGCCCCAGGTAAAGGCGGAAGGATCCTGTTTCGGGGGCGTGCGGTTGCATCCGGCCAACCTACCGCCCACACGAAGAGACGGTCAGGCCCGGCGGTCCCGTTTGAGGATGGCGCGCACGACTTCCCATACGAGGATGCCGAGCAGAGCCGCAAGCAACAGCACGAGGATCTGCGACGTCCGGAACGACCACGCCAGAAGCTCCACCTCGATCGGCTCCGAGTTCTGGACGACGAACGCAGCCGCCAATCCGAGCAGCACGGCGACAAAGGTGAGCCTGAGAAACATTCGGATCCGTGAGCGCGGCGGCGGGATGTCGGGAGTTGATTCGTCCATGGCGTGAGTCTGCCAGAGAGGTGGCCCGAGGTACGGCCATAGGAACTCCCCGCTAGCGTTCCCAAGGGAAGGAGCCCATGACCCTGGAGTGGAGCAAACACGACGACCGCGGGCTGGCCCGTTACGTCAATCGGGCGGTCACCAGAATGGTGGCCCTCGATGTGAACCGGCTCGACCTGCTGCGACAGCCGGACGGGCGGCGCCGCCTCGTCCAGATGATCTACGAGCGACTCCTTCAAGAGCGGGTCCGATATGCCAGCGAACTCCATCAGCCAGACCGGGTGGAGCAGACCATCCGTACGCCGCAGGAGGTCTTGACGAGTCCCAGAGAAGGGACAAGCCTCGATCTGGCGCTCGTCTTCGCAGGACTCGCCATGGGCAACGGCCTCCTACCGGTTGTCGTCGTCACCCAGCGCCACGCCGTCTGCCTCGTGTCGCTCACTCACGGCATCGAAGAGTTCGACGCCCTCAGCCGCCGTGAGCATGGCTTGTTCGCCGAGCGCCCCGTCACCGACGGTGCGCCTCTCATCGAGCTGGTCGACAGGGGAGATTATCTGGCGGTCGACTGCTCGGGCTTCGCCGAATCGCATGCGGCCCTCGAGGCGACCGCTCCCGAGGGTCGGGGTCGCATCGGCGGGTTCTTGCCGTTCGATCGAGCTGTTGCAGCGGGACGGGAACAGCTGTCGCGGCCGGACTCCCCCGTGTCGTTCGCGCTCGACATCGGGATCGCTCAGCTGGGGTGGCAGATCAAACCGTTCGACATCGCAGCTGCTCGCCACCACGTGATCGAGTCATTCACGGTCGATTTGGGTGAAAGAGAAGGAACCAGGCTCGATGCGGCCGACACGCTTCCAAAGGTCACGCGGCGGCGAAGGCCCGTGACACCGCAGCTTGGCGCTCCAGTCCGGTTCGTCGACCGTGATGCCGCTCTGGGTCAGGCGACCTCCGGCTTGTTCACCGGCCACGTCGTCGCCATCTCCGGTGGGCCGGGCAGTGGGCGCACTGCGCTGCTTCGACGGCTGTATCACAGCGGAGTGCTGGCCGTGCCGGTCGATGGGGCCACGTACATACCCGCCGCCCGCATGGGTCTGCGAGACATCATGCAGGCCATCTGGTCCAGCTTCCACTTGTCGGATGTGCCATTCGATCGCAACATCGTGGAGCTGGGCGAGGCGATGCGCGACGTGAATGCCCTGATAATGGTCGACGACGCGCCGCTCTCGGCCTCCGAACGCGTCACACTCCGAGATCTTCTGCCCGAGTGCACCGTCATCATCACGGGGCCACCTGGATCCGAAGCCGGGGCAGCGGGCGTCGAGCTTGCCGGTCTCGCTGTTGCCGACGCGGTCGCGTTGCTGCAGACGTTCGCCGGTCGCGAGCTGACCGAAGATGAGCGTGGCCACGCTGCCGAGGTCGCCAGGGCGCTCGAGGGACATCCGGCCGCTCTGGTTGAGGCAGGGCACCGGCTCGCCTCCGGCGTCGGACTCACCTCCATCTTGGCGGATGCGGCGCCGGCCACCGCCTCGGCGGGTGTCGAACGTGACATCGTGACGCTACTGACCGCAGCGGGTGCTCCGTTGCATCGCCGCACCATCGACGCCGTCATCGGCCACCCCCTTGTGAGCCAGGCGCTGGCGAGCCTTGTCGCGAGGGAACGGGTGCAGACTGCTTCACCCCTCTACACGATCAGCGACGCCGCAGCTGCCGACCGCCGGGCAGGTCGCGACGGGCTGGGTCGACCCGTTGCCGATGCACCTGCGGAGGCGCGCCGCCTCGATGGCGCCCGGGCCGCTTTGGCCGAGCATTTCGCGTCGCACCTGGCCGGTTGGGGTGTCGCCGAGCGAGCGGAAGAACTCGACGCCGCTGCCGAAGCGATGACGTGGGCGGTCGACCAGCGCCGGTTCGACGTCGCGACGTCGATCGGGACAGTACTTCTTCCGGCAGCAATAGCAGCGAGCCGCCTCGATTCCTGGCGGGAGATTGCCGTGAAGCTGCGGGCTGTCGCCACCGCAACGGGCAACCAGGAGCTCGAAGGACGGGCCCTTCACGAGTTGGGGGCACGCGCGCTGGTCTTGGGGGACGGCGACCTGGCGCGGCGGTTCCTCGACGACGCTCTGGCGATCCGTCAGCAGCTCGGCCATCGCAATGCGATGGGGGTCACCGAGCACAACCTCGGCTTGCTGCCGCCCGAGGCTCCACCAGTCGGTCCGGCCGACCAGACCATGGTCATGCCCGAGCAAACGCCGCCGCCTGCGGTGGCGCCCCCTCCTCCGGCGCCGCCCCCTCCACCTCCGACGGAGCCGGAGCCAATCGAGTCCGGATCCCGATGGACGAGGGTGTTGGTGTGGTTGGTAGCCGTGATGGCCCTCGCCGCCGGTGTGCTCTGGTGGCTCAATCGCGAACCGCCGCCCGAGGAGGCGGGCCCGGCCGTCATCACCGCTCCAGACACCATCGATTTTGGGGCCGTCGCGGTAGGCGTCACCGCCTCGATGAGCCTCGAGGTCGCCAACGAGGGTGGCGAGCCTGCCACGGTGCAAGCGTCATTGGAGCCGGCCGACGGTCCTTTCGCCATCGTCGCCGACACCTGCGCTGACGGCGTGGCGGCAGATTCCACCTGTGCGATCGACCTGGAGTTCCTCCCTCCGGCAGAAGGGGAGTTCACCGCCGAGCTGACCGTCGATTCCGGGCTCGGCACCGTGCTGCCCGTGCAGCTGCTGGGTACAGGACGGGGCGACAGCAACCTGCGAGCCGATCCGGCTGAGCTCGATTTCGGGCCCGCCGAGTTCAACAGCGAAGACTTTCTCGAGGAGTTCATCATCATCAACAACGGCGGAGATGGCTCGATCGAGATCGACGGCGTCGAAGTACAGGGCGACGGCTTCACGCTCGTCAACGAAGACTGCCAAACGACACTCCAGCCCGACGACGCCTGCAGAGCATTGGTCCGATTCCAGCCGGTCCGGGAGGACCTGGGCGATCCCCCCGACGTCGAACCGGCTCGCTTGACGGGCTCCCTCCAGCTCTTCAGCGAGGGAGCCGTCGTGCTCGATGTTCCGTTGACGGGCGCCGGCGAGTTCGTACTGCCGGATCTGGCGGTGTCCGTCGAGCCGCTCATGGTGTCCGATGGGTCGCTCGAAGACCTCAACCTCGGCCGGTTCGGTGAGCCGGTGATTCGGGTGACGATCGACAACCTCGGCGACGTCGCTGCGTCCGGGGTCACGGTGGACATTCAGCTGAGCCAGCGCGGCGGCGACCCGGCCATCATGACCGAGGCGATCGCCGAGGACATCCCGCCCGGGGGTACAGTGGATCTCGAGCTGGCTGTGCCGGTACCCGCCCGGCTCGACCAATCGTATGTGGTGGAAGCCTTCGTCGACCGGTGCACCGATGGGCCGTCGTTCTGCGCCATCCTCGAGACGGATGAGGGGAACAACCTCACGGAGCCTGTGGAGCTGAATCGCGTGGTCGCCCGGTCGGAAGTGAGACTCGACACCAACGAGCAGCGCACGCAATCCGGCGAGACGAACTTCGGGGACCTCATCGCCGACGCCATCCTCAGTGCTGCCCAATCGGCCGCCACGAGGACGGGGACCGGCGTGCCGACGTTCGGGCTGGCAGCAGCGGCGACCATCAACACCGCTGAAGAGGGAATCGCTCGCGGCGAGCTGCGTCTCCTCCGGCTGTGGCAATCGGTCGCACCGGAGGAAGTGGTTGTCGTTCAGGTCCCAGACGGTGACCTCGTGCCGATCCTCGACGCCGGAGTGAATGGCGGGAGAGGCTCATTCCCACAGGTGGCCGGGATGAGCTTCCTGATCTGCGACGTTGGGGGCTCGGTGGGGCAGGTCACCGATCCGGAAGGCAACCCGATCCCGGCCGGGCAATATGGACTGGCGACGGCGCGGTCGCTGGCCGAGGGCCAGTTCGGCTATCCGCTGGACGGACGGTCGATGAGCGGCACCGGCATTCTGATGGCGCAGGCGCTCGTCGATTACCTCGACGGACGGGGTGGCGAGATCCGAGCCGACGAGTACCCGGAGGGCGGGGCCGGGCGGATCGAAGAAGGGCCCTGCCCGGAGTAGCGGCCGCGACGGCTCAGACTTCGACGACGGAGCGGGCCAGCCCCTCCAAAGCCTCCTTGGCGTCGGCGAAGAGCATGAGCGTGTTGTCGAGATAGAAGAGAGGGTTGTCGATTCCGGCGAAGCCGGGCGAGAGGCTTCGTTTGATCACGACCACCGTCTTGGCCCGGTCGACATCGAGGATCGGCATCCCATAGATGGGGCTCGACGTGTCCGTGCGCGCCGACGGATTGACCACGTCGTTGGCGCCGACCACCACCACGACATCCGTTTGGGCGAACTTTGGATTGGATTGGTCGAGGTCCAGGAGCTGCTCGTAAGGAACGTCGGCCTCGGCGAGCAGCACGTTCATGTGGCCAGGCATGCGGCCGGCCACGGGGTGGATCGCGTAGTTGACCTCGACGCCCCGCGCCTCGAGCGCGTCGGCGACATCGTGGAGGGCGTGCTGCGCCTGGGCAACGGCCATTCCGTAGCCGGGGACCACGATGACGGAGTTGGCGTATCCCAAGGTGATCGCTACGTCGTCAACTGACGCTCGTTGGACGGCTGCCGCATCGCCTGCCTGACCGCCGCCTTCACCGACCCCGAACTTGCTGAACAGGACGTTGGCGAGAGAGCGGTTCATTCCCTCGCTAATCTGGAACGTGAGGATCAACCCGGCGGCGCCAACGAGCGCGCCGCCGATGATGAGAGCCGAGTTGGAGATGACGAATCCTGCCGCAGCTGCCGCCAGCCCCGAACAGGAGTTGAGCAATGAGATCACGACCGGCATGTCGGCTCCGCCAATGGGGAGCACGCCCAGGATCCCGACGAGCAGGGCAACCGCAGCCAACAACCAGTACGGGGTCATCGAGCCGCCGATCACCGCCCAGGTGGCCACGACGGCTGCCACGCCCACCAGGCCGGCGTTCAGAGCATTGGTGCCGCCAAACCCGATCGGGCGTCCGGGGAGGATGCCCTGCAGCTTTCCGAAAGCGATGAAGCTCCCCGACAGCGTCACTGCTCCCACCGCCACCGACAGCACGGCAGTCACGCCGGTTTCCGCCGGGATCGTCTCAGCTCCGGCTCGCAGCGTCTCGGCGAGAGCAACCAACGCCGACGCCGCTCCTCCGAAGCCGTTGAAGGCTGCGACCAGCTCCGGCATCGAGGTCATCTGAACCCTCACTGCCAGCATCGCGCCGATTCCCGTGCCCGCTGCCAAACCTGCGATGACGACCAGCCAGCTCACCACCTGCAAATCGACCAGCGTCACGAGTACCGCGAGAAGCATTCCTGTCGCAGCGAGCAGATTCCCCGATCGGGCCGAACGCGGATGGCCGAGTCGCTTGAGGCCGAGGATGAACAAGACGGCCGCGAGGAGGTAGAGGAGTTCGGTCATTTCGGCTTTTTCCTGAACATCCCCAACATGCGATCGGTCACCATGAACCCGCCGACGACGTTGATGGTTGCGGTGGTGACGGCGAGAAACCCGAGGAAGCTGGCCAACGCTCCGGCACCGGCGGCGGCCGTTGCAAGCGCTCCCACGAGGGTGATACCGGAGATGGCGTTGGCGCCCGACATCAGCGGGGTGTGGAGGGTTGGGGGCACCTTGGTGATCACTTCGAATCCGACGAAGGCGGCCAAAACGAAGACCACGATGCCGATGATGAGCGCTTCGCTCATGTCGCTTGCTCCCTGATGCTGCCTTGATGAACCACGCAGGTACCGGCGACGATCTCGTCGTCGAAATCGAACCCTGCCTCGCTGCCATAGATGTGGTCGATGAGCGCGGTGAAGTTCTTCGAGAGCATCCGGCTGGCAGCAGTGGCCACCCGGCTTGGAAGATCGGTCGGGCCCAGGAGAATCACGCCGTCGGCGTCGACGCGCTCGTCGGGTCGGGTCAGCTCGACGTTGCCTCCGGCGGCAGCGGCCATGTCGACGATCACGGCACCGCGTTTCATGCTGCGCACCATATCGGCCGTCACGAGGCGCGGCGCCGCTCGGCCGGGAACCAGAGCGGTGGTGATGACGACGTCCGCTTCGGCAACCGCTCCAGCCAGCGCTGCCTGCTGTTCGAGCCGCACCTCCTCGGACACGGCCCTGGCGTAGCCGCCGGCGTCGAACGTCTCCGTGGGCGCCGCCACGAACCGCGCACCGAGGCTTTCGACCTGCTCCCTGGTCTCGGGTCGGATGTCGTAGGCGTACACCACCGCCCCGAGCCGGCGGGCCGTAGCGATGGCTTGCAGGCCGGCGACGCCGACGCCGAGGATCAAAACTCGTGCCGGTGCCAACGTGCCGGCGGCGGTGATCAACATTGGGAAGAACCCGCTCGATTCGGCGGCTGCGACCAACACGGCGGCGTAGCCGGCAGCCGTTGCCTGTGAGCTGAGCGCATCCATCGACTGGGCCAGCGTCGTGCGGGGCAACAGTTCGATCGAGAATGCGGTGGCGTCGCGATCGGCCAGATCACGCAGGGTGGCAGGCGACGCCAGTGGATCGAGGAAGCCAACCACGACGGTTCCACGGTTCAAGCCGGCGACCGTGGCCGGCGACGGCGGGGCCAGGCACAGCACGATCTCGCAGGTCATGGCGTCGTCTCGAGAGCCGACCTTGGCGCCGGCCGCGCGGTAGTCGTCGTCGCTGAAGCGGGCGCCGACACCTGCTCCCGTCTCGACCACTGTCTCCCAGCCGCGGTCACCGAGTGTGGCGACGGCGTCAGGAGTCATTGTCACTCGCCGTTCGCGATCGGTAACGTCATTCAATACACCAATACGCATGAGCCGGGCCAATTTAGGCTCGAAGCAGCGGTATTGCGATGTGAGCGCCGCACAAGTGGATGAGCACGCGGGGGAATGCGCATGGCTCAACCTAATCACCAAATGGGACGATCCTCCAGCCAAGGGTGGAGACCCAACACGACGCGGCTGCTGGTCGCACTGGCAGCGTTCGGCGGGTACGTCGCAGCGCTCGTGCTGGCGGCGCGCCGGTGGGACCTTCCTGCGATCGGGGCTCGGGCCGTGCTGTTCCTGTGCCTGGCGCTCGTATTCGAACTGCTTGCCAAGCTGCTTCTCGCCCAGTTGTTCCGAGAAGGCCTGCGTCCGGCGGGAATCTCACTGAAGTTGCGACCAGCCCTCAAGGCGGCATTGACCGGCTCGGCGGTTTCGCGTTTGCTGCCCGCCGGCGGTGCGCTCACTCCGTCGGCGATGGGATGGGCGGCACGAGCTGAGGCCGATCACGCGGCAGGAGCCGCGCTGCGGGCGACCGTGCTGACCTACGGTGGTTTGGTGGCCGGCACAGGTGGGGCGCTGCTGTGGGGAGGAGTGACCGGCCGGCAGCCGCTGCTTTTCGCGGGTGCGGTGGTCATCGGAGGAGCCATGGTGGTGATCGGCGTTGCGGTGCTGGCGGGTGGCCGGTTCGTCGCAGCGGTCGTCAACCGGTTGCCGAGCCGCCTTCGAACCCATTTCGCCCCCACCCTCCACAGCGGCCGGGCCGACCTACGCGAGCTGGGGTTGGTCGCGGCGCGAGTGGCTGCGGAGGCGGCGGTTCTGTGGAGCGCCCTCCATGCGCTGAGCATCGAGTTGACCCCAAGCCAAACGATGGTCGCGTATGGCGTGTCGACGATCGTTGGGGGCCTGCCCGGCCTTCCCGGTGGGATCGGCCTCATCGAGGGCGGTTTGGTTGGCGTGCTCACCGCGCTCGGATTCGGCCTGCGCGGGGTCGTCGCTCCGGTGTTGATCTATCGCATCATCGACTATTGGATCATCGCCGGCGTGGGCCTAGTCGCCGGAAGCATGGCCGCCCGAGAACCGGAGCGTGAGCTGGTTCACAGCTGACAGCGAGGCGCGGGCGAATGCGCCATCAGGCGCCTTTCCAGCGAGGGCTCCTCTTCTCGGCGAACGCCCGCGGACCCTCTCGGGCATCGTCTGACGCCAGCATCCGTTCGTAGCGTTCGAACTCCCCCGACCTCAGCTGCTCGAACGCGGTGGCGGTGGACATGGCCTCGGTTCTTTCGACGACCTCGAGGATCGCCTCCACTGCCAGCGGAGCGGCGGCTGCGATCGCTCCTGCGAGCTCGCGGGCTGTGGCCATCAGCTCACCGCTCGGCGCCACCGCGTTCACCAACCCGTGCGTCATCGCCTCGAGCGCCGTGAGGCGGCGGCCGGCCACGAGAATTTCGAACGCCAACTGGCGAGGAAGGCGGCGGGGGAGGAGCACCGAGCCGACATCCGGGATGATGCCCACCGATGCTTCGGGCAGGAAGAACTCGGCGTGTGAAGCCGCCACCACAAGATGGGCGGCCATGCACATCTCGAAGCCGCCGCCCACTGCCATGCCGTTCACTGCGACGATCACCGGCTTGCGCAGGTTGGGCAGCTCGGGAAAGCCTCCGAAGCCCCCCGGTCCGTAGTCGCTCTCGTAGGCCTCGCCTCCGGCGGCAGCGGTCAGATCCCACCCGGCGGTGAAGAACCTCTCGCCTGCACCGGTGAGGATGGCCACTCTCAACGTTGGGTCATCCCGAAACTCCACGAACGCTTCGCCCATCTGGTTGCTGGTTGCGGCGTCGATCGCATTGGCCTTGGGTCGGTTGATGGTCACCTCTAGAACCGGACCACGCCGCTCGACATTCAGCGGTGCGTTCAATCCGCCACCTCCATCAACACATCGAGCGCAACGATCTCCGACCTGGTGATCGCCAGCGGGTTGACCTCGAGCTCCAGGAGGTCGGGGCGGACCTGCCAGAGGAGCTGCACGGACATGATCACCTCGACCAACTGGTCCACTGTGACATCGGTCAGATTCCGGTAGCCGGCGAGGAGCCGGCCGATGCGGAGCCTCTGCAAGCCTGCCCGTACTTCGTCGGGTGATGCCGGCACGAGGAAGTGGGCAACGTCCGCCAGCAGCTCGACGAGGGTGCCACCGGCGCCGACCGTGAGAACGCAGCCCACCGGGGGCGTCGACCGAACGGCTATGAGCACCTCGGCGACAATACCGCCGACGTTGGCTTCGACGCGGAACCGATCGCCCTGCCGCTTCATTGCGGCAACGATTGTCTGTAGCTCGGACTCGGACGCCACACCCAACGCCACGCCGCCGACGTCCGAC
Source organism: Acidimicrobiia bacterium (assembly GCA_041586155.1). GTDB lineage: Bacteria > Actinomycetota > Acidimicrobiia > Spongiisociales > JAENVV01 > JBFGJH01. The sequence continues at coordinate 28,206 of JBFHAT010000029.1, forward strand.
TTGTGGGGGAGTCCGTCGATCTTGACAGCCACCGGGTAGCCGATGGAGTGGGCAGCCGTGGCGACGGCCGAGCCAGTGACCGGACCAGACGTCGCAGGCAGGCGGACACCGGCTTCGACCAACATCCGGCGCGCACCTTCGTCCGGGAGGAGACGCCGCTCACCGGGGCGGGCGGGCTCGAGAGGCGCCGAGCTGTTCCGCCGGTGTGCCTCGCCCAAAAAAGCTGCGGCCGAGAGCGCTCCGAGGGTGGCATCGATGCCCTGCATGGGAGCGATCCCGGCCGCCAGCAGTCTTCGTCTCACTGCCTCGGGAAGGTTCTCCGGCAGGGTGGAGAGGACGAACGCAGGCTTGCCGGTTGCGGCCTGGCTGTCGATGAACGCATCGATCGTGACGAGCCAGTCGGTGTCGTCGTGCGGTGGCCGAGGTACGTCGATGACGAGGCCGATCGCGTCGAATCTGCCTCGCATGACCTCGGTGAAGCACCCTCTCAGTGCCGGCCCGTTTGCCCAGTCGAATGTGTGGTAGTCGAACGGATTCGACACGTCCACCAGCTCGTGGACATGGCTCTTGACTCGGGCTGCGTGGTCGGGCTTGAAGGGAGGGAACCGAATGGCATGGTGTTCGGCTCGATCGGCGATGAGCCCGGCTTCCCCGCCGGAGCAGCTCATCGTGACGACGTCGCGGCCGGCGAGCGGTCCGATATCGACGAGGAGCTTCAGCGTTTCGAGCATGTCCTCGAGCGACCGGACCCGTACCACTCCGGCCCGGTCGAACAGTGCCTCCCACGCGTGGTCGGGGCCGGCCAGGGAGGCAGTGTGGCTCATCCCCATCGCTGCGCCCTGGTCCGACGAGCCTGTCTTGAGGACGACGATCGGTGTTCCTGATCGATGGCCCCGATCGGCCAGTTCGGCGAATCGATGCGGTTCGTACAGGGTTTCGCAATGTACGCCGATGGCCCGCACTCGGGCGTCGTCCAACAGCGACTCCACAACGTCTTCGATGGTCAGCGCGGCCTGATTGCCCACCGTGATCACGTGGGTGAGGCGCAGTCCCCGGTCCTGGAAGGTGAGGGATATGGCGATGTTGCCTGACTGGGTCACGATGGCTGCACCCGCGTCCACCGGCTCGACACCGTGCAGGTCGGGCCACAGCGCCACCCGGTCGGCTGCGTTGACGTAGCCGTGGCAGTTGGGTCCGAGCACGGGCATGGACCCCGCCGCGCCCACCAGCGCCGCCTGGAGTGCGCCGGCGCCTGCTTCGGCGAATCCGGCCGTGTAGCAGACGGCTCCTCCGGCCCCGAAGCGTGCGAGCGCTTCAATGGCCTCGATCGCTGTTTGGCGCCCGATTGCGACGAACGCCGCGTCGGGCGGAGCGGGAAGATCCTCGACGGTGGCGACGGTCGGCCGCCCGGCCAGCTCGCCCACTATTGGATTGACCGCATGGATGGAACCTTGGAATCCGAGCCGTTCGCATTGTTCGATGACCCGGGCGGCGGCCTTCCCGCCGATGACCGCCACCGATGCGGGGCGAAACAGCCTGTCGAGCCGGTGACTCATCCGCCAAGTGGCCTCAGCATGGCCCGGCTGATGATGTGTCGCTGGATCTCCGACGTGCCGTCCCAGATCCGCTCCACGCGGGCGTCGCGCCACAGCCGCTCGAGGGGAAGCTCATCCATCAAGCCCATGCCACCGAACACCTGGATTGCTTCGTCTGTGACGAACGCGAGCATCTCGGTTGACACCAGCTTGGCCATCGCCGCGTCTGAGTCGGTCATGGTGCCCTGGTCGGCCTTCCACGCCGCCCGCAGGGTGAGGAGCTCGGCAGCTTCGTAGCGGGTCTGCATGTCGGCGAGCTTGAAGGAAACACCTTGGAACTTGCCGATCGTCTGGCCGAATTGGCGCCGCTCGGCTGCCCAGTGTGTGGCGAGCTCGATTGCTCGACGGGCGCGCCCAAGGCAGGTCGCGGCGACCTGGAGGCGGGTGGATCCCAGCCATTCGTTGGCCACATCGAAGCCGCGGTGCGGCTCGCCCAGAACCTGGCTGGCGGGCACTCGGCAATCGTCGAAGGCCAGGATCGAGTTGTGATAGCCGCGGTGACTGACGCTGTTGTAGCCGGGGCTCACGGTGAATCCGAGGGTGCCCTTGTCGACCAGGAAGGCGGTGATGCGCTTGCGGGGACCGCGCGCTGAATCTTCTTCGCCCGAGGCAGCGAACAGGATGACATAGTCGGCGATGTCGGCATGACTGATGAAGTGTTTGGTGCCGTTGATGACCCATTCGTCTCCGTCGGCGACTGCGCTGCATTTCATTCCTCGCAGGTCGGATCCGGCGTCTGGTTCCGACATGGCGAGGCATTCGACGCGTTCGCCGCGGATCGTTGGCAACAGATAGCGCTCCACCTGGTCTCCCTGACAGGCCCGAAGGATGTTGGAAGGGCGAGCGATGATGTAATGCAGTCCGTACGCGGCTGCTCCGAGCTCGCGTTCCACCAGCGCCATGGTCAGTTCGTCGAGGCCACCCCCGCCCAGCTCGGCCGGCATGTTCGGCGCGTACATCCCCGCCGCGATCGCCTTGGCTTTGATGGTCTCGGCCAGCGCCGAGTCGACCAACCCCGTTCGTTCCACCTCGGCCTCGTGGGGGTACAGCTCTCTCTCGACGAACTCGCGAACGGTGTCGACGATCATGCGCTGCTCGTCGGTGATGGCGAAGTCCATCAGCGACCCATTCCGATTGTGCGTCCAACCTGCTCAGGAACCGGCAGGCCGTCGTGGGCGGCGGCGATGGCATCGAGGGCCTGCCTCTGGTCGTGGGGGATCGGATGGGAGCGCCCGTCTTTCACGTGGATGATCATCTGCTCGACGACGCTGACCGTCTCGCCCGATTCGCCGTGGATCATCGTATGGAACAGATGTACGCGCTTGGCGTCGACCGCCAGAATCTGCGTCGTGAAGCGGAGCGGCTCGGAGACGCTCACCTCCCGGTAGTAGAGGATGTGCGACTCGAGGGTGTAGAACGACTGGCCGGCTGCCCGGTAGTCGTCGTCGAGCCCGATGTAGCGAAACAACGCATCGGAGGCCCATCCGAAAGCGAGGAGATAGAAACTCTCGCCCATGTGCTCGTTGTAGTCGACCCAGTCCGGTTCGACCACGCACTCGAAGAGGCCGAGCGGCGCCGCGACGTGCGCCCCCGGTCGCCAGGCTGCGGCGTGATGGGCGTAGCGGCGGTCCTCCCACCGTTGCAGTGTCGAGCCGGCGCCGATCCGAAAAGGGCGGAGAGCGCGCATCACCGACAGGAGGTAGGCATCCCGGATGTGCTGCAGCTCGGCCACTGAGCGCCCTCCGGCTTGCTCGGCCGTGCCACTCACCATGCGGTCGACCAGGTCTCGGGTGAGCGGAGGCGCTTCGAGACGGGTCCAAGGAAGCTGCAACGCCGGTCCGAATTGCTCGAGCATGTGCCGCATGCCTCCGTCACCCCCGGCCAGGTGAAACGTGAGGTTGGTGCCCATCCCGGCCCAGCGCAGGCCGGGTCCGTAGACGATCGCCTCGTCGAGCTCGGCGGTGGTCGCGGTGCCATCGGCAACGAGATGGAGGATCTCCCGCCACAGCGCCTCCTGCAGCCGGTCGGAAAGATGGCCGTCGACCTCATGACGAATGTGGAGCGGATGCATTCCCATGTCGCGATAGACGTCGATCGTGGTTTTCACCGTGGCGGCGCCGGTCGCGACCCCGCCCACCACCTCGACCAGTGGAAGCAGATACACCGGATTGAACGGATGCCCGACCACGATACGGTCTGCGCCGGCAATCCCCTCTTGTAGGTCGCTGGGGCGAAATCCCGAGGTGCTGGACGCGATCGGCACATGTGCCGGCGCAGCATCGTCGACGGCGGTCAGCAGCTCTCGTTTGAGCTCGAGCCGTTCGGGTGCCGACTCTTGCACGTGGTCGGCGTTGCCGGCGACCGCCTCGAGCGTCGACGCGAAGGTGATCCGGTTACGGTCGGCGCCGGGGAAGAGTCCGAGCCGTTGCGCTGCCGGCCATGCCCGGTCGACTGCCTCTCGCAACCGGGCGTTGGCGCCCGGAGCGGGATCCCACGCAACGACGTCCCACCCGCGGGCTAGCGCCCGCGTTGCCCAGCCGGCACCGATGACCCCGGTGCCGACGATGCCGAACGTGAACGAAGATCGTTCGTTCAAAACCCGACCTTGTCCAGGCCCTTCAGGGCGAGGACCTCGCGGGCCTCGGCGGACGACAGCGGCTCGCGCGACAGCTCGTTGATGATCCTGACGATCTTCTCTACTTGCTCGGCGTTGGATTCGGCCAGCTTGCCCTTGCGGGCATAGATGCTGTCTTCGATCCCCACTCGGACGTTGCCGCCCATCGTGAGGCCGGCGGTGATCACATCGAACTGCACCCTGCCCCCTCCGAGCACCGACCATTCGATGTCGTTGCCGAACAGCCGGATGGCGGCTTCTTTCATGTGGAACAGGTTTTCGACGTCGCCGCCGATGCCGCCCAGCGTTCCCATCACGAACTGCATGAAGATCGGAGGCTTCACGAGGCCTTGGTCGGCGTAGAAGGCCAAGGTGTAGAGATGGCCGATGTCGTACGCTTCGAACTCGAACCGGCAGCCGGTCTCCTCGGTCAATACCGTCAGCATGTATTCGATGTCGGCGAAGCTGCTGACGAAGGGCGTGGTCCGGGTTGACTCGAGGTAGGGCTCCTCCCAGTCGTGCTTCCATCGACCCTCGTACTTGGGAATCATCTGGAACAGGCCGTAATTCATCGTGCCCAGGTTGAGCGTGGCGAGCTCGGGACGCAGCCTCTTCACCACTTCGAGACGCTCGGACACGGGCTGGTCGCTGGCGCCTCCGGTGGTGATGGAGATGATGGCGTCGCACTGCTCCTTGATGCCCTCGCAGTAGGCGCGAAACATGCCAGGATCGGCGGTCGGTCGCCCATCCATGGGCTCACGGGCATGGATGTGGATGACGGCGGCGCCGGCGGCGTGCGCAGCCACCGATTGGTCGACCATCTCTTCGACGGTCACCGGCATGTCCGAATTCATCGTGGGGGTGTGGGAGCTGCCCGTTACCGCGCAGGTGACGATGGTGGTGCCGGAACGCCGCATGGTCCTCCTCCGTACGAATCGC
>JBFHAT010000030.1:0-32789 GCA_041586155.1 Acidimicrobiia bacterium
CACGGCGAGCGCCGGCGACTTGTTCACAGACGACGACAACTCGATCTTCGAATCCGATATCAACCGGCTGGGAACGGCGGGGGTGACGTTGGGCTGCAATCCGCCCACCAACGACCTCTTCTGTCCCAACGACAGCGTTACGCGCGCCCAGATGGCCGCCTTCTTGGTACGGGCTCTGGGTCACTGATTCCGGTACGATCAGCCGTGGCCGTTCAGACCGACGCCCCCTCCGGGAGCGCGGAGCCCCGTCCGTCCGGTTCGTCGAGCGCCATGGCTACATGACCGTCGCTGTCGACTAGCGCCGATGCGCGTTCTTCGTGCAAGCCCGCGAACAACACGGCGCCGAGTCCCATCACGAACCACCAATGGCGCTGGTAGATGGCATCGATCGACGTGGACAGCCCGACAAGTGCGAGGTGAGCGAGGATCAGCGAAACGACAATGTGGCGACGCGGCGGAGACGTGTGACGATATGCGAACAGCAGCTGTCGGGCCGTGAACCAGATGAGCCCCGCGAAGATGAGGAGCGCGACGAGTCCACCTTCGGCAGCCAACCACAGGACGGTGTTGTGCAGGACTGCATCGTGGCGATCAACGAAACCTCCCAAACCAATTCCGATCAGAGGTTTCTCATTGAAGGCAGCCACCGCACTCTCGACGAGGTCCGGGCGGCTGTTGACTTCGACCAGACTTTCTCCGAGTGAGACGAGAAAGTCGGAGCGACCGGCCAGTAGGACCACGGAGGCGAACGAGAGCCCTCCAGCTCCGAACAACGCGAGGCGTCGACGGGTTTTCACCCAGCGCAGCGTCACGAAGACGGTGGCGATAGTTGCCGTCACGATCCAAGCCGACGCGGACTGGGTGAGGATCAGACCGGTGATCAGGGCGATAAGAGCGAAAACCGTGACGCTGCGATGGATGTAGAGACGTGCCTCCGAATGGAGAGTGCCGAGCAGAAGCGCCAGTGCCACCACAACGATCGAGCCTTGAATGTGGGCGTCAGGTAGGTATGCGGCGAGCTGGGTGCAGTCCGGGGGATGACAGCTCGATAGCGGCAACTTCCCGCCGAACAGCTCGACGAGCACAGCGACAGATGTGACGAGTACGACGCTGGTGACGAACGTGCGCATCAACCGGTGAACCAGAGTCCACGACCGGACGAAGGTCGTGATCAGCGCGTAGCCGGCCAGGAGCGCGACCATGCCAAGGATGCGGCCGGTCAGGAATGGCGTCGGCCCGCTGAAGAGAAGCGACACGCCGAGCGCGACGGGAACCACGAAATGCCAGAGGCTCCAGGCTTTCGTCCGCAACCTGATCTGCGGCAGCAGGAGAATGAAAGCTGCAGCCAACACCACATCGGCCAATGCCAAGACCACGGAGCCGTCATCGGTTCCGATAGAGAGATGCAGCGGTAGCAGTGCAACCCAGGTCATGATCGCCGTCTTCGGCAGTCCCTCCATCGCCAATGCCACGCGGCTCGGGCGTTCTGCGATCACCAACGGGCCATAGAAGGTTCTCGCGGGTGTCGGATCCGGCAACGCCGCAACGGGTGGTGGCTCAAGCACCCCCTCACCAAGGGGTGCGTCGGCAAGAACGTATTCGCCTTCCTCGAAGGATTCATCCGGATCTGTCGTCGCCGCGACGCGCGCAAAGACTTCACGAGCGATGAACACCTGATGCTCAAAGGTGAGCCCTGCGAGTGATGAGCGAGCTGGGATCCCAAGCGCGGCAGCAGCGTCCATGACTTGTTTCGCCGTGGTTCCCGTGATCTCCGCCAACTCGTACACCCGACGCACGGCCGGTGCACCCGGAATCACGATGGAAAGCTCATTGATGGTGATCCCAAGCTCCCGGACAAGCGGATGAACGCTCAAACGCGCTGCGTCCAACGGCAGCAGCCCAGCCGTGAGCTCCTCCAACACCATCCGCGTCTGCTCATCATTGAGTCGTGACACCGCGACGAAACCTTCTAGGCCCACCTCCCGCGCGGCGTCCAGGATGCGGCCGGTCGGAATGCCGAGCTCGCGAGCAAGCTCGTATACGCGTCTACCTTCCACTGGCGCTGCCAGCGACTACCACCGCTGTCCTCCACGATTCCCGCAAACGCCCACGATACGTGGCGTGTGAGATCGTGTCTATCCGCTCGGGTCCCGTCCCGCCGGCTCGTGAGAAACACGACACAGAACTGCGCCGACGCCACCGGCTCAAGTCGAAAAGTGACCCTACCGACACTTCACGAGCAGAGATCGGACCAAAGAGCCAGATTCCGTGCGAGGGTGTGTCCCAGGTCGTAATCCGCACTTCGCTGTCGAGCTTGCTCGCCGTAGCCGGCGCGCAGATCCGGATCAGCCAGCATCGTGTTCAACGCGTTCCGGAACGCCACCACGTCATCCTTCCCCACCACGATGCCTGCGCCGTTCAGCGCTTCAACGCCCAGCACATCCGAAGCCACGATGGCACAACCACTGGCCATGGCCTCCAACAGCACGAGCGACATTCCGTCCCAACGAGATGGTGCGACGACCACGTCGGCCGCGCGGTATTCGAGAACCGGCTCGTCCTGGTGTGCGACCCATTCGACTCGCTCGGCCACACCGAGCTCGGCCGCCAGGTCCTCCAAAGCCGAGCGTTCGGGGCCCGACCCGACGAGACGCAGTCGGACCCCGGGGATGTCGAGTTGCGAGAGGGCTCGGATGGCGATGTCCTGACCCTTTTGCTCAGAGAGCCGTCCAACGCACACCAGCAAGGGCGCCGTCAGATCTCTTTCGGCACGCGGCCCGTCCGGGTGATACCGAGTCCGGTCGATCCCGTTCTCGATCACCACGGTTCTGGACGCAGCCGGTCCGAGCACCGGGCGCCCAACCTCGGCCTCGGCGACGCTCACCGCCACGATACGATCGGCCAGCGGCGCCAGAATGCGCTCGATACCACGATAGAGCGCAGCCATGCGCCCCCCGACGAGCCAAGACCATGCGTGCGGTGTGAAGACGACTTTTGGGCGACGCCGCAGCGTGCTTGCCACTGCCATCCGGCCTAGCGCTCCTGCTTTCGACGAATGCAGATGAACGAGATCGCGATTGCGGATGAGCTTGCGAAGCACGATCAGTGTGCGCAGATCGCCCAATTCGGGTTCGCGGGTCAGCTTGACCGGAACGTGGGTTGCTCCCGCTGCCGTCACCCAGTCGGCCAACGGTCCTTCACTGGCCGACGGACATGCAACCGTTACGTCGTGGCCGGTCGCAACCGCTGCCTCGGTCAGCTGGCGAACGCACTGTGCCACGCCGCCAGACGTCGGCTGTGAGACGATGAGGACGTTCATCGGAGCAACTGACGCCAGCGATGACGACGGATAGGGCTCACGTCATGCGCTGGCGCTCAGCGGTTCGTCACGCCATGGCGAGTCGGCTCGGTCGATCATGCTCCCGTCGGGATGGGTGTAGACGTAACCCATGGAGGACGTACCGATCAGATCGAGTCGGTACCGGAGGTCTTCGGCGCCGGAAGTCAAGCTGTGATGCGCAACAATCACGAGAGCCGTGTCGGCCAGCCGCACTGCGTCGGCTGCAGTGGCGTTTTCCAACAAGGCCGGGAGGTCCATGAGGATCAAATCGTAGCTCTCGGCAAGGCGAGCAACTCGCTCGCGGAATGGCATGTTGCTGGCGACATCTTGGTCGGCATGGCCGGCAGGGCCCCACCCCAGGATGTCGACGCCGAACTGATCGTCGATCACGACCCGTCGCACCACGGGGACGAGCACTTGCGCGCCCTGCTGTCCGTCGATGTGTGCCACCTGACTCTCGATGGTGTCTCCGTCGACGACGAGCACTCGGACTCCGTTGCGAGCGGCAGCGACGGCAGTGTTCAGCGCGACGAGCGTCTTGCCGTTCTGCTGCATCGAGGAGACCAGCGCCACGATCGCTGCTCGAGAGGTCTTCTTGTGTCCGTTCCCCGAGGAGCCGGCAGTGACGCGCAAGGACGGGATATGTTGCTGCAGGATGCCGGCCAAGGATCTGAATGCGTGAGCGGGCGGGGAGTCAGGGGCGTCGAGCACGGGTAGATCGTGGCGTTCGCCTGCGGCGGCAATCCGAGGAATATCGGCAAGAAGGGGGACGCCGAGGACCTTCTGCGGCTGGAGGCGATGCTCGAATCTGCTTCGGACCTGCGAAAGCCAATAGGCGGCAGCAACGCCGATGAAGATCCCCATGAGAAGACCGGTCAGCGCCGTGAACAACGGGCTCAAACCGTCGCCCGCAGCCGTGACCGCGGGCGCCGAGAGAGCGACGCCGCTGCGAGCGAGCTGGGCGTCGACCACGAGCTGGTCACGCCTCGACAGGAGATCAGACTCGCGCTGAATCGCCTCAGATCGGCGCTCGAAGAGCGCCCCCAGCTCGGGAGAGCTCCGTTCAACGGTGTTGACGGCTTCGAGTGCTGCGAGACGGCTGATCAGCTCGTCGATTTCTGCCGCCGACTCCTCCGAGAAGCCGGCTGGTCGGCGTTGAAGTTCCGCCAGTTGATCGATGAGTTCCTGGAACTGGGCGTCGAGCTCCTGGCGCGAGGATGAGGCACGGCGCAGTTCGTCGATTTCGTCATCGATGCGGGCGATCTCGCTCTGGGTCTGTTCGATCGACTGATCGAGCTCGCGGATTGCCGCGTCGTAGACCGATGAGCGCCGATCGTCCACGAGTACCTCGTACGACTCCAAGATCGCATTCACGGCTTGAACGGAGAATTCGGGATCCCGTGATGTGTACGACACCTCGATCACGTTGCTTCGCCCGTCAACATCGATCGTGGTTCTCGCGACGAGCCCGCGCACCGAGTCGGGCGTCTCGGGATGGTCGGGGTCGAGCATCTGCATCGCCGCGCCGGCAATTGGTGTGGAAACCAGAATGGCCGCCTGGTCGTTGGCGTAACGTTCTGCATCGCTTGCGCCTTGGGGGGCAAGCGAATGGAGGGGACTTGCCGTTCGAGGGTTCTCGACTACGAGCGACGCAGTGGCCACGAACGCTTCCGCCGACAGGAGTGCGGTTACGGCGCCCAACGATGCGAACGTGACAGCGACGGCTGCGACCATCAGCCAGTAGCGCCTCACGACTCCTACGAGCGTCGGTCCGAATGTGGTTTCGCTTGTGAGCGTACTCACGCTGTACCCCCGGCAGACATGGCTTCTGAGCCGACCCCTGGGCACCGACACACCATAGGCGCCACGTCCTTCACCACGTTGCGTGCAAGTGTAGCGGCTTTTCGTATCGTGCTAGACGCATTGGCGCGCCACAAACGCTCGGTGAAAATGGGTCGGTGAACGCCTGAGCGGTGGACGCAGCAGCTCTTTACTGGAGCAACGTCACCACTCACCGTGGTCGTGACGATTTCACGTCGATCCGTTTCGCTCGCCTCCCGCGCGATGCGCTTGGTGCAGCTCGCGGAGCAACCTCAGAGCTTCCTCGTTCACCTCGTAGTCGTGCATGGCGAGCTCGGCGGTCACCTGATCCGCCCGACGGGCAGCGATCAGCAGAACCGCACCTTGCAGAGCTGCCACACACGACAGCACGAGATTCAAGAGAATGAATGGATACGGATCGAAACCGGCGTCACGATTGCCGATCATCCAACCTGCCAGGAACACCAGAGCAGCAAGCACGAACGACCACGACCCCATGCCGTTCCGAAGACGGTCGGCCGCTCGCTCCCCTACCGTCAGTTCGGCTCCCGAGCGCACAGCCGGATGCCGATGCCACATCCGACCAACGGGCATCCAACGGCGCATCATGTGCCTCCTTCGCCGGGTGTCTCGCCCGGTTTGTCGATCGTGAGATTCACCGGTCCTTGCAAGTAGGTCCGAGTCGTCGGGTATGCCAGCTCGATGTCTGTGCGCATCGCGAATTCGTCGAGAATGGCTTCCCAGATTCTCTCCTCCACGCCACGCCTAGTGCGCGAACCGATCAGGAATCGAGCCGTCAGGAGGATGCCGCTGTCACGGACCGTTGTGTAGACAATGGGAGTGAGCGCCCCAACCTTGATGCGGTACTTGTGCGATGCTTCCCGCAGGCTCTGACCACCCGAATGGGCAATATCGGGCGCGTGTTCCGCCAGCACGGCCGTCAGAATCTGCTTGGCGGCCCGCCAGTCCGACTCGAAGGTGATGAGCACCGGCACTTCATGCCATATGAACTCGAATCCCTGGGTGTAGTTGGCGATGTTCTGGGTGAAGACGACGCCGTTTGGGACGTGGACCAGTCGGCCGGTCGACTGGTCGGCGTCGACCCAATTGCCGATCTCCATCAGCGTGAACCGGAACAATCGGATGTCGACAACGTCACCTCGGGTCGAGCCAACCTCGATTCGGTCATCGATTCGGAAAGGGCGCCTCGCCAGGATGTAAAGCCAGCCGGCCAGGTTCTTCAACAAGTCCGACAAGGCGATGGCAACGCCGGCCGAGGCCAGACCGAGGTACGTCGCCAGGTTGTCGAAGGCGTCGACCCAAATCCACCCGAGGCTCAGAACGATGATGAACGTGGCGGCGTAGGTGGCCGCCTTGCGGGCGTTGTACACCTGGTCGGCCTCGAGCGACCGGCGCAGAAGCCGGATCATCGCCCACCGAATGAATATGATCGTGACGAGCAGCACGGCCGTGCTGAGCCACTTGACCCCCAACTCTCCTGAGAAACTCCCAGTCAGCCAATCCATGTGTGGCTCCTCACGCCAGTATCTCCCCAAACTCGACCGACTCCGCTGCCAGCACGTATGCCACCGTGGGTAGGACCGAGAAGCGCTCTGTCAGCGTGCGGTAATAGGCTCCGAAGTCGTCTACCTCGTCGGGTCGCGCCATGCCGATCATGACGAGGTCGGCGCCCCGAGAGCGTTCGACGATGGCCTCGAACGGAGAGCGATCGTCCAGGATCACTTCGGGCGAGAAGCGGATACGGGATGCTTCGATCATCTCGGTCAGGTTGCGTTCCATCTCGCTCTGCGCGTCGCGATTCGTGGCGATCATCTTCAGTCCGATCTCGGCGTCCCCCCATTCGATGCCTGTCTGGAGAAGGTATGCCAGTGTCACCATCAGCGACCCGTTTCCTCGCTTGCCGTGCCACCAGATGTCGATCCGCCGGCGCGATCCGAACGGGTCACCGCCATGGTCCGCCTTCAAAACGACCAGGTTTCGTCGCGCCTCATAGATGGCGATCAGCAGCCGGCTGTAAGCGTCGTTATCTTCGGAATCGTCGGAGTCGCCCAGAAGCACGGTGTTGGGGACGATCGGGCCAATCCCGTATGCAGCGACGAGGTCAGCCGCCCCTTCATAAGTATCGGCAGCTCGCGTGACCCGCACCAGCGCTTCTACGCTTCGTTCATCTAGGTATTCGCGGATGGTACGCGTCAGTGAGGCTTGCCGCTCGGGCGTCGTGCTGGCGGCTGGCAGCACCGCAGCCACGCTGAGCAGCGTCCGATCGTGAGCCAGTGCGTTCGCCAGCGAGATCAGATGCCACCGGCGCGAAGGGGTACCGCTCAGGACGAGAAGGTGAGGACGCCAGTTCTTGGCGTGGGTTTGGTCTCGTAGCTGGAGGATCCCCCAACGAACGATGGCGTACCACAATCCCTGCCGAACGTCGCCCCACGCGGTGCGCAGCTGCCGCTGTTGCATCCAAACGTATACGCCCCCGACGACCACGATTGCGGCGATGGTCGCCGGGGCGTTGATGAGCAGCATGAGCGCCACGCATCCGATTGCCCCCAACAGCGAGAGCGACCAGTGCACTCGAAAAGTCGGCCGAAACGACGGGCTGCGCAGCAAGCGCTCGATCGCCGAGACCAGGTTCACCACCGCGTATGTCGTCAGGAAGAACATCGTGAGTACCGGGGCGATGACATTCAGCGACCCGAGCATGACGGCCCCCAAGGCGAGCACGAGCGTCACGTACGTGGCCATCCGTGGAGCATCATCCTCACCCTGACCCCGACCCAGGGCGCGCATGAAGCCCGGTAACACTCTCTCCCGAGCCAGGGCTTGCAGGATGCGGGGCGCGCCGAGGATGCTTCCGAGCGCACTCGACAGCGTTGCTCCCCAGACGCCCACCAGGATGGCGTCGCCGACCAATGAGACTCGACGCATGATCAGAGGGTCGGAGATCAGATCGGGAACCGACGCTCGGGCGACCAGAACGAGGGGTATCACCATGTAGAGGACGTAGCTCACACCGATTGCGGCGAGGGTGCCCCGCGGGATCGAGCGTCGAGCGTCTTTGAGGTCCCCCGACATGTTGACGCCCGCCATGATGCCCGTCACGGCCGGGAAGAAGACCGCAAGGACGACCCAGAAGCTCACGTTGGGTTCCTCTGCGGCAGCCGCCGCGGGCTCGGCTGCACTTCCCAGGAAGAAGCTGATCAAAGAGAAGCCGATGGCGGCCATGATCAGGTATTGGGCGCGGATGGCGGCACGAGCGGAAACCAGGGCCACGCTCGTGACGAGCACGGTGGTGACTAGCGCCACGACCCTGATGTCCGCCCACGCGAATATCTGGTTCACCGACTCGGCGAAGCCGATGGTGTAGAGCGCAACCGATAGTGCCTGGGCGAGGTAGAGAGGGATGCCGATCGCACCCCCGATCTCGATGCCGAGCGACCGCGAGATCATGTAGTAGGCGCCACCGGCGCGGACGCGCTGATCGGTGGCGATCTGCGAAATGGACAGTGCCGTCAGAAACGTGATTCCCGTCGAGATGGTCACGATCAGCAAAGTCCCGGCCAAACCCGCTTGGCCGACGACCCACCCAAAGCGCAAGTACATGATCACGCCGAGAATGGTCAGGATCGACGGCGTGAACACCCCGCCGAACGTGCCAAGTCCGGCGCCAGTGGGCTCGACGACGCTGGCCGGACCTCCGGACAGGCGACGGGCGGGGGTGGTGGGCTTCTGTGTCATCTAGAGCTCTACCACGCCGCCGAACTCAACGACCTGCTCCGGGGGCAGGCCGAAATACCTCGCAGGGCTCCAGGTATTGCGGTGCAAGCGGGCGAAGAAGGCGGTCGGGAGCCTCCGCCATCCCCTCCCCCGGACTTCGACGACGTCGGTCCCGAGGAAGTAGGTCGCTTCCTCGTCGTCGAACGCAAAGTCCACTTGCGTGAAGTTGGCGAGGTCGTGGGGGACATCGACTCGGTCATCGAACCCGTAGTGCAGCACGATCGAGTGGAAGCCCTCTCCCATCTCGTGCCAGGTGACGCGGCGGGCGGGCAGCACCGTGGGTGCGGTCGAGATCTGAACGGTCACGACGAGCACACGTTCGTGCAGCACTTCGTTGTGACGGAGGTTGGCGATCAGTGCCGCTGGAGTGAGGGCCGGCTGGCGGACGAGGTAGACCGCCGTTCCTTTCACCCGCAGCTGGGGGTGGGCGGACAGTGAGCCAATGAAGCGTTCCAACGTCGGTTCCCGGCGAGCCACGGCCGCTTGCATCGCGTTTCGTTCTCGCTGCCACACGAGCATCACGCCGGCCACGACCAAGCCCACCGCCAACGGGACCCATCCCCCGTCACGGATCTTGATGATATTCGCACCGAAGAACGCCAGGTCTGCGAGTAGAAACACTCCGACGACCAACGCGATCCGCCATCGCGGCCACTGCCATCGCCAGGCCATGACGGCCGCCAGCAGCACGGCGGTGATCACCATTGTCATCGTGACTGCGATCCCATATGCGGCCGCCAAGCCCTGCGAGGAGCCGAACCCCACGACCAGAGCCACGGCAGCGAAGAACAGGCCGTAATTGACCACACCGATGTACACCTGGCCGTACTCCCGCGTGGAGGTGTGGTCGATCCGCATCCTCGGGAGCAGACCCAACTGAATTGCCTGCGTCGTGATCGAGAATGCCCCGGAGATCAACGCCTGTGATGCGATCACCGTGGCCACGGTTGCGAGCACGACCAGCGGAACGACAGCCCAGGACGGGGCCATGCGGTAGAAGGGGTTGTCTGCAGTCGTAGGGTCGGCCAACACCATCGCGCCCTGGCCGAAGTAGTTGATGACCAAGGCCGGGAGAACGACGGCCGACCACGCCAATCTGATCGGGCGCTTCCCGAAGTGGCCCATGTCGGCGTAGAGCGCCTCGCTGCCCGTCACGACCAGAAAGATCGCTCCCAGGGCCACAAACCCGATGCGCGGCTGATCGGCGAGAAACCCGATCCCATACGCGGGGCTGACCGCTCGGAACACCGACGGGTCGTCGGCGATGTGGATGAGGCCGAGCAAGGTCAGGGCTCCGAACCACACCAGCATGGCGGGACCGAAGATCGACCCCAGGGCCGCAGTCCCTCGTCGCTGGACGAGAAACAAACCCGTCAGGATCGCGACTGCAAGAGGAACGACGTAGTTGGCCAGTCCTGGAACGGCAACGTCGAGGCCCTCCACCGAGGCAAGCACGGAGATTGCCGGAGTGATGATGCCGTCGCCGTAGAGAAGTGCGGTGCCGAACACACCCACCAGGAAGAGCGCCGATCGGGCGCTGCGGTGACCACCCGAACTCCGTAGCAGCAGTGCCGTCAATGCAAGGACACCGCCCTCGCCGTCGTTGTCCGCCCTCATCACGAACATCAGATACTTGATGGTCACGATCAAGATGAGCGACCAGAAGATCAGCGACATGAGGCCGAGAACGGCCATCTCGGTTGCACCAGCTCCTCCGACATCGTCGAGCGCCTCACGGAACGCGTAGAGCGGGCTCGTCCCGATGTCGCCGAACACGACTCCCAGCGCCGCCAGCGCCGTTGCCAGGGTGTATCGATTGTCGGCGGCTGCACCGCTCACGAGATGCTCGATTGTGAGTCGCGACCAGTACTAGGACCCGCCGGACTCGGACAAGTTCCCGCCTGGCGGCGCCGCATTCTAGGGCGCATCGGATGGCATCAAGTGCAGCCGGTCACGCCTTCGTTGCCTTGGGTTCGAGATGCGCATTGCGGAGCGGAAGAGCGGCTTCGAGCAGGTGCGTCACGGCATCTCGATACGCATCGATCCCGGACCCGGACTCGAGGTCGGCGATCACGTCCTCACAGGCAGCCTCAAGGACGTACAGCCGGTCGTTGAGCCGCTGCAGCGACATGCGGTCGACCAGTGCCTCCCCCGTGGTCAACCCGCGACGTTCCGCCATCACCCTCGCTTCATAGTGGCGTTGGCGATGCGAGCGCCGGCAGAACTCGGGGATCCGGCCCGGTCCTTTGGGCGGGTCAAACTGCACCCCACACCACTTGCAGCGGCGGCCCAATGATTTCGTCACAGTGACCATTCTACCGGTCGTCTCCTTCGAACCCAGGATCCATCACTGCTTCTCTCCGGACGCGCCGGGGATCGCCGAGCGGTCTTCCAGACGATGCAACTATGGTTGACGTTGCGCCGATTTGTCAACTAACGTTGCACCATGCAGCTCGCAGTGGATGAACTCGACCCTGCCGACGGCTTTCGGGCAGTGCTTGCTCTGCGTGCGCTGGCCGATGCGATGGAGGTGGAGCTCGTTGACGCCGCGCTCGGTCTGGGGTGGTCATGGACGTTGATCGGCGAGGCACTCAACGTGTCGCGTCAAGCGGTCCAAAAGAAGCACGGCCCGCGCCTCCGCGGTCCGGCATGAGGGAGAAACCGCCATGTTCGAGAGATTCGCCAAAGAAACCCGACAGACCGTTCTGCGAGCCGCGGAGCTCGCCGAGGCAGAGGGCTCTGCCATGGTCGAGGTCGAGCATCTATTGCATGCGCTCGTCGATCCCGTCTCAGGGAGTGTGGGCAGGGCGCTGGTGAGCGCAGGACTCTCGTCCGAAGCACTGCGGGAAGCGCGGGATCGTGAGTTCCGCTCGGCACTCGCTCTGGCCGGGGTGGCAACGGAGCGCCCGGCTCCCGCCGGCGCACGCCGGATGCGGCGCGGACGCACGACCCCCTTCGCAGCGTCGGCAAAGCTCGCATTGGAGCGGACTCTGCAGCTGACGTTGGAGTCCGCCGAGCGTCGGATCAGCAACCTGACCCTGCTCCATGCGATTCTCTCCGCCCGAGTCGGGATCATGCCGCGGCTCCTCGACGAGTTGGGAACGAACGTGGCCTCGATCGAGGAAGCCATACGCCGGGAGGTCTGATCGTCACAGGGTGACGGGCAGAGCAGATGTCGTACGACGGAGGGGTTGCGTACCTACGAGCGTAGATAGCATGCTGCGATGGACGCTTCGGAATGGGACGAACGCTACGCAGCCGCGGAGCTCGTATGGAGCGCCGAACCGAACCGATTCCTGCCCGATCTGGTGGACGGCCTCTCCCCCGGAACGGCACTCGATGTTGCGTGCGGAGAAGGACGCAATGCGGTGTGGTTGGCTGAGCATGGATGGGCGGTGACGGGCGTCGACTTCAGCAGCGTGGCCATCGAGAAGGCAGAACGCATCGCAGATCGGGCCGGCGTCACGGCGGAGTACCTGGTTGCTGATCTCACGGACTGGCAACCGGACCGCCACTTCGACCTGATCATCGAGTTCTACCTTCAGGTGCCCGCCGAGCAACGATCATTGATTCATCGCCGGCTGGCCCAGGCACTGGCACCTGGTGGGAGATTCATCGTCGTCGCCCACCATCCGGACAACCTGACGGAAGGTGTCGGCGGGCCGCAGTATCCCGACGTGCTCTACAGGGCAGAAGAGGTCGAACAAGACGTCAGCGGCTTCCTCGTGACGGAGCGTTGCGAACGCATCGAGCGTTCGACCGAACTCGGCGCTGCCATCGACTCGATCTACCGCGGCCGCGCCTGACGATCGGGGCGCCCGGGCCCGGGCCGTGCCCACAGAGTGGCTATCACGACCGCCACTCCGATGATGATCAGCGCCACCGGCAACAGGATTTCCAAATGTCGGAAGCGCAAGACCCACACACCCAGCGCTTCGAGAAGGAACGCCACACCGATGGCGGTGAACACGGCTCCGGCCGCGAAGGTCCCAGGATGAAACTCTCTCATCGATTCACCTCGATCGCGCCAATCCCGACATCGAGCTCGACCGTCAATCCAGGACCGGAATCTCCGAAGTCGGCCGAGCGGAACTCGCTGCGAGCGTCGGTGCCCGCTGTCTTCTCACCGAACAGCGTGATCTCTCCAGCTCCGACGTGGGCCTTGATCTCCACCGGCACATCCTGGGGGATTTGCAGGCGAAGCTCGCCAAGACCCAGCTCGGCTCGCACCGTCCGGCGCTCGTCGAGCGTCAGCTCGTTCAGATCGATCCTCAGCTCGCCGATGCCGAGAAGCATCTCGCCGGGGAGTTCGGTCGACGAACCCGGCTCGAATACTCTCTCGCCAACACCGCTGGTGATGAGCCCCAACGGCCCGGCGGATGCGACTACCACCAGCACCGACAGAAAGATGCCCGCGGCGATCAGACCCCCGTGTTCTCCATCCAATGCGCTGATCATCACCGCCACCCCCACGGCGACAAGCAGCGAAGGCAGGACGATCGCGGGATCGACACGCACGACCTCGAGCCGATGGAGCAGCCACAGGACACCTGCGGCGACGAGGATCAGCCCAAACGTGCCGGTACCGGCAGCACCAGGGCGCCGGCGCGCCACACGTGGCGGCGTGGTCGCGGTCTGGTCAGGTGCATGTCCCTGTTCGGTCATCGGCGAAGCGCTCCCACAACGAGTCCGACCCCGATCGCGATGACGATGGCGGGCCAGATGAACTCGACGAACCACGGGGCGTACCGATTGGTCAGGACGACCGATCCCGCCACGATGAAGATGAGACCAATGATCACGCCCGCCGCTGTGCGATCGGTCGGCGGCCGGTCCATCACCGGGTCTTCTTCGTCTTCTTCCGGGATCAGAATCCATCCGAGGACGTAGAGCAATACCCCCGATCCGCCCCCGATCACGAGAGCGACGAATGCGATCCGCAGCCAGAGCGGGTCGATGCCGAAGTACCGGCCCATGCCTCCGCACACTCCGCCCAGCATCCGATCGGATGTACTGCGGCGCAGCCGGTATGTGTCCACCTGCCTGCCTGGATCGGTATCCAGCACGACAAGCCTCCTTTACGATGCGCACCGTATGACGGGCATCCGCCGCTCACCAGGGCCGCAAGACCCAACAACTCGGCCGACCGGCGCAGGGCAGGCAACGCCATGACCGTCTCCGCTCCCGATCCGCTCGAGTCGCTTCCCAAAATCGAGCTCCATCTCCATCTCGAGGGATCGATCCGGCCTCCCACCGCCTCGGAGCTGGCGGCACGGCGAGGTCAGGAGCACGTTTCGCCTGCAGCATTCACGGACTTCGATGGATTCCTGAGGGCGTTCCTCGCCGGGCTCGATCTCCTGCAAACTGCGGACGACTTCGCGCTGGCCACCGAGCGCCTCGCCGACGAGCTCGCCGCCCAATCGGTCATGTATGCCGAAGTCACGACCACACCCTTCAATCATCATCGGCGCGGCGTTTCGATGAAGGCCTACGCCGAGGGATTGAACGAGGGTCGCCGCCGAGCGCGGGGAAAGGGCATCGAGATCGGCTGGGTCCTCGACATTCCAAGAGAACTGGAACCGCCCGGCGAAGGATTCACCGCCGGCTTCTTGCTGGGTAACGACGCCCCGGACGGGGTGGTGGGCATCGGATTGGGCGGACCCGAACCGGGATATCCGGCACAGCTTTTCGTCGACTCGTTCGCCCGGGTGCGTGCGGCAGGGCTGGCATCCCTGCCGCACGCAGGAGAGACGACAGGTGCCAAAAGCGTCTGGGTGGCGTTGCGCGACCTGGGTGCGCACCGAATCGGCCACGGAGTTCGATCAACCGACGATCCCACACTGGTCGATCACCTGGCAGCCACTCGAGTGCCCTTGGAGATCTCCCTGACGTCCAACGTCTGCACCGGCGTCGTCGCCAGCTCGAACGATCATCCGTTGCCGGAGTTGGTGGCGGCGGGGGTCGCCGTGAGCATCAACACCGACGACCCTGCCTACTTTTTCACGACTCTGAGCGATGAGTTGCGTCTCGCCCAGGAGCTCGCCGGTTGGTCGACCGCCGATGTTGCCGACTTGCAGGCCTCGACGCTGGATCAGTCGTTCGCCCCCGACGATGTTCGTCGACGGTTCCGGGAGGCTCTGGGTGAATGGGCGGAAACGTCAAACGTGGGGAGGGCCGGTCGATATGCCGGCCAAGCCGAGCTTGCGCGCTCGCCGCTCGCTGAAGATGATTCCTGCGGCGAGGATCGCCATGATCACCGCCAGTGACACATACGTGTTGACGTGATACCAGGGCGCAGCCGTCATCTTGAACCCCACGAAGATGAGGATCGCCCCCAACGCATGCGACAGGTAGTGGAAACGTTGACGGGCGTTGGCGAGGAGAAAGTACATCGCCCGTAAGCCCAGGATGGCGAAGGCGTTCGACGCGAATACGAGGAACGGCTCGTGGGAGACGGCCAGGATCGCCGGCACCGAGTCCACCGCGAAGATCACGTCGGTGATCTCGACCACCACCAGTGCAGCCAGGAGCGGTGTCGCCACCCTGTGTCCATCGATGCGAGTCAAGAAGTCGTGTCCGTGGTACTCGTCGGTCACCGGAATGAACCGTCGAACGATGTTGAGGATCTTGGTCGCCTCCTCACCCTCGTCATCGCGGTGGCGGATCACCCGGATGCCCGTGAACACCAAGAACGCCCCGAACAGCACCAACACAAAGACGAAGCGAGTGACCAGCGCAGTCCCGACAGCGATGAACAAGCCGCGAAGTACGAGGGCGCCGAACACTCCCCAAAACAGCACGCGATGCTGGTACTTGACAGGAATGGCCAGGGTCGAGAAGAGCAACGACCACACGAACACGTTGTCGACACTCAGAGATTTCTCGATCAGGTACCCGGAGATGTACTCGCCGAAGGCCTCGGCACCGAACGCGAGGGCGACGATCCCTCCAAACGAGATGCCGGTGATGACCCACGCCGTCGACTCCACCAGCGCCTCGCGGAAAGACGGCTCATGATCATCTCGATGGCGGTACAGGTCGATGCCGAGTAATACGAGCAGCGCAGCCCCGAGCGCGGCCCACGCCCAGAGGGGCACGTCGATGTCGACGAAGTTCGCTCGGATGGGTTCGGCTGCGGCGAACAGCATCCGGGCAGGATACCGATCCGACCCCACAACCTCACGCCCGGCCCTCCCCTGCTAGAAAGCGGATCGTGGCGACCTTCACCTATGACGGCCGGGCGGTCGCATACCGCAAGGCAGACACCGTGTTGACCGCCCTGCTCCGGGCCGGCGAGCGGCCTTCGGCCGGCGGTTGTCTGTGCTTCGGTGGAGACTGTCCACACTGCGTCGCAACGGTCGACGGTATCTCATACGTCCGCACCTGTCAGGTCCTTGCCTCCGACACGACTGAGGTCTCACCCCACCCACCCACTGGATATCCGCCGCTCACGGCCGGTGGCGAAGGATCGGTGAGCGCCCAACACGAATTCTGCGACGTGGTGGTCATAGGCCAGGGCCGCAGCGGTCGTGCAGCCGCTGCCGCTGCGGCCGACGACGGTCACACTGTCTTCTCTGTGGATGCCGCCGCCGGTGAAGAAGCGGTCGGGATCTACCCCGGACCGCTCGCGGTCGTACGCACCCGGACTGGGATGCGGCTGATCGAGTGCGACCGCGTCGTCGTCGCAACGGGCACCGCCGAAGAGCACCCTGTGGTACCGGGGAACGACCTGGCTGGGATCTACACGCTGCGTGCAGCAGAGCATCTGGCAGGCGCGGGCGTTGACCTCGGAACGATCGTGGTCATCGGCGAGACCGACGGTTCACTCGGCGAGCACGTCGTCGAGGGTGAACTGCGCCGGATCAACGGCGTCGGCACCGTGTCCTCGGTCGACGTCGCCCGGCCTGACGGATCGAAGACGGAGCACGAATGCACGAGCCTGGTCGTCGCCACCGGCCGCCACCCCCGTGATGCGCTCGTCCGGATGGCAGGCGTCGATCCGGTCGAGGTGGTGGGAAGCGCCGCCGCCCCGGCCCGACTGCCGCCGGCGCCAACGGCCGGCCTGCTCTGTCCCTGCGCGGCCGCCGAAGTGGCAGACATCGAATCGGTGTGGGAGCGCGGTTTCCGCGAAATCGACCTGATCAAGCGTTCGACGCTGGCGGGTACGGGTACCTGTCAGGGTTCGGTGTGCCTGCCGCACCTGCGGTCGTTCGTGGCCGCCAGGGTGGGACCGGTACCTGACCCATTCACGGCCCGCCCGGTGACGCGCCAGCTCACGATGGCCGAAGCTGCCGCAGGCGAAGAGCTTGCTCCGTTTCGGAGGACCAGTCTCGATCCGGTCCATCGCGAGCTTGGAGCCACCATGGATCGCTTCGGTGGTTGGTGGCGGCCGTGGAACTACGGCAACCACCTCGATGAGTATGCGGCCGTCCGCGAGAGAGTGTCGCTGGGCGACGTCAGCACACTCGGCAAGATGGTCGTTTCAGGCCCCGATGCCACCGCTTTCCTCGAGCGGCTCTATCCATGCCACGTCGCCGATCTCGCCCCAGGGCAATCTCGCTATGCGCTCCTGCTGGACGAACGGGGGTACGTCTTCGACGACGGGCTGATCTGTCGTGAGTCGGAGGACCGTTACACCCTCACCTTCACATCTGGTGGAGCCTCGTTCGCCGAGATGTGGGTACGCGACTGGGCCGAAGGGTGGGCCATGGACGTTCGCATCCAAGACCGGACGATGGCGATGGGCGCCATCAATGTCACCGGACCGCGTTCCACCGAATTGCTCGCTGCTGCGGGGTTCCGGGAGCCTCTCGGCTACATGCGCCACACGAAGGCGACCGTCGCCGGCGTCCCGTGCCAAGTCTTTCGGCTGTCCTTCACCGGAGAGGCTTCCTATGAGTTGCACCATCCCGCCGACCGGTCGGTCGAACTGTGGTATGCGCTGGCCGAGCGGGGCGAATCGTTCGGGGTGGCGCCGCATGGCCTGCAGGCCCTGTTCGGTCTGCGGCTGGAGAAGGGCCACGTGATCGTGGGGATGGACACCGACTTCGACTCAACGCCGCGCCGCATTGCCCACGACTGGGCAGTCAAGATGGACAAGCCCGAATTCATCGGCCGTACGAGTCTCGAACGCACCGCTTCTCTGCCGCTCGATCGCGTCCTCGCCGGCTTCACCATGGACGGCCCCGCCCCGATGGAGGGCGAGGTCATG
Organism: Acidimicrobiia bacterium; assembly: GCA_041586155.1. GTDB lineage: Bacteria > Actinomycetota > Acidimicrobiia > Spongiisociales > JAENVV01 > JBFGJH01. The sequence goes on from JBFHAT010000030.1 coordinate 18,168, forward strand.
TATCTCGACGGGCAGCTTGTCGGATACACCACATCGACCTTCGCCTCTCCCAAGGTCGGCACCGTTCTCTTGGGATGGCTCGACGTGATCGACGGGAGCCTGCCGACGTCCGTACTGATCGATGGCCGGACGGCGACGCGGGCACGGCCACCGTTCTACGACCCCAGCGGAGCGCGAACCCGTGCTTGAGAAGCTCGCCGCCGTGCGCATCACCGCGCTCCCCGAGGCGCTCGATGTGGTCGACACCGGAGACCTCATCGGCCTGCGGCTCTCCGCAGACGAGCTGTTGCAGCTCGGCGAAGAACCACCCGCCGTCGACGACCCGCACGCCATCGTTGAGCACGATGTGGCGATGCTGCTCCATCGGATGGACGAACAGGAGGCACGTGCTCTGATGCGGATCCATGCCGCCTGGCCGCCTCCTCCGCCAGGCATCGTGGGTCAAGGATCGCTGGCCGGTCTACCTGTGAAGGTGTGGCTCGACGGACCAGACAGCTTCATTCTGGTGCCGCGTCCATACGAAGCCGACTATCGCGAACGGGTCATGTCGTGAACGAGTTCATCGAAGCCAAGGTGACGTTGGCGTGGGCCGAGTCTCCCAAAGCCGCGTATGACGTCGTGATCATCGGCGGTGGCGGTCATGGCCTCGCCACCGCCTACTACCTCGCCGCCCGGCATGGCATCACCGATGTGCTGGTCCTCGAGAAGGGCTACATCGGCTCGGGCAACTCGGGACGCAACACGACCGTCATCCGCGCCAACTACGGCATCCCCGAGGCGGTCCGCTTCTATCAGCGCTCGGTCGAGCTGTATGCCCAGCTCGAAGAAGAGACCGACCGCTGGATCATGCACGACACCAAAGGCCTCTTGTGGATGTGCCACACCGAGTCCGGGGAACGCGCAGAGAGGGCGAGAGCCCGCATCAACACGGCCTGTGGCTCCGAAACCGTGTACGTCGATTCAGCCGAAGTGAAAAGGCTGGCTCCACAGGTCGACATCGCCGGCGGCGGTCGATATCCGGTGCGTGGTGCGTCGTATCACCCTGGCGGCGCCACCGCCCGCCACGATCGGGTGGTATGGGCGCTGGCCGAGGGGGCGGTGAAACGAGGCGTCGACATCATGCAACGGACCGCCGTCGTGGACCTGCTGCGCGAAGGGGATCGGGTCGTCGGCGTGCGGACCGCCAACGGAGACGACATCGCGGCCGGTGTTGTGGTCTCGGCGGTCGGTGGGCACGCCTCGGTTGTCGCCAAGATGGCTGGATTGCGGCTCCCGATACGCACCCACCCGCTCCAGGCGTTCGTCACCAACCATTACGAGCGGACCTTCGACCCGATCGTCGCTTCCGCAGAGTTGCTCTTCTACGCGTCGCAGACGGCCCGAGGCGAGATGCTCATCGGAGCCGAAATCGACCGCCAGCCCAGCTACTCGAGCCGGTCCGGTTACCACTTCCTGCAGTCGTGCAGCCGCCGGGCAACCACGCTGCTGCCGTTCCTACGCAACCTCCGCATCCTCCGCCAATGGACCGGGATCTGCGACATGTCGCCCGACTATTCACCCGTCATGGGACGGACCGGCGTCGATGGCTTCATGATCACCACCGGCTGGGGAACCTGGGGCTTCAAAGCCATCCCCGTCGGAGGAGAACAGATGGCGGAGTTGATCGCCACCGGCGTCACTCCCGACCTCATCGAGCCGTTTCGGCTGTCCCGATTCGCAGAGGACCGGGTGTTGGCCGACCGAGGCTCAGCAGGGACGCATTGATGAGCCTTCGCATCGATTGCCCCAACTGTGGTCGACGGAACCTCGACGAGTTCGTCTACGGCGAGATCCCGGTGACCCCGGACCACATCGCTGGGCGGTTCGAGCGCGACCTCGACCGCGTCTTCATGCATGACAACCCGGCCGGCGCCGTGGTCGAACGTTGGTTCCATGTGTACGGCTGCCGGCGCTGGACGACCGTGCGCCGCGATACGACTAACGACCAGCTGCTCGATTAGGCGACGAGCGAGCGGACCGCCTGCTCAACGCGGTCCAGCCCAGTGGCGAGTTCATCATCTTCGATGTTGAGGGCCGGCGCCAGGCGCAGGACGTCTGGTCCGGCCTTGAGGGTCATGGCGCCGTACTCGAGAACACGGTCGGTGAGCTCCTTGGATCCCCAACCCGTCGACGCATCGATCTCACAACCAATCCAGAGCCCCTTGCCCCGTACGTCCGAGAACGCACCCGTGTCGGCGGCCAGCGCCCGCAGACGGGTGAACGCCTCGTCGGCTTTCGCCTTCACCGCATCGAGGAACTCGGGTCGGCTCACGATATCCAACACCCGCCCGGCCACGGCGGTTGCGAGGGGGTTCCCACCGAACGTCGAACCGTGCGTGCCGACCACGAAGCATGAGGCGATCTCTTCTGTGGTGAGCGTTGCAGCGACGGGGAATCCGCCTCCCAGACCTTTGGCGGTGGTGAGGATGTCGGGCGTCACACCGTACCCCTGATAGGCGTACAGATCCCCGGTGCGACCCATGCCCGACTGTATCTCGTCGAAGATCAACAGCGCTTCGTGCGCGTCACACAACGCGCGTGCGCGCTGCAGGAATGCGGGGTCGGCCGCGATCAAGCCCCCTTCCCCCTGTATCGGCTCGATCATCACCGCGCAGACTCGGTCAGACATGGCGTCGCCCAGGGCATCGGCGTCGTTGAACGGCACGTGGGTTATATCTCCAGGCTTCGGTCCGAATCCGTCCGAGTACTTGGGCTGACCCCCGACCGTCACCGTGAACAGGGTCCGTCCGTGGAACGCCTGGTCGAAAGCGATGATCTCTGCCTTGTCGGGCCCGTGCCGGTCGTGGGCGTAGCGGCGGGCGAGCTTGAGCGCCGCTTCGTTGGCCTCGCCCCCGCTGTTGGAGAAGAACACCCGATCGGCGAATGTGAGGTCCACCAACTTCCTGGCCAGATCGAGGGCCGGTTCGTTGGTGTAGGCGTTGGACAGATGCCAGAGCCTCTGCGCCTGGTCGTGCAGAACCTCCACCAGCTCCGGGTGGGCGTGCCCCAGGACGTTGACGGCGATACCGCCCGCCAGATCGATGTACTCGCGCCCCGCCTGGTCCCACACCCGTGACCCTCGTCCCAACACCGGAACGATCGGCGCAGGCGCATAGTTGGGCATCATGAATGTGTCGAAGTCGCTGCGTGTCGGCGTCACGGCCGGGCAGTGTACCGGCAACCTCCCCAATGGTTTTGCGTTACTGTCCCGCCGTGCCCCTCGCGCCGTTCATCGAAGACATTGCGCCCCGCAAGCAGGGGATGATCGAACAGGTCGCACACCTCGCGCGCATCAATACCGGATCTCACAACGTCAAAGGGCTGGAGGAGGCTGCAGGCGTGCTCGATGCCATGTTCAGGCCGTTGGCGGAAACGCACAGACGGCTCGAGCTGGATGCGTGGACGGGCATCGACTCCGGGGGCCAGGCGATCAGCCTTCCGCTCGGACCTGCGCTGTCGTTCTCGAGACGGCCGACGGCACCCACCGTCGTACTCCTGATGGGCCACTACGACACAGTGTTCGAACCCGGCCATCCGTTCCAAGATGTGCGGTTGGACGGCGAACGTATGACGGGACCTGGAGTGGCGGACATGAAAGGCGGCTTGGTGGTGCTAGAGGCGGTCGTGCAAGCGATCGAGCGAGCGCCGTGGCGGGACTCGGTGGGCTGGCATATCCTGCTGAATCCCGATGAGGAGCTCGGCTCGGTGGGCTCTGCGCCCATCATCGCCGCCGCTGCCGAGGGCAAGACGGTCGGCCTGGTGTTCGAGCCCTCCTTTCCCAACGGCTCGATCGCCGGTGCACGCAAGGGAAGTGGCACGTTCACCGTGGTCGCCAAGGGCCGGGCGACTCATGCGGGGAGGGACCACGTAGGCGGTCGGAATGCGATTGCGGCACTCGCCCGTGCCACCGTCGCCATCGACGAGCTGACCGGCACCGGCGACGGTGTCACCGTCAACGTCGGCACCGTCCACGGCGGTGGCAAGACCAACATCGTCCCCGACCGCGCCGTCTTGGAACTCAACGTTCGAGCCAGGACTCAGGATGCGGCGAACGCCGTCGTGAAACGGATCGAGGACATCTGTCGCACCTACTCCGGCGACGGGATCCGCTTGGAGGTGCACGGTGGTTTCACCCGTCCTCCCCGCCAGGTCGACGAGCATCAGCAGCGCCTGCTCGACCTGACGTTGGACGTTGCCCACGGCCAGGGGCTGGATGTCTCCGTCGAGGCGTCCGGGGGCGTGTCGGATGGCAACAACCTTTCAGCGGCCGGCCTGCCGAATGTCGATAACCTTGGCGTCCACGGAGCCAACATCCACAGTGCGGACGAGTACATGTGGATCGAGAGCCTCGTGACCCGAGCGCAACTCGCCGTGGGACTCATCGACCGATTGGTCGAGGAAGGATGGCGACGATGAGGCTGATCAGAGCGGTCACGCCTGCGGACGTCGGCGGAATCATGGATCTCCTGGTTGCTGCCGGGGACGAGATCAACGGGATGTCGTCGCTGCGGCCCTATTCAGACCTGATCGAAGCGCGCGTCGAACGGGGCGTGGCGTCGTTTACCTCCGACGTGTCCGAGCCGGGAGAAGAGGTGTACTTCTTCGTGCTCGAGGATCAGCACACCGGCGCGATCGCCGGCACCGGAGCTGTATACGCGGCGGTCGGGCTATCGGAGGCGTTCTATTCGTATCGGGTGAGCACCCGGGTCTTTTCGAGTCGGGAGTTGGGCGTTCACAACCTCGTGCCCACCCTCTTTCTCACCAACGATTACACAGGCAAGTCCGAGATCGGCAGCCTGTACGTGGGCGCGGCCCACCGTGGAGATCACGCCGGTCGGCTGACATCACTTTCGCGGCTCGTTTTCATCGCTGAGCACCGGAAACGTTTCACGGACACCGTGTTCGCGGAGATGCGCGGTTTTCAACTACCTGACGGAACCTCGCCGTTCTGGGAGGGTATCGGTCGCCACTTCTTCTCGATTCCATTTCCGGCGGCCGACGACATGTCGGCTCGAGGCAACAAGCTCTTCATCGCCGAGTTGATGCCTTCGCTGCCCATCTACGTGCCGCTCCTCCCCTATTCGGTTCAAGACGCCATCGGCAAAGTCCACACCGACACCCAGCCGGCGCTGCGTCTCCTGGAGCGAGAAGGCTTCCGCTACGCCGGCTACATCGACATCTTCGATGGCGGCCCAACCGTCGAGATCGCCACCGACGACATCCGTGCGGTACGCGATAGCGTCGTCGCATCCGTCCGTGTGGGCGACGTCACCGGCGGGACCGAATGGATCGTGGCCACGCGCCAGCTCATGGACTTCCGTGCGGCGGTGGCATCGGTGCGGATCGACGATGACGAGGTGACCGTCGACGCACCCACCGCCGACCGCCTTCAAGTGACAGACGGTGACACGCTCCGCTGCCTCCCGCTCCGCCCACCTCGGCCGTGAGCCTGCTCGTCGGTGGAGAGTGGGAGCAAGGCATGGGCGCCGAGTTCGAGTCGCGCGCTCCGGCTGACGGCGCACCAGTGTGGTCGGGAGCGGAAGCCACCCACCGCCAGGTCTTCGACGCCGTGGCCGCCGCCCGACATGCATTCACCGAGTGGTCGATGGTGGGCGCCGATGATCGGATCGGCATCGCCCGCAGCTTCGCATCGATCGTCCAGAGCAGGTCCGACGACTTGGCGGCTCTCATCTCTCTCGAAGTCGGAAAGCCCCTGTGGGAGGCACGCACCGAGGTAGCTGCGGTGACCGCCAAAGTGGACCACTCGGTCAACGCCTACGGCGTTCGCACCGGGATCGTCGAGCGCGACGCCGGTCCCGCCCGATCGGTGACGCGACACCGCCCGCACGGTGTGTTTGCCGTGTTCGGTCCGTTCAACTTCCCGGCTCATCTTCCCAACGGCCACATCGTGCCGGCTCTCATCGCCGGCAACACGGTGGTTTTCAAACCCTCCGAGCTGACACCTGGGGTGGGCGAGGCGCTGATCCGCATGTGGGTCGAAGCCGGGACACCTGACGGTGTCGTAAATCTCGTCCAGGGTGGGCCAACGGTCGGTGAAGCGCTGGTCGACGCACCGATCGACGGTCTGCTGTTCACCGGAAGCGCACGGGTCGGGCGCCTCTTGCACAAGCAGCTCGCTGGTCGCCCCGAGGTGTTGCTTGCGCTCGAGATGGGCGGCAACAACGCCCTGATCGTGCTCGAAGGGGCGGACGTTCCCGCTGCCGTGGCGATCACCGTTCAGTCGGCGTTCATCACTGCCGGCCAACGCTGCACCTGCGCGAGGCGTCTGCTGGTCCCGGCGGGAGACTACGGGAACGTGTTCGTATCGGCGCTCGTCGACGCAGCCGCCCGGTTGCGAGTGGGGCAACCGTCGGCCACGGAGGCGCCGTTCATGGGTCCGCTGATCTCTGAGGCGGCGGCCCGCCGCATACTCGAAAGCCAGCGCTCGCTGATCGAACTCGGGGCGACACCGCTGCTGACGATGGGTCCGGTTCCCGGCGAGACGGCAGCATTCGTGACACCCGGCATTCTCGACGCCACCGGCGTCGACGTTCCCGACGAGGAGCACTTCGGCCCGCTTCTGCTGATCCATCGGTACGACACCCTCGACGAGGCGATCGGCGAAGCCAACCGGACCGCATACGGATTGGCCGCGGGCATCGTCGGCGGCGATTCGGCCACGTACGCGTATGTGCGTGAGCGCCTCAAGGCCGGTGTCATCAACTGGAACCGACCGACGACCGGCGCCTCCAGTGGGGCACCATTCGGCGGTGTTGGCGCGTCAGGGAACCATCGGCCTTCAGCGTTCTACGCTGCGGACTATGCCGCACATCCGGTGGCATCGCTCGAGTCTGAAGCCCTCGAGGAGCCCGTTTCGCTGCCCGGCCAGCAATGACCGAGTTCGTCGAAGCCAACTTCGACGGTCTGGTCGGCCCGACTCATCATTACGGTGGCCTCGCCTACGGCAACGTGGCGTCCGAGAAGCACGCCCATTCCGTATCCCGACCTCGCAATGCCGCACTGCAAGGGATCGCCAAAATGCGAGCGTTGAGCAACCGCGGAGTTGTCCAAGGCGTCTTGCCACCCCAGGAGCGACCACACGTCCCGACGCTTCGGGCGCTGGGGTTCACGGGCTCTGATGCCCAGGTCGTCGCCCACGCAGCTCGGGATGCTCCTCACCTCCTCGAGGCCGTGTCGTCGGCGTCGGCGATGTGGGCGGCCAATGCAGCGACCGTGTCGCCTTCGCCGGACACCGCCGACGGCCGGATTCACTTCACTCCTGCCAATCTCGCCTCCCATCTTCACCGGGCGATGGAGGCGCCCACCACCCGCCGCGCCCTTGAACATCTGTTCCCTGACGAATCCCGGTTCGCCGTGCACGCGCCCTTGCCGGCAGCGCTGCCCGACGAGGGGGCGGCCAATCACACGAGGCTGGCTCGGCACCACGGCGCCCCGGGGGTCGAGTTGTTCGTCTACGGGCGGGGCAACGTGGAGGTGCCACGCCGATACCCGGCCCGCCAGCACGCCGACGCCTCGCGGGCGATCGCCCGGAGGCACGGGGTAGCGGCGGCCGTGTTCGTCCAGCAGACACCTGCGGTGATCGACCAGGGCGTCTTTCACAACGACGTGATTGCCGTCGGACATCGCAACCTTCTCCTCCGCCATGAGGACGCTTGGCAAGACGGCGACGAGGTCGAACAAAGGCTGGCCGAGCATGTCGATGACTTGCGGACGGTGGTGGTCGGCGCCGACGAGATCCCGGTCGACGTAGCGGTCAGGACCTACTTGTTCAACAGCCAACTCGTCGACACGGACGTCGGCACGCTGTTGGTGGCACCGGAGGAGGTTCGGGACGACACCAAGGTGTGGGGGTTCGTTCAGGACCGCCTCGTCGCCGACGGCTTCGTCGACGATGTTCTGGTCTTCGATCTGCGTCAGTCCATGCGCAATGGCGGTGGGCCGGCGTGCTTGCGGCTGCGGGTGGTGATGAGCCCTGATGAGATGACCGCCGTGCACCAGCCGGCACTGTTCGACGAGCGCCTCGACCGCCGCCTGACCAGCTGGGTCCAACGCCACTACCGAGAAGAATTGACGTCCGAGGAGTTGGCCGATCCCGTGCTTCTCGACGAGACCAGGGCGGCTCTCGAGGAACTCACAGACATCATGGATCTCGGCCAGTTCTACGAGTTCCAGCAGTGAGGAATACCACCTTGTCGGCAGACGTTGTCATCCGTACACCCACATCTGGAGTTGATCAATGGCGACCATCGCCTTGACCGAAGAAACGTTCGAATCAACGATCAAAGAAAACGAGATCGTCTTGGTGGATTTCTGGGCGGAGTGGTGCGGTCCGTGCCGCAGCTTTGCCCCCACGTACGAGGCCGCCTCTGAGAAGAATCCCGACATGGTGTTCGCCAAGGTGGATACCGAGGACCAGCAGCGGCTCGCCGGATCATTCGGCATTCGCTCGATCCCGACCCTGATGGTGTTCCGCGAAAACGTGATCCTCTACTCGGAGGCAGGCGCCCTCCCGCCGCCGATGCTCGACAATCTCGTCGAGCAGATCCGTGCGGTCGACATGGAGGATGTCCACCGCCAGATCGCCGAACGCGAAGGCGCCGGCGCCGGAGCTGAACACAGCCACGACTGACTCGACCGTCCGAGGATCATTCGAACACCGCCCCGTCACGGGCGGTGTTCTCCATTTGTGAGCTCAACGCCCGTGTGATGTCAGGAAGCCTTGCTGATCAGCTCCCCGAGCTTGTGATAGGCCGACGAGCGGCGACGCTCGTAGATGCGCCCGGCGAACATGTCGACAAAGTCCTCTTGGTATTCGGAGTGGTGCACCATGTAGCCGAACGCCAGTGGATTGCTCCAGAAGCCATCTACGAGCGTCTGGAGCGTGTCCTGGCCGAGCTCGGCGAACTCGTGATACTCACTCAGACGCGACCAGTCTCCAGTGGTGACACAACGAGCAATGGTCGCTGCCGCTCGCTCCGCCTCGGCCATCGCGATGTAGAGGCCAAACGAGAAGATCGGATCGATGAACCTGTGGGCGTCGCCCACGCAGACGAGGCCTTCACGAACGTAATCGGATACCTCATAGGAGAAGTTGGCGGTGGCCCTGACCGGCTCGACCAGCTCCACGTCGGTCGTGCGGCGCGCCAACTCGGGGTTGATCGTCTTCATCTCGTGATCGAAGTACTCGTCGATCGATCCGCTGAAGTCCCGCATGTAGTCGTTCGGTGCCACGATGCCGATCGATACGACTTCGTCGTCGATCGGGATGAACCAGCCCCAATGGAGATGCGAGGAGTAGAAGATGATCGTGTTCCCGGCGTCGTCCCCGGGGTCGCGAACGGCACCCTTCACGTGGGTGAACACCGCCGTCTGGCTGGCGTATTCGCCCCTCTCCTTCGTCCCGGTCAGACCCTGACGAAACGCCCACGTGTGCCGTCCGGAGGCGTCGACGACGCATCGGGCGCGGACCTGAACCTCATCGTCGTCAGTTTCCACGACGATGCCGGTGATGGTTCCATCGTCGGCATGCATCGGCTCGGTCGCCTTTCCACGCACGTGATGCACTCCCCTAGCGAGGGCTGTATCGAAGAGCAGCCGGTCGAAGTCGCTGCGCCGCACCTGCCACGTCGAAGTCGTGGCGAGTCCGTTGCCGTTCCGGGCCATGACGGGAACCCTGAACTTGTTGTTGCCGCCGGTCCCATATACCTCGGTAGCAAACTTCACCGGCCAGTCGCAGGCGTTCATCTGCTCCTCGAGGCCCAGCCGACGCACGATTGCTCCCGCCTCGCCGGTCATCGACTCTCCTATGTGGAAGCGAGGGAAAGGATCCTGCTCGATGATGACTGATTCAACGCCATGCCGTTCCAGGAAGAGAGCGGTGGTCGTACCTCCCGGGCCGCCGCCAACGACGGCGACGTCGGTCTCGATCGTTGCGGTCATGGTGCCCCCTGGCATCGACTTCTGGGACCGGTCACCCTAGCGCATCGTCCGCAACACCGGGAGGGCGCGGCTGACGATCGAGAACGGACTGTAGTCCGTGCTGCGCGGACCGTCGCAACAGCACCCAGAAGCCTCCGACGGCGATGACCGCAAACGCGAACCACTGGATGGCGTAAGAAAGGTGTGGCCCGTCGTCGAACTCCGGGAGTGCCACCGGCACCGGCAGGCCGTCGCGCTCTGCAACTTCAAGTCCGTAGACGGGGTAGAGCGGGTGCTCGATCTGCGATCCCAACCGGGCGATGTCGACGCGGTTGACGACGTCGGCCTCACCTCGTGGATCTTCCGGGCCGAGACGGCCGCGCTCCCTGGTGGCCTGCAATACGAGCGTCAGCGTTACCGTGCCCTGGGGCGGCGCCGCCGGCACCGGTGGTGTGTCGAATTCGAGGGGGACCCATCCTCGATTGACCAGGATCGCGGCCCGATCGGTGACCAACGGCGTGATGACGTGGAACCCGGCAACTCCACCGTTGGTCTGGGAACGGACGAGCACTTCCTCACGTGGCTCAAACTCGCCGGTCGCCACCACCCTCCTGAACCGGTGTTCCTCACCCGCCACGACGAGGTCGGCAGCGGGGTCGACTGCCAGCTCGATCGGCACCGGCTCGGCCGCGAGGCGTGCGATGGCGACAGCATTGTCAAGCCGTACCTCGCCGAGGCGTCGGAGCTGCCATAGGCCGAGATTGACGAACAGAATCGCCAAGCCGACCGCCACCGAGCCCAGCATCACCCAGGCGGGCCGCCGCAGGAGGTGGATCATCAGACGTGAGAGATGCCGCCGGTACGCCGCCCATCCGCGGCTGCCTCGAGTCGCCCATCGGCATGGCACATTGCTGCGCCCACCCCGCCGAAGAACATATCCGGGCCCTCGAACCAGCGAACCGGGAGTTTGGTGCCGTCCACATCGGCACCAGGCTCGGCGGCCACTTGCATTCCTTGCTCGGCGAACTCGACGTGCAGGCGTGGATCGTCGACGGCGGCCTGCAACGGCATTCCGGCGACGAGGTTGCGCAGGACGGCAGCGAGCGCAGTCGTGATGCGGTCAGCCCCAGGCGAACCGATCGCAACGGTGTCCCCACGCTGCGTCCGCGCCACGGACGGGGCCATGTTGGATACGAGGCGTTCGCCTACGGCGGTGGCATGGTATCCGCGTCTGTTGAGCTCGATCTCACCGAGCGAGTTGTTGAGCCATATACCTGTGCCTGGCACCGTCACACCGGCGCTGTACCCGGCCGACATCGTGATTGCGCAGCCCAACCCGGTGGTGTCTGACGCCGACACATGGACGGTCGACGGAGACCCGAGCAGCGCACCGAGATCTCCCGCTCGGGCGGTACCAAGCAGCTCGCTCATGGGGATCGACCGATCAGCCGCATCATCAATTCGCCTCACTCGATATCCAAGGACGGCCTGCTGTACGTCCACGAATGGTTTCCCTTGCGCCAGGAGTTCCAGCATTGCAGCGAGCACGATCCCTCCCACTGCGGGGGCGGGGTTGGTAGCGATCGTCCATCCGCCGTAGTCGGTGGTGACGGAGGAACGATCCACGACCTGATATCCGGCGAGGTCCTCCATCGTGACGATGCCGCCTTCTCGCTGCATCAGGTCGACCATTGCCCGTGCCATCTCGCCCCGATAGAAGAGTCCGACTCCCTCGGCAGCGAGAGCTTCCAGAGCGTCGGCCAGACCGGGGATGACCACCTCCTCGCCGGCACGCTTTGGTTCATCGCCATTGCCGAGCGCTCGGTATCCGGCCTCCTCCTGACCGAAGATGGCGTCGTGGGCGAACGTCAGATAGTGGGCGGACGATTGCGAGAGCGGGAACCCGCGGGCGGCGTCGATGGCCGGCCCCATCACGTCTTTCCACGGCGCAACCCCGAAACGCTGGACCGCCTCGTCGAGGCCGCGGAGACCCCCCGGAGTCGCAACCGTACCGACACCGACCTGGGTGGTGATACCACCGCCGTACTCCATCGTGACTTCCTTGTAACCGCCACCGAACGCGTCAGCGTCAAGTCCCCGACCGGGCATCTCCATGTAGCCGTCGATGGTGAGCGGGTCGTCCTCTCCCCACACGGTGACGAAGCCCCCTCCCCCGATCGAGCACACGCCGGGCTCGGTCACCATCGCAACGAGCATCGCCGCCACGGCTGCATCGACAGCATTTCCTCCGAGTCCAGCAAGCAGTCCGCCCGCGTCGGCCGACAGCTGCGACGGTGCGGCTACGGTCACGTGTGTTCGTTCCACGGGGCGCAGGTTACCGACTGTCGAGGAGGTGTCTCAGCTGATGCGGTTTGTACAAGGGACTGCTGTGGGGGCGGGGACTGCCCTGGCCGGGCTGATCGTGTGGGCGGCGACGCGAGCGGCCATCTCGGAAGACGCCGCGACCATGACCGATCTGCCGTGGGGAGTCGTTGCACTCGCCGATTTGTATCTCGGCCTGCTGTTCGTGGGCATCTGGATCGGTTTCCGGGAGCGTGGGACAGTGCCAATCCTGCTGTGGCTCGCGGCGCTGGTCATATTGGGCAATGTCGCCACCGCCGCCTACGTCGTGCGGGCGGCCAGGGCCGGGCTCGCTCATCGCAGTGTTGAGGTGTTCTTCTTGGGTCAGAGCGCGATCTCCAACTCGGAGCAGCTTCGCACCACCTGAGTGGCAACGACCTCGAGCTGCGAGCGCCGCCCCTCGATCCCCGACCAGAATCGCCGCTGGACCGATCCGATCGCATACAGCCTGGTGCCCGTCGAGTAGGCGAACGCACCCGACGGAGGGTCCCATTGAGTCACCGGTACCACGTCGACTCGACGTTTGGGATCGTCGCTGCGAATCGTGAGCAGGTAGCGGGCGGTGATCGCCCCTGAGTTGAGTGTCCGGAGCTCGACTGGCGCGGCCAGCTCGCCCGACAGTATGACGAAATTGGTGTCCATGACCTTCCCTTTCGACCGTGGGGAAGGCGGTGCGTTGGCAACCTATCGACGGCCCATGACAGAACTCACGCCCCAGCTGCCTCGATCTCTTCGTGAAGCTGGTCGAGTCCGGGGAACGCGAGATCGTTGCGCTCGATCGCCGCAGCGAGCTGTTGGGCGGTATCGACATCGCCGAGGGCGGCCGCCACCCGGGAAGCGACGTACCACCGCCGTAGATCCCACTCTCTCGGATCGGTGGCGATCCTTCCAGGATTGATGACCGACCACGCTCGCCGCGGCTCTCCGCGGTCGAGCAGGAAGGAGGCGTACACCACCCGCATCTCCGCGTCCGCGGCCGGCCGACCGCCCAGCTCTCGGAATCGCTCCCACGTCTTCTCGACGTCCTCCGGCCGGTCGAGGGCCCGCTGACAGTCCATCTCAACTGACATGTGCGTGGTGTCGCCGTCGATCCGGCGATAGGTACGCAGCTCGCGCAGCGCCTCGTCCCAGTTGCCCATTCGGTACGCCGTCAATCCGAGTAGCTCGCGAATCGTGGCCACCCGAGATGTCAGCTTCTTTGCGCGCAGCAATTGCTGTCTCGCGCGCGGGAACCTGCCATCAGCAAAGGCGTCAGCTGCTTCACCGAGCAGGGCCAGCACGGTATCGCGCTTGTCGCGGGCGGTGACGCGGGCGACCTCTTCCTTGATCCAGTTGGGAAGATCGCCGCCTCCGGTACCCGAAGTCCGCAACTGTGCGCGGTCCGCACGGCTGGGTGAGGACGTACGACGACCTGCGCCACTGCCGTCCTTTCCGCCTGATCGCTTGTCCGAGGTTCCGGAGGACCCGCGCCGCCCGTCGGAGGACGAATGTCCCTTGCCGCCGGCCCTGGCGCCGGATTTGCCCTTGCCGCCGGCCCTGGCGCCGGATTTGCCCTTGCCCCCTCCGGAACGACGTCCCGCGCTACCGGCCGACCCGGAGCGATTGCCACGGGTGCCACGCGGGCCCTTGCTCGAGCCAGAGCTTCGATCGCTCCCTTTCGCCATTGTGCCTCCATCGAACGAGAGGGCCGGCTCACCCGAGCCGGCCCTCTCTCTACGTCATGTCCGGCGGTGACCTACTCTCCCAGGGGCCAAGCCCCAAGTACCATCGGCGCTGGCAGGCTTAACTTCCGTGTTCGGAATGGGAACGGGTGGTTCCCTGCCGCTATCGCCACCGGACAAACCTCACACGTGATGCAAGCCGCATCACGACATGCTCGGCTTCCCGAGCACTCCATAGCGAGCACGAATGTCTGGATTCAAATCCAAGCCCTCGACCGATTAGTACCGGTCAGCTTCACGCATCGCTGCGCTTCCACTTCCGGCCTATCAACCTGATCGTCTATCAGGGGTCTTACCCGGTTGACCCGGTGGGAATTCTCATCTTGAGGTGGGCTTCGCACTTAGATGCTTTCAGCGCTTATCCCGTCCGAACGTAGCTAACCAGCCGTGCCCTTGGCAGGACAACTGGCACACCAGAGGTTCGTCCATCCCGGTCCTCTCGTACTAGGGACAGCTCCTCGCAAAATTCCTACGCCCACGACGGATAGGGACCGAACTGTCTCACGACGTTCTAAACCCAGCTCACGTACCACTTTAATCGGCGAACAGCCGAACCCTTGGG
>JBFHAT010000031.1:0-32576 GCA_041586155.1 Acidimicrobiia bacterium
GAACCGCCTGACGATGCCGAATCCAATGCCCATTGCCCCGCCGGTGACGATGGCGGCCTTACCAGATAGGTCGAATGGACCCCAATTCATAGTGCCTCCTTGATTGGCGTTTCGACCACGATCTCGCTGCGAGTCACGGCCGACCAGAGGCGAAGGTCCCCTGTCATGGCGCAGGCCGCGAACGAGCCTCGGTCCTGGACAAACCGAGGCTCGAACGGGCGGGGCGGGATCAACTACTCGAGGTCGGCCGCCCTCATCAGGCCCATTGCACTCACTCCGAGCGTGGCGGCGACCGCGACCAGCAATCCTGCTGCGAACCATGGAGAGGCCATGCCCTCGATCGGGTCGGCCAGGTGGAACAACCGGCTCGAAGCGCCGGTCAGCATCCAGTCTCGCAGCTCGGGGTTGCGGAGCACCATCGGCAACACGCCTTCCACGGCGAGGATCCACACGAGAGTCCCGGTGATGGCCGCCGTCTGGTTACGGACGAGTGCACCGATCCCGGCGCCGATGCCACCGAACAGCGCTCCCCCGGCGATCACACCGGTCGCAGCGAGCGTCATGTCGCCCAACGAAGCGGCGAACACGTCGACGCCTTGAGTCGACAGGTAGATCCATCCGCCAAGCACACTCACCGTGGCAGCCGCGGTGGCGAGTACTGCTCCCACCAGCATCTGCGTGATGAGCTTGGCGCCGACGAACGGCACTCGACGGGGGCCGGCCAGCAGCGAGGGCACGATCGTGCCGTGCCGGTACTCGCCGGCGACGGCGATGATGCCTAGTAGAAGCGCAGCGACGGCCGCCACGTCTGCGCCACCCCGGATCAGCATCAGGATGGTGTCGGGTCCGAATACCGGCTGGTCCCCCTCCGGAGATGTGGCCATTGCCAGCAAAGGCAACAACGGAAAGAGCGCCACCGCTGCGGCCAAGATCCACCACGAGCGGAGAGAGGCCAGCTTGCGTGCCTCTGCACGGATCAGGTTGGTCATGCGTTACTCCTCATGGAATCGGTGAGCTCGAAGAAGGCATCCTCGAGTTTGTCTTCGATCGGGCTCATCTCGTAGATGGTCACTCCGATGCCGGCGACGGCTCTGCCGATGTCGGCGACCGGTGCTCCGCTCACCGCCAGGACGCCGGGTCCCTCTTCGGTGACACGCAGTCCGGCCGCCGCTAGCGCAGCGGCGGCGTCGTGCGGTTGCGGGGTGCGGATCCGCATACCGTTTGCTTTGCCGGCCCGGTCGAGCGCAAGATCGTCCAGGGTGACATGCCGGACCAACCGGCCATTGGAGATGATCACCACGTCGTCGACGGTCTGTTCGACTTCGGCAAGCATGTGGCTGGACACGAGCACGGTGCGGCCGTCGGCTGCGAAGTCGCGAAGGAAGCCTCGCAGCCATCGCACACCGTCTGGATCGAGGCCGTTGGCCGGCTCATCGAGAACCAAGACCGCCGGATCGCCCAGCAGCGCACCCGCCAACGCCAGCCGCTGGCGCATCCCAAGGGAATAGCCTCCCACCCGACGGCGAGCGGCGCCCTCGAGCCCAACTTGGCCGAGGACGACGTTGACACGCCGGTTGTCGAGACCGGAGATGGTGGACAGGATGCGCAGATGCTCGTAGCCGGTTCGTCCCGGGTGGAACGAGTTGGTGTCGAGGCTCGCTCCCACGTGCCGTACAGGGTTGTCCAACCGGTGGTAAGGGGTGCCGCCGAACGTGGCCGCCCCTGCATCCGGGCGGATGAGCCCGAGGAGGGTGCGGAGCGTTGTCGTCTTGCCGGCGCCGTTCGGTCCCAGCAAGCCGGTGACCCGGCCTTTCGGGACTGAGAAGCTGAGCTGATCGACGGCGGCGATCGATCCGTACCGCTTGGTGAGATCCGAGACGTCGATGGTGTCCATGTCTGTCTCCTTTCATGGCTGAGGACGTTGTCTCAGCGAGAAACGTATGAGACGCCAACGAGGCTGTCGTCCGACTGGCGGAGGCTTTGCGACTACGCCCCTGGTATGAGCCTCAAGAACCCGGACTGACCAGACCCGACTCGTAGGCAGCCACCACCAACTGCGCTCGATCGCGGGCGTTGAGCTTGGCGAGCGTGCGACCAATGTGGGTCTTGACGGTCGCCGCGCTCAGGTAGAGCTCGTCGGCGATCTCTTGATTCGACAACCCGCGGCCCACCAGGCTCAGCACCTCTTTTTCTCGTTTCGTCAGGAACACCAGACGACTGTCGTCGGCCGCCGGCGAAGCGGGGATCTCCGAGAAGCGCTCGATCAGGCGACGGGTCACCGAGGGTGACAGAAGCCCGTCCCCAGCTGCGACGACTCTGATCGCCTCGATCAGGGCTTCCGGGCCAACATCCTTGAGAAGAAACCCGCTCGCCCCGGCTCGGAGGGCCGCGTACACGTAGTCGTCGAGGTCGAAGGTGGTGAGGATGATCACCCGCACCACCGAGGAGTGCTCATCGACGATCCTCCTGGTGGCTTCGATCCCGTCCAGGACGGGCATCCGCACGTCCATCAACAGCACATCGGGTCGCTCCATCCGGGCCAGCATCACCGCTTCCTTGCCGTTGGATGCCTCGCCAACGAGCGAAACGTCGGGGGCGCGCGCCACGATCTGGCCGAGCCCCTCCCGGATGAGAGGCTGATCGTCGGCGACGGCGACCCGGATCGTCATTGGTCGCCGGGCTCGTAGGGCAGTCGGGCCACGATCCGGAATACGCCGTCGGGATGCAAGCCGTATTCGAGCGCACCGTGATACAGCTCTACCCGTTCCTGCATACCGGTCAGGCCGTGTCCGTTGTCGGATCGCAGGGATCCGTCGACCACGTCGTTGTCGATCCGCAGCACCAACTCGTCGTCCTGGTAGTCGATGGCAACGCGCGCCTGCATTCCTGGAGCGTGACGCCGCACATTGGTGAGGGCCTCCTGGAGGACTCGAAAGGCGGTGAGGTCGAGCCCCGGTGCCAGAACCCGCCGTCGTCCCTGCTCGACAAGATCGACGCGAGTTCCGGCCAACGCAGTGTGCGACACCAGCTCGTCGACGTGGGCTAGACCGGGTGCAGGCGCCAGGGTGGCCGAGTTCTCTGAGCCGTCCCGCAGGACGTGGAGGAGCCGGCGCATCTCGTCCATCGCCTGCCGGCCGGCTTTCTCGATGATGGCCAGCGATTCCTTCGCTTGACGCGGATCGTCGTCGATCGCAATGCGAGCAAGCCCCGCCTGTACCCCGACCACACTCATGCTGTGCGCCACGACATCGTGCAGCTCGCGGGCGATGCTGATGCGTTCTTCCGCCACTGCCTGGCGGGCCAGGGCCACGCGTTCCGCTTCCGCCTGCTGCCTGCGCCGACGGGTCGAGTCGCCGATCAGCCACATTGCACCCAGCACGACCACGTTGCCGGCGATCGTGCTCGCCCCCATGTCCGACTCCGCGACCACCAGCGCAACGACCATTCCCACACAAGCCACAGCAAGTCCCGTCACCGACACACGCGGAGGGCGCTCGGCTGCCAACGTGTACACCATCAGCAGGGCGGTCACACCCAAGATGACCATCGGGTAGCCGAGTGCCAGGAATGCGAGTCCTGCAGCGGCGCTCGTCGCGAACGCGGCAGTCGGGAGGCGTCGTCTCACGGCGATCGGCGCCGAATGGAGAACCGCAAGCCACCATCCGGGCGCATCGAGCGGGGCTCGCTGGTCGAAGCTGATGAGCGTGCTGACGTTCAGGGCGACGGCGGCGGCGGCAAGTGCGAGGTCCATGACGTCGCGGCGGGCTCGTGCAGGGAGCTGCAGTCTCACGGCTCAACGATAATTCCGGGTTCGGGATCGCGGATCAGCCTGTGGACGTATTCGTCGTCCACCTGCGGGCTGACCCCTGCAACACAATCAGGGGTATCACCCATGGCGTGAGACCCGGCGCCACGTCACACTGCCGCCATGGAAGCCACGACGCGCTGGAGACCGGGCACCGTCCTCATCAGGATCGCGCAGACCCTGGCCGTTGGCGCGGCATTCCTGTTCGGGGTGGCCGTTTGGGTGCTGGCCGTCACGTTTGGCGATTGTGCCGGCTGGAAAGGTACGGGCACGTGCCCGCGCGTGCCATTCTGGGACTGGGAGGTCTTCCGCCTGGGCTTCTTGGCGGCCGTCGTTCCGGTGGCAGTCACCGGATTCGTTGTCCGGCCAGGTTGGCGGCGCCTCGTCTTCGCCGGCGCAGCGGGCTTGTGTGCCGGCCTTGCGAGCGGGGCGTTCGCGGTCTTGATCACGGCCAGCTGATCACCGATCGACCTCCGAAGGGATCCGGCGCGACACGGCGGTCACGGCGCGGTGAGCCAGCGTGCGATCCACAGGGCGGCAATGCCGAGCGCCGCGATGACTGGCAAACCGAGGAAGCCAGCGGCGTCGTCCGGGAGCGGGAGCGACCCCAAGATGGTGAATCCGCCCGCCACTGCGCCGGCCAACGCCGGACCTGCCACCAGACCTGTGGCCACGGCACGCTCGTGTTTTCGCAAGGAAAGTCCGACGGCAGTGCCGAAGCCAGGGCCGAGCAACAACCCCGCCAAGAGCAAGAGAAGCCCCGAGCCGATGTCAGACAGGTCGCCGACCGCTACCTGTGCGTATAGGAGGTAACTCAGCCAGGTTCCTGCGCCGGCGCCCACGATGCCGCCGACGACGGCCGACAGCGCACCCGAGGGTCGAGGCAGCATGGCCATTCCCGGATTGTGCCACGGGCGTCTCGCCGCCGCGTGGCGGCCATCAGCGGTCACACCGGCTCGAGAGCGACGATTGGGATGTGGCGGTCGAGCATGGCGTCGTAGCCCCGGTAGCTCTCGTCCGCCGCCTTGAACTGATCCCACACCGAAGCATGTTCGGCTCCCTCGAGAAATCGAGCACGCACCGGCGTCGAGTTGGCGCCGGTTCGCACCTCCGCCGCCGGAATGGCCCGCAGATTGTGTACCCACGCTGGATCCTTTTCGATCCCGGCGTTGGTCCCAGCAATTGCCCAGCCTTCGCCGTGCGGCACGGCGCTGATCAAAATCGCCCGTGGTTGGCCGCTGCGCCGACCCGTGGTCACGACCTCGATTACAGGCATACCCATGATCCGGCGCGCCAGGCGCCCCCCGGACAGCCGCCACGCCAGCTTGTGGAGTCTCCACCCCAACCGCATCGCCCAGCGAGGGGGCGGCCTGTATGACGAGCCGTTGTTCATCCCCCGAGCGTATCGCCCGGCTGCGGCTGTCGCCTGGCTGTCGCCGGTGTGTGAGAATCGGCCGATGGGCCGAGAGGGCGACAAGCAGCGCTTGATCGAAGCTGCCGCAGCCGTGGCGACACGTTACGTCGCGGCCGAGCGGATCCATCGTGTCGCCCCCGACGAATCCGCACTGGACGAACTGGCTCAACTCGCCGACTTGGACCTGCACCACCCGACGCAGCCCGAGGCCATCCTGGATCTCTTGGAGAGCTTGGAGGTAGCGACCGTCAAGTCGACCGGCGGCCGCTATTTCGGTTTCGTCAACGGAGGCGTGAAAGCGATCGGCTTGGCCACCTCGCTGCTCACTGCCGCGTGGGACCAGAACGTCGCGCTGCCCGTCATGTCGCCGGCGGCGTCAGCGATCGACCAGCAGGCAACCAGCTGGATCATCGAATTGTTGGGCTTGCCCTCGACAGCGACCGCCGCCTTCTGCGCGGGCGCCACGGTCGCCAACATCACTGCCATCGTCAGCGCGAGAGATTCGTTGCTCCTCGGGCAAGGCTGGGACGTCCAGGCGCAGGGGCTGGGCGGCGCTCCGCCACTGCAGATCGTTGCGTCGGAGGAGATCCACGTGTCGGTGCTCAAGGCGCTGCGGATCGCAGGGCTGGGCAACGACACGGTGCAGTTCGTCCCGACCGATCGGGCCGGAAGGATTCGTCCGGATCGGATGCCTGCCCTCGCAGAGCCGGCCCTAGTGCTCCTTCAGTCGGGCAACGTCAACACGGGCCACAGCGACCCATTTCGGGAAATCATCCGACAGCTCGATCGGGCCCGCACGTGGGTGCACGTCGATGGGGCGTTCGGATTGTGGGCCTCAGCTTCGCCGAGGCTGGCCCACCTCAACGACGGGGTCGAGCTGGCGGATTCGTGGGCGACCGACGCCCACAAATGGCTCAACGCCCCGTACGACTCCGGCATCGTCGTCGTGAGCGATGGTTCAGCGTTGCGCCGGTCGATGCGCATGGACGCCTCGTATGTGCCCACGACCGACGAGCGGCCGCTGATGAACATGGGGCTGCAGATGTCGCAAGCGGCCAGAGCGATTTCGACTTGGGCCATCCTGGCGACGGAAGGGCGTGAGGGCATCGCCGCAATGGTGGAACGCTCCTGCGATCATGCCTTGCTCTTGGCCGATCTGCTCGCCGCGGCCGGCGCCACCGTTCAGGCACCGGTCGTGCTCAACCAAGCGCTCGTTTCCTTCGGAGACGACACGGTAACCGACGCGGTGATCGCCGAGGTTCAGCGTCGTGGGACATGCTGGTTGGGTGGCACCACCTGGCAGGGTCGACGGGCGATGCGGGTTTCCGTGTCGGATACCTCCACCACCGTCGAGGACATCCAGCGCTGTGCCGAATCCGTGATCGAGGCGTGGGGTCGAGTGCGAGGCTCACGATAGAGTCGGCTCCGTGACCAGCGAAGTGTGGCCGGGCGGGCAGCCCCAGATCGGCGCCGTCGCCGAGCGGAGCAGGGAGGTGACCGACGCCGACATTCGCCTGTTCACCGACTTGAGCGGCGATCGGAACCCGCTCCACTACGACGCCGATATCGCCGCGTCCACGACGTTTGGAGGAATCGTCGTTCAAGGGGGCGTGACCACCGCCATTCTCAATGCGGTGGTTGCCGAGGACCTGCCCGGTCCCGGGACGGTCTTCCTCCATGTGAATTGGAACTTCAGGGCGCCGGTGCGGCCCGGCGATGTCATCACCGGCCGGGTCGAGGTCGTCGAAGTACGCCGCGACAAGCCGATCACCACGTTGGCCACCACCGTCACTCGCGGCGACGGCGTGGTCGCAGTGGACGGTGACGCGCTGTGCTACACGATGCCGCTCGGCGGCCAGAGCGCATCTCGCACCGACAGGTAGCGGTCTGGCAGACACGGAATCCAACTAAGCGCGAGCCCTGGCTCGTGCGTCAATGTGATGACATGACCGCACCGCTGCAAAGAGGAATGATGGACGAATCGGGCGAACAGGCCGAGGTGGCGATCCGTGCCGGTTTCGACGTGTTCTATGCCGACAACTATCGACCCGTCGTGGCACTGCTGTCGGCACTGACCCGGAGCCGGTGGGTCGCAGAAGACCTGGCACAAGAGGCGTTCCTCCGCGCCCATCGCGAATGGGCCGACGTCCAGCGCTTCGACGCTCCCGCCGCTTGGGTGCGGAGGGTCGCCATCAACCTGGCGCGGTCGCGCTTTCGAAGACTCCGCTCCGAAGCAGCTGCCCGACTCCGGCTGAGGCCCGTCCAGACGGTGGCCGAGCTCGAGCCGGCCGACGAGGCGTTCTGGGCAGAGGTGCGACGCCTCCCCGGCCGGCAGGCGCAAGCGCTGGCACTGCGCTACGTCGATGATCTGTCCATCGCCCAGATCGCTGCGGTGATGGGCGTCGCAGAAGGAACCGTACGGGCTGTGTTGACCCAAGGTAGGGCCCGTCTGCAACGACAGCTCACCGCCAAAGGATGGATCGACTGATGAAACTCGAAGAAGCAGCCAGGCGAGCTGGGGCGGCACTTCGCCAGCAAGCATCCGACGTGACCCCCCCCTCCCTGCACGAGGCCCGCCAGGCGAGCCGACTGCGAGACGGATTGACGCTTGCATCCACCGCCTTCCTCGCCGCGCTGGTCGTGGCGGTGGCGCTCGCGCTGCTGGTCGGACCCTCCCGGAACAGGGATGTCGCCGACACACCGCTCAACACGCTCGCTCCAGTCCCGAGCTCCGCCGACGCTCCCCCGCCGTCCGAGGTCAGCGCCGTTGCTCCGGCCCGCGTCTGGAGGATCTCGTATCCGGCGACGTGGTATCGCGCCGACTCGGAGCTCATGCCCGACCTGGGCATGGACTCGCTGACGCTCGCCACCAATCCGCTGACCATGGAACCGTCGCGCTGTGACCACATGCCCGCCGCCTCCTTGCGCGACCTCGGCGACGACGACGCCCTCGTTTCGGTCTTCTTCACCGGCGCAGAACTCGCCGACGCGCCACCATGGCCCGCAACGGGAATGAACGGCGAGCGCTTCCCCGCTTCGCTGTCCACCGCCGCCCATGTCTGTTCGGGCCGAGACGATCTCGAGGTTCATTGGAGACCGTGGAATCTGGACGGTGAAGGCATCCAGGTGCTGGTTGTCTTCGGAGCCGATGTACCAGAAGAGCGACGAGCCGAGGTGTGGGCCGTCGTCTCGTCACTCGAGGCGAGCGACGAGCGCACCGAGGGGAGCGCGTGTGTCGTCACGAAGCCTCCGGTGCCGGGACTGACACCGCCGGCGCCCTACAACGCCACTCCATCTCCCGACGACCTCGTCTGGTATGGCACAGACGAGCTGTGGACGGTCCTGGCAATCGACGGCAGCTTTGTGCCAACCAAGAGCGTGTGGTGGAGCACCCTTTTCCGTGGCGGCTCGGAGGAGCCCATGCCCGAGATCTCAGTACGGTTCGACCGTGTCGACCAGACGGCGCCGACCATCCACAGCGAGGGCCTCGGCACCAACGCGTACACGGTCGAAGACGGCTGGTTCATGATGGCCGACATGGAGCAGGAGCCGGCCGGCTGCTGGCGCGTGACCACCTCGTACCGCGACGCCACACTGAGCTATGTCGTCTGGGTGCCGTGAGAGCGCCGGAGCCCAGTAGCGACCTTTTGGTTCACCAATTCATCTCGGCGCAGCCTTCATGGGTGTCGGGCTCGACCTGCAGGGTGGCGTGGGCGATGTCGTACCGCTCTTGAAGGATGGCTCGGGCTCGGTCCAGGACCGGATGAGGATCCACCTCGGGTCCCGTCATCAAATGTGCAGTTGCTACGTCCATCTCTGAGGTCAGCGTCCACACGTGGAGATCGTGCACGTCTTGAACGCCCGGCAGTCTTTCTAGGTCGCGCCGCAGTTGTGTCATGTCGAGGCCGGTCGGGGCAGCTTGGACCAGTACGCGTAGCGCTTGCCGACCCAGTTTCCAGGCTCGGGGCAGGATCCAGAGTCCGACCAACCCGGCCACTATGGGATCCGCATACGGCCAGCCGGTCAGCAGCATGATCACGGCCGCTGAAATGGCACCGATGGACCCGGCCAAGTCGGCGGCTACCTCCAGGTACGCGCCTTTCACATTGATCGATTCTTCGGCTCCTTGCGCCAGTAGGCGGAGTCCTATCAAGTTGACAGCCAGACCGATGGTCGCGACCACCAACATGGGGAGGGTGACGACCTCGACCGGTTCTCGCAGGCGTTGAATCGATTCGAAGATCACGTAGCCCCCGACCCCGATGAGAAGTGCGGCGTTCGCCAGCGCAGCCAGGATCTCCAGCCGGTAGAGGCCGTAGGTCCGGCGCTCGGAGGCATAACCGCGATCGGCGACGACGATGGCCGCCAGCGCCATGCCCAGGCCCAGCGCGTCTGTCGCCATGTGGCCGGCATCGGACAGCAACGCCAGCGATCGCGTGAGGATCCCCGCAGCGGCTTCGACAACCATGAACACCGCAACGAGAGTGAACGCTGCAACCAGAGGGCCGAGGTGGCGACGGCCGCCGCTCGTGGGGTGCGAATGTCCGTAGCTCAAGAGGCCGACTCGACTCGGGTTGCCGGCGCCGGCCCACGGCGCCGTTCGCAGCCTGCCTGCGTTCCGTGTTGGCCACACGTGTCTCGCCACCAGTTCATGAGCCGCCGAGGTTAATCACCGATTCTGCTGCAGCCGCATCTGTCCCCGACCACGGGTCCGGCTCGCTAGCGTCCACATGGTTTCGATCGGAGCGGCGCGTGGATTTGTTCGACATTGCAGGCCGGGTAGCACTCGTCACCGGCGGGTCCCGTGGAATCGGACTGATGATCGCTCGGGGGTACGTCGAAGCCGGCGCCAAGGTGTACCTGACGTCTCGGTCGGCCGATGTTTGCGAGGAAGTGGCGGCTGATCTGGGCGGCCCAGATCACGCCGTCGCGTTGCCAGCCGACCTGTCCGATATGGCTGAGGTCGCACGGGTCGCAAACACCGTGGCGGAGAAGGAGCGGCGGCTCGACATCCTGGTCAACAACGCCGGCGCCACCTGGGGGGAACCTCTCGAATCGTTCTCGGAGCTGGGATGGGACAAGGTCATGACGCTCAACGTCAAGGCGCTGTTCTTCCTCACCCGTGAGCTCACCCCTGCCCTGACGACGGCCGGTAGCGCGGAACGGCCGGCGCGGGTGATCAACATCGCTTCGGTCGACGGACTCCACGTCCCGGACTTCGAGTCGTATTCGTACAGTGCCGCCAAGGCGGGAGTGATTCACCTGACCCGGGCCCTTGCGAAGCGGTTGGTGACACAGCACATCAACGTGAACGGCATCGCCCCCGGCCTGTTTCCGTCGAATATGACCCGCTTCATCTTCGAGAACGTAGCCGATGCGGCACTGGCACAGATCCCGATGCGTCGCGCCGGCGAACCAGGCGATATCGCCGGCACCGCCATCTTCTTGGCGGCACCGGCTTCGAACTACATCACTGGTCAGACCATCGTCGTCGACGGCGGAATCACCGGCCTCCTGTAGACCGTTCAGCCCGACAATTCGTTGCGCGCCAGCGCCGCTCCTGCCCCGAGTGCGTGGAGCTTCCGCCGGGCCACTGGGCGCGACAGCGGCACCATCCCACAGTTGGTACACGGTATGAGTCGCTCGGCCTCGACGTGATCGAGGGCCGCCATGATGGTCGACGCCACCTGCTGAGGGGTTTCGATCTCGTCGGTGGCGACATCGATCACGCCAACCATCAGCTCCTTGCCCTCGAGAAGCTCCAGCAATTCGAGCGGCACATGGGAGTTGGCTGCTTCGAGCGACACTTGGTCGATGCTCGACCGGGCGATTACGGGGAACGTCTCCTCGTACTGGCGCCATTCCGCCCCGAGTCCGCGCTTCCAGTTGATGTTGGCTTCGATGCCGTATCCGTAACAGATGTGGACCGCCGTCTTGGCGTCGACATCCAGCGCGGCTCTCTCCAATGCTGCGATCCCCCACGTTCGCACATCGTCCATGTAGACGTTGAACGCCGGCTCGTCGAACTGCACCACCGCCACGCCGGCGGACGCGAGCTGACGTGCCTCCTGGTTGAGGATCTCGGCAAAGGCCATCGCCAGCTGCTGGCGGTCGCCGTAGTACTCGTCAGCGAGCGTGTCGGCCATTGTCATGGGGCCGGGCAGTTGGAACTTCACGGGCCGGGTCGACTCCCCCACGACGAACTCGGCGTCCCGCAAATAGACGGGTTCCGGACGGGAGACGGGGCCAACCACCCGAGGGACCGAGGCCTCGTACCGCTGGCGAATCTTCACCGTCGCCCGATCTTCGAAGTCGACCCCGTCCAGGCCCTCGATGAAGGTCGTGACGAAGTGCTGGCGAGTCTGCTCTCCGTCTGTCACGACGTCGATGCCGGCCGCCTCTTGATCCCGCAGCGCGATCCGCACGGCGTCGCGTTGCGCCTCGGCGAGGTCTTCACCGTCGAGACGCCACGGAGCCCACAAAGCCTCGGGTGACGCCAACCATGCTGGCTTTGGCAAACTCCCGGCGATCGTGGTGGGCAAGAGGTCGTGCATCTACAAACGCTCCATGCGGCCTGCGAAAGCGAGCGTACCCTGTCGGACACCCTCATCTCAGCTCATCAGTCGATGATGATGTTGCCGCTTCCCAGATCGGTCACCTGACCCAAGAGATTGCCGACGAGTTCGTCGTGCGACACGGTGTTGTTGGCGGAACCTGCTGCCAAGATGAGCCCGTACGCGCCGTTGTCGAATGCCTTGTTGCGGGTCACATGACCGCTCGTTCCTTCGATCCGGAGGCCGTCAGACGCGCTGGTCCAGACCCTGTTGCGGGAAATCGTGAACCCAGAGACCGGCGCCTTCACGAGAATCCCGACTCCGCCGGCGGAGATCTCGTTGCGGTCGACGACCGCATCGTGAGACTCGAGTTCGATTTGGATGCCAACCTCGGAGCTGGCTGTGACCTCGTTGCGGCTCACCTGCGTGCGGAGCGAGCCGGCGAACACCGAGATCCCGTACGCGGAGTCTCTCACGGCGTTGCGCGCCACCAAGTTGTCATCTGCGGAATCACTCACGGTGATGCCAAACACGTTGCGGTCCACCGCATTGGCGCGCACCTGATTGCCATCGGCGGCGAAACCGTTGACCCGTATCCCGTCGAGAGCATTGTTGGTGACCACGTTCTTCTCGACGATGTTGTCACCGGAGTTGGCGAGGTCGATCCCTCGCACGTTGCCGTTGACGGCGAGCTTGGAGATCAGCGCTCCGGACGCACCGTCGAGCTGGACACCCTGCGAGAAGCCTTCGATTGTCCCGTTGATCACTGTCACTCCGGCGTAGCCGGTGATCCGGACGCCCGCTCCTCCGGTGAGCGTCGTGTCGTCGTCGCCGTCGATGGCGTGGCCCCTCAGGTCGATCGTGATTCCGCTCGCTCCGACGATGAGACCGTCGCCCGGACAATCGACCAGATCGTTGACAAGGATCATGCTGGACGTCACGACATCGCCGCATTCAAGCTGCGCACTGGCGCTGCTCACTGTCGACGGGACCAACCACATCGCGCTCGCTGCCGCCACGAGCACGGCTCGTCGCATCACTCCCTCCCACGTCATCCAAGATCACTCTACGTGACCACAGGCCGATGGGGTGCTCACGCAAACGACGCGGTGCGAGCAGATCGACAGGACGCGGGAAGCGCCGTCGTTTCGTTCGGTCAGCCCGCCTTGGCGCGGATCTTGCGTTCGTTCTCGCTGAGGTACCGCTTGCGGATTCGGATTGCGTCCGGTGTCACCTCGACCAGCTCGTCATCGGCGATCCATTCGATGCCCGACTCCAACGTCACCTGACGAGGCGGTTTCAGCTTGATCGCGTCGTCGGCGGCGTGGGTTCGGATGTTCGTCAGCTGCTTGCCCTTGGTGGGGTTGACCACCATCTGCTCGTCGCGGGTCACCTCGCCGATGACCATGCCCTCGTATACCTCGGCGCCGGCCTCGATGAACAACTCTCCACGTTTTTGGAGGTTGTCGAGAGCGAAAGCGGTGGCCGTACCAGCCCGGTCGGCGATCATGGATCCGCCTTGGCGGTGCGGCAGTTCGCCGGCCCACGGGATCCAGCCGTCGAAGTGCTGGTGCACCAGTGCCGTGCCCCGTGTGGCCGTCATCAACAGCGATCTGAACCCGAGGAGTCCTCGGGCCGGTGCCGCAATGGTCACCACGGTCCGTCCGCTGTCGCCGGGCCGCATGTCGACGATCTTTCCCTTGCGCGGCGCCGCGGCCTGCGTGACCGTTCCCACATATTCATCGGGGATGTCGACCACGGCGCGTTCCTGCGGCTCGTGGGGCACGCCGTCGATCTCCCGCAGGATCACCTCGGGTCGGCTCACCTGGAGCTCGTAGCCTTCCCGACGCATCGACTCGATGAGCACGGCGAGCTGCAACTCCCCGCGCCCCGCCACTTCGATCACCTCCGGCGACGACGTCTCGGCGATACGAATGGATACGTTGCCGAGCACTTCGCGCTCGAGACGCTCGCGGATCTGGCGCGACGTGAGAAACCGTCCTGCTCGGCCCGCCATCGGCGACGTGTTGACGCCGAACGTCATCCGCAGCACCGGCTCGTCCACCTCCAGCCGCTGGAGGGCTTTCGGCGCAGCAGGGTCGGCCAAAGTGTCGCCGATCTCGACCTCGGGGAATCCGGCGACGACGAACAGGTCACCGGCAACCCGCTCGTCCACCTCGACCCGGCCAAGGCCGGCAAAGCCGAGGAGCTGAGTCAGGCGCCGAATCACTGGTGGCTCTTCACCGGCGCCGAGCAAGGCCACCTGAGTTCCTTTGCGCAACGTGCCGTTCACCACGCGCCCGATTGCCAATCGACCGAGATAATCCGACGCGTCGAGGTTGGTCACCAGGGCCTGGAGCGGCGCCGCCGGATCTCCCCCGGGCGGCGGGATCGTGTCGACGATGGCGTCGAGGAGCGCCGACAGATCGTCCGTCGTGTCGGGCTGGTCGGTCCCGGCGACAGCTCTTCCCTCGCGAGCCACGGCCGAGATGATGGGAAACTCGATGTCCTCATCACCGGCGTCGAGGTCCAGGAACAGCTCATAGATCTCGTCCACAACCTCGTCGATGCGGGAATCGACGCGATCGACCTTGTTGAGGACGACCACGGCCGGGAGGTTACGATCCAGCGCTTTCGAGAGGACGTACCGCGTCTGTGGCATCGGGCCCTCGGCCGCGTCCACCAGCAACAGCACGCCGTCAACCAGCTCCAGCGCTCGCTCCACCTCGCCGCCGAAGTCGGCGTGCCCCGGAGTGTCGACCAAGTTGATCCGGACCCCATGCCATTCGACAGACGCCGCCTTCGCCAGGATGGTGATGCCGCGCTCGCGCTCCTGGTCGTTCGAGTCGAGCACGCGTTCCACACGTTCCTGGTGCGCAGCGAAGACCCCCGTGGCACCGAGCATGGCGTCGACGAGGGTGGTCTTGCCGTGATCGACGTGCGCGATCAGAGCGACGTTGCGAAAAGAAGAGGCGGACACGAGAGGCGAATGGTAGGCCATGCGGAAACGTCCGTAGCCGCCGATACTTCCGTCTGCCAACTCGGGCCTCGGGCATTCGGCGAAGCCGCCTCTCACATACAGTTGGGGAACGCAGTGGAAGGAGACCGACAGTGACCCATCCGATTCCCGCTGGAACGGAAAATCGAATCGTTCCCTACCTGATGATCGATGGCGCCGCCGAGGCCATCGAGTTCTACCAACGCGCATTTGGGGCCACCGAGCGGTATCGCCTGCCGATGCCGGGGGGAAAGATCGGGCACGCCGAAATCGTGGTCAACGGTGCGCTGGTCTACCTGGCGGACGCGCCGGACGAGATGGAGGGAGAGGCGGCCAACCCTCGCAAACTCGGCGGCACCAGCGTGATCCTGCATCAGTATGTCGAAGACGTCGATGCCCTGGCGCAACGGGCCGTGGACGCCGGCGCCGCTTTGGTCCGAAAGCCCGAGGACCAGTTCTACGGTGATCGGGCGGCCGTCGTCGCCGACCCGTTCGGCCACCAATGGTCGCTCCACACCCACGTTCGCGATGTGTCGCCAGAAGAGATAGCGGAGGCAGCCAAAGACATGGTGTGATAGGCAGCCGTGCCGATCAACCCTTCGGCGGCGTGTCCCAGTCTTGAATCTCCTCGCCCGCTTCGCGAGCCATGATGTCGAGCGCCGCCTTTGCTCCGTCGCCGGCCGAGATGATCGCCTGGCTGCGGGTGGGCCGAACGCTGCGCCCCACCACGTAAACCCGGGGGTGGCTGCTCCGGCTGTCGCCATCGACCGCAATCGCCCCATCTCGCTCCGCCAGGCCGAGTGACGCGGCCAGCTCGGGCTTCTTGCCTTCCGACAGGATGAGGTAGTCCGCCGCAACCGTCCCCGAGTCCGTCGATGCGCGCACCTCGTCGCCGTCGATCGCTACCGATGTGACTTCCGCGTCGTGAAGCACCGCTCCAACTTCCTTGACCTGACGCAGCGCAACCGTCTGGAAGTCGGTGCCGGCCATGTCTTCGACACCGAGGTAGTTGTGGAGCTGGGCGAAGTTGACTGCGGTCTTGTTCTTGCCGAACACCTCGACCTCGTGTCCGTTCTTGGCGAGGAAGAGGGCGGCGCTCAATCCGCCGGGTCCATCTCCGACGATCACGATCCGCGCCATGCGACCTCCTCTGGAATACTGCGTTGTCCTTCACTACGGCTCAACGACCTGGGTCGGATCGGCCGCGCTGACGGCGTCCGGTCAACGAACGCCGAGGAAGAGGTACCTGCCGAGCAGCCCCCGGTCGATGGCGCCTAGCGATCGCCGCCTCCGCGCCTGTCGATCCTCGAACTCGGCTTGCCCGACGAGCGCGGCGATGCCGTTCGCCTCTGCATCCCACGCCGCGATCCAGGCGGCTTGGGTATCGCGGTACGCAGGCGTGATGTCTTCGACCTCGACGTGCTCGAATCCGGCCTCATCCATCAGGGCCGGATAACCGCGCTCGGTCGGGGCGTGGTCGGGTCCCAGTTCAATCGCCTCACGCCGCTCATCAGCGGACAAACCAGGCGGGATGGCGATGACTTCGCAGAGGAATCGCCCGCCGGGGCGGAGCGTCCGATTGATGGCTCTCAGCACGGAGAGCTTGTGTGGCAGTCAACACAACGCGTCGCTGCTCACGGCCGCCGTGAATGACGAATCTCGGAACGGCAACGTCCCGCCGTCGGCCATCACCACCACCGCCCTCACGGATTCGGCGCCGATTCGGCGCTTGGCGGCGGCGAGGCCCTCCGGTGGGACATCGACCAATACGGCCTCACATCCGGTGGCGAGAGCGAGGTATACGCTCGGCCACCCCGCCCCTGCGCCTACGTCGAGAAGACGATCTGTGCGGCTCAGGCCAAGGCGACGGGCTATGTCGTCCGCTTCTCGGCGGGTCGTATAGCTGGTTGCGCCGTAGTCGGCACCGATGACTGCCATCTCCGCCCTCCGCAGAGGACCGGCCTCGATGTGCCGGTAGCGCGCCGAGAAGTCTGTCATGAACCCATCATCCGTTTTGCGGACAGAGCGGTCAATGACTGGCCCGGCGTTCATCTGGACCTGACCGGCGGGACCCACTCGGCAGGCCGCTCGCACCACTGCAATGTGAAATGTCTTTTGGTGCGCCGGCCAGCGGGAGAACGTGCAACGGCCACCGATCTGCAGCCGCAAGACAGCGGCGGTGGTGGGTAGGCCCGACGGTGATCTGATCGGGGCGCAGAATTAGACGAGCTTTAACCGTTACCAACGATTTCCATAGGGCGCGACCTGGCACATTGCGATGAGTAGCGCTGGGTGCACACCCAGCTCGGCACACAGCCGACCACCGTGTCCCAGGACGATGGTCTCCGCGGGTGAGACACGACGCAGTGGCGGCCCGACGAGGAGACGCAGAGCACATGCGACGATGGTGGCGCTGGGGGACGAGATGGTTGGCCGACGCTCGGGGACTGGTCGTACCCCTGCTGCTGATCTTGGTGCAGCTCGCCCCGGCGGCGGCACTGGCCGCAGAAGCGTCGGTCACCATCACGTCAAAGCTCGATCCGGCGACGCTGACGGTTGCGCCCGGCACCGCCGTGACCTGGACCAACTCGGACTCCGTCCGCCACCGTGTCCGGAGCGAGACAGGCCCGGTGGAATTCGACTCAGGCAACCTCGAACCCGGACAAACGTTCACGTTCACCTTCACCGCAGAGGGAACGCACACCTATGTCGACGACCGCGACGACGAGAACACCGCCTACCACGGATCGGTGATCGTCTCGGCCACGAGCACCACCGAACCGCCCCCGCCCGACTCGCCACCGCCACCGCCTGCCGCGAGCGGCGATGTGAACATCATCGACCGCAGGTTCAGTCCTGCCAGCATCGAGATCGCGGTCGGCGGCTCTGTGACCTGGGCCAACAACGACTCCGAGGAGCACACCGTCACGGCCACCGACATCAGCTGGGACAGCGGAGTGTTCGACACCGGCGGCACCTTCACCAGGACGTTCAACACGGCCGGCACGTTTCCCTACTTCTGCCTCATCCATCCCGATATGACAGGAACCGTCACTGTCACCGGAACCGGAACCGAACCTCCACCACCTACCCCCACCGAACCTCCCCCTCCGACGCCCGATCCGGCCCCGACGCCGGTGACTCCCACCAACAGCGACGTACTCATCGTGGACTTCGCATTCGAGCCGTCCTCGCTCACGGTGTCGGCCGGGTCGACAGTCTCGTGGACGAACACGGGTGCGGCCCTGCACACCGTCACTGCCACGAACGGGTCATCTGACTCCGGTTTTCTCTTCTCCGGTGACGGGTACTCGAAGACATTTCCGTCCGCGCAGACGTTCACCTACTTCTGCACGCTTCATCCCGACATGACGGGAACCATCACGGTCACCGGAAGCGACGGATCGGCGCCGCCACCTGCCACGGACTCGCCTCCGCCGGCCAGTGACCCCGACCCCACCGACCCCGCTCCGGCGCCGGTCACCGGAAGCGGCGACGTCAACATCGTGGACAACGCCTTCGGACCGTCGTCGATCACCGTGCCGGCCGGCGCGACTGTTTCGTGGCTGAACAAGGGAGCCCTCCCCCACACGGTGACAGCCCGCAACGGAACATTCGACTCGGGCATCCTCTCGTCGGGAGGGAGATTCAGCGAGACCTTCTCCACGCCGGGGACGTTCTCGTACTTCTGTGCGATCCACCCGGAGATGACCGGCACGGTTCGAGTCACGGACGCCAGTGGAGCTGTCCCGCCCGAAGAGGACACCGAAGGAACCGGGGGGCTCAGCTCTGCAGCGGCTGCGCCGTCTGGGCCGTCGAGCGTGGCGATCATCGACAACGGTTACGACCCGTCGTCCATCACGGTGGGAGTCGGCCAGACGATCACGTTCACCAACACCGGTCAGATCCCGCACACGGTCACCGACCGCGCCGGCGAGTTTGACTCCGGCATCCTCATGACAGCCGACGCGTTCCGGTACACCACCACGGCGGTGGGCACGATTCGCTACTTCTGCACGATCCATCCAGAGATGTCGGGCACCATCATCGTCAGCGACGACGTTGCGGTCACCGACGACGCTGTCCCGCCTGACGGCGACGAAGATACCCCCACTGACGTGGCCGACACGGCCGGTGAAGGAGGGGCGGACGCTCCGGTGACGCAGTCGGTGCAGATCATCGACCTTGACTATGACCCGTCTGTTCTCACGGTCGAGGCGGGCACTGCAGTCCAATGGCGCAACGTCGGCGATTTGCCTCACACCGTCACCGATCGTGCGGGTGGCTTCGACTCTGGGATCCTCGAAAGCGGCGGCACCTTCGTAGAGGAGTTTGCCGAGCTCGGCACGTTCGTGTACTTCTGCACTCTTCATCCGAACATGGTGGGAACCGTCGAAGTCGTCGAGGCGTCGCCCGAGCTGGCGTCAGCCGTTCCGGTTCCGCGCGGCCCGATGAGCGAAGCCGCCCCCTACGTCATCGCGGTTGGATTCGTCGTCGCAATGGGCGTGTTCGTCGTCGGGCTGGGGCGCTTCATCCGGATGAGCGAAGCCGACCAGTGAGGAGGGCTGCCCTGATCGGCTAGGCCGGCTGCAACTGGTCGGCGATCCGTTCGATCAGGTCGACGACGCGGTTCGAGTAGCCCCACTCGTTGTCGTACCAGGCGATGACCTTGACCAGGTTCCCGCCGAGCACATGGGTTGCACTCGCATCGAAGATGGACGAATAGGGGTTACCGATGATGTCGGATGACACCAACGGCTCCTCCGAGTATTGAAGGATGCCGGCGAGGTCCCCGTCGGCAGCTTCTTTCATCGCCGCGTTGACTTCCTCGGCGGTCACGGATTCTTCCAACTCGACGACCAGATCCACGATCGAACCATCCGGCACGGGCACACGCATCGCCATACCGTCCAGCTTTCCTTCCAGATCGGGCAACACCAACCCGACGGCTTTGGCCGCCCCGGTGGTGGTGGGAATGATGTTCTCGGTGGCGGCTCGGCTCCGCCGCAGGTCTTTGTGCGGGACGTCCGCCAGGCGCTGATCGTTCGTGTAGGCGTGGACCGTGGTCATGACGCCCCGCTTGATCCCGAACTTCTCGTTCAACACTTTGGCGACCGGCGCTAGGCAGTTGGTCGTGCACGAGGCGTTGGAGACGATCACATCTCCCGCGTCGAGCTCGTGATCGTTCACGCCGAGTACGACCGTCTCGTCGATGTCGCCTTTGGCCGGCACGGTGAGGATCACTCGCTTCGCTCCGGCGTCGATATGTGCCTGCAACTGATCTCGCTCGCGAAACACTCCGGTGGCCTCGACGACGATGTCGACGCCCAACTCGGCCCATGGCAGGTCGGCGGGGTTGCGCTCCATCAACATCTGGATCTCATGGCCGGCGGCATGCATGACGTTGTTCGCCACCGACAGCTCGCCCTCGAACGGGCCCATCACCGAGTCGTACTTGAGCAGATAGGCCAGCACATCGTCGTCTGCCAGATCGTTGATGGCGACCACCTCGATGCCCGACTCGGGACGCTCTGCGATGATCCGAAACACGTTCCGCCCGATGCGGCCGAAACCGTTGATCGCGACTTTGATGCTCATTGCTCACCTCCGGCTGCCATCTTTTCGAGCGTTTCGACCACCCGGGCCGTATATCCCCAACCGTTGTCGAACCAGACGATCACCTTTGCCATCGTCTCGCCGATCACCATCGTCGCCAGGCTGTCGAACACGCCCGACGCCGGGGATCCAACGATGTCGGACGAGACGATGGGGTCCTCGGAGTACTCGAGGATCCCCTCGAAGGGACCGGCCACCGCCGTCTTCACGGCGGCGTTGATGGACTCGATCGTGTACGGCTTCTCCGTCTCGACAACGAGGTCGACTGTCGAGCCGTCCGGAACCGGTACGTTCAGTGCCAACCCGGAGACCTTTCCTTTGAACTCGGGCATGACCTGCTCGAGGATCTGCGGGGAGTTGGTCTCCGAAGGGATGATGTTCTGGCCGGCCGCCCGACTGCTGCGGAACCCTTCGGTCGGCACGTCGGCGAGGCGCTCCTTGTTGGTGAACGCATGCACCGTCGTGAGGAAGGCCCGTTTGACATCGAACGCCTCATTCAGCACATGGAGAACGGGCGCGACCGCATTGGATGTGTTCGACCCGAGCGACACGATGTCCGTGTCGCGTGTCAGCACATCGTCGTTGACGCCGTGCAGCAAGATCGGCAGGTCGCCCGGCTCATCGGGCGTCGATGCCAGGACCACCTTCGCCGCTCCGGCTTCCAGGTGTTTGCGGCACCACTCGGCAGAGCGATAACTGCCGGTCGCCTGAACCACCAGCTCGACGTCGTGCGCCGACCAGTCGGCATCGCCGGGTTCCTTTGCGGCCAGATACGGGATGCGCCGCCCATCGAAGTCGAGGTGGTTGTCGACGAGCTTTATGGGTTTGGGAAACCGTCCGTAGATCGAGTCGTATTTGAGGAGATAGGTCAACGCCTCGGGATCGGCGATGTCGGCGATCGCCGCGATCTCCAGGTCGGGATGGTCCACCAGCTGCCGGAACAGGTTGCGGCCGATCCGGCCGAAGCCCATCAGTCCTATCCGGGTCTTGCTCACGATGCTCCTAGGGGGTACTGGGGAAGCGAACAGTATCGCGGCCAACGCCGCTGACGACCAACCGGCTGAGCGGACGAGGCCGCTGGGACCACCGATAGGTTTCAAGACGCACGCTGGTGGGCAGGAATAGAGACATGACGACCCTCAACGGCCATCGCTATCTGGAGATCTACTTGAACGACCACCGTGCTTTCGCCGCGGGCGGTGTCGAGCTCGCCCGGAGGCTGTGTCGCAACCTCCAGGACACGGACTGGGCGGAAGACGGCATCTGGCTGACCAACCAGATCGAAGAGGATGTGGAAACGCTCGACCATGTCCGCACGGCCTTCCGGGTCGACGGCGGCCCCCTGTCTGCCGTCAAGGGCATGCTCGCCGTCGCCGGTGAGCGTCTTGGACGGCTCAAGCTCAACGGGCACCTGGTCACCGAGTCTCCACTCAGTCCTGTCGTCGAGACCGAAGCGATGATTGCGCTGGTCCAGGGCAAACGCCGGCTCTGGTCGGCGTTGCGAGCGACGGTGGCGGGTCGGCCCGAAGCGACCGGGTTCGACTTCGCCCATCTCGAGAAACGCGCCGATGAGCAACTGGAACTGCTTTCGCGCATCCACGCCGGCGTTGCCACGCACGCGTTTCTCGTAGGCTGAACGCTCGGCCTTCCGCCCTTCCGGCGCCGACCTCCAGGCGAGGGCCCTCAGTACATGGTGTTGTCGTTGGCGGACTCGTCTGGGATTTCCTGAACCGCATCCCAGTGCTCGACGATCCTTCCGTTGTCGAAACGGAAGAAGTCCATCGTGACGAACTCGGAGCCTCCTGGCCACACTTGATGGGTGTGGACTGCGACGAAGTCACCCTCTTCGACGGCCCGCACGAATTCGATGCTCTTGTCGGGGTACTCGCGTTGCATCCGGTCGAAGTACTCCACGAACGCCTCTGGTCCGTCGCCCACCCACGGGTTGTGCTGGATGTAGCGATCACCGACATACTGCTCCACCGCTTCACGGGCCCGACCTTCGAAGGCGGCTCGGTAGAAGGCCATCGCTCGCTCTTTGTTGGTCTCGCTCATGCGCTCCTCCTTCGACTCACTTGCCGGATTTTCGCACGCGGCAAGCGCTTGCATTGGCTACGCTGGCCGAACGATGTGCTGGGTCAACTATGACGTTTCCTTCTGTCGCGCACTGCCCGATCCAAACGTTTGCAGGAGGCGGTTCGGCGGGGTTCCGATCCTGCCGATGGGCCACATTGCTGCGGGTATCGGGTGTGCGACATGAGCAATCGAGTGTTGCTCCGCTCTGGCTGCGTGCTCAGCATGGACCGGTCCGTTGGTAATCATCTTCACGCCGATGTGCTCATCGAGGATGGCCGGATTTCGGAGGTGGGCGAGAACATCCGTTCCCGAGGCGCCGAAACCATCGACGCGACCGACACGATCGTCATGCCAGGATTCGTGGACGCTCACCGACACGTCGTGCAGTCGCTGTTCCGCAATGCCGGGCTCGAGGGCGCAAAATCGATCGATTGGGAGAAGATGTCTCCCGACGACGTCTACGCCGCCACCCTCGTCGGCCTGCTGAGCTCGGTCGAAGCTGGCATCACCAGTGTCGTCGATTGGGTTGGCCAAGACTGGGAGGATGATCGAATCGAGGCGAGCCTGCAGGCACATGCCGACTCCGGCGCCCGCACCGTGGTTGCGGCGTCGACAAAGACGGCCGGGGAGCGCCCATCGTTACCAGCTCGCACCCGGCTCGCCAGAGCGGGGCGTGATGCGACGGACGACATCGAGGATGTCTTGTCCGACTGGGCCCACGGCCGCACGTCGGGACTTGCAATCCACTCCCATGTCGCCGACCAACCCGGCGCGGTGGCGGCGTTGGGTATGCGGGGGGCTTTGGGTTCCGATCTGACCCTGGTCCATGCCACCCGGATGAGCGACCCCGATCTCGACGCCGTTGCGTCTCACGACACCCATGTGGTCTTGTGCCCTGCCAGCGAGATGGCCTCTGGCATCGGAGCTCCGCCGGTTCAGAAGCTGATGGATCGGTCGGTGCGGCCCGGTCTCGGAATCGGCAATGAGATGGTCGCTCCCGGAGACCTCTTTGCGCAGATGCGAGCCACCATCTCCGTCCAGCACGCCACCGTTTTCGATCTCAAACTCGCCGGCAAGGCAGGCGTTCCGACTCTGATGTCGACCAGGGACATCATCCGGCATGCCACCGTGGACGGAGCGAGGGCGGCTGGTCTGGCAGACACGGCCGGATCGCTCGCCCCAGGCCGTCCCGCAGATTTGATCCTTCTTCGGGCGGATCGACCCAACATCGCGCCAGTCAACGATCCGATTGGAGCGGTCGTCTGGGGGATGGACACCTCCAATGTCGATTGGGTATTCGTTGCGGGTAAGCCCTTGATCCGGTCGGGAGAGCATGCTGTCGATGTAACCGAAGCTCGTGCGCTGGCTGATGCGGCCCGCGACCGTGTCGCTGCAGCGTCGGGGCTCCTCGCACCGACGGGTGACGGTCAATGACGGCTCGCCGCCCCTCCCCCACTGCGCTCACGCAATTCGTGGTCGCCTCCCGGTACATGCCCGCCTATCTCGCATTGGTTCTGCTGGTGGTCATCGCCTCGGTTTGGGTTCCACAAACCCTCGGCCCGGTCGCGCTGTCTGCGATTGCCCCATTCGGCGCGTTGCTGGCCATCACCGCGCTGGGCCAGATGCTCGTGATCATGACCGGTGGCATCGACCTCAGCGTTCCAGGCACACTCACGTTGGCGGCGATGATCGTGGTCGGCGTCGGTCAACAATCCGACGCTCGCATCGGCCTCGCCATCCTCATCGCGCTGCTCGTCGGGGCGGCGATCGGGCTCGCCAATGGCTTGCTGATCGGAGGGCTCAAGCTGAACGCCCTGATCGTCACGCTGGCGGTCGGACAAGTGGTCGCCGGGTTGCTGAGCCGCTACGTCCGACGATTCCCCGTCCAGAGCCCCGTGCCGCGCGGCCTGTCGGACGGGACGTCGACTCGGATCTTCGGCGTGAGCCCGATCTTCTGGATCGGGCTGGGAATCACCCTGCTGATCATCTTGGCGCTGCGTTACACGACCATCGGTAGGCGTTTCCAAGTTGTCGGCGCCAATCCGGTCGCGTCCCAGGTCGTGGGAGTGCGCGTGACCATGAACCGGATCCTGGTCTATGTGGTGGCAGGCATTCTCTACGCAATCGCCGGTGTGGCATTGGCCGGTCTGCTTCGCAACCCGGGCGTGAACATCGGCTCGCCCTACCTCCTCGGTCCAATCGCCGCAGTCGTGATCGGCGGCGCCTCTCTCACGGGAGGACTCGCCAGCCCGCTGTCGACGTTGGTGGCATCGTTCTTTCTCACCGGCCTGAACCAGATGATGCGGTCGCTGGGACTGCCGACCTCGCTCCAATTCGTGGTGTTCGGCTTGGTCATCATCGGCGGCATGTTGGTGTCGGGCGATCGGATCATCAAAGGAGTCGAACAGGTACTGCGAGAGCGGCGACGCCCGCTCCGGCCGAGTACCCAGACGGGCTCGTCGGACCCCTGACGGACGAGGCGAGACGCGCGGAGAGAAGCAAACAACACAACGAGAGTGGAGGCATGCATGAAAGTAACAAGGATGATCGGCTTCATTGCCGTCTTCATGTTGATCGTGGCGGCTTGCTCCGACACGACGACCGATACGACCGCGCCCGACGGAGAGGCACCTGCAACAACGGCCGAGGCACCGACGACGACTGAAGCGATGGACGACACAACGACCAGCGAGGCGGGCGACACCTCCACGACGGCCGCCGGAGGTGACGGTCCCCTTGCCGAGTTCGGCGAGAGCATCGACGCGGATCCGGCGTTGATCGAAAAGGCGCTCGGACCGGTGACGCCCTCCGATGATGCCAGCTGGAACATCATCCTCGCCTCGATCGCTCGAGCGCATCAGGACGTCGACGATGCGACGCTCGACACGGCGATGGAGTGCTGGAGCAACCAGGAGTGCGACACCGGTAGCGGCGGCGAGCTCATCATGGGCTACGCCGACGGTGGCGGTGATACCGTCAATGTGTGGCGAGGGGTGAGCCACATGGAGGCCATCCTCCAGGCCCTCACCTATCCCGAGATCGGCACGATCGTGTCGACGGCCGCCGACTTCAATGCCGATCCGGCAGTGCATGCCAACGACGTCCGGTTCCTGATTCAGAGAGGCGTGGACTTCATCGTCGGCTACCCGGATGTAGGTGTGGCTCTGGCGGAAGCCGTCACGGAAGCCGAAGCGGCAGGTATCCCCTACGTCTCGTTCTCAGCCGGCTTTGTCGGACTTCCCGGGCAAGAAGGCGCGTTGGAGCCAGGCGAGGACTACACCGCCGTTGTCGGCGAAGACCTCTGTGCGCTCGGTGAGAGCTTCGCTGAGGTGCTGAACGACGGGGTCGGCGAGGGCAGCGTCGGCATGCTCGGTGGAACGCCTGGCAACGCCCTCACTCTCGGCTGGCAGCAGTGCACGGTCGCTTCGCTGGGCGACGGGGTGACGCTGGTCAACCCGCCCGCCGACGCCAACTCCACAACCGGCGACACGTTCTGGGTGAACACGTTTGCTTTGGACGCGGTACGGGGCTTGCTCACCACCAACCCTGACATTGGAGGCTGGGTGTACGAGTACTCCGACGGGCTGTTCACGGCGCTGCAGGCATACGACGAGCTTCAGATTCCGGTCGAGAATCTGACGGTCGCGCTCAGAACCGACGAGCAGACGTTGTTCTGCGACTGGGCCCAGCGGAACGAGCCGACCTACAACATCTGGTACTCGGCAGGCGGGAACTTCCAGTCGCGTACTGCGGTGACCGCGGCGATGCTGGAACTCAAGGGTGCCGACGTGCCCGGCCACATCGTGGTCCCCCATGTGATGCGCCAGGTCAGTGCGGCGGACTGCAACGAGGACCGGGTCAACGAAGTCGTCTCGGGGACCTCGTTGGCGCCTGACGCTGCGTTGCAGCGCATGTTCGGCGGCGCGTGACGCCAGCCGGACCAGAAGACGGCGCGTCCACTGGTGAGCTCGTTCTCGAGCTCACCGGTGTGTCGCGCCAGTTCGGAGCGGTGCGTGCGCTGACAAACGTCAGCTTCGATTGTCGTGCCGGCGAGATCCATGCCCTCGTCGGCGAGAACGGATCGGGCAAGTCGACACTGTTGGGGATCGCGTCGGGATTCGTGGATCCCGATCTCGGCACCGTTCACATCGGAGGCAGACCTCTGCGTCGCGACTCCCCCGCGCTGGCTCGCAAGCTGGGTTTGGCGATGGCGTATCAGGACGGCTCGTCCGTCCACGCCGAACCGGTGAAGAACAACTTGTACTTTGCCGCCCCACCCGAACGTCGCCCTCCCTTCTGGCGGCGCAAGCGATGGGCCCGACAGCAGCTCAGGGAATTCGATCTGGACCTCGAGCTGTTTCCTGACGCCCCCGCCGGGTTCCTCACGTTGGCGGAACGCCAGCTATTCGAGGTCGCCAAAGCGCTGGTCACCGATCCAAAGGTGCTGCTGCTCGACGAGCCGACGACGGCGCTGGGCCCCGACGAGGTCGAGGCCCTTCATCGCACGATCCTTGCGTGCCGCGACCGAGGGGTGGGGGTCGTCTACGTGAGCCACCGGCTGCCGGAGGTGCTCGAGGTGGCCGATCGGATCACCGTTCTACGTGACGGCCAGAGCCAAGGCACCTTCGACGCTCGATCGACCACTGAACCCGAGCTCGTCGAGCACATCGTCGGGCGGCCCTTCGAAGCGGCGTTCCCCGCCCGGCAGGCGTCGGTCGATCGTGCCGAGGACGTGCTGGTGGTCGACGGCCTGCAGGGCCAATCGTTCGGACCGGTCAGCTTCACCCTCGCCCGAGGTGAAGTCGTCGGCATCGCCGGTGCCGAAGGCAACGGTCAGCCACAGTTGTTCGATTGCCTGGCCGGCCGCACCCCGCCCCGGGCCGGGCGCGTGACATGTGCCGGTGAGGAACTGACGCTTGTTTCCACGCATGAGGCAGTCGGCGCCGGAGTGATGCTCCTGCCTGGGGATCGCAAGAACGAAGCTCTGATGGGGGTACTGGGCGTCAAGGTCAACTCGACGATTCAATCCCTTCGCCGCTTCTCGGTGTTCGGAATCCTGCGCCGTCCGTCCGAGAGACGGTCGGTCGGTGAGCTGGTGGAACAGCTCGAGATCAGAACGCCTTCCCTGGACCAGCCCGTCGAGTTTCTGTCGGGCGGCAACCAACAGAAGGTCTCGGTCGCTCGATCGTTTCTCAGAGAGCCGGCGGTCATCCTGGCCTATGAGCCCACTCAGGGAGTCGACGTCGGTTCCCGTTTCGACATCTACAAGGCGCTGAGGGCACGCAGCGCCGACGGCGCCGCCATCTTGGTCAAGTCGAGCGACCCGATCGAGCTTTCCGGCTTGTGCGACCGAGTGCTGGTCATGTCCCGGGGCACCATCGTCGAGGAGATTCCGGGCGACGAGCTGGACGAGGTGCGCATCGTCGAGGCGATCGTCCGCGGTCCGGGCATGTCGAAGGCCGCCCGATCGCCGCTGGGGGTCGCCATGCCCAAGGCGCCTACCGCCGCCGACGGGAACTGACGTGAGCGAACCGATCGCCGCCACCAGAGCCGACGAAGCCCGGCAGCTCCTCCGAAAGCTCCTGCGCAACGCCCGCGACAAGAACAAGTGGCGCAAGGTCGTCAGGGTCAGGCTGTGGATGCCGGTGGCTCTCCAGATGCTGCTCATCGGGGCGCTCCTCTGGTACACGAGCACCCGATTCGACGGGTTCCTGAACGAGACCAACATCTTCAACATCCTGCTGCTGGCGATGCCGCTGGCCGTCGCCGCCATCGCCCAGACGAATGCCATCCTCGTTGGCTATCTCGATCTCTCGATCGGGGCCATGATCGGTTTCGGGGTGGTGATGGCATCGTTCCTCATCGGCGCCGAGGCAACGACGACCGACATCTTGATCGGGGCGGGTGCGATCCTGTTGGCCGGCGCGGTCCTCGGCCTGGTCAACGCTGGGTTGATCCGTGGCGTGAAGATCACGTCGATCATCGCCACCCTGGCGACACTCAGCATCGTGGACGGGATCGCCCTCAGCTTGCGTCCCACCGCGCAAGGGATAATCAGCGCCGACCTCGTGTCGGTGCTGACCGCCAAGATCGGACCCGT
The DNA here is from genome assembly GCA_041586155.1 of Acidimicrobiia bacterium. GTDB lineage: Bacteria > Actinomycetota > Acidimicrobiia > Spongiisociales > JAENVV01 > JBFGJH01. The sequence goes on from JBFHAT010000031.1 coordinate 28,564, forward strand.
TCCCATCGCCTTCCTCGTCATCCTCGTCGGGGCGGGTCTGCTCGACGCCTGGTTGCATGCTTCCGGCTCTGGATTGTCGGTCCGCGCCGTCGGATTCGACGAGCGTGCCGCCAAACGAGCCGGGATCCGCACGAACTGGGTGAGGGTGCGAGCCCTCCTGATCTCTTCGGTGCTGGCCGCCGTGGCCGCCTTCTTCGTCATGGTCAGGTCACCGATCGGAAATGCTCAGGTCGGCACCCCATTTGCCCTCAACAGCATCACTGCCGCGGTGTTGGGTGGAGCCTCGCTGGCCGGCGGCCGGGCGACCTTCGTGGGAAGCACCGTCGCGGCGACGCTGCTGGCGTTGATCATCACCGTTCTCCCCTTCCTGGGACTGTCGCCCGACGACGGGTTGATGATCATCGGCGTGCTGGTCCTCGTTGGGATCATCCTGTTCCAGGTCGGCGACCTGAAGGAACTGGTCAAGCGCAACTTCCGGCGGGCCCGCCGCCTGGTTCAGGGCAGCCGCCTCGATGAGGGTGTTTCCCTTCCACAGTTCTATTCGGAGGCAGTCGCGTTCCGCGCCGGTCCGCCGGGAAGGACGCTCATACGGGGCGGAATCATTCTCAGCATGGACCCGTCTGTCGGCGATCTCACCCCTGGCGACGTTCTCATCGAGGGAGAAACGATCACCGCCGTAGGGCGTGACCTCGATGCCGTTGACGCAGGTGTGATCGACGCCACAGGCATGATCGTCATGCCGGGATTCGTCGACACGCATCGTCACATCTGGGAAGGGCTGCTGCGCAACATCGGAACCGACGTCCCCCTCGAAGGACGCACCAGTTACATCTCGTTCGTCCTCCACAAGCTCGCTCCGGCGTTCCGGCCCGAGGACGCCTACGTCGGCAACCTCGTCTCGGCGTTGGGCGCGATCGACGCCGGAATCACGACCTTGCTCGACTGGTCGCACATCCAGGGCTCCCCGGCGCACACCGACGCGGTCATCCAGGCATTGGAGGACTCGGGGCTGCGGGCGGTCTTCGCATACGGCTTTCCTTGGTGGGGCAAGTGGGAGGAACGACAGCCGAGCTGGTTCGTCCGTGCGGCCAACGAGCACTTCACCACCAAGGACCAGAAGCTGACCCTCGCGTTGGCTGCCCCAGGCCCGGAATTCACCGACTTCGAAGTCACACGCGATCACTGGAAGCTGGCGCGCGAAACGGACGCTCGTATCACAACCCATGTCGGCGTGGGCTCGTATGGTCTCGACGGGAAGGTGCAGGAATTCGGCGAAGCCGGGCTGCTCGGTCCAGACACGACCTACATCCACTGTACGACGCTCAACGACACCGAGATTCAGATGATCGTCGACACGGGAGGCACCGTCTCGCTCGCCTCTCCCGTCGAGATGATGATGGGACATGGGATGCCACCCATCCAGAAGTTCCTCGACCGCGGCCTTCGCCCCAGTCTCAGTGTGGACGTGGAGACCAACGTACCGAGCGACATGTTCAACCAGATGCGGTCGGTGTTGGGCCTGCAGCGAGCGCTGGCCACCGCCGATGGCAAAGCGCCTGTCCACCCTCGCGAAGTGTTGACTTACGCCACCATCGAGGGCGCCCGTGCCAATGGCCTCGACGCCAAGGTCGGCAGCCTCGCTCCGGGAAAGCAGGCCGACGTGATTCTCCTGCGCACCGACCGTCTCAACGTCACACCCCTCAACGACCCGGCCACAGCAGTCGTCGTCGGCATGGACACCAGCAACGTCGACACGGTGCTGATCGCCGGGCATGTGATGAAGCAGGGAGGTCGCCTCATGCATGTCGACTGGCCGGCGGTGCGGCGCATGGCCGACGAGTCGCGCGACTACGTCGTGCAGAAGTCTGGTTTCAAGCTGCCGAAGATCTGAAGGGTCAGCGGCACCGATCAGCCGCGTCGTCGAGTGCCGTCAGCACCGTGTCGTGGTTGGCCGGCTCAAACGTTTCCACCCGGCCGAGGAAATCGCACAGCACACCCGGGTCGACCGGCTCCAGAATGTTGCCGATGAGAAACCGCCAGGCGTCGGAGTCGGCGGTGCACGTGGGGTCATCGAGGAACTGCAGCGTGCCCGACTTGTTCTCGCCCCAGTAGTACGTGAGGAGGCCTTGGTCGTAGTCGAGGACGAAACTGTCCACGCCACTGGGAACACTGGCATGCAGGGACTCGCAGGTCACCGTCCCCGGCGGCCACGAGGGAAGCTCCGTTACCGGAGGAGTCGTGGTCGTCGGCGGTTCGAAGGCCGTCACCGCCGTGACAGTCGAAGACGATGCGGTAGGGGTCGCCGGCGCGGCCGCCACAGATGTGGTGGCCGATCCGCCGCATCCAGCCGATATGAGCGTGATCAGCGTCGTGACGACCGCACGAGTCATGGCCTCTCAACGTTGCGTCGCGGCCGGGAGTTCCCGGTTCCGTGCTTGGGCGCTTGGCCGCCGACCTTGCTAGAAACTCCAGGGTGAACCCAGGGACCGTGCGCCCGATCCTGACCGGGGACGATCCGATCTGGTCCCAGCCGTGTCCACCGGTCGAAGCCCATGATGCTGCGCTGACGACCAACGTCGCCGATCTCGCTGCCACGCTGGCCGACTTCAAGGCTCGATCCGGCTTCGGCCGGGCGATCGCCGCCCCCCAGATCGGCATCGCCAAACGGTTGGTCGTGATGGATCTGGGCGCAGGACCGGTTGCACTGGTCAATCCCGAGATCACCTGGCGCAGCGTCGACGGGCAAACCGTGTGGGACGACTGCCTTTCGGTGCCTGATCGGGTGGTCCAGCTCCACCGAGCGCGAAGCATCTCCATCTCCTATTCCGATGCACTCGGTCGCCAGTGGGTTTGGGAGCGGCTGGCGCCTGACATGGCCGAGCTCCTGCAGCACGAGATCGACCACCTCGAGGGCACACTCATCTCCGACCATGCCTCCGGGCCCGACACCGTCGCTCCCGTCGATCGCCATGCAGCATTGGTCGGGGCGGCCCGGCCCGCTCCCCGGGTCACGCCGGCGGGGATCATGACGGCTGCCGAACAGATCGACCACGAATTCGCCGGGACACCGCTGTTCGAGGCCGAGACGCTTTCCGAGCGCCACAACTGCCGCGTGTTCCTCAAGGTGGAGACCCTCAACCCGATCCGTTGCTTCAAAGGACGCGGGGCCGGTGTGTTCGTGCGGCGCCACACCCGGGCCAAGCCTGGTGAGCCCATCGTGACCGCCAGCGCCGGCAATTGGGGCCAAGCCCTGGCGTACTTCTCTCGGAGGTGGGAGGTGCCCTTTGTGGTGTTCGCAGCAGAGACGGCCAATGCATACAAGCTGGACCGGATGCGCGCGATGGGGGCCGACGTGCGTCTCGCCGGCGCCGACTTCGACCAAGCCAAGACAGCCGCCCGCGCTCATGCCGAGGCGGTGGGTGCCGTGTTCGTGGAAGACGGCAAAGAGCTCTCCGTCACCGAGGGACATGGATCATGCGGAATGGAGATCCTGGCCGAGTTCGACCGCCGCATTGAGCGCTGCGAAGACATTATGGTGCCACTCGGTAACGGCGCCCTGGTCAACGGTATCGGCACCTGGACGAGAGCCTCCTCGCCCGCCACGCGGGTGGTGGCGGTATCGGCAGCCGGAGCTTCGGCCATGCACCAATCATTCTCCGCGGGTTCCGGCGCACCGGTGATGGCGACCAACACCGTCGACACCATCGCCGACGGACTGGCTGTGCGGGTTCCCATCCCGGAGGCGGTGGCCGACATGCACCAAGCGGTGCACGACTCGCTGCTGGTCGACGACGACACCATCGTCGCTGCGATGGAGGAGCTACTCGACCATGCGGGATTGGTCACCGAGCCGGCCGGGGCGGCGGGCCTGGCTGCAGTGATGGCGTACCCGGAGCGGTTCGCGGAGCGCAACGTCGTGGTGGTCGTGACAGGCAGCAACGTCGACCCCAGCGGAGCTGACCGGGCGCGATTGCATCGTTGAGGGTCGTCGCCGACAGCAGCGGTGCGACCGA
>JBFHAT010000032.1:0-31604 GCA_041586155.1 Acidimicrobiia bacterium
CTGGCAAGCGGCGGCTTGCATGAGTTGGGCTGGGACTGATCGTCTGGCAAGCGGCGGCTTGCATGAGTTGGGCTGGGACTGATCGCCTGGCAAGCGGCGGCTTGCACGAGTTGGGGTCGGACTGATCGCCTGGCAAGCGGCGGCTTGCACGAGTTGGGCTGGGACTGATCGCCTGGCAAGCGGCGGCTTGCACGAGTTGGGCTGGGACTGATCGTCTGGCAAGCGGCGGCCTGTTGCGCCGACCAAGGCGGCCTCGGCCCGCGCGGGACTAGCTTTCGATTCGTCGCCCAGCGAGGAGGGCCGAGGTGCGTTACGAGGACGTCTATCAACGCTCGCTGCGCGACCCTGCGAGCTTCTGGGCCGAAGCCGCGGAGGGCATCGACTGGTACCGGCGTTGGGATACCGTCCTCGACGACTCGCAGCCGCCGTTCTACCGCTGGTTTGGCGGCGCCACTCTCAATACGTGCCACAACGCCCTCGACCGGCACGTCGACGCCGGCCGGGGCGACCAACCCGCCCTGATCTACGACAGCGCCATGACCGGAACGGTGCGCACCTACACCTTCCGAGAGCTGCGAGACGAGGTTGCCACCTTCGCCGGAGTGCTACGACGGCGCGGGATCGGACACGGCGATCGGGTGATCATCTACATGCCGATGGTGCCGGAAGCGGTCACCGCCATGCTGGCCTGCGCCCGGATCGGGGCGATTCACTCGGTGGTGTTTGGTGGCTTCGCCGCCCGGGAACTGGCCACCCGGATCGACGACGCTCGCCCCAAGCTCATCGTCTCGGCCTCGTGCGGGCTGGAGCCCGGTCGAGTCGTGGCGTACAAGCCGCTCCTGGACGAGGCGATCGAACTGGCGTCTCACCGTCCCGACCACACCATCGTCCTGCAGCGCCCCCAGCTCGCCGCCGAGATGCAAACGGGACGGGACCTCGACTGGGACGACGAAGTAACCGCGGCCGATCCGGTCGATCCGGTGCCGGTGGCCGCCACCGATCCGCTGTACATCCTCTACACGTCCGGCACCACCGGGGTGCCCAAGGGGATCGTGCGCGACAACGGCGGCCATGCGGTTGCCCTCCACTGGACGATGCCGAACATCTACGACGTCCGCCCGGGCGAGGCGTATTGGGCGGCGTCCGACGTCGGGTGGGTGGTCGGCCACTCGTACATCGTCTACGGCCCCCTGCTGCACGGCAACACCACCATCCTCTACGAAGGCAAACCGGTAGGCACCCCCGACGCCGGCGCCTTCTGGCGAGTCATCGCTGAACACGACGTAGTCACGATGTTCACCGCTCCCACCGCCTTCCGGGCCATCAAACGGGAGGACCCGAACGGCGCCCTCATCGGCGGGTACGACCTGTCGAAGTTCCGTGCCCTCTTCCTGGCCGGCGAACGGTGCGACCCCGACACCCTCGAGTGGGCCCAACGCCACCTGGACGTGCCGGTCATCGACCACTGGTGGCAGACCGAAACCGGCTGGTCGATCGTGGCCAACCCGCTCGGCATCGAACCGCTACCGGTCAAACCGGGCTCGCCCACCAAACCGGCCCCGGGGTGGGACCTGGCGGTCGTCGACGGCGACGGCGCCCCGGTCGAGGCGGGCACGATCGGCACCATCGTCGCCAAGCTGCCCTTGCCTCCGGGAACCCTGCCGACGCTGTGGAACAACGACGACGGCTACGTTCGGTCGTATCTGAGCCGCTATGACGGCTACTACCTGACCGGCGACGCCGGGTTCTTCGACGAGGACGGCTACCTGTCGATCATGAGTCGCATCGACGACATCATCAACGTGGCGGGGCATCGCCTCTCGACGGGCGCGATGGAAGAGGTGCTGGCCGGCCATCCGGACGTTGCCGAAGCCGCCGTGGTCGGAGCGGCCGACGACCTCAAGGGGCAGATCCCGGTGGGATTCGTGGTCACCAACGCCGGCACCGACCGACCTCCGACCGACATCGAGGCCGAGCTCGTTGCCCTGGTGCGGGACAAGATCGGCCCCGTGGCGGCGCTGAAGACGGTGATGGTCGTCGACCGCCTGCCCAAGACCCGATCGGGCAAGATTCTGCGCGGCACGATGCGGGCCATCGCCGACGGTGCCGAATGGAAGTTGCCGGCCACGATCGACGACCCGGCCATCCTCGACGAGATCGCCGCCCATCTGGGGCGGGCCGGCTATCCACCGGACTGAAGACTGGCTACTCCAGCACCGGGAGCGGCTCTTGCGAGTCGTCGAACGACGGTTCGGTGAGGACGCCGACCCGCTGACTCTCGTCGGGTACCCGCAGCGTCTTGGGGGCGAGCGGGTCGGGGAAACCCAACCCGCGCCGCAAGAAGGTGGCGGTCTGGTCGCGCCGAATGGTCAAGTCGGGGCAGAACGACGTCGCCGAACAGCCTTTGGTGATCCCCGACGCCGCCAATGCGTTGATCGACGCCTCCGCCCAGTGACCGTCGTCGTCGGCGAAGGCGTCGGGCCCGGCCGCCAGGTCGAAGGCCCGATGCAGAAACGCCGCCATCTGCGCCCTCGTCACCGTCTGATTCGGGCAGAAGGAGTTGGTGTCACAGCCCTTGGTGATCCCCGACGCCGCCAAGGCGTTGATCGACGCCTCCGCCCAATGCCCGTTGTCGTCGGTGAAGGCGTCGGGCCCGGCGGGCAGCTTCAGCGCCCGCTCCAGCAGCGCGGCCATCTGCGCCCGGGTGATCTCCTGCAGCGGGCATGAGGCGTTGGTGGCGCAGCCGAACAGGATCGACCGGGCGTACAGGTCGTTGATGTCGGCCTCGTGCGAGTTGGTGTTGTCGTCGGCGAACGGGTCGAGGCACCCGGGCCGGCCCGACGTCGAGACGACCAGGTTGTCCACCGAGGCGATCAGGTCGGTGGGGTTGACGACGGTGCCGCCGAAGTAGACGTTCATCCAGAAATGGCGGACGCCGACGTTCTCGCCGGCCCGGCGGAATCCGACGCTGGGCCACGACAGCACCTTCTGGCCGTCGATCCAGGCGTCCACCCGGCCGTCGCGTTTGCCGGGCGCGTTCATCCGCACGTGTCCTTCCACGCAATACCAGCGGTCTTGCTCGACCACGCCCGGGTCCCACAGTATGAAGTCGCCACATCCGCCGGTCTGATCGAGGTGATAGAGGTAGGTGCCCAGCCGTACGTCGCCGGGGCCGGCCCCTTCGGTGCCGGTCGCTTCGAACAGCGTGCGGGCCGACCAGCCCGGGTTGGTCTCGGTCGACGGTATACAGCCTCGGCCGGAGCTGCCGTACAACCCGGCAAAGCCGGGCAGCTTGCCCGACGAGGTGGCGTTCCACGAGTCGAGTCGCAGGTAGTAGCGGAACCACGCCTCGTCGGGGACGGGGTCGAGCAGGCCGAGGCCGCCGGTGCCTCGATGGGTGTAGGCGGGGACGGAGACCCGCGCCGCCGACATGCGGTAGCCGTTGATCAGGCTCGTCCGGTCGGCGTCGTCGCGGTGGTCGATGAACGACTCCCACGGATGTTCGGCGAACTCGGGCGTGTCGAACGTCTCGACGAACGGGGTGACGGCCGAGGCAGCCACCGACAGGGCGACCAAGGCCAAGATGAGAAATCGCTTACCGAACCGCATGGATCGTCCCTCCGGTCCGCCCGGCCCAACAGCATGCCAGACCGCCGAAACAACGGCGAATTCGAGAAGGCGCATATTGGAGGGCCTGAATCATCTCGTTACGATCGCCTCCCGGGTGTCCCACCCAGAGGGGCACCGCGAAAGGAGAAGCATGGACCAGCTCGTATCGATGATCACCGAAAAGACCGGCCTGTCGGCCGACAAAGCAGAGGAAGTGGTTGGCATGGTCGTCAACTTCATCGCCGACAAACTGCCCGCCCCCATCGCCGGCCAGGTGCGCAACTTCGTCGACGGCGGCGACGCCGGGGGCGCAGCCGAAGGCGCCGGCGACATGATGGACTCGGTGAAGAAGGGCCTGGGTGGGATGCTGGGCGGCTGAGCCCGTCGATTCCGCGTGCTGCGCGGTCTAGGTGCAGCACGCCGTGCCGCGTCCTCCGGGGCGCGGCGCTGCCGTTAAACCGGCTCCGTTCGTAGACTCGACGTATGCGGAAATTGGGTCGGATGCTCGTGTCCCGCCTGCCGGTCGTGGTTTTCGTCGTGCTGGCGGTTGCGACGATGCACAACCCTCCCTGCCTGGATGACCACGGGACGCTGGCCGAGCACCACATGGATGGCAGCTCATGCGAGGCGACGGCGCTGGGTCTGATTGGAGTCGGCGCCGCCATCGTCCTCAGCCCACTTCCCCGGCCCGAAGCGGACGACCCGTCGGCGTCGGTCGCCGAAGACGATCGTCCGTCTTGGGATCGTTCGCTGCTCGGTATCTGGCAACTGTGAGAGGTCCTTTTCGACGTACTGCTACGACGAAAGGACGGAACATGAAGAAATTCACACGACTACTGGCCCTCGCCGCCGTGCTGGCGATGGTGGCGGTGGCCTGTGGAACAGAGGCCAGCCCGCCCGCCGACGAGTCGGCGACCCCCACGACCATGGAGATGGCCGACGACACGATGACCGATGACTCCATGGACATGTCGGAAGGCACCATGGCCGACGAGATGCACGAAGACGGCGAGGCGGGCCACGACGAGCACACCTTTGCGTTCGGGGAGCCGGCCGATGCGGCCGACGCCGACCGGGTGATCGAGATCGAAACCAGCGACGAGCTGCGCTTCGAACCCGCCTCGTTCGACGTGCAGGTCGGCGAAGTCATCACCTTCCGGGTGTCCAACAACGGCAACCTCCCCCACGACTTCACCCTCGACGACGCCGAGGGCCAGGACGTGCACGAGGCGGAGATGGCCGAGATGGCCGCCGACGGCATGATGATGATGGGCGACGAACCCAACGGTTTCGGTCTGCCCGCCGGCGAGACCAAAGAGCTCACCTGGCACTTCACCGAAGCAGGCGAAGTGCTCATCGGATGCCACCAGCCGGGCCACTATGCGGCCGGCATGGTCGCCACCGTCAACGTCAGCTCGTGACAGGACCCGCCGGTGGGCCTTCGCTCAGCGGAGGCCCACCGACCGGGTGAGTGCTCGCCACCGGCCCGTCGACGTTCGCTCGACGACCAGCTCCTGGGGCAGCACGCTCGGGGCGGTCGCCGCCAGCAGCGCCAGCGTCGCCGCTACCGCAATCGTCACGAATCCCAGTGCCCCCACGAGACCCCCGATGTTGGGAGCCATGTCGAGCACACCCCACCGGCCGAACAGCGTCGCCCAGTCGTGGCGCCCGCTTCCGATCAGCGGCAGCTGCCGGACGGTGGCGTCGGCCATGTAGGCCCCCACTCCCCGCATCGATGTGCCCGTCCACGCCAGCGTGGCGACCGCACCGACGAGATCGCGCCGCCACCACCAGAAATAGACGGTCAGTCCGGCCGGGACGGCCACCTGGGCGAGCGAGCCCGCCACCAGCATCGCACTGTCGGGCAGCGGCATCGCCAGCAGGTGGCCCAGCTCGTGAAAGCCCAGATCGACCAGGTTGAGCAGCGGCACGAACCCGTGGCCGCGCCACGACAGCCAGGCCAGCGCCACGCACGCCAGTGCGGCTGCTCCATAGGTCCACTGTCGGCGAGCAAACATATGAACTGATCGGCTGTTCACGCGCGATGCTGAAATCGGCCATATTCCAGGATTCGGAAGTTTCCGGCCCACGCCGACCACCGAAGCGGTAGCTTCGCGCGAGGGGATGTCGAAAGAAGGCCGGTGATGACCGACCGGGACCACGATCAGCTCGGGTCGTCACGCACGAGGTGGCTGCCCCGCGCCAACGAGCCCGGCCGAATACTGCCCCAGGGTTTCGCCTGGCCGACCATCTCGTTCCTGGCGACACTGCTCGTCGCGCTGGGAGCGGTGGGCGGGGCCGTATGGCTGATACTGATCCTGGAGAATCGCGGACTGGTACGGGACGACTTCGTACTGCCCATCTTGTTGGTGGCGGCAGTGCTGGGACTGCTGGCATCGCTGGCGGGGCTGATTCCCATGTTCCACCGAGCAGCGCTCACCAACGACGCAGAGGCGCTCGGGCTTCCCGCCGGGAGCGTCCGAGCCTTGATCGCCCTGTCGTTCATCGTCATGTTTCTGATCATGGCCGTCTTCTTGCAGGTCCGGGCAGGTGTGCAGGAATCGGGTCGGGTGGAGGGAGTGAGCGTGGAGGAGTTCGAGCGGATGCTGTCCGACCCGGCCGTGATCGTCCTCAGCGCAACCGTCGAACAGAGCAACCCGCTGGTCCGCTCGGTCGTGTTGGGGCGGCTCCCCACCGAGGCCGAAAGCCGATTCGCCGACCGCATGTTCTCGACGGTCAGCACCATCGTCGTGGCGTTGTCGGCGTTCTACTTCGGCACCCGCTCGGTGACGGCCGCCCGGCGCGCCCTGGGCGGCGACGCCTCGGTCACCGTGTCCAGTCCTGGAACGGACGAGGCGTTCCTGCCCGATCCGGACCGACCACTCACCATCCGCATCGCCACCCATCCGCCCGACGCAGCCGTGCGCGGGCAGGCGACTGCCGGCGAGCTGGTACGGCTCGAGGGACAGGCCGGCGTCTTCCGCTTCTCGGCCCCGGCCGACGTGGCCGAAGCGGTCCTGACCTTCGATCTGCCGGACCATCCCGGCGCCGAGCGAGCCACCCTCGTCCTGGGGCGCCGACCCGCCGACGACGCCACTGCCCCAGCTGCCGACGGCGATGTGGACGAGTTCGAGGACGAGCAGGCGTGGGCACCTGCCCCCGACGAGGCAGGCGCGTGGGACGCCGAAGAGGCGCATTGGATCCAACGGATCTCCGAGATCCAGGAGCCGGAGGAGCCGGTGTGACCACCTCAGGCGAGGCGTATCGGGCCCTGGCCGGCCGCACCAAACGACCGGACGAGTCGGCGCACGTCCACCCCATCCTCGCCTACCGGCTCTACCTGATGATGAAGTCCGTCGCCGGTGACTGGGGGATCCTCAGCGGCGTCCGCACCTACGAACAGCAGAAATACCTCTACGACGGCTACCGGCGGGGCAAAGCGGGGTTCAACCTGGCGGCCAACCCCGACCGGGTACGAGGAACCAACTTCGAGGGAGTGGTGCTGAAGGGCTCCAACCACCAGGCCGGCGGCGACGGCTGGGGTCGGGCAGTCGACATGCGCACGTCGGTCGGTTGGAGCCCTCTGCACGGAGCCCTGTCCCGATTCGGTCTGCGGCTCACCGTACGAGGGGAACCCTGGCATTGGGCCGCGTCCGACATGGGCGGCTGGTACGACGGGCCGTTCCCCGAACCCGGATTCCGGACGTTGAAGCGGCCGATGCGAGGCGGCGACGTCAAAGCGCTGCAGGAGCAGGCAGCGAAGCTCGGGATCAAACTCGACGTCGATGGCAGGTGGGGCAAGGAGACCCAAGCGGCGGTCGAAGCGCTCCAAACCAAAGTCGGCGTCGACGCCAGCGGAGAGTGGTCCCACGGCGATCAGCTCGCCTACACGGCGGTGGCGTCGGGCAAACCCGTTCCCAAGGACGAGACGGCTGTGCGGCCTCGCCTCGACGGGACCCAGCAACCAGACGAGTTCCTACCGGGCCTCGACCTGTCGCACTGGCAGGGTGACGTCAACTGGAATGCGGTGGCCCGGGACGCCGACTGGGTGTACATCAAGTCGAGCGAGGGCATGGACCACAGCGACCCCCGCTGGGAGCAGAACGCCGCCGGGGCGGCGTCGGTCGACATCGAATGGGGCGCCTATCACTTCGGCACTCCCAGCGGAAAGACCAAGGCCGCCGCCACCGCCGACGGCCGGGCCGAAGCCGAGTTCTTCCTGTCCAAGCTGGCCGGCAAGACGCCCACGTTGCGACCCTGCCTCGACCTCGAACAGAACCGAGCGGCGTCGAGCGCCCACCTCGGCGCCTGGATCGCTGCGTTCCTCGACGTCATCGAGGACCGCATCGGCGTCCTCCCGGTCGTCTACACCGGCTTCTATTTCATGCGCGACGAGGTGGGATCGCATGCGCCCCCCAAGCTGGCCGACACTCCGCTGTGGCTGGCCTGGTACGGGCGCAAGCTGACCGACGAACCACCTGCCCCACCGCCCTGGGACGACTGGGATACCTGGCAGTACTCGTCGTCAGGCCGACGAGGCGGCGAGACCTCCATCGACCTCAACGTGATGCGAGCGGCCTCCCTCCCCAAGATGCGGCTGGCCACGGCCAAACTGATCAAGCCGCCCAAGCCGAAACCCAAGCCGAAACCGGATCAGCCCGAGCAGCGCACCTGGAGACAGTGGGCCGACCGTCAGATCCGCCACAACACCAAGATGATCGAAGAGCTCAGGCGAGCACTCGACGCCAAGTGAACGGCTGGGTCACACTCGGGCCAGCACCCGGCACGGGCTGCCCGAGCCCTCTTCCCACGGGATGGGCCCGACGAATCCCACCGCACCCCGGGCGGGGATCGCGTCCAGGTTGGCGAGGTTCTCGATGCCGTAGCGACCACTGCCGAGGAACGTCACGTGCACGTCGAAGGTGGTCGAGTTGCCGGGGTCGAGGCTCATCGTGTCGACGCCGATGCCCACTACCTGGCGGTGCTGGATCAGCCAGTCGGTGGCGTCTGCCGAGAATCCCGGGAAGTTGAGGTCGGGGAAGCCGGCGCCACCCCGGAAGGTGTCGCCATCGGCCACCTTGGCGGCCCAGCCCGAGTTCATGCACACCAGCGCCCCACGGGGAATGCGGCCGTGTCGGCGCTCGTACCGAACCAGGTCGGCCGGCTCTACGGTGGCGTTGGGGTCGCGCATCGCCTTCTGCTTGATGTCGACCACGGCCAGCGGTGCGATCAGCGTCGCCGGGTCCATGGCGTCGACCAGGGTCATGCCGAGCGAGAAGTGACCGGGCGTGTCGAGGTGGGTTCCGATGTGCTCCGAAACCGTCCAGTTCTTCGCATAGAAGCCGACCTCGGGAATGGTCGCCACCACCTCGTCGAACGCTGCCTGCGGGCCGAAGAACGACGGGAACGTTCTCACCAGGCGATGCGTCAGGTCGAACACGCCGCGGTGTCCGGCCGCCATTGCCGGCAGAGCCGGCAGCGTGGCGACGGCGCCGGCAGCGGCGGCCGCCGCGCCGAGCTTGAGAAACGACCTTCGTTCGATTCCGTGGTCATGGGCATGCGGGGTTGCGCCAACGCACATGGGTCCTCCTCCGATAAATCCACTCGCCTGGTGTCAAACCTACGCCGGTGATCCGGCGTTGAGAGAGAAACTTCCCGCACGCGCCGAGCCCCCGCCGTAGCGGGGGCTCGGTGGGCCGTACTGGATTTGAACCAGTGACCTCTTCCGTGTCAGGGAAGCGCTCTCCCCCTGAGCTAACGGCCCTGATGTCCGACTCTCGTCGGCGAGGCGACGCCCGGAATCGAACCGGGGTACAGGGTTTTGCAGACCCTTGCCTAACCACTCGGCCACGTCGCCTTGGGTGTGGCCGTGGGGCCACGGCGGATGCGGTTCGCATCGCCCTGGAGCGGAAGACGGGGCTCGAACCCGCGACCTCAACCTTGGCAAGGTTGCGCTCTACCAGCTGAGCTACTTCCGCAATCGGGACGTCATGTTAGCCCACGGCCCATCGCAGGAAAACCGGTCGAACGGCCCTATCCGGTCGACCCGAAACCGCCTTCGCCGCGGGCCGTGTCGGTCAGCTCGTCCACTTCCACCCACTCTTGCGTGGCGACGGGAACGACCACCAGCTGGGCGATGCGGTCGCCGCGGGTGATCTCGAACGGGTCGGAACTGTGGTTGATGAGGAGCACGTGGACCTCGCCCCGGTACCCCGAGTCCACCAGGCCGGGGCCGTTGACCACGCCGATGCCGTTGCGGGCCGCCAGCCCGCTGCGCGGCACGACGAGCCCGGCGTAGCCGGCCGGCACCGCCACCGCCACCCCCGTCGGCATCTTGTACCACTCCTCTGCCTCGAGCGTGGCGTCGATCCGGGCATACAGATCCACCCCGCCGTCGCCGATATGGGCATGTGAGGGATTCGGTAGTTCCGGATCGAGCTTTTGGAAGGTAATCTTCATGGCAGATCAGTGGGGCTTCTACGGGTGGAGCCAAGACGGAGCTTCTGCGTTGGCTCAGGCCCACTGTACAACCTGCCAGGCGACGGTCACCGTGCGCAACGGTGCTTGTCTCGTCGGCCATTCCATTCCATTCGACGCGATCGAGATCACCGACTCGCGCCATCACGGACGCCGAGCCACGACATCAGGCGCCATTGGCCGCCGTCCGGCGCGGCGGCGCACCACCAATCGGGTCCCTCGTACCCGCGCTGTCGCCCCGGCTCGCCGCGAGCCGGCTCCCGGTCCGCCTTCCGCTTCGACACCCACCCCGTCTGCCATTTCGGCACCCGCGGCTGTCCCCGCCCCCGCCGCCACGCCGCCGTCCACGCCGACATCCTCGCCCATCGACTTGGTCGAGCGGGCCCGCGTCGGCCCCTTCATCGAGATGCTCGGATTCTCCGAGAGCATGGACTCGGAATGGATCGACTTGAGGTCGTCGGCGCTCGCCACCGAGCCGTCACCTCCGGTCGTCACCCCGCCAGACAATGGCTACGCGGTCGCCCGACCCACGCCGCCGCTCCGTCCGACCATGTTCGACCGCCTCCCCCGTCTGGCCGAGCTCGCCGCCGGCGCGCCGGCCGAGAACACGGGAACGCTCATCGAGCGAATGTGGGAAGCAACCGACGATTCCCAGGGGCTCGACGCATTTGCGCCAAAGAGCGACTACATCGACGTCTTGGGCAGGCGGGCCACCGTCCGTTGGGTGGTCGCCGGGCTGGTGGTGGTGCTGGCTGCCTGGTTCGGCGCCCAGTGGTATCGGGGGCTCACCCCTGAAGATCCCACCGAGCGGGCTGCTGCCGCCGCCGCCGAGGCTACGGCCGGTGCCCACGAGCGCCTGACCAGCCTGGCGACGATCGTGGCCACCGTCGCCGACCCGGACGCGACGGGCGACGACCTCAACGCCGCCACCCTCGTGCTGTCGCAGCTCGATGGGCTCAACCGAGACATCCGTCAGGCCGGACAGCAGCTGGCGGCCTCCTCGGGGGCCACGCCTGTCACCGACCGGCTGGCCGCCGCCGCCGACACCGGGATCCGGCTGGAACGCCGAATTGGCAACGCCCTCACCTACCGCCTCGTCTTCGAGCGGGCATTCGTCGTCCCCGATCTGCCGATGAGCACCGACCTGACCGGAGCCGCCGACACCTCCTTCGAGCTGAGCGCGATGATCGCCGACACCGAGCGGGCGATCGAGCAGCTGCCGTTCGACTCCGCCCTCGACAGCCACCGGGCCGAGGCAGAGGCGACTCTTGCGGAGATCGAGCGGATCAGCTCCCTGTACGTAGAGGCGCTGCGGGCCGAAAACGTGCCGGGTGCGACCACGCATGCGGTGACGATGACCCGACTGGCCGACGACATCCACGAACAGCTCGACGCCACGCTGCATTCGCTGGCGTTGCAGCTCTCCGACGACGTTGACAGCTACACGGCCCTCGTGACCGAAACCCACGATCTGTTGGGCGGCTGAACTCCCGCCCCGGTGGCGGCCCGTCAGTCGGCGTCGAGCTCCGCCATCTCGCGTTCGAAGTCGGAGGCACCCTGGAAGTCCTTGTAGACCGAGGCGAACCGCAGGTAGGCGACCTCGTCGACTCCCTTGAGGCGCTGCAGCACCGCCCGCCCGATCAGATCGGACTCCACCACCGGGCCCTGGGTGAGGAGATCCCGGCTGATCGCCGAGACGATCTCATCGAGTGCATCCATCGCCAGAGGCCGGTCCGCCAGGGCATTCTCGAGACCGCGCCGGAGCTTCCCGCCCTCGAACGGCTCCCGCGCTCCGCTCCGCTTCAGCACGATCAGCTGCGGCTCGGCACGCTCATACGTAGTGAAACGCTGCGAACAAGCCTCACACTCCCGGCGGCGGCGAATCGACGTCCCCTGGTCGGCCGGTCGCGAATCGACCACGCGGGTCGCTTCGCTCAGGCAGTACGGACAGTGCATCGAGGCGAGGGTATCAGCCTCCATCGAGTAGCCGCCATGAGAAGGCGCATCCGGTCGCCGTCTTGGTCGTCCTGACCGTTTCGATGCGCCCGGTCGCACGGACGATCGCACCTCGTCCGTCGGTCCGAACCGCAACGGTCTCGAACTTCCGTCGGATCAGTCGGCAGGCACGGTGAGCTGCGTGCCCACCTGGAGCACACTCGAGTCCATGCGATTCATCGACCGAATATCAGCGACCGTTCCCCGCACATCGCCGCCCGGGGCGGTCCGCTCCGCCGCGATACCCCACAGGGTGTCGCCCTGCCCCACGATGTGCGTCTCCGTCGCCCGCATCGAGTTGCCGGCTTGGACCGAGCTCGTGAGAAGGAGGAACAGCACCGTCGACACGATGGCAAGGACCACCATCGTCCGCACCAGCAGGCGTCTACCTGCTGCGGTGACGTCGACGACGAACGGCAATCCCCCTGCCGCCGGATGATCACCCCACGGCTGGTCCCCCCTTTGAGACCGACCGACCTGCGACGTGCGATGCCAATGGTCTCGGGGAGCTGTGTCATACCGAGCCTTGTCATACACGTCGGCCGGCTGAGCATTGGCCAGTGTGCATGTCGTCTGCGCGTATGTCGTCATGTGCCGTTCCTCCTTTCTCACGATCCGGTGGACTTCCTTCCACCGTACGGGCACGGTGTGACAGAATCCGTCGGGCGCTCGGTTTGGGCCGTTCCACCTGCGGGATCACCAGGCCCCTGACGGCCCTTCACCGATTCGCTCCTCGCCGGCCGCATGCTCTCCAGAGGTCGCTGCTCGGGGGTTGCCCCCGGGAAGCTGGCTTCTGAGAACCCGCCGCCGGTCTCGGTGCGATTCGGCAACCCGAACGCTCCGTTCCACCGGATCGAACATGTGTTCGTGCAGGGCAGTGTATCGAACATTTGTTCGGAGTCAAGTCGAACATATGTTTGATTCGGGCCGGTCGAATCGGTAGCCTGAGAACAGACGTTCGATCGCAGCCCGATGATCGGGGCGGAGCGAAGGAGAACCGCACATGGACGACCTGACGACGAGACAACGAGAGATCCTCGAGTTCATCAAGGCCACCGTCGCCGACCGGGGCTACCCGCCGGCAGTGCGCGAAATCGGCGACGCCGTCGGGCTGTCCTCACCCTCGACCGTGCACAGCCATCTCTCCACCCTGGTGAAGACCGGATACCTTCGGAGGGATCCGACCAAGCCTCGAGCCATCGAGGTGGTCGATGCCGGGAGCGGCACCGCAGCCGAGACGGACGACCGGACCGTACGTCGAGTGCCGCTGGTGGGCACCATCGCTGCCGGCTCGCCGATCCTGGCCGAGGAAGACATCCAGGACGTGTTCGCGCTCCCCCATCAGTTCGTGGGCGATGGGCCGGTGTTCATGCTGGAGGTCAAGGGTGACTCGATGGTGGAGGCCGGCATCCTGCCCGGCGACTTCGTCGTGGTGCAGCAGACGCCTGACGCCCGCGACGGCCAGATCGTGGCTGCGCTGTCGATGGAGAAACCGCCACGGTGAAGCGGCTCGAGCGTCGCGACGGTTCCGTCGTGCTCCACTCCGCCAACGCGGATTACGAGCCGATGGTGTTCACCGACGGTGTGTCACTCCTCGGAACCGTCGTTTCGGTCTTCCGTTCCCTGCGCTGACGGTCAGGGCCGCCCCGCCCACTCCCCCGCGAAGCTGTACTCGGCAGGTCCGGTGATCCACGCCTTGTCGCCCTCGAACTCGACGATCAGCTCGCCGCCGAGCAGGCGGATCGGCACTCGGTCTCCGACGGCACCACGATGACGGGCGGCGGTCGCCACGGCAACGGCACCGGTGCCGCAGGCCAGCGTCTCGCCGCATCCCCGTTCCCACGTCCGCATCGTGATCATGTCGCCCAGACTGGCGAACTCGACATTGGTGCCCCCGGGGGTGGCGTTTTCCAGCGCAGCGCCCACCGACTCGACCGGCGCCGACCCGGGGTCGGGGACGAACGTCACGGCATGGGGATTGCCAACGTCGACCCGCTGAAAATCAAAACCGTCGAAGTCGACCGCCTCACCGATCGTGGCAGTGCCGATCTCGACCCGGGCAATCCGATCATCGAGCATTGCCACTGCCAGATCGCCGACAGCAGTCGTCACCACGAAGCCCGACGCATCCGCCCAGCCGCGGTCGACGGCATAGCGGGTCACGCACCGCAGCCCGTTCCCACACATCTCGGCCGCTGAGCCGTCGGCGTTCCAGTAATCCATTCGCACCGGGTCGGGCGTCACGGCCAGGACCCCGTCGGCTCCGACTCCGCGCCGTCGGTCGCAGATCGCCTCGACCTCGTCCGCCGTGAGCGACAGGGGTCCGTCAACGACGACGAAGTCGTTGCCGAGCCCGTGCATCTTGACGAATTTCATGCGAGCACTGTATCGAGTTGCCGGCGCAGCGTCGCATATCGCTGATCGACGTCGTCGTGCCATTCGAGCCACGTGATGCGCGGGTCGCGCCGGAAGAAGGTGCGCTGCCGTTTGGCCAGCGCCAGCGTGGCCCGAACCATCTCTGCCGCCGCGTCCTCTTCTGACATGGTGCCCGCTACCACCGGGAGCACCTCTTTGTAACCGAGCGCCTGCCCCGCCGTCGGCCCGAGGTCGAGGCTGGCGACCTCGCCGACGAGGCCTGCGGCGAACATTGCCTCCACCCGGGCTTCCACCCGAGCCGCAAGCGTATCTCCGGGGTCTACCCCCACTCCGACGAACTCGATCTCCGACTCGTACCGTTCCACCCGCTTCGCTCCCTCGGTGCGGGCCCGGTCGCTCGGGGTGCGGCCGGTGACCCTGTGGATCTCCAGGGCGCGCTCCACTCGCCGCGGGTTGCGCAGGTCGATCGCGGTCCCCGCCTCGCGGTCTGCGTCGAGCAGGCGCTCGACCTGTTCGGAAGGCGTGAGGCCACGCACCCAGGCTCGCACCGCCGGGTCGTGCGGCGGAAACTCGAGCGGATCCAGCACGGCACGCATGTGCAGCCCGGAGCCCCCCGCGATCACCACGGGCCCGTCGGCGGCGCGAAGCATCCGGCGGGCTTCGGTCTGGAACGACGCCACCGAGTAGGGCTCAGAAGGGTCGACGATGTCGATCATCAGATGGGGCACCCGCCGGCGCTCTTCCCTCGACGGTTTGGCGGTGCCGATGTCCATCCCCCGGTAGACCTGCATCGAGTCGATCGAGAGGATGCTGGCCCCGATGTCTTCGGCCAGCCGCATCGCCAGCTCGGTTTTGCCCGAGGCGGTGGGACCGACGATGACGATCGGCTTCAGATCAAGCTCCCCACGAGATGGTGTTTGCCCGCCTCGACGATGGCTGCCTGATGGAAGCTCCCGGGCTCGAAACGGCCCGCCACGTGGACCAGCTTCCCGCCCCGGGTTCGAGTGGTCGCCATCTCCGGGTCGCGCTTCGATGGCCCTTCGGCGAGCACCTCGACCGTGCGACCGATGTCGGCACGGTTGGATGCATGGGTGATGTCGTTTTGGATCGCCACCAGGCGCTCGAACCGGTCTTGCACGACGTCGGGCGGCACGAAGGCGTCTTCCATCCCGGCAGCCGCCGTGCCGGGCCGGGCAGAGAACTGGAACATGAACGCACTGTCGTAACGGGCCTCCCGCACGACGTCGAGGGTCTGCTCGAAGTCGGCTTCGGTCTCGCCGGGGAACCCGACGATGATGTCGGTGGACACGACCAGGTCGGGGATCGTCCGACGGGCCATCGCCAACCGATCGAGATAGCGTTCGGTGTTGTAGCCGCGGTGCATCCGAGCCAGGATCCGGTCGGACCCCGATTGCAGTGGCAGATGCAGCTGCTCGCACACTGCGTCCGTCTCCGCCATCGCTGTCGCCACGTCCTCCTTGAAATCGGCCGGGTGCGGCGACGTGAACCGGACCCGGCGAAGACCCTCCACCGCCCCCACCCGGCGCAGCAGCTCGGCGAAGATGGGTCGGCGTCGCCCGTCCAGGGCGAGGTCCCGGCCGTAGGTGTCGACGTTCTGGCCCAATAACGTCACCTCGACCACCCCGTCGGCGACCAGACCCGACACCTCGCGGATGATGTCGCCCGGTCTGCGGCTGATCTCGGGGCCACGCACCGCAGGGACGATGCAGAAGGTGCAGGTGTTGTTGCACCCGACCTGGATCGTCACCCAGGCGGCATGGTCGACCTCCCGCATGACGGGCAGGTGCGACGGCATGGCCTGCAGCTCATCGACGATCTCGGTGACCGGCCCCCACTCTTGCGCCTGGTCGAGCAACGCCACCACCCGGTCGAGATTGTGGGTGCCGAGAACGACATCCACCCACGGAGCGCGTGCCCGTACGAGGTCGCGGTCCTTTTGGGCGGCACAGCCTCCGACCACCAGCAGCTTGGCGGGGTCGGCATCCTTGAGACGCTTGAGGTGCCCGAGCGTCCCGTACAGCTTGTTGTCCGCGTTTTCGCGGATGGTGCACGTGTTGATGAAGACCACGTCGGCCGACTCGTAGTCGGTCGCGGCCGACATGCCGTCCGCCTCGAACAACCCGGCGACCCGTTCGGAGTCGTGCTCGTTCATCTGACAACCGAACGTGCGCAGGAAGTAGGTCTTTCCCGATCGCGTCGGGCGACGGCGCTCACGCACCGCGGGGGTAGGAATCGTCACGCTGTTCGCCATAACGGCTAACGAGCGTAGTCGGTCACCCGAAACTCACGAACCACGGTCACCTGGATCTGACCCGGATACTGCAGATCCTCTTCGAGCCGTTTGGAGATCTTGCGTGCGAGATCAGTCGACCCCAGGTCGTCGACCACACCGGGATCGACCACCACTCGCACCTCGCGGCCTGCCTGCATCGCGTAGACCTTGTCAACGCCGTCGAACTGCATCGCCAACTCCTCGAGCCGCTCCAGGCGCCGCACGTACGCCTCCAACGTCTCCCGGCGAGCGCCGGGTCGTGCGGCCGACACCGCATCGGCTGCCTGCACCAGCACCGCCAGGAGGGTGCGTGGTTCGACTTCGTTGTGATGCGCCTCGATGCCATGGACGATGCCGGGATCCTCGCCGAATCGGCGAGCGATCTCGCTGCCGATCAGGGCGTGGGAACCCTCTACTTCGTGGGTGACTGCTTTGCCGATGTCGTGCAGCAGCGCCGCCCGCTTGACCGGCGCCGGGTCCACTTCCACCTCGGCCGCCAGCATTCCGGCCACATGCGCGGCCTCAACCGAGTGTTTCAGCACGTTCTGGCCATAGGAGGTGCGGTACTTGAGGCGCCCCAGCAATGTGGCCAGTTCCGGGTGCATCCGGCTGATTCCCACCTCCAGCAGTGCCCATTCGCCGGCGTCGCGGATCGACTGCTCCACCTCGGCTTGGGACTTTTCGTGAAACTGTTCGATCGAGGCGGGATGGATACGACCGTCGGCGACCAACATCTCCAGGGTGAGCCGGGCGACCTCTCGGCGCACCGGATCGAACGACGAGACCGACACCGCTTCGGGAGTGTCGTCGACGATGAGGTTGACCCCGGTGATCGACTCGAACGAGCGGATGTTTCGCCCCTCCCGCCCGATGATACGCCCCTTCATGTCGTCGGAAGGCAATGCCACCGTGGAGATGGTGGACTCGCTGACCACCTCGGCCGACAGGCGTTGAATCGCCGTAGTGAGAATCCGTCGCGCCCGCCGATCGGCTTCCTCGCGCGCCTTCACCTCCATGTCGCGAACGAGGATCATCGCCTCGCGCCGAGCCTCATCTTCGACGCCGCTGAGCAGCTTCTCCTTGGCGGCCTTGGCATCGATGCCGGCGAGCCGTTCGAGGTCGGCCCGGGCGGCTTCTTTCATTCGCTCCGCCTCGGCGCGGATCGCCGTGAGCTCCTCTTCCCGGTTGATCAACAGCTGCTCCCGCTGGGCGAGGTTGGCGGCCCGCTGGTCGAGGGTCTCCTCCCTCTGGCTCATCCGCTCTTCCGTGCTTCTCACCTCGATACGTTTGTGCTCGAGCGTTGCGTCCTCGCGATCCCGGTAGGTCTCTGCCTTGGCCCGCGCCTCCTCCTCGGCGCGACGCAGCAAGCGTTGCGCGTTGAGTCGGGCCTCGGCCAGGATCTGCTCCGACGTCGTCTCGGCATCGCCGAGTGACTTGCGACTACGGGCACCGGCAAAGAAATACCCGGCGGTGGCAGCGATGAGGGCGACGAGAATTCCAACCAGTGCCGTCGCAAACGGTTCCATGTGTCCGCCTCCCGAAAGCACCACGCCAGCTCCGTGCGGACACGGAGCAGACCGACCGCGCGACTACTGCACCCTCACTCCCGAGGTGCTGTTCTCCTGATCATCGCTGGTGCTGGTCTGGTCATCGTGCTTCCGTTGTTGTGTTTGTGTTCGTTGATTCATCGTACTCCACGAACCCCAAAAGAAAAGGGCACCTTTCGGCGCCCTTCCCATTTGAGTCTCCCGACCCATCCGACCGGATCACTGCTCCTCGTTCAACTCTTCGCTCGCTGCTTCGGCAAGCGACTCCAAGCCCTCTTCTTCGTCGGGGTCCTCGTCGGGGGACCCGATCAAGCCGACCGCTTGCACGACCCGATCCTGCAGCTGCACGGCGATCTCCGGATTGTCCCGCAGGAACCGCTTGGCGGCCTCCTTGCCCTGCCCGAGCTGGTCGTCGTCGTAGCTGTACCAGGCGCCACTCTTGCGGACGATGCCCTGCTCCACCGCCACGTCGAGAAGGCTGCCTTCCCGGGAGATGCCCTCGCCGAACATGAGGTCGAACTCGGCGAGACGGAACGGTGGGGCCAGCTTGTTCTTGACGATCTTGGCTCGGACCCGGTTGCCGACGTTCTCTTGACCGTCCTTGATCGCCTCGATCCGGCGCACATCGATCCGCACCGACGAATAGAACTTGAGCGCCCGGCCTCCCGGTGTCGTCTCGGGCGAACCGAACATGACACCGATCTTCTCGCGAAGCTGATTGATGAAGATGGCGGTGGTGTGGGACCGGTTGAGGGTGCCGGTCAGCTTGCGCAACGCCTGTGACATGAGCCTGGCCTGGAGACCGACGTGGGTGTCGCCCATGTCACCCTCCAACTCGGCCCGCGGCACCAGCGCCGCCACCGAGTCGATCACGACGACGTCGAGTGCCCCCGACCGGATGAGCATGTCGGCGATCTCCAACGCCTGCTCGCCCGTGTCGGGCTGGGAGATCAACAGCTCGTCGATGTCCACTCCGAGCGCTTTGGCATATACCGGGTCGAGCGCATGCTCGGCATCGATGAAGGCGGCGATGCCGCCGTTGCGTTGCGCTTCGGCGACGACATGCAGCGCCAGCGTGGTCTTGCCGCTGGCCTCCGGCCCGTATATCTCGACCACCCGTCCGCGCGGTAGACCGCCGATGCCGAGGGCCAAGTCGACCGACAAGGCTCCCGTCGAGATGGCGTCCACCTTCTTGATGGCGGCGTCACCCATCTTCATGATCGAACCCTTGCCGAACTGGCGCTCGATCTGGCCCATCGCCATGTCGAGCTGCTTGTCTCGGTCCACGTTCTCCTCCTTCGGCATCAGTTTCCCCTCGGTTCCTTGTACGTGAGAACGTACGGACGAGTAGTGACAGAATCGCGAGCTCACACTACACGAACACGTGTTCGATCGGAAGGATTGTCAGAGCGGAAATCGCTCCTCCACCCGATAGGTGGCGCCACCCGGTCCAAGATGAGACGAGAACAAGGCGAACGAGTCGGCCACCCATCGCACCGGCAGCGCCGGGCCAGACGCCAGCACGGGCCGCACGTCTCGGGCGGGACGCAGCCGGCTGAGCGTGAGATGGGGCTGGAACGGTCGATCTTCCTGCCCGAACCCGGCCCGGTCGACCGCTTCGTCGACTGCGCCCGCCAGCGCCGCCAACTCGTCGCCACCCCGGTCGACTCCCAGCCACAAAACGCTGGCACGGCTCGGCCGGGAGAAGGCCCCCATCTCGGCGAAGCGGACTGGGAACGGGCCGGCGGTCTCTGCCTCCGACAGCTCGAACACCAACCGGTCCAACGCAGCTTCGTCGACGCCACCGATGAAGCGAAGGGTGAGGTGCCAGTTGTCGGGAGCGACCACCGAGCCCGGCAAATGGGTCTGAGCCAACCGCGCGGCGAGCTCGTGGCGGGCCTCGGTCGGGAGGTCCACGCCGACGAACAGCCTCACTCACCCCACCAGTCGCCTTGCACCGCCAGCCTGATCAGCTGCAGGGCGGCCGTGGTCGCGAAGGTCCTGACCCGCTCGCGGTCGCCGGGAAGGCGGATCGTCCTTGCCTTGGCGCCTTCGGGGGTGGCAACGGCCAGCACCATCGTCCCCGCCGGCATCTCCAGCGTGTCGGGTCCGGCCGAGCCGGTGACCGCCACGGCCACGTCGACGTTCAGCCTCTTCCGGGCGCCGTGCGCCATCGCCAGCGCCACCGCCTCGGTGACCACCCCGCGGCGCAGCTCCTCGTCTTGCACGTCGAGCAGCTCACGTTTGAGATCGGTGGCGTACGCGACGATGCTGCCTCGATAGACATTGGAGCTTCCCGGCAGGTGACTCAGCGCCGCCCCGACCATTCCCCCCGTGGCCGACTCGGCCGAGCCGACCGTCCAGCCCCGCTCGGCCAGGAGACGGCGAACCACGACGTGAATCGTGTCGTCGTCGGCGCCGAAGACCGATGTGCCGAGGCGGCTCCTCACTTCTTCTTCCACAGGAGCGATGAGCTTCTCGGCGGCGACCCGCGACCCTGCCTTGGCCGACACACGGACCTTGATCTCACCGGCGGAGGCCAGAAACGCCACCGACGGGTTGGAGGTCCCGGTGAACAGGTCGTCGAGCAGCTCGGCCACCTGCGACTCGGATCGACCCCACGTCCGGAGCACCCGACTGACCAGCACGTGCTCGGTGCCGGCCGCAGCGGCGAGGCGGGGCAGCACCTCGCGATCGAGCAGCATCTCCATCTCGGCCGGAACACCGGGGAGCGCAAACAGCCAGACGCCGTCATGATGCAGCGCCAGCCCGGGCGCGGTCCCCCGCGGGTTGCGCAGCTGCTCGGCCCCCACCGGGTACTCGGCCTGGCGCACGTTGTTGGCCGGCATGGTCCGCCCCAGCGCCTCCCACCGGCGTTTCAGCGTTTCGGCGTATTCGGCGTTGAACTGCATCTCCCGACCCGTGGCGGCACAGAGCGCCTCTCGGGTCAAGTCGTCGGGAGTCGGCCCGATACCGCCCGTGATGATCACGCCGTCGGCCCGGGCCATCGCAGTGCGGATCGTGGAGGTGAGACGTCCGAGGTTGTCGCCCACGACCACCTGATAGTGGGCGTCGTAACCACTCTCGGCGAGCCGACTTCCGATGTGCGCGGCGTTGCCGTTGACGATCTGGCCGAGCAGGAGCTCGGTACCGACTGCGACGACCTCGACGATCAACCTGGTGCCCTCAATTGCTGAATTCCAGGACGAGGACGTAGTCACCTACGCAGCACCCCCCGAGCGCCCTGGCCAGGATCGTGTAAGTCCCCGGCTCGACCACCTCGAACGAGACCTGTGAATTGAGATTGTTGAAATCGTCGTTGTAGGCGACCTGCGATCCATCGGGCCCGTCCACCGACAGCTCGGCGTCGAAGTTACCGAACTGACCGACGTTGGACAGCAGCGAAACGGTCACGAAATCACCCTCGGCGGCGTCGAAGGTATACCGGTCGACCTCGCCGTTTGCGCTGATCGTCCCCTGCACCTCGGCGGCGCCCTGGAGATGAGTGACTTCGGCGTCGGACTCCTGCCCGGCGGCGAGGTTGGCAGTGCCCGGTTCGGTCACCCAGAACAACCACACGAAGAACCCGAGGAGCAGGCCCAGGCCGATCGCCGGCCGTAAGTACTTGGGGCGTCGGCGGGTCGGGGCGGCCGTTGCGGCTGCAGGGAACGCCTGGGCGTCGAATGCCTTCTGGATCTCGTCGACCCGCTGCGGGAGGGCACCGGTGCGCCGTGCCACGGACAGCCGCGTGGAGAGGTGGATGGCGGGCTCGTCCGAATCGAGGGCGGCCTCGATCTCGTCGAGGGTGGACGCCACCCTCCCATACACCTCGCGGCCCAACTCGCTGTCCAGTTCGGCGTCGTCGGTCACCGGGTGAGACGCCTCCAGTCGCTGTTGCCCGATCCTGAGGCTGTAGGGAATCACTTCACCGCCCTCGGTGCGGCGCGGCAAGCCCAGCTGCTCGACGACCGTGTCGACAACGGCTTGCGCCGAGCGACCGGCTTGGGCCTCGACCCGGCGGCCGGTGATGTGTTCTGTGACGTGCACGTCGTTCAACTCACCGCTTGAAACGTCTCGGGCAGGGCTGTCGGTTCCCCCTGCCGCCCCGTGAACAACAGATAATCGGTGTAGCCGGCGTTTCGGGCCGCTTTCACCACCTGATCGTGACCCCAGCCCACCTCGTGCGGATGGTGCCCGTCGGACGCCAGGGTGATGGGCACACCCGACCGTCGGAAGCTTCTCAGGAACTCCGGCGACGGGTACTCCTCTCGGCATGCCTTACGCAGGCCCTGACTGGACACCTCGACCGCAGTCCCCGACGCCCGGGCCGCTTCGGCGATGCGGTCGTACCATTCGATGGGCTCTCGCTCTGGCCGGCGGCCCTGCTTCTTCACGACATCGACGTGGGCGAGGACGTCGACGGCACCAGAGGAGGCCAGTTCCAACTCGAGTTCGAAGTATTGCTCCCATGCCACGTCGATGCCGCGCCGCTCGAACTCGAATGCAACCCGGCTGTCGTCGACGCCCCATCCGTCGATCCAGTGGATCGATCCGATCAGGAAGTCCCATGGGTAGTCGGCCAGGAAGGCGATCACGGCCTCGAACGACTCGGGGAAGAAATCCACTTCGAGCCCCAGCTTCACGGGCAGGCCCGCGTCCTTGGCGTCGATCACCGCCCCGACGTACGCCTCCAGCGACATCGTCCGGTCGAGGAGGACCGTCTGGCGGGCCTGATCAGCCAGGTCGCGCCGTTCTTCCCGCTCCCAGAACTCGCCGAGAATGGGAGCGGATTCGAGGCATCGGTACCAGTGTTCGGTGAAGCCCAGTTGCGCCAAGCCCAGAGTTCCGGCGTGTTCGACGGACTGCTCGATCCGTTCCGCCAGGCGGTACTCCCCGGCCGGCTCGTCGTGGGGAATCAGATGGAGGTGGTAATCGCTCACCGCACCAGCCGATCAACCAGCGCGATGAGCGGTCCCGGCCCCACGACGTCCCGGAGCTCCGCAACGACCGCCTCCCGCTCGGCGCCCCCGGCGCCCTCGAGACGTGCCAGCAGCTCGGCGAGGCCACTGAACGCCCCGATCTGGTCGAGCTGCTCGGCTTTGCGGGCCGCACCGACGGCGTCGCTCAGCTTGTCCGGCTGGGCAGCCAGATTCAGCGACCGTTCGGCCGCCGACAACGCCTGACGCTGCTGCTGTCCGTCCATGGTCGCCGAAACGTATCACATGGCGATGCGGACTCACCACGCTCCTCCGCCGCCGCCGCCCCCGCCTCCTCCGCCGCCGCCGCTGAACCCACCACCGCCGCCGCTGGACGAGGGCGCTGCAAAGGCACCGCGCAACGCGCTCTCGATCCCGCTGATGGCATTGGTGGAGTGGCCGCCGGTGAATCCCTGGTTGCCGTACCAGTAGATCGTCGACTGCGTCTCGAGCTCGACCGGTCCCAGCGTGCGCGCTGCGGCCAGCACCTCTTCGGCGACGCCCAGCCCCACGGCGTGGACGAGGTATTCGTCCCACAGCGGCAACGCGATGGTCGGGGCTTCTTCCAGCCGGCTGAAATCCGCCAGATACGACTTGAACGCGTTCCAGCGGGCGGCCAGCAACGCACCCGCAGGCGAACGCCGAACCCACAGGGGCTGGCGTGACCCGGCCAGGATGGTGAGCCCGATGCCGAGGACCCCGACGACAATGAGACCCACCCTCAGCAAATCGCCGTTCAGCACCGAGCCGGAGCCGGTGAACAGTGGAGCCACCACCACCCATCCGATCAACACGACGAGCAGCAGCCCTCCCCCGACGTACCAGGGAAAGCGCAACCCGCTTCGATCGATCAGGCCTTCGGCCTCCATCGCGTACTGCACCTCGATTTGGAATGCCTCGTACGCCTCGTGGTTGGTCGCCGCCTGCTCACGGATCTCATCCCGGAATTCGGTCAGCACCAGTGGACCGTCGGCCAAGATACGCTGCAGTATCCCCAGTACCTCCCGCTCGTACGCCGAGTCCGGTTGACCTTCGCCGAGCCCGATCTGTAGGTCGGAGATCATCTCGGTCTTCAAACCGAGCCACGTCTTGCGTTCGGTCCGGGTGGGTTGGGCGGTGAGGATGCCGCGCCGGATGAAATCGAAGATCACTGCCGTGAACGCTCGCTCGTCAGGCTCGCCCTGGGCGAGGAGCCCGTTCACGAGCGCCGGGCTGTGTTCGCTGGGAGGGGCCTGCTCGTATTCACGGTCGTAGTCGACCGGCCGCTCTCGCCCGTACCTCACGAAGCCGGCGGCAAGGGCCACCGGCACGGCCGCCAGGATGACGAGCAGGGCGGTCACCACCCCTCGGACCGCTCTTGCCTCTCGCTCGGAGCGGCGAGCCTCCGCCGCCTCCTCGGCAAGGATCTCGTCCAGCCCGTTGCCGCCGATGACCTGGGCGCCGCTCGTGTCCGTCAGCACCGACCGGGGCAGCACCGTGCGCATCTCCACAAACTGTCGGGACGGCACGTCGAAGGCGGTGAGGGTCGGCGTGACCCCGTCGTCGCCCAGCTCCGTCTCGCCGGACACGGTGGAAGGATGACCGAACACGAGCACGTCGCCGCGGTCGACCGATCCTGGATAGGTCAGGGCGGCGTCGACCCGTCCCACCCCCACGTCCCATTCGCTGCCCCACACCTTGAGGTTGATGTCGACGACGTCGTCGTACGCCTTGACCAGCCCCAACATCCGATACCGAATCGTGAAGGTACGCGACTCGTCGGCGGCTCGGTAGTGCCAGACCACCCGGACCGCACCGCCACGCGACTCCAGTCCGAACGAGTTGGGATCACCGCTCGACCCGAGCTCGGTTGGTGCTCCAGGCGAATATGCGACGTCGCTTTCTGAGACCTGAACGTCGGTGATCGACTCCCCCGACCGCAAGGGAATGTCCCGGAAGGCCCCCTGAAACGCTCCGTCGAAGTCGAACTGGAGTCGTTCGGTGACGACCAGAGATCCGTCGGGCTGCAATTGCAGGTCGATTCGGGCAGCGGCGACGCTGAACGACCGCGCCGTCGCCGGGGTGGCAAATACGGCAATCGTCGCGAGCAGGAGGGCGCCGACGAGCGCCGCTCGTTTCAGAACTCGACCCTTGGAGCGCTCCGAGCATCGTCGTCGGTCTCGAAGTACGGACGATCCTCGAATCCGGTCATCGCCGCCACCAGGTTGGTCGGTACGGTCTGGACGGCGTTGTTGTAGGTGAGGGTGGCGTCGTTGAAGATCTGACGGGCGATGGCGATCTTGTCCTCCGTCTCGCCCAGCTCATCTTGGAGCGCTCGAAAGTTTTCGCTGGCACGAAGCTCCGGATACGCCTCGGCGAGTGCGAACAGTTGACGGAGGGCGCCGGTCAGCATGTTCTCCGCTGCTGCCTGATCTTCGACTCCGCTGGCGGTTTGCGCAGCCGAGCGAGCCGCCACGACCGCCTCGAAGGTGGATTGCTCGTGACCGGCGTATCCCTTGACCGTCTCCACCAGATTGGGGATCAGGTCATAGCGCCGCTTGAGCTGGACGTCGACCTGCGCCCACGCATTGTCCACCCGATTCCGTAGCCGGACCAACCGGTTGTAGATGGCAATGAACGCGACGACGATCGCCCCGATGATGACGGCGACTGCGATGATCCCAGCTGTTCCCATGCGCCGATCCTACGGGGCCGCGAGCCACGGTGACGGCTCGATTCGTCGCCTTTCTCGAGAAGGTTTCGGCCGGGCGATCAGACCTCGTTGAAGAGGTACGGGCGGAGCGAATCGATTCGCTCCTCGAATCCGTCGTCGTGGAGATACCAGAGGGTTGCCGCCACCGACGACAGCAGCGAATTGCCGTCTTGGGGGGTGAAGCAGAACCCGATGACCTCATGGCCCTCTCTCACCGTGATGCTCGCCGCCGGTACGACCGCGTGATTGAGGATTCGTCCGAAGTAGCCGTGGTCCCGTCCGAACGAGAAGACCTGGTTGGCCGACGTCTTGTAGGTGAGTGCCACCCGCGTGTTGGCGTTGAGACGGTCGATGACCTCGTCGCGGGTGATCTCCTTGTCGAGCTTGAGGGAGAACCACAGCGAATGCATGTACTGGGTGTTCAGCTTCATCGCCGACGAGAAGACCGGCAGGTCGTGACCCATCGTCGTGAACAGCTCGTGGGCATCCCTGGCGTGGTGGGTCCCGAACCGATCATCGCTGTGCCTGCCGACCGTCGGCGCCGGCACGAACGATCCGTCCTGTGAGATGTCGTTGGAGCGCCGCAGGCACACGAAGCGCCCGTCGTCGAGATGAGAGACATGATCGTCGAACGCGATCGTCTTGATCAACGCCGAGATGTTGTGCGTGTTGCACGAAACGATCTGCAGGAACCGATCGGTTGCCCGATCGAGCGCCTCGTCGTTGATGCCTCGGGCGTACATCTTGCCGAAGCCGAACTCGGATCCCTGTGCCATGAAACCGAGTGGGCCGAGGGCGTCTTCGTACTGCTTCTCCTTGTTGGCGATCCCGGCCGGAGTGCAATCGATCACGACGGAGGCCCGTTCGATGGCTTCCATCGTTTCGTACTTTGCGGTGTGGCCCAGCTCCTCGAAGGCGGCGCGCCGGTCGTCGTCTACGGCCAGCGCCGCCCCACGGCGCATCAGGTCGGCCACCTTGCCACGTTCCTCGATCATCGGGGTGCGTTTGTGGAACGTCACCTCGTCTATGCCGAACGCCTCGGCGTGGTCGGCGAGCAATCCGATCAGCGGCTCGCCGATCGTCCCCGTTCCCACCACGTGAACGATCTTGCTCACGATTCCTCCTGCTCTTTCTGGCGCCTTCGCGTCACCCCCTCAGGGTATCGCTTTTCGGTGCCCGTAGGTCCGACCAATCCTTGCCACGTCAGATCCTCTGGGCCCGATGAGTCAGAACTGCTGCTCCTCGGTGGAACCCTTCAACGCCAGGGTCGATGCCTGACCGGCGGCCACCGTCTGTGCGACCTGGTCGAAGTATCCCGCACCCACCTCCCGCTGGTGGCGGGTGGCGGTGTACCCCCGCTCCTCCATCGCGAACTCTCCCTCCTGCAGCCGGACGTAGGCGGTCATCCCCTCGTCGGCGTAGCCGGACGCCAGCTCGAACATCGCGGCGTTCAGGGCGTGGAACCCTGCCAGCGTGATGAACTGGAACGCGTAGCCCATGGCGCCCAGTTCCTTCTGGAACACGGCGATGGTGGCGTCGTCGAGGTGTTGCTTCCAGTTGAACGACGGCGAGCAGTTGTAGGCCAGCAGCTTGCCCGGATACTCCTCGTGGATGGCCTCGGCGAAGCGGCGGGCCACGTCCAGGTCGGGAGTCGACGTTTCGCACCAGAGCACGTCGGCATGCGGCGCATAGGCGAGGCTGCGGGCGATCGCCGATTCCATCGACGCCTCCACGTGATGGAACCCTTCGATGGTCCTCTCACCTTTGACGAATCGGCGATCCCGCTCGTCGATGTCGCTGGTCAGGAGGGTTGCCCCCAACGAATCCGTGCGGGCCACGATGATGGTCGGGACGCCCAACACGTCCGCGGCCAGCCGGGCCGCCTTGAGGGTGCGAATGTGATGGGCGGTGGGAACCAGCACCTTGCCTCCCATGTGCCCGCATTTCTTTTCGGAGGCGAGCTGGTCCTCGAGGTGCACCGCGGCTGCGCCTGCATCGATGAAGCTCTTCGTCAGCTCGAAGACGTTGAGCGCCCCGCCGAACCCGGCCTCGCCGTCGGCGACGATCGGGACCAGATAGTCGGTGTCGTCTCCCTCCATCCACGCGATCTGGTCCGCCCGCCTCAACGCGTTGTTGATCCGTTTCACCAGCGCCGGCGCCGAGTTGGCCGGGTAGAGGCTTTGGTCCGGATACACCTCGCCGGCCAGGTTGCCGTCCCCCGCCACCTGCCATCCAGACAGGTAGATCGCCCGCAGGCCACCCTTGACCATGTTGACGGCCTGGCCGCCGGCGAGGGCACCCAGCGCATGAACGTACGGCTCTTCGGTCATCAGCTGCCACAGCTTCTCTGCGCCCAGCCTGGCCAGGGTGTACTCCTCCCTCACCGACCCGCGCAACCGGACGACGTCTTCGGCGGTGTACTCACGCTCGATGCCCCGCCACCGCGGGTTGGTCTCCCAGTCGCGACGGAGCTGGTCGGCTTCGGTCTTGATGCGCTCGCTGATCATGATGCTCCTTGGATTCGTTGGTAGGCGGGCATGGTCAGGAAGTCGACGAAGTCGTCCGACAGGGCAACCTCCAAGAAGAGCTCATGGGCCTCGGCGAAGCGACCGGCCTTCACTTCTGCCTCGTCCAGCCCGGAGGTGATCGATGTCAGCTCCTCAGCGGCGACGTCCTCGATCAGCGCTCGGTCGATGGTGGTCCCGTCGGCGGTGGAAGCGGAGGTGTGCACCCATTGCCAGATCTGACTCCGCGAGATTTCGGCGGTCGCCGCATCCTCCATCAGGTTGTACAGCGCCGCCGCTCCGTTACCCCGCAGCCACGACGCCACGTAGAGGATCCCCACGTTGATGTTGGTGCGGACGCCGTCCATCGTGATCGTCCCGCCCTCGATGGTGGTGTCGAGCAAGTCCTGGGCCGACACGCTCGCGTCGGTGCGAAGCCGGTCGATTTGGTTGGGCCTGCCGCCGAGGACGGCATCGAACTCGGCTCGTGCCACCTCCACCAGATCGGGATGCGCGACCCAGGTGCCGTCGCAGCCGTCGGTCGCTTCCCGCCGCTTGTCGGCGGTCACTTTGGCGAGCGCATGCTCGGTCACTTCCGGATCGCGACGATTGGGGATGAATGCCGCCATCCCGCCCATGGCGTGGGCGCCCCGTTTGTGGCAGGTGGCGACGAGCAGGTCGGTGTACGCCTTCATGAAAGGAACCGTCATCGTGATCTGGGCCCGATCGGGCAACACACGCTCGGGGTCGTTGCGGAACTTCTTGATCACGGAAAAGATGTAGTCCCACCGGCCTGCGTTGAGGCCGGCCGAATGGTCTCTCAGCTCGTAGAGGATCTCGTCCATCTCGAAGGCGGCCAGGATCGTCTCGATCAACACCGTTGCCTTGATCGTGCCGGTGGGGAGCGCCAGCCAGCGCTGTGTCTCCACGAACACGTCGTTCCACAGCCGGGCCTCGAGGTGCGACTCGAGCTTGGGCAGATAGAAGTAGGGCCCGGAGCCCCGCTCGATTAGTGCATGAGCGTTGTGAAATGCATACAGCCCGAAGTCGAAGAGGCTCCCCGACATGGGTCGGCCGTCGACGAGTACGTTCGCTTCGTCGAGATGCCAGCCCCGTGGACGGATGAGCAGGACTGCCGGGTTCTCGCCAACCTCGTAGGCCTTGTCGGCGGTCTCCAGGCGCAGACGGCGGCGAACTGCGTCAAAAGCGTTCAGCTGGCCGCCGATGACGTTGTCCCACGTGGGCGTGGTCGAATCCTCGAAGTCGGCCATGAACGTGTTCGCCCCCGAGTTGAGGGCATTGATCATCATCTTGCGGTCGACCGGCCCGGTGATCTCCACCCGGCGATCGGCGAGATCGTTGGGCACCGGACGCACCTGCCAGCCGCCGGTTCGGATGTGGGCGGTTTCGACGAGGAATTCGGGCAGCTCGCCGCCGTCGATCCGGGCTTGACGCTTCTGGCGTGCCTCGAGCAGCTCCAGGCGGCGCCCGTCGAACGTCCGGTGGAGGTGGGCCAAGAACTTCAGCGCCGGCTCGGAGAGAATGTGCGTCGGCCCTGTCTGGCGAAGTTCGAGCATCGCAGCCTCCAAAATGTTGCGTTTTTGGCATGTTGATCGGCGTTGCGGTGGCTATGCTCGGCCTCAGGAGTGAAATTTCGACCGATATTTCAAATGGCGAACAGAATGGGGATGTTGTGATCGATCGGCTGGTGTTCGGCCAGCGCGTCCGGGCGGCCAGACGCGACGCCGGCTTCACGCTCGCCGAGCTTGGAAAGCGGATCGGCAAGACCGCTCCCTTCTTGTCGCAGCTCGAGCACGGCAAGAAGGAAGCGACGCTGTCGCTGATCAACGCGATCGCCGCGGCGCTGGAAGTGGACACCGACCATTTGCTTGCGCCCGACGCGCCCAACCCACGCGCCGCGTTGGAGATCGAGCTCGAGCGCCTGCAATCCGATCCCGCTTACCAGAGCCTCGACCTCCCTCAGGTCCGGCCCAGCGCCGGCATGACCGACGAGGTCCTCGAGACGATCGTGGGTTTGGCACACGAGCTCAAAGCCCGCGCTCGTGCCGGCCTGGCAACCCCCGAAGAGGGGCGGCTGGCCAACGTTGCGCTCCGGGAGGAGGCTGCGGTCCGGGGGAACTACTTCTCCGAGCTGGAAGCAGCCGCGGAACGCACCCTGGCTGCCATCGGCTATGAGGGCGGTGCCCTGACAGAACGTGGCATCGCCGACATCGCCTCCCATTTCGGCTTCACCGTTCACCAGGTCCAGGACTTCCCGACCGCAGTTCGATCGGTGACCGACCAAGAACAGGGCCGTATCTTCATCCCTCAACGCGACGAACTGCGCACTCGAGCCTCCCGTTCGGTGGTTCTGCGCACGGTCGGCCACTTCGCCCTCGGACATTCAGATCCGCTGTCGTATGCGGATTTTCTCCGCCAGCGGATGGAGGCGGCCTACTTCGCCTCGGCTGTGCTCATGCCCCGCGAGGCCGCCGTGCCGATCCTGCAGGAGGCGAAACGCGAACGCGATCTGTCGGTGGGCGAGCTGCGAGACCGGTTCTACGTCTCATACGAGATGGCGGCGCATCGGTTCACCAACCTCGCTACCGAGTATCTGGGCCTGCGAGTGCATCTCATCCGCTCGGACGAGGAGGGCATCGTGTGGAAGGCGTACGCCAACAACGACGTTCCTTTGCCGACCGACCACCACGGGGCGATCGAGGGCCAGCGCCTCTGCCGGCAGTGGGGCACGCGCCAGGCATTCCACAGTGACGACAAGTTCGCCATTCACTACCAGTACACGGACACCCCGTCGGGGACCTTCTGGTGCTCCACCCACATCGCCGCCGACCGCCAGCCGCTGGCGGCGATCACGGTCGGAGCCGGATTCGATGACGCCCAGTTCTTCCGAGGCCGCGACACCAGCCGCCATTCCGTGTCGCAGTGTCCCGACGGCGAATGCTGCCGCATCCCACCACGCGACCTCGCCAGCCGCTGGGACGGAGTGGCATGGCCGTCGCCGAAGGCGCAGAGTCGCGTGCTGGCCGCGCTACCGGCCGGGACCTTCCCCGGCGTGGACATGGCGGAGATCTACGAATTCTTGGAACGACACCGCTCGTGACGAGTTCATGTGGC
>JBFHAT010000033.1:0-30492 GCA_041586155.1 Acidimicrobiia bacterium
GCCGGCCATTTCCAGGCCTCGGGCGAGTCCATCGTCGGCGGCACCCGACTGGGGCAATACGACCCTGATGGTCGCCAGTCGGGGACGCAGTGAGTCCAGGAGCTCAGCTGCACCGCCCTGCCCTTCGACGATGAGGTCGCCGCCGGCGTGCCGGACTGCCGCAGCGGTGACGGGCCCGACCGCTGCGCAAGAAACGTGGGGCATACCCCCCTCTGGCCAAAGCGCCGTGATGGCCCTACTCGAGGTCACGACGATCAGATCGGCAACAGCGCATTGATCTCGTACCGCCTGCAACTCGGCTTCGCCGACCACCGACACCTCGATGGATGGCAGCAGCACCGGAACATGGCCCGCAGCGATGACGAGATCAGCGACGCGCGACGACCGGTCGGCTGCGGTGGTGATGGCGATCCGCATCAGAGACCGAGACCTTCACGGACCGTGTTCACCGCCACGGCTACGGTCGGGGCGGCGGCCTCGGCTCGGCGCGCGCCTTGCCCATCTTCCACGAACGCGGTGAAGGTGATCGCCCCGTCTTCGACAGAGGCGAGCGCTCCGAGCGCAGCGCGGCAGCCGGCACCGGTCTCGGCGAGGAGCATTCGTTCGGCAGCGACCGCGCGAGACGACCGGTCATCGTCGAGTTGGCGTAGAAGGTCGGCGTTGGAGTTGTCCGGGAGAAACTCGATCGCCAATGCCCCCTGTCCGGGTGCGGGCACCATCTCGTCCAGATGGAAACGGTGGGTGATCTCCTTCTGGCGGTCGAGGCGGGCAAGGCCGGCGGCAGCCAAGACGGCGGCGTCGTATTCACCGGATTCGACCTTGGCCAGCCGAGTGTCCACGTTGCCGCGGATCTCGGCTACTTCGAGATCGGGCCGCAGAAGCAACAATTGAGCTGCGCGACGTGGGCTTCCGGTCCCGACGCGTGCCCCGACCGGCAATTCGGCCAGAGTCGCTCCGACCAGCACGTCCCACGGCTCGGCCCGCTCGGGAATCACCGACTCGAACCCGTGAGGATTCACGGTGGGAAGGTCCTTGCACGAATGCACCGCGGCGTCGGCAGCCCCATCGAGAACGGCTTGCTGCACAGAGCGGACAAAGGCACCCACCTCGGTGAGATGCGCAACCGGCGTGGTCTGGTCGGCATCTCCGGTGGTCGTGATCTCGATCAGTCGCGTCGGCCGTCCGCTGACTTGCTGGATCATGGCTGCCACGATGCGGGCTTGGCTGACGGCGAGCTTCGAGCCGCGTGTCGCCAGCCGGATGTTGTCCGCCGACACGTCGATCAGATCTCGAGGCCGAAAGCGTCGGCGACCGCTTCGATGGCTTCGTCGGTTGCGTCGGACCCCTTCATGTACGAGACCGGGCCCGACAGGATCCGCCGAGCGACCGTGTGTGCCGCCTGACGAAGTACCTCCACATCGGCATCCACCGAGATACGCCCTCCGAAGCGAGCTACGACCTCGTCCACGATTCCGTCTGCCAGCTGCATCATCGACCCGATGACCGGTCCCACATCCGAGTGGGCCCGCGCCCGGTGAAACATCTCGACCGCAGCCTGGCACGCCAGTTCGTCCGCCTCGGCCACTCGGGGCTGCGGCTCGGCGAGACGGGCCAGATCGTCGATATCGAGATATTCGAGGTCCGAACCGTCAGGCGGGTTGAAATCGGGCGGCATCGCCATATCGACGATCTTGATCGGCATTCGTCGGCCGGCGATCAGCTCGGCGAGACGTTCGGGTGGGAGCAGCCGACGCTTGGCAGAGGTTGCCGACACAACGGCCGGCATCTCCAGTATCGCTTCGGCGGCACGATGGAACGGCCACACCGAGACGCCGGGGAGGCTGATCCTTTCCGGGTTGCGAGCAATCATCGTCACCTGGGGTGGATCGTCCAGCTTGATCAGGTGCTCGACGACGCTGGTGGCGGTGACTCCGGCACCCAGCACCGCCACACGATCCTGCTGAGCGACCGCTGCAGCAGCAACGGCGGCGATCGAGTCCTGAGCGCGGCGAGGCAGCGCCTGGTGGACGAGCCGGGCTGCGGCCACCGCACCCTGCAGGGCTTTGGCGAACATGCCGTCGAGGTCCCGCGACTCGGCCTCCTGTAGGGCCTTGCGGAACTGGGTGAGAATCTCTTTTTCGCCGACGATCGGTGAGTCGAGACCCGCTGCAACACGGTAGAGGTGGACGAGCACCGCCTCTCCTTCCCTGTACACCGGTTCGATCTCGTGGCCGGGCAACAGTGCGTCCAGCGCCGCCTGCAGATCTCGCCGATCCCCAGGGACGGCCACCTCGACGCGCAAACACGTGGATAGCAGGTAGACGCCAGGCGGCCGATCAGTCTGAATCAGTGTCTGGGCGAGATCGGCCCGTTGTGAGTTGGGCACCCGAGGGTAGGCGAAGGTGGCGGCGGCGAGGTTCACGTTCTGCGGGAATTCAAACGGAGGGTGGTCTCGACAGCGAGTCGGGAGGCTGCTACTCAGCTCGAGTCTATGTGAGCAGGGCAACGGCCGGCTGACGACCTCAGCTGACCCAGGATCGGGGCGGCCCGGAGACTTCGGCGAGGAGACGTGCTTCTGGGCTATCTGGATCTGGTTCGGCTCCGTATTCCCACACGACTGCGGGAGGCAGGGAAGCCAGGATCGACTCCGTACGCCCACCTGTCTCGAGACCGAAACGCGTGCCCCGGTCCCAGACCAAGTTGAACTCGGCGTACCGACCCCGCCGGATCAGCTGCCAGCGGCGGTGATTCGGGGCGAAAGGCGTATCCTTGCGCTCCTCCAAGATCGGCACATACGCGTCGCGCAACGACTCGGCGAAATCCTGCTGGAAGGCCCACACTCCGGCAAGCTCGTCCTGGAGATGGTCGAAAAAGACTCCGCCCACCCCTCGACGCTCATGCCGGTGCTCGAGATAGAAATACGAGTCGCATGCCGCTTTCCAGCTGTGGTAGTCGGCGACATCATGCCGATCACAGACGGCGCGCAGGTGGCCGTGAAAGTGCCGAGCGTCTTCTTCGAACAAATAATTGGGCGTGAGGTCGGCTCCACCCCCGAACCAAGCGTGGCCGGCGTCGGTCTCGAAGAAGCGCACGTTGGCATGAAATGCGGGGGCAAACGGGTTGGCCGGGTGCACGATGATCGAGACGCCGGTGGCGGCGAACTCCGTCGACTTGGCTGCCAGCGACTCGGAGAGGCGCGGCGGGGTGGGCCCGTGAACGGCGGAGAAGTTGACGGCGGCCTTTTCGATTGCCCCGGGGCCGGACAGGATGCGCGTTTCTCCGCCGCCCCCGTCCGGGCGCTCCCACAAGTCGACGATCAGCTCGGCTTGCTCTTCGATGTCCTGTAGCGCTTCAGTGAATCGGGCTTGGAAGCTCTGGAACCAGCGCTCGATCTCGGACCGGTCGAGCCGAGTCACGAGGCGTTGCGCACGAGCTCGGCCACTACACGCACCCAGGGATCATCGGCGTTGAGGCAGGGCACCAGGAAGAACTCATCGCTGCCCAGGTCGTGCCACTGCGCGCGCCCGCGAATGCCGATCTCCTCGATCGTCTCCAGACAGTCGGCAGTGAACGACGGCGTGACAACGGCGAGACGGCGCACTCCGGCCTCGTACAGGTTGGGCAGCTCCTTGTCGGTGTAGGGCTCGATCCATTTTTGGCCCGCCAGACGCGACTGGAACGTCGTCGAAAAGAAGCTGGTGGAAAGATCCAATGCGCCGGCGGCGGCGCGCGTGGTCGCGAAACACTGCGCCCGATAGCAGAAGCGGTTGGCGTCAACGATGGCGTCGCAGCACCCCGCCGACTCGAGGCACCAGCCGTCGGTGGGGTCGCTTTTGCGAATCTGTTTCTCCGGAAGGCCGTGATAGCTGAACAGCAGATGATCGGGTCCGAAGTCATCCAGCGTGGCTTTGATCGACGCGGCCAGTGCGTCGATGTAGCCAGTGTGGTCGTAGAACGCACCCACGGTGGTGATCGCCGGCACGTTCCATCGTCCCCCGATGACTTCGACGGCCTTTTGCACGGCCGACCCGGTAGCAGCCGACGAATATTGAGGGAACAGAGGTACGACCACGAATTCGATGCAACCCTCCGCCGCAAGCGCGTCGACCGCCTCCTCGATGCTGGGGTTCTGGTAGCGCATTCCGACGGTGACGGCGTAGCTGGAACCCAATTCATCGGCCACCTTGCGGGCCAGGTCGGTGGTGTTGATGAGCAGCGGCGAGCCCGCATCGGTCCAAATCTTCTCGTACGCTTCGGCGGAGCGACGAGGTCGAAAGGGAAGGATGACGCCTTCCAGCAGCGCGGTTCGCGCCGGGACGGGAAGGTCGATCACGCGGGGGTCGGACAGGAACTCGCGCAAGTAGCGGCGCACATCGCTGACGTCGGTGGAGTCGGGAGTCCCGAGCTGGATCAAGAGAACCCCGATCGGGGGCTGGCCTGCATTCATGCGTGGACGATCGTACCGAGGGGCCGGAAGTAGGTCAGACTGCGGCGGTACCGTAGGTGACAGCCGTGACCTCTTCCGACGCAGTGAAAACGATGATCGACTCGGTCGCCCACCCGGAAAGGCGGGCCGACGCAGCCGAGCTGGTGGAGCTGATGCGGGAGGCCACCGGGTACGAGCCCAGGGTGTGGAATGACGACACGATCGGCTTCGGGCAATACCACTATCGCTACGACAGTGGGCAGGAGGGCGACTTCTTCACCGTCGGTTTTTCGCCTCGAAAGGATCGCCTCACGCTCTACATCATGTCGGGACTGCTCGGCTTCGACGACATTCTCGACCGACTCGGTCCCCACAAGGCCACCAAGTCGGCGGTGCACATCAAACGGCTGTCCGACGTAGACCGTCGGGCGCTCAACGATCTGATCGCCGAATGCGTTCGACACGTGGAGCGAGTCGAACGGGAGCTCGGAGCCATCCCCCGCATGAGCGAGATTCCACCCCGCCAGTCCTGACCGTGCGCAGCTCGAGCGACTAGCTCGAGCGGCTACTGATCACCTCCGCTTGGGCAGTCACCACCGGGTCGTCGACCAGGTCGCCGCCCCGCACGGTGGCGCCGATGACGATGCCGGCTGCCACCAGCACCAAGTTCTTGATGATGTATTGACCCTCCAGGGTGGGGACCAACGGGACCCGCTCGAACGTCAGCTCCGGGAACAGGAACATTGGCGCGGCGGTTCCCAGCAGCTGCAGATACAAAGCGAGCAAGACAAGACGTAA
The DNA here is from genome assembly GCA_041586155.1 of Acidimicrobiia bacterium. Lineage (GTDB taxonomy): Bacteria > Actinomycetota > Acidimicrobiia > Spongiisociales > JAENVV01 > JBFGJH01. The sequence continues at coordinate 5,225 of JBFHAT010000033.1, forward strand.
GAACCTTCCCGCGATCAACCCGAGGCCGATCCCGGTCTCGACGGTGGCGAGCAGGATGCGGGCGAGCTCGGGCCCGACAGTGCCGAAGGTCAACACATTGATCGTGTCGGTGGCCAACTCGTCGGCGGGGCTGAGGCCGGGGATGAACTTGAGGGCCCCGAACCACACGAAGACCAGACCGACACTGACACGAAGGAGAAGGATGCCGTGCTCGGCCATCCACCGGACGATCCGGCGGTCCAGGTACGTGAACCATCCAGTCCGCTTCACGGTTGGGGTGATACCCACCGACGGGATGGTTCAATCCGCTCCGGTTCGGCCCCATTGTCCGGATCTACCAGTACCGTGCAACCGTGACAACGTTCCGACTGGCGCCGCTGCGCGGCCTGTTGCTGTGGCTGACCGTCGCGGTGCTGCCGTTGCCCCTGTTGATCGGCTGGGCCGGCTCGGCGGCAGGTACACCGGCACTGTGGTGGGTCGCCGGTTTCATTGGCGCCATTTACGCAGTGGTGTGGGTCTACATGCGACCCACTTCCTTCGAGATCACCCCCACCTCACTCGACATCGTCTGGCCGGTGCGCCGCCACTCGACGTCGCTGGACGAAATCGTCGACGTCGAGTTGCTCACCCTGTCTGAGTTCCGTAACCGCTACGGCATCGGCTACCGAATCGGCGCCGGCGGGCTGTGGGGCGGGTTCGGCCTTTACAAGACGAAGGACGTGACCTTTCAGTTCTACATCTCGCACATGGACCGATTCGTGGTCATCGACCGCCAGAACGATCGCCCCCTCATGATCACCCCCGAAAACCCCGACGACTTCGCAGCCGAACTCCGCGCCCAGGCACCGGCACCTCCGACTCGCCACTGAGCACCGAGGACCGGTGGACAGGCGGCCGAGGAGCCAGGAATCCACACACATGCCGGTCCCGGCCGACGACCAGCGAGCCCGGGGCCGACCCCACCAACCCCTGCTACGGCCGCGGGTCGAGCCCGACGCTCCGATACATGGCGTCTATCACCTCCATGTTGCCGATCGAATCCTCGGCGGTGACGATTTGGGGGCCGCCATCCTCGACCAGCGCCACGAAATCAGCCAGCTGTGCCTCGAAAGTGGTCGGACCGGGAACTTCCTCTTCGCCCGCCGACCCGTCGACGTCCCACGCCAGCAGGTTGCCCTCGTAAGGATGGAGCGGGTTTTCGGCGCGCACCCATCCATTGGAGCCGCTCGCTTCCAGCGCGCGAGTCTCGGCAGTCGCCGACATCGAGCATCGAATTCTGGCGACACTTCCGTCGGCAAACCTCATTTCACCGGTCGTGGTGTCGTCCACCCCTGGCACGGTGGTCTCCATCTCGGCTTCGATCGAATCAGGCTCTCCGAGCAGCGTTCTCACCCAGTGAACCGGATAGCAGCCCAAGTCCATGAGAGCACCACCGCCGAGGGGTAGCTGATATCGGATGTTCGATTTGGGGATCTGAGGAATCGAGAACTCGGTCTCGATCTCCACTGGCCGCGACAGCTTCCCCACCTCGATGATCATTCTCTCGGCGAAAGGGTGAAAGCGCCAGTGGAAGCCTTCCATGAGAACCCGGCCGGCTTCGGCTGCGATCTGGAACATCCTTCGTGCATCTGCGGCGTTCCCGGCGATCGGCTTCTCGCACAAGACGTGTTTGCCGGCGCGGAGAGCGGCAATCGTCCACTCGGCGTGATGAGAGGCGGGCGTCGACACGTAGATCGAGTCGAGAGAGTCGTCGGCGAGAAGCTCGTCGTATGACCCGTACGCGACAGGAATGCCGTGGGCCGAGGCGAACTCCTCCGCTCGTTCGACGGACCGTGCGGCGACGGCCGCTACTTCAACTCGTTGGTTCTCTTTGGCCGGCGCGATCATGGCGGCACGGGAGATCTTGGAGGCGGCGAGGAGTCCGATGCGCATTGCCCCAGCGTAGAAGGAGTGACCAGGGAGGTCATTGATCGCCTCTCGGGTCTCATTCGATGAGTCGAGTGAGGGTGTAGATGCCTTGGGTGAGCCCGAAGGCCGGCCACATTGCCCAGATGATCACCCAGTAGCCGAACGTGTTGCGGCGAAAGCCGAGGTCGCGATCCCAGATGTAGATCGTCATTGCCGTATACACATACGGCAGAGAAGCAACCAGGGCGAGAAGAAAGCCCCACCTCTTGCCGAGGAGCATGCCGACGCTCCCCACAATCTGGATGGGGGCCCAGAGGAACACATCGGCCCAGGCGTAACCCTGGTTGAAAGCGAAGTACGCCTTGGGGTCGGTGCTGGCCGGGTCGCCTCCGTAGACGTTCTCGATCGTCCAATCGGATCTGGGCCTCAACACCGCCACAAACTGCAGGGAGCCGAGGAGAAGGATCAGCAGCAGTCCCGCCGAACCGACCAGCCAAGTCGTGGTCGTCACCTCCACGACGGGTCCCAGCTGTCGAGCGACCAGCTCATGAGCCTGAAAGGGTGATGGCCGCGGTGAGGATGGCGACGAAGCCGGCAACTCCCCAAACCGCCAGCATGATCAGGCCGATCCGGACATTGGCAGGCGCACCGATGCGAAAGCCCCTGTGTCGCATCTCCAGCCTGGTGAAGATCCCCCGGCCAGCGAAGTAGACGTAGACCGCACCCCCCACCAGACCGAAATAGGGCCATGCAGGGTGGTCGAACAACAACAGGACTCCGGCAACGACGAGCGTCCAGAGCGTGAGGAAGTCCCAGAGTGCTTCTCCTCTGACATCGGCCCAATAGACCCGCTCGACCGTGTCCTCTCCTTCCATGAGGCTCAGCTTCTCGGCGGTACCGGGGGCGAAACGAGAGACAGTCTGTCCACCCCAAGCCAACAGCCCCAGCAAGATGAGAACGGCGGCCCAGAACGTTGCCATCAGAGGCGCTCGCCCGCTGCCGCGAGGGCTTCGGCCCGGTGGCGAATGCTCCGAAGCATCTTCTGTTCCATGATGAAGGTGCCCGGCTCGGAAAGCATCGTCATCAAAAACGTTGACGGTGTCTTCTCGAACTTCGGCCGCCACCGACTCACCAACCGGGTCGTGCCGTTGTCGGGGTAGAGCGCCAGACACCAGCTGGTCGAGCCGTCCTCCAAGAGGCTCACGATGGAGCGCGGTTGGTCGATCGACTGAACTACGAACCCCACCTCCGGCATCATCAGGATCTTGTCTCCGACTTCCAGCCGTTGATACTCGGTCACGATCCGGTCGGCGCTCGGTTGAAAGTCGTTGTCGATCCAGTCGTAGCTGTACCAGCCTGCCCTCCCAAAACCCAGCTGAACCAACCAGGGCCAGACGTCGGCAGGTTCGCACGCAATCGAGATAGCCCGCGTTGCCTGACCTGCGCCTGGAATCAGCTCATCGCCGGGCATCCACTGAACGACCTCGGCGTCGGTGGCTCCCCACCTCATGTGCCATGGCTTGATGACGAACAGGTAGGTAACCGCAACGAGGAGCAGAATCCCCAACCCGACGGAAAGTCCGCCAGGCCACCCCAGCCACACCACCAATGTCGCGAGCCCGGCCAAGCCGGCGAGGAAGACCGCAGAGACAATCAGCATGATCATGAGCTGCGTCCTCATGAACGCCTCCAAAGATCTGCGACTATTACTTCAGGGTCGCTGGTGCGAAGGCGTTTTGGTAGGGCCTAACGGCCCGGCCCTCTGGACGACGGTAGGTCCTGAAAGCTCCCCAGCCCTGATCCGAGTGGCCAGCCGGTGACCGGTGGTTGTCATCGGCGATTGAGCTCGTCCGCCAGACCATTCCAACGGGCCGCATCCGCCACCTGAGCGCGGGACCACTCCCCACTCCGATACGCCGCCAGACCATTCCAACGGGCCGCATCCGCAGCCTGGGCGCGGGACCACTCCCCACTCCGATACGCCGCCAGACCATTCCAACGAGCCGCATCCGCAGCCTGGGCGCGGGACCACTGGCTGCTTCCATGCGCCGCCAGACCATTCCAACGGGCCGCATCCGCAGCCTGGGCGCGGGACCACTGGCTGCTTCCATGCGCCGCCAGACCATTCCAACGGGCCGCATCGGCCATTCTGGCTCGGCTCGGATCTGCCGACGCCATCAAGACGGACTGAGCGGAAAGCCGATCGGACCATGCTTCGATCGCTCGTTGCCTGGCCGCCTGCTCCGTGTAGTAGCCGGCAAGAGCGTTCCATCTCGCAGCATCGGCATTGATCGACGCCTCTGGGGCAGCGGCGATGCTTTCTCGCTCTCCGATGATCGAGGGGCCGGCAGCAAATGCGAGAATCGCCAGTGCTCCGACCATGGCAGCGATGATGGCATTGCGGTGGTCGCCACCGAACGACCGTTTGGGTGGGTGTACGACATGCGTCATTGGCTCGATCCTTTCCGTTCCAACCGTGTGGATCACGGCACGCCACTGTCGCTGACCGGCCCTGCATGGCCCCAACAGGCGACTTGCAGAGCTGTTTAAGGTCGATGAAAGGTCGACTTGATCGACTTGCCCACCGGACCTGCGTCAGGCGTACGATTCCGGGCTGGAGGCACGGTTGGATTTCCGAGTCCTGGGACCGCTGGAAGCCGTCGACGGAGATGAGCCGATCGACCTGGGCCCCCGCAAGCAGCGGGCGCTCCTGGCTCTCTTGGTCATCAACGCAGGCAAGCTCGTCTCAACCGACCAGATTTTCGAAGCGCTATGGGGTGACGACCTCCACGACAAGGAAAACGCCCTGTGGGTTTACATATCTCGCCTGCGACGTGCGCTCGAACCTGACCGAGAGCAGCGTGGCGCCAGCTCTATCCTCGTGACTCGCGACCACGGCTACGTCCTCACTACCGATCAAGTCGACTCCAAGCGATTCGAAGCCATTGTCTCGGCGCAACGCAGCACCTCGTCCGAGGCCGGTGCCGCATCGTCGGCACTCCGGGAGGCGCTCGACATGTGGAGAGGAGCCCCATTCGAGGAATTCACCTATGACGAGTTCGCGCAGCCAGAGATCAAACGTCTAACCGAGATACGACTCGGCGCCATCGAGATGCGCATCGACGCCGACCTTCTTTGCGGGCTGTCAAGCGAGCTGATTGCCGAGCTCGAGGCGCTACGCGAATCCCATCCTCTTCGCGAGAAGATCGTCTTTCAATTGATGCTTGCCATGTACCGAGCGGGCCGAGCTGCCGACGCCCTCCGAACGTACGAGCGCTTCCGACGGATCCTCGGTGAGGAAATGGGAATGGACCCAACACCGGAGCTCGCCCGTCTCTTCGAGCAGATCCTCCTGCACGACCCGCGCCTGCAGCCGCTCAAAGCGTCCGGCCCCGAACCGCAGATGGAACGCCCGGTGACCAACCCGTACCAGGGTCTCCGTCCATTTGGCGAAGAAGACCACAGCAGGTTCTTCGGGCGAGAGGAACTCGTCGCCGATGTCGCTCGACGGCTCGAAGACGGCGTCCCGCTCATTGCGCTCATCGGGCCGAGCGGCTCAGGAAAGTCGAGCATCGTACGTGGCGGGTTGATTCCCAGCCTTCGCAAAGGGGCGTCGACGGGATCCGACCGATGGCTGGTACTCGACATCGTGCCCGGTGCCCACCCGTTCTCGGAGCTGGCCGCAGCGCTCCGCCGCGCCAAGCTCGACCGGGGCGAGCCGCGATCGGCGCCACTGGAGGACGACCCCATAGCCGTCCTCGAAGAGGTACTCGCACTTTTACCCGATCCCGACCGCAAGCTGGCGTTGGTCATCGATCAGTTCGAAGAGCTCTACACCCTGGTCGACCCATCCACCCGCGATCGCTTCTTGTCGAGTCTGATCCCCCTCATCGACGATCGTCACGGCCGCATCGCGGTGATCCTCACGCTGAGAGCCGACTTCTACGGTGAGTGCCTGACTCACGCTGGGTTCGGCAGCAGGCTCGGGTTGGGTGTCGTCAATGTGGTGCCCATGCAACCCAGCGAGCTGGAAACGGCGGCCGAGCGTCCGGCGCACATCGCCGGTGTAGAGCTGGAACGCGCCCTCGTTGTCACGCTGCTCAACGACGTGATCGGCCGACCTGGGAGCTTGCCCATGTTCCAGCACGTCCTCACCGAGTTGTTCGACCGGCGCAAGGGTGATCTGCTGACGCTGGCCGACTATGAGGCGATCGGCGGCGTGAAAGGAGCATTGACCAGGCGAGCAGACGACCTGTACTTGGGCCTGTCCGAGAAGGAACAAGAGGTCGCCCGGCAGCTGTTTCTGCGGCTGGTCACCGTCACCCGCGGCGGTGAGTGGGTCAGACGGCGCGTCAGGGGCTCGGAGATCTCATCGCTGGAAGTGGACGTGGAAGCGCTACACCGCGTCATCGAAACCTATACCAACCATCGTCTACTGACTCACGATCGAGCAGCCGCGACAGGCGCTCCAACCGTGGAGGTGGCGCACGAGGCGCTGCTCACCGAGTGGGGACGGCTGAGCGGCTGGATCGAGGACACTCGAGATGGCCTGAAGCGACGTTCTGCGCTCGTCGCGGCCCGAATGGAATGGGTCGAAGCCGGCAAGGACCCCGGTTACCTGCTCACCGGTTCGCGCCTCCATGGCTATGAGGTATGGGCATCGACCACGTCCCTGCGGCTCACCACCGCCGAACGCGCCTATCTGCAGTCCTCGCTGCGAGTCCGGCACGAAGCAGCGGCGATCGAACAGGCGCGAGTGAACCTGCAGATGCGGACTGCTCGATCGGCGCGGCGTCGGCTTTGGGGTCTCATGGCGATGATCGGGTCGACGTTGTTCGGGCTGACCGCCACGTTCTGGGCAGTCGCAGCCACGGACCACCCAACCGTCGCTGTGGTGTACCAAGGCAGAGGACAGGGAGCCGTCGCCAACCTGGTTGCGTCAGGCGCCGACCGGGCATCCGCCGAGTTGGGCGTCGACGTCATCGAGGTCACGCCGCCGTTCACGGATCCTCGTGGCGCATTGATGAACCTCGGCGAGCAGGGCGTCGACCTGGTGATCATCAACGGATTCGATCTCGTCCCATACAGCGCCGATCTTCCCTCTTTGTGGCCCGACACTGTCTGGCGAGTCAACGACTCGTACGTCGAGGGTATGAGTAACACTGCCTACGCCCATCAAGAGGGCGCATACCTCGCCGGAGTGGTCGCGGCAATGGCCTCCGAGACGAAGACAATCGGGTTTGTCGGCGGATTCCAAACTCCGGGGATCGAGGACTTCCGAGCCGGTTATGAAGCGGGCGCTCGGTCCGTCAACCCGGAGGTGAACGTGCTGTCGATGTACGCCAGCGCCGACACCTCTGTGGGTGGTTTTCAGCGCCCCGATCTTGGCGAGCAAGCCGCTGAGAATCTCTTCGGCCGAGGTGCCGACGTTGTGTTCCACGCCGCAGGCCAGACGGGCGACGGGGTCCTCAAGGCAACTCAACAAGCCTCTGTCGCTACGGACCGCCACCTGTGGGCCATCGGTGTCGACTCGAACCAATACTTCGACGTGCCTGAGGCTCAACGGCCCCACGTCCTCGCGTCGGTGACCAAGCGGTTCGATTTGGCGATATACGAAATGATTCGGTCGTTCGTGGAGGGCGAGGCGACACCCGAGTTCGAGTTGCTCGGGCTCGCCGACGCCTACCTCGATCTTTCCGACGCAGGGGGCACACTAGATCCGACGATTCGAGAGAAGGTCGACGAGAACAAGGCGGCCATCGTAGCCGGGGAGATCGAGGTGCCGTACGCGCCACGCAGCAAGCCCCTCCCACCGCCGGGTGTCGAGAGAGCCGACAAGATGGTGGCCATCCGGATACTCGACGACACCTGCGCCATCGACGGAGCGGACACAGCCGCTCAGGGGGAGATCGTGACCGTAGACGTCTCCAATGCCACGGACGAGGTGGCTTTCGTAACGGTCGGTTTCGGCGGCAGCGGCGATATCGCCGCCATCATGCCGGTGGCACCCGGAGGGTCGAACCGATCCTGGATCGAGGCCCGTACCGGCAAGCCGATGGTCCTCCTTTGCGGTTCCGATCTGTCAACGGAACCAACCGAGCTCGGCCGGGTCGAGATCGTGAGTCCATAGCAGCGTCTGGTCGCCTCCTACCCCGCCAACGCCGCGGCGTTGTCGCCCAGGATGGCCCTCGTCTCGTCTGCGCTCAGTCCCTCGACCGAGCGGACGAGCGCGACCGGGTCGTCGTCGCCCATCTCGAACGGGTAATCGGTTCCGAGGAGGATCCGTTCGGCCCCCAAGTAGTCGACCAGGTAGCGAAGTGCCTGCGGGTTGTGGACCACCGTGTCGACGTAGAGCTTCTTGAGGTACTCGCTGGGCGGTCTCGTGATGTGCTTGCCCACCAGGCCTGGTTTGGCGTGATAGCCCCGGTCGAGGCGGCCTGCTTGGAAGGGAGCGAAGCCGCCACCGTGCACCACGCACAGCTTCAGATCGGGGTGGCGCTCAAAGACACCGTCGAGGATCAGCCCGGCCACCGCAACAGTCGATTCGGCGGGACGGGCGACGAGGTTGTCCATGAAGTAGGCGTCCACATCGACGCCCGTGAGGGGCTGGAGAGGATGCAGGAGCACGAACGCCTCGAGCTCCGCCAGCGCCTCCCACACCGGATCCAATCCCTCCCATCGATGCGGGAACCGGCCATCGATGGTCGTGGCAATCTCGACACCGCGCATGCCAAGCTCTGCCATCGCCCGGTCGAGCACCCGCAGCGCCGCATCGGGATCTTGAAGCGGGATGGTGCCCAGCGCCCGGAACCGATCGGGCGCCTGGGCTGCCTCGGCCGCCAGTGCCTCGTTGTGGGCGTTGGCGTACTCGGCGGCCGACGCAGGCTCCAACTCGTAGCCGGTCAAGTCGATCCATCCTGACAGCACCTGTACGTCGATGCCCATGCGGTCCATCTCTGCCAGCCGCCGGCCGTGATCGGTCAAATCGTCCCGGAGCGGCTGGGTGGTCACCCTCCCCGCCAGCCGCACGGCAGTTCCCTTCCCGGTATCTACCAGCGCAGCACCAACCTCAGCGCCGCGCCGTTCCAGCCAGGCGCGGAACTCGGCCGGGATGCAGTGGGCATGAACGTCGTAGATCATGTCGCCAGGCTACCGACGCTCACCTCGTCTACAAACGATTGCAGATCAGCTAGGTTTGCGGCTCGCCCACCAAGGAGCACCGTGAGCGGCGTCGCCTTCGCCATCACCGCAGGGATCGGTTTCGGTCTCTTCCAGGCGGTGAACCGACGGGCCAACACGGGCATCGATGCCTACCGGGCGACCTTCGGCCTGCTTGCGATAGGCACGGTGTTGCTGGCCGGCTGGTCGCTACTCACTCAGGATCTGAGCCTCTTGACCAGTGCGCCGTTGGCGTCGCTCGCCTTTTTCGGCGCTGCCGGCATCATTCACTTCTTTCTGGGCTGGACGTTCCTCGCCCTGAGCCAGCAGCGGGTTGGAGCCTCCCGCACCAGCGCCACCGTTGCGGTGGCGCCGCTCATCGCCAGCATCCTCGCCGCCGTCGTCCTCGACGAGGGTCTGACCGCAGTCATCATCACGGGCGTGCTGCTGGCAGTGATCGGCCTCGCTCTCCTCGCCCTACGTAGTTCCACCGCCAGCGCCGATGACGGCCAGCGATTTCCCATCTTCGGTCTGGCCGCCGCCATCAGTTGGGGTACCAGCCCGCTGTTCATCAGGTGGGGACTCGAAGGGCTGCCCGCGCCGATCCTGGGAGTCACCGTCGGATTGGCCGCCGCGATGGCGGCCTACGCCCTGGCGCTGACCGTCAGCGGTCGGTGGAGCGCCGGCCGACTCCCGACCTCGAATCTATGGTGGCTTGCGGTGGCCGGGGTGCTGGTGGCGGTCGCCATCGCCGCCCAGTGGATCTCCTATGACCTGATCGCCATCGCGATTGCGTTCACGATCATGCAGCTGGCCGCACCGGTGGTGATCGTCACTGCCCCGGTCATCGTCGGGACCGACATGGAGCGCATCACCTGGCGGCTGGTGGCGGGCACGGCGCTCGTGATGAGCGGATCGATCCTCGCCATCCTCGCTGCCTGAGCCAAACCCCGACGAAAGAGAGCCACTTGGTTGACAAGCCGCGCGGCCACCACATAGGATTCCGAGAGGTGCAATCGATTGCACCTCATCTGGCTGCTGAAGGGATGAAGAGCCATGCGGGAGGATCGAACACGCACCACGCGAACCCGACGGAACCGACACTCATGGTGGGTCGTCCTGCTGGTCATGGCCATGGTGGTCGCCGCCTGCACGAGCACGACCACCACCACTGCAGCTGACGGCGACGAAGGCACCACTCCACCCGAAACGACCGGCGAGACCACCGGGGACACCGAGGCGCCACCACCCGATGAGACGACGGCCGACACCGGAGGCGACGGTGAAGTCAAGAATCCGGGCGTGCTGGTCCACGCCGCCGACGATGAGCCGACGACGCTCGACCCCGCTCAGGTGGAGCCCGGTGAGGGCGGTGAGACGGTCATCCTCCAGGTGTACGAACGCCTGCTCGAGATCGGCCCTGGTGGACCGGACCTGGTACCCAGCCTCGCCACGGAGGTGCCCAGCCCCGAGAACGGTCTCATCTCCGAAGACGGACTGACCTATACGTTCCCGCTGCGACAGGATGTCGTGTTCCACGACGGAACTCCGTTCACAGCCGACGATGTGAAGTACTCGTGGGACCGAGTGATGGAGATGGATCTCCCCGACGGCGCATCGAGTGTCCTCCTCGACATCGTCGAAGAGACGAGGGTCGTCGATGACTTCACCTTCGAGGTGGATCTGCAGGTCGCCAGCGCTGCGTTCCTCAACACGGCGGTCGTGGCCATGGTCTCATCGATCGTGAGCCAGGACGCCGTCGAAGCCAACGGCGGTATCACCGCAGGCGAGCCCAACGAGTTCATGCAGACGAACATGGTCGGCACCGGGCCCTATTCGCTGGTTGCCTGGAACCGGGGCGAAAACATCCAGCTCGAAGTGAACGACAGTTACTGGGGAACTCCGGCCAACCTCGACGTGCGCATCGAGGTGGGGCCGACGCCCGACGTCCGGGTCTTGGGTCTCCGCGCCGGCGACTTCGACACCATCGAAGCCGACCCGTCGTTCATCGGAGAGATCGAAGGGGCCGAGGGCGTGACGATCTTCGGTGAAGGCCTGACGGTGGAGCCGATCCACATCGCCTTCAACCTCAACATCCCCGACGGCGCACTGCCGGAGGAAGACACGATCCCGACCGACTTCTTCCACGACCCGCGCGTGCGGAGGGCGTTCAACCACGCCTTCAACTACGCCGCATTCGTGGACGGTGCATTGGGAGGCTTCGGTGACTTCAACCCCCATTACATCCCGCAAGGGATCTTCGGCTACGACCCGAGTGCGCCGGTGTATGCCTCGCAGGACTTGGCGATGGCAGAGCAGCTCTTCACGGAGGCCGGCTACTGCCCTGATGGGTTCACCGCCTCCGTGATCACGGAGGAAGCCAACCTGTTCGAGGTGGCTGCTCTGGTGCTGAAGGATTCGCTCGAGTCGTTGCCCTGCAACATCGAGATCAGGGTGCTGGCGGTGGCTGAAGCACAATTCGACGACGCCCACGCCCAGGACCCGATCGAGTTTGCCATGTGGGTCAAGAACGCCGACCCGTTCGCCGATCCGCACGCGTATTTGTCGTCCTACGTCCATCCCGATGGCGAGTGGGGACAGATCCACGACTACCGGGCCGGCTACGAGGATCCCGACACGATCGCCAGTCTCATCGACGAGGCCGAGGTGGAACTCGACCCGGCGCGCCGGGCAGAGCTCTACGCCGAGGTGCAGCGACTCCTGTACGACGACCCGATGTGGGTGATCGCCGCTCAGGAGGGAGTCGTGGCTGCGTATCGCTCGTGGGTGCAGGGCTGGCAGTCCAATCCGCTGTGGCCCCGGCCGTCCTTGCGCTTCGCGTTGATGGACAAATAGGGCAAGATGAGGGGGGCGTCCTGTTGGGCGCCCCCTGACCGGCGAGCGAGGAAGGGCGAGAGTGCAGATCCGCGACTACGTGCTGAGACGCATGATGGTGCTCCCGATCCTCATTTTCGGAGTGTCGGTGATCGTCTTCTCTCTGACCCGCATCGGCGGCTCACCGATCGGCATTTACTTGTCGCACGAGATGTCGGCCGAAGAAGTCGCCGAGCTGGAGGAGCGCTTTCATCTCAACGACCCCTTGCCCGTGCAGTACGTGTACTGGGCCGGCGGGGTGCTGCAGGGCGACCTGGGCTGGTCGGGCGTCGCAGCAGCTCCGGTCACGCAGGTGTTTCCCGACAAGCTGGCTGCCACCATGGAACTGGCGGTCGCATCCGCATTGGTGGCGGTCACGCTCGGCATCGGGCTCGGCACGTTCGCCGGCGCCCGCCGCGACCGCTTCCCCGACCATGTGACCCGAGTGGTGGCCATCAGCGGTGCGGCGATGCCGCTCTTCTGGTTCGCCATCTTGCTGCTGATCGTTTTCTGGGTATACCTGGGCTGGTTCCCGATCGGCCGCAGCGACGCCGAGATCTTCGCCTCTATCGCCCATCCCACCGGCCTCTACACGGTCGATGCGCTCCTGGCAGGCAACCTCGAGGCCTTCTGGGACGCCATTTGGCACCTCATCCTCCCGGCCCTCACGCTGGGCTACGGCGCCACGGCCATCATCGCCCGAATGATGCGCTCGTCGCTGGTCGAGGAGCTGCAGGAGGACTACGTCGACGCCGCTCGCGCCAAAGGCCTGGCTGAGCGTCTCGTCCTGCGCCGCCACGCTCGCCGCAACGCCCTGATCCCCACCGTCACGGTGATCGGACTCAGCTTCGGCTTCCTCTTGCAGGGCACCGTCGTCGCAGAAATCATCTTCCGCTGGCCGGGCCTCGGGCGGTGGATGGCCGACTCGGTCTTGCGGGGAGACCAGGCCACGATCATGGCCTACGTCCTGTTCACCAGCGTGCTGTTCCTCGTCGTCAACCTGGTCGTCGACGTCGTCTACGCCTACCTCGACCGGCGCGTCGTGCTTGGGAAATAAGCCATGGCTGTCTCGCATGAAGCACCACTCGTCGCCACCAGGGAGAGCGCCCTGCTCGTCCGGTTGCGCCGCGCCAGGGAGATCACGGGCAACGTCCTCGCCAACCCGACGACGTTGGCCGGGCTCATCATCATCGTCGCAATGATCTCGATGGCGCTGCTGGCGCCGTGGATCACCGAACCAAACACGCCCGACCCCACGCAGATGCCGCGTGACTGGGGCGCCATTGCCGTGCCGCCCGGCTCGCCGGGGCATCCCCTCGGTACCACCAACACGGGTGGCGATGTCCTCTACGGCGTGATCTGGGGTGCACGAACCTCGTTGCGGCTCTCGTTGATCGTGGTGAGCATCACCGTGGCGGTCGGAGTGGCAGTCGGCAGCCTGGCCGGGTTCCGCGGGGGCCGGATCGACGAGTTCCTCATGCGGATCGTCGACGTGTTCCTGTCGATACCCGAACTGATCTTCGCTCTGGCCATCGCCGCAGTGCTGGGCCCGTCGTTCCGCAACATCATCCTCGCCCTGGCGGTGGTGTTCTGGGTGAAGTACGCACGCATCATGCGCGCCCAGGTCATCCACGTGAAACAGAACGAGTACGTCGACGCCGCCCGGGTGATCGGCGACAGTCCGTGGAGGATCTATCTCAAGGATGTCTTGCCGAATTCGATCACGCCCGTCGTCGTGCAAGCCACGCTCGACATGGGCAACATCGTCCTGGTGGGGGCAACGCTCAGCTTCATCGGACTCGCCGAAGCCGGCTTGGCCGAATGGGGGGTCTTGGTCTCCGAAGGCCAGGCCGGCATCTCGGCCGGCCGCTGGTGGTCATCCACCTTCCCCGGGCTGATGGTCTTCCTGTGGGCACTGGCGTTCAACCTGCTCGGCGATGGGCTCCGCGACGTACTCGATCCTCGCACGGAGACCGCTCGATGACCTCACCGGCGATCGAGCCCGTCAGCTCTGCGACGGGCACGGCATCGGTGATCGCCTCCGTACGCGACCTACGGGTCCATTTCGCGTCGAAGGCGGGCGTCGTCCATGCCGTCGACGGCGTCAACTTCGACGTGCGGGACGGCGAGACCCTCGGTTTGGTGGGCGAAACGGGATGCGGGAAGAGTGTCACCGCCCGCTCCTTCCTCCGCCTGGTGCCGATGCCTCCGGGTATCCCCGTGTCCGGCACGATCGAGTTCCGTCCACGAGTGCCCTGCTCACATTGCCACGGAGCCGGCTGCGATGAATGTGCCGACACGGGCCGGACGGCGATGGTCTGCCGGTCATGCGCCGGGGAAGGATGCCCGGAATGTTCCGGAAGCGGTTCGGAAACGGTCGATCTCCTCTCCCTGGGGGAACGAGAGCTGCGCGACATCCGAGGCAACCGGATCGCCATGATCTTTCAGGACCCTGGCAAGGCCCTCAACCCTGCACTGACGGTTCGCGACCAGCTCGGTGAGGTGTTCTTCGCTCACCGCTCGGACGAGGTCCTCGACCGGGCCGGCGTCGACCTGGCATCGGTGGGTGCCCCCCTGCTGAGGCGACGGGCGGCGATGCGTACCCGCAGCCTCGAGAACCGGCTGCTGGCGCTGCCACCCCTCCGCTCCCGCCGAAATGCGTTGACCGCTGCCGCCGACACGATGGTGGCCGACGCCCTGGCCGACACGCAGATCCCCAACCCGCGGGCGGTGATGGACCGTTACCCGCACGAGCTGTCCGGCGGGATGAAACAGCGGGTGATGATCGCCCAAGCGCTGGCCTGCAACCCCGATCTGCTCATCGCCGACGAGCCCACCACCGCCCTCGATGTCACCGTGCAGGCTCGAATCATCGAGCTGATCAACGAACTGCAAGATCAACACAAGACCGCCGTCTTGTACATCAGTCACGACCTCTCCCTCGTTCGACGGGTATGCGACCGCACCGCCGTCATGTACGCCGGCCAGATCGTCGAGATCGGTCAATCCGACCAGATCTTCCATGACCCCCAACACCCATACACGCGCGGGCTCATCGAGGCGATCCCGTCGACCACACGTGCTCGCGGCAACCTGGCGGCCATCGAAGGAACCGTGCCCGAGCTCATCGAGCCCAAACCGGCCTGTCGTTTCGGTGGCCGCTGTCCCTACGAGGCAGTCGCATGTCAGTCTGTCGATCCGGTGCTGCACGCGACAGAGGGCGAACATTCCGTGGCGTGCTTCCTCCACCATCCCCCCGCCGGATTCAGTGACACCGAACTGCCGGACGAGGCGAGGACCGTGCGATGACTGCCGGCCCGATGGCGTCCACCCGGACGATGGTGGCCGTGCGGGGACTGCAGAAGCACTTCCCCATCAAAGAGGGGGCGCTGCAGCGGGTCACCGGCCATGTACGGGCCGTGGACGGTGTGACGTTCGACCTCGCCGAGGGCGAGACGTTGGGCCTGGTCGGCGAGAGCGGCTGCGGCAAGACCACGTTGGGCCGGCTGGTGGCCGGGCTGGACGAGCCCACCGCTGGCGGAGTGTATTTCGATCTCGACAAACAGGAGCGAGCGCGGCTCGATTCCCAGGGCTCCGAGGGCATCGCCAGGGTCGACGAGCTGACCGGCGACGCGTGGCGCCACTTTCGGCGTAACACGCAGATGGTCTTTCAGGATTCGTTCGCCTCGCTCAACCCGCGCCAGCTCGTGCGCGACATCGTCGGGCGGCCGCTGCGCGTCCATCACGAAGCATCCGGCTCCACTCTCACCGAGCGGGTCGTCGAACTGTTGGAGCAGGTGGGTTTGGGACGCCAGCACCTCTATCGCTACCCGCATCAATTCTCGGGAGGCCAGCGGCAACGAATCTCGATCGCCAGAGCCTTGGCACTCGACCCGAAGCTCGTCGTCCTCGACGAGCCGACCAGCGCCCTCGACGTTTCGGTACAGGCGCAGATCCTCAACCTGCTTCACGATCTACAGCGCGACCGCGGGTTGACCTACCTGTTCGTCACCCACGACTTGTCGGTCGTCCGTCACATGGCCGATCGGATCGTCGTGATGTATGTGGGAAAGGTCGTCGAGACTGCAGCCGCCCAAGTGCTGTTCCATTCTCCGCAACACCCCTATACCGAGGCGCTTCTCAACGCCAGCCCGGACGTCGAAGCCGACGATGACACAGGGTTTCAGGGCTTGGAGGGCACCGTGCCCGACCCAGCCCGGCCGCCGCAAGGCTGCCGTTTCCATACCCGCTGTGCCTATGCGACGGCGGTGTGCGGCTGGGAGGTGGACGACGTGATCTTGCAGCTCGAGGACGTTCCCGGGCTGTTCGATCACCTGTCCGGTGTGGAGCGGCGCAGCCCCTTCGATGCCGATCTGCGGTTCGACGATGAGGGATCCCCGCGCACCCTGGTGGCGCTCCTCCGCTCGGAGGCGCCCGCAGCGATGCAGGACGCGCTCGAGGAGCTCGTACCGGCCAACAACTCGGTCCGCATCCGATTCGCCGAGGTGGGCGAGGTGCCGCTGACGGAACGGGCGCCCGGTCATGAAGCTGCCTGTGTGTTGGATGGGCTCGGATCATCAGGCGTATGAGCCACTCGATCAGTGAACTCAGCAGCCCGGAGGTGGCAGAGCGAATCCGCCGCAACCCGGCGGCCGTCATCCCGTTCGGAAGCATCGAACAACACGGGCCCCACCTGCCCGCCGGTACCGACACCATTGCCGCCGAACTGGTCGCCGGCGCGGTCGCGGCCACCCTCGACGCACTGCTCGTGCCGTTCGGCCCCTACGGCATCACCCCGATCCACGCCGGGCATCCGGGCACCATCAGCCTCGGGAGGACGACGTTCGCCGCTCTCCTGACGGATATCGCCCAAGAACTGGTGCGCATGGGGGTCCGTCGCCTGGTGTTCGTCAACTGGCACGAAGGCAACATCGCCGCGCTCGACGCTGTCGCCACCGATCTGCAAGCCAGTCATCCTGGCGTCACCGTCATCACCTCCAACGCCTGTTACGTCGCCCAGCGGGTCTACGCAGCCCAGGGTGGGCAGCTCACTCACGGCGGCGGACTCGAGACGCTGGCCGTGATGGCGCACGACGCCGCGCTCGTGCACACG
The DNA here is from genome assembly GCA_041586155.1 of Acidimicrobiia bacterium. Taxonomy (GTDB): domain Bacteria; phylum Actinomycetota; class Acidimicrobiia; order Spongiisociales; family JAENVV01; genus JBFGJH01. The sequence continues at coordinate 22,278 of JBFHAT010000033.1, forward strand.
GACAGAGTCGACGACTCCAGCCGGTCGGATCGAGCCACCGCCATGGACGAGATGCGCCGCAGCCGCGAAACCTACGGCTACATCACCGACGTCACCGAGATCGACGAGGCCGGCTGGTATGGCGACCCGTTGTGGGCCACTGCCGAGCTGGCCGAAGGCTTCGCCACGACCGTCGCCGGCGAGATCGCCAAACAGGTACGCAGCATCCTGGCGCTGCGGGAGGGATGACAGTGACCGTCGTCGGACAGAGCGAGCTTCGCTATGTCGATCTGCCGGGTCGCCGGTCGGCCGACCCGCTCGGAGACCTTTCCGGCAGCTCGAGTATGCGGGTGGTGGAGATCGACGGTCCGGCTGCCCGCACCGCGCACCGGCATCCCCATTCTGAAGAGATCATCTACGTCGAGAAGGGCGACGGCTGGGTGTGGCTCGACGGCGCCCTCCATCCGGTACGCCCGGGCGACGTCGTCCATGTGCCGGTCGGGGTCGCCCACGCCGCCGTGCCTGCCGAGGGAGCGGTCATGCGCCTCGTCTGTTTCTTCCCGAGGGGCGATTTGGCCGGGAACCTCGAAGAGACCGATATCGAGGTGCGAGGAGGAGAAGCGTGACAGACCGGGTGCGCCTCGCCCCCGTCGGCTTGGGCCGGTGGGCGCGGGTACTGGCTCGTTCGGCCCAGCGGGGAGATGTCATCGATTTGTACTCGTGTTTCAGCCGATCCTCCGACAAGAGGGCGGCATTCCAGGAGGAGTTCGGGATCGCCCGGGCCGCCGCCAGCTATGAGGCGCTGCTCTCCGACCCGGATCTGGAGGGCGTGGTGATCACCACGCCAAACGACACACACAAGGACGTGATCATCGAAGCCCTCGACGCAGGCAAGGCCGTCTATACGGACAAGCCGATTGCGCAGACGCTCGAGGACGCACTGGCCATCCGCCGGGCGGTGGCACGAACCGGAGGAGTGTTCGCCGTCGGTCACAGTGCGCGCCGGCTGTCTGGGTGCCGGGTCATGAAGCGCTGGATCGACGAAGGCACCGTCGGCGGCGTGTCGATGATCGAAGCCAACTTCTCCAATGAACGCGGTTTGGAACTCACCCCCGAAACGTGGCGCTGGTATCTGGCGAAGACGCCCGGCGGTCCGCTCATCCAGCTGGGCGTGCATCACGCCGACAACCTGCAATACCTGCTCGGACCGGTGGCGGCCGTATCGGCCCACACCCGCAAACTGTTCACCGACGCCGAGGTGCCCGATGCCACCATGGCGATCCTCGAATTCGAATCGGGAGCACTCGGGTACCTCGGCTGTGGTTGGGCGTCGCCCGGCATCTATCAGATCCGCCTACAGGGCACGAAACAGAATCTCATGTACGACCTCGACTTCACCCACTGGGACGAGGCACACGAAGCCGACCGGTATTCAACGCTGGTTTCGCAGGCGTACGGCCAGCAAGAACGCAGCGCCGTCGAGCTCCCCCCCACCGACATGTTCCGTGAGCAGTTGGAGGAGTTCGCTCTCGCCACCCGGGGAGAAGCCACCATCGAAGTTCAGGCGGACGACGCCATCCGGGCGCTCGCCATCGTGCACACGGCCATCGAGTCCGACCGTCTCGGCGGCAGGGCCGTCGAGGTGAAGCCCTTCCTCGATGCGGTCGGCGTCGCCGCCGACTGAGGAGAGCGAAATGACGAGGACCGCCGACATCGTCGTGGCAGGTGCCGGGCACAACAGCCTGATCACCGCCGCCTACCTGGCCCGGGCCGGATATGAATGCGCGATCGTCGACGCCCGCTCCATTCCAGGCGGTGGCGCCACGACCGAGGAGCTGATGCTCGAAGGCTTCTGGGTGGACACCTGCTCCACCGGCCACACCCTCATCCAGCTCAACCCGCTCATCCGCGACGACGAACTGGGCCTGGTGGAGAAATACGGCCTGTCGTACATCGACCCCGACCCGGTGGAAGTGGTCGCGTTCCCCGACGGTGAGGCGATCACCATGTACCTCGATCTCGACCGCACCTGCGAGGAGATCGGCCGCTTCTCTGCGCGTGACGCCGACACCTACCGACGGCTCCTGGCTGAATGGGACCGGATCAAGGCGCCAGTCGGGGCGACACGGTTCCGGCCGGTTGGGTACGGACCGAGTCCCTCTCAGGTGCTGTCCGAGCATCCGCAGGGATCGAAATGGCAGCGGCGGCGCATGATGAGTGCCCGTGACGTGATCCGCCACGAGTACGAGAGCCCGCATGTACAGGCCTTCATGGGATGGATGGCCTCGCAGACGGCGGTGCCCATCGATGGCGCTGGGACGGGATTGCTCGCCTTCCAGATCATCGCCGGACGCCAGGCGCGAAGCTGGTCGATTCCGGAGGGAGGGTCGGGCAAGCTGATCGAGGCCCTGGTCGGGTATCTCACCGACCATGGCGCCACCATCGACTGTGACAGCCGAGTCACCGAGCTGCTCATCGAGGACGACCGCTGCGTCGGTATCCGCACCGACCGCGGCGAGGAGTACCGGGCGCGCCACGCCGTCGTCTCCACGATCCACGTCAAACATCTCGTCGACATGGCTCCGCGGTCTATGTGGGGGGACGACTTCCTGTACGGCGTCGATACGTATCAGGTCGGCGTGCCGTTCTTCGCCGCCTACTTCGCCGCCACCGCCGCTCCGGCGTTCACCACCCACGACGGCAGCCGGTCATCGGTGTCGGCCGGCGTCGCCGGCTGGCTCGAAGACGTGGCCGCGGGTACCCGACGGGTGGCCGATGGGCGATTCGGCCCCGACGATCCGTTCATGCTGGTGGCCACCCCCACCCTCGCCGACGCCAGCCGCAGCCCGAAAGGGATCCACACGGTGAAGATGGTGACCTTCAATTCCTACGACCCCGGCGGCGGCGCTCCACGCTGGGACGACATCAAGGACGCCCACCTCGACGGTCAGCTCCGCTACCTGCGCAGGTTCGCACCGAACTTCACCGCCGAAGTGATCCAGGCCCGCCTGGTCAAGTCACCGCTCGACATCGAACGCGACAACCCACACATGGTGCACGGCGCTCCGCACGGCGGCGACCGGGGCATTGCGTTCACCGGCGATCAGCGGCCGGTACCGGGCTGGGCTCAGCATCGCATGCCCATCGGAGGCCTCTACCAAACCGGCGGGACCACCCACCCGGGCGGTTCCATCACCGGCGCCCCCGGTCGCAACGCCGCCATCGTCATGCTGGAGGATTTGGGCCGGAACCCAGCCGAGATCATGGCCCAGGTCTAGGAGCAACACAGATGACGATCGACGCCGAACAAGTGAGTATCACCGAGACCATCGCCGGACGACCGGTCGACCTCATGTACATCGAGGTGTGGGACGGCCTGTACGCCCCAGTCGGATTGCGCAAGCCAGATGGTGACGGGCCGTTCCCGATCGTGCTGCTCGCTTCCGGCAACGGCGGTGAAGGAATGGCGTGGATACGAGACGCCTGCGCCAACCGGGGCTATCTGATGGATCGGCTCGTCGATGCCGGCTACGCCGTGGCGTGGCTGCGCTACCGAACGGAAGTCGAGCTGGGCTACCACCTCGGTGGGCGGCTCGTACGGGACATGCGGCAGGGACGAGAGCTGTTCAACCGAGCACCGCTCGAATACGAGGACGAGATCGCCATCATCGACCACGTCAAGGGTCTTCCCTACGTCGACGCCGACCGGGTGGGGTTGGTGGGCATGAGCCACGGCGGAGAGATGATCATGAAGATCACCTCGGAGTATCAAGGCGCAACCTGCGCGGTGGCGGCCGAACCCGCCTCCCATGAGTTCCTCGCCCTCTCCCCCGACGAAACCGCCTTCGTCGACGAGGACACCCAGATGCGCAACATCGAGTCGATGCTCATGCGCGAGACCGAGAAGGTTCGGGGGCGCATCGACCACGCGGTCGCTGCCGCCCGTATCGCCGGGATCCGAACGCCAATCCTGGTGATGGGTCGCGAGACCGACGAGCTGCAGGGAATCTTCCGTCTCAACTACGAGCTTCTGGCCGACGCAGGCAAAGACGTCGAGTGGGTCTCGTTCGACCATCACCTACACGGCTACATCTACCCGATGCGGGGTGCCGACGGCGAGTACGAGGTGGACGAGGTTCAGCACGAGGCGATCGCCGCCGTGATCGGCTACCTCGATCGCCACTTGAAGTGAGGTCCATGCGCCATTCCTTCAAGGTGTGGGCGCAGCAGGCGGAATGGCGCCAGCTACACGACATCTGGATCGACGCCGACCGGGACGGATTCTGGGACGTGGTGTGGCTCAACGACCATCTCTACCCGCCCAAGTCGGAGCCCCACCTTCCGATGTTGGAGGCGTGGACGCTGTTCGGAGGGCTGGCGGCGATCACGGAGCGAATCCGGTTCGGGACGATGGTGAGCGCCAACACCTTCCGCCACCCGGCGCTTCTCGCCAAACAGGCGGTCACTCTGGACCACATGTCGGGCGGCCGGCTCGAGTTGGGTATCGGTACCGGCTGGCACGAGGGCGAGCACCAGGCGTACGGCATCGATCTGCCGACCATCGGGGATCGATTCGACCTGCTCGATGAGACCTTCGCTGTTCTCCACGGCTTGTTCACCGAGGACGTGTTCAGCTTCGTCGGCAAGTACCGGACGATGACTGAAGCCCGGTTCGAGCCCAAACCCGTTCAGCAACCACGCCCGCCGTTCGTCGTGGGAGGCACCGGGCCACGTCGTACGATCCCGCTGGCGGCCAAGTGGGCGGATCAGTGGAACTTTCCCGACTACACCCACGATCCCGACTTCTTCGCCTCGTCGCTGGCTCGGCTCGACGAAGCGTGCCAGACACGCGGTCGCGACCGGTCTGAGATCGAGGTGTCCGTGCAGTTCCGCTATTCGGGCGACCTGGCCCGAACCGTCGACCAGGTCGACGCCTACCGTGAGCTGGGCGCTGATCACGTCCTGGTGAGCTTCACTCCGCCGGCCGACCCCTCGTTGCCCCCAATGGTGGCCGAGGCCCTGGCGAGCTGATCAGGCGGTCAGCTTCTCTCGCAGCCAGCGGAAGGTGGCGGGGGCCCATTCGTCGAAGTACTTGAAGGCGCAGTGGCCGGCATCTGCGTACACCCGGGCTTCCTTGCCGGTGACCGGACCGTGTTCGAGCATGAAGTAGATGTTGCCGATCGGAGCGAGGTGATCGTGCTTCCCGTTGATCATCAGCACCGGCATCGTGATGTTGTCGAGGATGCCCTGCTCGGACAGGGCCCAGTGTGAGAACTTTTCGGCTTCCTTCTCTTTGGAGGTGGGTTCGAACGATCCCGGCGAGCCGGGCTCGCCGAACGCCCACGAAGCCCGTTTGTTGGCGTGGTCGACGAAAGCGTCGAGCTCGTCTTCTGACATCCGGTAGCCGAATGGATGGCCCGCATTTGCGGCGACAGCACCGACCTTGGAGGGAGCCACCCCCGCCAGCTGCATCACCGAGTAGCCGCCCCGGGAGATACCGAATGCGCCGATCCGATCACCCGCCACCTCGGGCCGTTCTGCCAGCCAGTCGAGTGCCGCCTCCCAGGCGGACACCGACTCCGGAGCCCACGGGAACGGATTCTCGCCGGTGCCCGGAGCGTCCATCACCAGTGAGGCCATTCCCTCGTCGAGCGCCATCTGGCCGGCCCAGCCCCGGTCCTCCTTGAAGACGTCGGCGCCGCACATGATGAGCACCGCCGGCACCGAAGAATCGGCCGACGCCGTCGAGGGAGCCCGGTAGTGGGAGCGAATCGTCTTGCCCTGATGGGGAACGTCGACGACCTGGAGCGGAGGATCGAGGTGCAACGCCGCCTTGCGGTAGGCCTCAGCACAGCGCTCGCTGACGCGTCGCTTCTCGTCGGTGATCTCCGCGGGAAAACGGCCGATGGCGTAGAAGGTCTTGGCTTGGAGGTATTCACGGCGGGCGCCGTCATAATCGCCGCTTGCCTCGAGCCGGTCGCCCTCCCGCTCATGTAGCTCGCCGGCCTCCTCCCAGACAGGAATCCACACATCCTGGGTGGTGCCGGTGAGGCGAGCCACGATCGCCTTCAGCTCGTCGAGGTCGTCCACCATCGACAGCCAACGGCGATAGAACCCACCGTGCTGGACCACGAAGGGGTCCTCCGAAGGGGCAAAGTCGAGTTCGGCAGGCATGAGGCTCCTCTGCGGCGTTGCATGTCACAGTAGCGTCCGCAATCGATTGCAGGCGTTGGCCGGCGGCACCGCTCAGAGCTGCGCCTCCGCCAGCCGTCCGCTTACCGTCTCCTCCGGCCGGAGCACGTAGACCCCGCCGTTGACCCGATCGGTCGTGTAGACGAGTAGGTCCTCGCCCACCCACACGTCGTTGATCTGAGCGGCTGCCTGACCTGGCGGACAGTCGGGAATCCAATATGCCAGCTCTGACGGACGAGTCGGGTCGGCAAGGTCGTAGACCCGAAGGCCGGCATTGAAGTAGGTCGCGAACACGATCTCAGCAGAGCGGTAGCTGTCTGGGCGGTTCTCGTGCAGGCAGTGGGCCCCGAATCGCAGCCCCCGATCGCAGAAGTCGCCTTCAGGGACTGGACAGATCGATACGACGGAAGGCGCCGCCTCGTCGGCGATCTCGACTACCCGCACCATGTGGGGGTCGTCTTCGCACCCGTCGGTGACGGCCTCATCGGTGACGGCCACCAGGTCCCGACCGGGCAGCGGCAGACATGTGTGCGTGTGACCGCCGACGTCCCATTGCAACGAAGCAACCACCGAGATGTCGTCCAAATCGGCGATGTCCAGGATCACCATGCCGGAGTCCCAGAATCCCAGGTACGCACGGTCGCCGTCGATCAGGGCATGATGGACGGAGCGGGATTCCTCCGCCGGCCATTCGCGGACCTCCCCGTGTCGCATCCCTGGCCACCACCAGCGAGCCCGCTCGACCGGATGCTCCGGGTCGACCAGGTCGACCACCACCCAGATTCGATCGTCGAATCCGTCCGGGGTGGCTGAGACGTAGGCGTAACGTCCGCCCTCGTACACGATCCGGTGAACGCCCCGACCGGTCGACTGCCAGAAGCCGATCTCTCGAGGCTCGAACGGGTCCGAGAGGTCGTACACGGCCAACCCGGCCCGGGCTGGGACACCACCCCGGAACGCCTCGTGGTTGGTGAGCAGGAGCCCATCGGCGGTCTGAACCTTGTGGGTGTGGGCGCCATGAGGCGCAGGTAGCTGGCGGACCAAGCGAAGGTCGCCGGGATCGGTGGCGTCGAGGATGCTCGTGCCCATTCCTGACGGTCCGAAATGCCCCACGTACAGGGCGTCTTTCCAACGCATCACCTGCATGCCATCGCCGAAGCCACCCAGATCGGAATGCCCGATCTGGGCGAGTCCGCTGGCTTCGCCGCGCTGCACCGCTCTCCTGCCTCCGACGGGTCGCAATCGTTTGCGATACTAGGGCGGCACATCGTTCGCCAAAGGAGGACACCGTGCGAGTGTCGTTCAAGACCGCGCCCATGAACACCGACTGGCAGTCGATTCGTGACGTGTGGATGGCGGCCGACTCGATGGACGTCTTCGCAGGCGGCTGGACGTTCGACCACTTCATGCCACTGCGGGGCGACGACACGGCCCCTTGCCTCGAAGGCTGGACGCTGCTCGCCTCCCTTGCCGCGATCACCTCGAAGCTTCGCCTGGGCGTGATGGTGTCGAGCAACACCTATCGCCACCCTGCGGTGCTGGCCAATATGGCCGCCACAGTGGATGTCGTGTCCGAGGGTCGACTCGACCTGGGGATCGGAGCCGGATGGTTCACCAAAGAACACGACGCATACGGCATCGACCTCCCGCCCTTGAAGGAACGCTTCGACCGCCTCGACGAGGCGGTCGAGGTCATCCACCTGCTGCTCACCCAGGACACCAGCAACTTCGCCGGCGAGCACTACCGACTGACCGATGCTCGCTGCGAGCCCAAGCCGGTCCAACGACCCCGCCCGCCGATCGTGATTGGCGGCGGAGGGGAAAAACGAACCCTGCGCACCGCCGCCCAATGGGCCGACCATTGGAACTTCCCAAGCATGGCATTCGACCTCGACCAATTCCGTCACAAACATGAAGTGCTCGCCGACTGGTGCGCCCGGCTCGGGCGAGACTTCGACGCCATCGAGAAGTCGATCCAATTCGCGGCCGGTGATCCCGCCTCGCTTTCGGATCGGCTCGATGCCGCTGCGGCTGCCGGGGCGGA
>JBFHAT010000034.1:0-28638 GCA_041586155.1 Acidimicrobiia bacterium
CGACAACATCCTCAACCCCGGCGAAACCTGGACCTACACCGCCACCGGCACCGCCACCCAAGGCCAATACACCAACACCGGCACCGCCACCGCCACCTACCAAACCCAAACCCTCACCGACACCGACCCCAGCCACTACCTCGGCATCAGCGGGATGGTCACCATCGACGGCTGGCAGGCCAAGAACAAAGATCTGACGTTCACCCTCACCAGCGACCACACCCAACCTCTCGGCATCGCCGCAATCGACCTCAGCTGGCCCAATGCCACCAATGGGAATCTGACGAAGATCCGCCTGGACAACGTGGTGATCTGGAACGGATCGGCGGCGGGTCCTTCGATCACCGTGACCTGGGACGTCGACAATCCTCAGGTGCTGGCGCAGTCGACACAGAGCCTTCGATTCACGTTCCGCAACCGACCGATCGCCGACCCGGCATCGGTGCCCTACACGCTCACGATCACGTTCACCGACGGCTCGCAAATATCGACGGTGACAACCGCTCCGTGACCGGGCTCACGCAGCCCAACGCGGCACGCGCTCCCTGATGGTGTCAAAGCCGTGACGCGCGCACAACGCCTCGAACTGGATGCGCGGGACACCCTGCCATTCGAGGTCGTCGAGTGTTTCGACCAGTGGCACGTCGCGCCGCAGCGTGGTGAGCGTCCGATACAACAGCGCCGCGTCACGGTGGATACGCAAGCTCTCGGCCAGCCGAGCAGCTCCCCGAACCTTCACCGTCCACTCCGCTTCGTCGAGCGGGATCAGGTCGAGTCGTCGATACTCGGCCAAGAGGGTGGCGGTGGATTTGGCACCCCAACCAGGAACGCCGGGAACGCCGTCGGCGGTGTCACCCACCAGCGCCAAGTAGTCGGGAATCGAATCGGGAGCGATCCCGAACTTGTCGCGTACTCCGTCTTCGTCGAGGAGGATCTGGCGCATGCGGTCGTAGGTCACGACCCGATCACCGATTACCGTCTGAGCGAGGTCCTTGTCGGGAGAGCAGATCATCACCCGCTCTACGTCGTCGACCCACCGCAGCGCCGCCGTCGCCATGGCATCGTCGGCCTCGAACTCGACCATGCCCCACACTGTCATCCCCAACGTGTCGAGTGCTTCCTCTGCGAGCGGAAACTGCGCGAGCAGCTCGGGCTCGATCCCCTCTCCCGTCTTGTACCCAGGAAACAGGTCGTTGCGAAACGACTCGATGACCGTGTCGAACGCCACGGCCACATGCGTAACTCCCGGTTCGCGTAACAATGTCAGCATGGAATCGACGAGGCCATGGACTGCACCAACCGGATGGCCTTCGGGGCTGACACGGGGCGGACGGCCGAAGTACGCCCGAAACAGCTCGAAGGTACCATCGACGAGGTGGAGCAGCATGCGCCGGATGTTATCGGAGGAAGCATGAGCAGCAACGAGGACACCTGGAAAGACGTCGGCAACAACTTCGCCGCCCTGGGACGCCGCTTCAAGGAGCACTACCGCGAAACCGAGGACGCACCCAGCAGCGAGGAGGTCAAGGCCGGCTTCGAGACCATCGTCGACGGAGTCGAGCGGGTCTTTTCCAGCCTTGGTCGGACGATCCGCGACGAAAGCGTGCGCGACGACGCCAAGAAGGCCGGCAACTCGCTGATCAACGCCATCAGCGGCGTGATCGAAGATCTCAGCACCGAAGCGAAGGGGATGATGCGTCACCGTCCGTCCGACGAGGACGGCGCCGAGGCGGACCCGATCACCGAGGCGAAGGCCGCCGCCGACGAAGCCAACGACGCCGTCGATCGACTCCGGGACGACCTCACGTCGGAGGAGTGAGCGTCCCCGGTCCGCTGGTCGACGCCTCGTGGGTTGCCGACCACCTGGATGGGATTCGGCTCGTCGACGTTCGCTGGTATCTCCACGACCTGGCGCTCGGTCGGCGCGAGTACGAAGCGGGTCACCTACCCGGGGCGGTATTCCTGGATCTCGAGACCGACCTGTCGGCACCCTCGGGACGGGGCCGTCATCCGCTTCCGTCGGCTGAGCAGTTCGAACAGGTGTTCGAGGCGGCCGGAATCGGCAACGACACCTCTGTGGTCGCCTACGACCAGTCGATCGGCGCGGTGGCCGCCCGAGTGTGGTGGCTATTGCGCCATTTCGGCCACGACGATGCAGCGGTGCTCGACGGGGGATATGCGGCGTGGGTTGCCGCCGGACATCCTGTGGAGACCGACGAGGTCAGGCCGGTGCCGGCTCAATTCGTTGCGCAACCTCGAAGCGACGACACCATCGACATGAACGCCCTTTTCGAGCGGCTCGGATCGGTGCGGCTCATCGATGCGCGAGCCGCAGACCGGTATCGCGGTGAAGTGGAGCCGGTCGACGCCAAAGCCGGCCACATCCCGACGGCGGAGAACCTTCCGTACGCCTCGAACGCGGTCGATGGTCGGCTGCGACCTCGGGCCGAGCTGGCTCGACACCTCGGCACAACTGAAGGCACCGTCGTTTACTGCGGCAGCGGCGTGACCGCATGCCATACCATCCTGGCAAGTGCCGTGGCCGGCCTGCCACTTCCAGCGTTGTACGACGGGTCGTGGAGTGAATGGGCCTCGACCGACCTGCCGGTGGCCGTAGGCTCTTCGCCGGAATGACACTCACCACCACCGAGCTGGTCGAACGAGCCAAGCACGACGAGCTCCTGGCGCGAATCGATGCGTTGTGCACCGACCAGGCATGGGACGACCTCATCGATCTGCGCGAGAAATGCCGCGAAGCCGTGGAGCGCGGCAAGCAGCTGTGGGCGGTTGCCCACCACGTCGACTACCGGCTGGCGCTCGAAGCCCCGGCAAGCTATGCCGGGACTGTGGTCGACTCGCCGGCGAGCCGATTCACGCTGGGACCGCTCACCGAAGTTGCTGCCTCGACCCACGGGTGGACGGACCTCGAGCCTCACCTGCCCGTCGGTCCGAGCCGGGCGGTCGTCGCCCAAGAACGGGTCGTGCGAGGCGAGGACCTGCGCGGAATCGAGGATCGGGCGATCGAGGTGCCGCTCGTACTGTCTTCATGGGAGCCGAGCTACTCGGTGCCTGAGTACAAGCCCGATCGTGTCGAGTCCGTTCCTCCCCACCCCGAGCATCTCGAGAAGGTGGAAGTGTGCGCAGGGGAGAGGGTCGAGGATCGAGCTTCTGTCGATGCGCTCCTTGGCTTGGTCGCCACCTGGGTGGACGATTCCAATGGCACCGCAGAGGCGAATGTCGTTGAGGGTGGTGCGCTCGAGGCGATCGGATCCCTGGGACTTCGGGAAGCCCGGGTCGCCGGCATCTCGCCTGCGCAGGCGATGGCGATCATGGCTTGGACGGCGTCAGATGGCGGCGCATTCGGTCAACGAAGCGGTGCGGCCAACGGACGGCTCGCTGCATGGTGGACGGCGGCGACGATCACCGACCTCGCGGACGACTGGCCGGTGATGCCGGACGACCTGGCCGAGGCGATCGACAGTTTGAACTGGTATTGGTGGTCAGACCTCTACCCGGCGACAGGATGGGCCTGCCGGCTGGCGATCGAAGACCCCGACGCCGGCTACGGGTGGGTGCTCAACGCCGCCGACGCCAAGTAGCAGAGGAGTTCGATCAACCTCCGGGGGGCCGGTAGTCGACGGCCATCTTGGCTGCCTCGTCGATCTGGGCCGGGCTCATCAGCACCGTCGTTTTGACCCGGACTGCCCCGCTGCCAGACACGGTGAGTGCAGCCGCCGCAGCGCTCTCGTTATCGGGCAGATCAACGATGACGAACACGTCGTCCGCCCCGAAGGCGTAGTACATCGTCTCGATGGAGCCCCCTAGGCTATTCGTGAGCGTTTCGACCACCTGCATCCGGGCCGTGCCGCCCTCGGACAGCAGGCCCTTGACGCCATCGGTGCTGTAGCTCGCCTGGAACAGGTACTTCGGCATGCGGTTCTCCTCCTATCGGCTCATGCCGACGACCGCCTCCCGATCGTACGCCCCGACACCGGCGCCGGGGAGTCCTTTTGGACCTGCTCATTCAGGCTCGACAGGGGCGATCCCCACGGCTTCCTCAGCGGCCTCCAGGCGCTGGCCACCCTCGAGCACGGGGGCGAAGAGATCGCCGAACCGGTGCAAGCGCTCCCACAGATTGACGATCGTGAATGAGCGCGCCTTGACCTCGTCGAGCTCCTCCCAGAGGATCGGCACCGACACGGGTGCTCCGGCGAATGGACGCACCGAATAGACCGAGGCGATGGTCTTGCCCCCCACATTCTGGTTGGCGTCGACAAAGACCTTGCCGGCCCTCTTGGGGATGTTTGGCTCCATGGTGATGTCTGCTGGATTGGCTTTGGCCAGCAGATGCCCCACACTCGAGACCCACCGCCGGGTGCGCTCATACGGATACACAGGGTCGAGAGGGATGTAGATGTGCATTCCCTTCGAACCCGTGGTCTTGGGGTAGCCGCGCAACCCGAGCCCGTCCAGCAAGGTCTTCAGCAGACGAGCCGTGTCGACCACCTGCTGCCACTCGGCCCCCTCGGCGGGGTCGAGATCGAAGATTGCGAACGACGGGTACTCGACTTGCTGCACGGTGGACAGCCACGGATGGATCTCGATGCAGCCCATGTTTGCCAGCCACATCAACGACTCCCGATCGAAGGCCGTCACGAACTCGATCGGTTCTCCCCGCACGCTGGAATGGATGGGCGCCAGCGGCATCCACTCGGGTTGATGACCCGGAGCTTGCTTCTCGTAGAAGAAGTCGCCTTCGATTCCGTCCGGGTAGCGCGACATGACGATCGCTCGATCGCGTAGATGGGGAAGCAGCACCGGCGCGACCGATGCGTAGTACTGAATGAGATCACCCTTGGTGTAGCCCTCGGGGAAGAACGGCTTGTCGATGTTGGTCAAGCGCAAGCTGCGATCGAGGCCGATCGGGGCAGCGGCGGACCCTTCGGTCGAGACGACGATTGGATCGGGGAATTCGACGGCGCCCGACGCCAGGGCCCGGCCGGGCCGCTGGGGCGGTGCGGCGGCCTTCAAGGTCGCTCGGACCTCTTCCAGCATGGCGGCATGGCTGGACGATTCCCTCGCCTCGGAGATGATGTTCATCCGCAGACCGACATCGCGGGCGGCCTCGACCAGCGGGCCGATGCGCAGCGATCCGTCGCCGTAGGGGACGTGCTTGATCTCGCCCGAGTCGCCGAAGAGGTTGTCGGTGAACTGACAGTGGAGCGGATCGATCATCCAGCCGGGAAACTCGGCCCGGAGGAACTCGATGACGGCGGCGAACGAATCCTTGGTGGTGAGAGCGCCACCTGACATTGCATGGACGTGCGCCCAGTCGATGACAGGACGAACGAAGGAGTACTCCCGGGCGAGCATGGCGATGTCTCCCAGGCTGCCGAACTGGGATGTCTTGCCGCCCGTCTCGAGGCCCAGACCCACACCGAGGTGACGGACCTTGGGCTCGATCCAATCGAGATGAGTGCGGATGCGGGCGATGAGATCCTCCGGCGGCTCGCCGTGGGTGTTGCCGAGGTGGGCGACGATCACTCGAGCGCCGAGGTGCTTGCCGAGCTTCATCGTGTGTTCCAAAGCGGCACGGCACTTCTTGGCATTCTCCTCGTCCTGCACCGTGAGGACCGCAAAGAACGGCGCGTGGACGGACACGGCAAACCCTCGCTCGACGGCCGCCTCTCCGAACGCCGCACAGCGGCGTTCCTTCCAAGGGAATCCTTTCGTGAAGCTGAGTTCCACCGCCTCGTAGCCCTGGGCAGCCAACCGGTCGAGCCACTCGCCGTCTTCGACGCCCTCTCCGGGCAATCCCGAAACACCGAATCGGATCATCCAGAGCAGCCTAGGAGGCGGTTCGGCTCGGCGAATTCCACCCGAAAGCCCAGGGCACAGCGGGTGCTACCGTTTTGGCGGGCCTCTAGCTCAATTGGCAGAGCACCGGGCTTTTAACCCGTTGGTTGTGGGTTCGAGTCCCACGGGGCCCACTGCGATTCATTCGAACCGCGAAGCGCGTTGATCCCCAGGGGTGATTCAGCACCTCTGCGCGAGCGTCCTGTTGGGTGGGAGAGCTGCGTTGTCGGTTGTACTCGTGTGTATACCTTGCGGGATCGACTTTGGAGGCGAAACGTGAATTGTTGGGCCGACTGGCCGCTGGCCCGTCACACCTACTCGAAGCCGCTGCCCCAAGAGTGCGGATCACGAGCAAGATCGGGCCCTGGCCTACTCGCTACCTGTGGATTCTGCCAGTGAGCTTCGGATTCGCTGAGGAAAGGGCATCGGTGTGAATCGAAGCGAACCTGGATACAAGGGATTCAAGGACTACAAACCGCGCTTCCTCAAGATCTACGACTGGTGGGTCTTGAGCTTCATGGCGTCCCGGGTCTGGAAAGTCGGGGCCGAGCCTGCCCTTGATCTGTACCGGCATCATATGGGGCGACGGCACCTGGACGTCGGGCCCGGGACGGGATACTTCATCGCTCGGTCCGATCCGCCGCGCGAACTCGAAGTAACTCTGGTCGATGCCAATCCACACGTGCTCGTCCACTGCGGTCGGACTCTGGCGCACTTGAGGCCCAGACTGGTCGAGGCGAATGTGCTGCGTCCCCTGCCGCTCGAGGGACCGTTCGACTCTGCAGCGCTTGCACATGTGCTCCACTGCTTGCCTGGGCCAGCTGTCGCCAAGGGCATCGCGATCGAGCACATCGCGACGAAACTAACCGCTGACGGCGTCCTGTTCGGAGGTACGGTGCTCGGCATTAGGGCCAATCACACCCGGTCGGCTCGTCTGGCGGTTCGCGCGCTCAACCACATCGGCGGCTTCGACAACCGAGACGACGACGTCGCTGGGCTTCGCGCCATCCTGCAAGCCTCGTTCTACGAGGTGGACGTTGACGACTCGAGGGGCTCCATCGCCTACTTCGTGGCATCCCGGCCGAGGCGGTCCAAGCACGTTGGCAGCTAATCGATAGGGCTTCCCGAAGACTGGCCCCGAGAAGCAGGTCTTCCTCCTCCGAGCCGAAGCGTCGGCCACACAGACGCCCTGCCAAGCCGCTGAGCTGTGCCGAAATCGAGCCTTACGTCGAGTGGTGAGGCGGGAATCACCCCAGCTCGCTTCAGCGTGTGAGCCCCTCAAGTGTCGGGCGATCTCGGGGCCGAATGGCGCGACGAATCCCCTCAGTTCGTCCGACACATGACCGTAGATCTCAAGTCTGGCAGTGGGCGCGATCTCCGAGAAGCGACCGATCATGTCGCCCTTGCTGGTGAGATGGTGCATAACCGCCGCCGAGTCCTCGAGAAGCCCGACGATGTACAACTTGCTCTCGTCATCGCTCAGAAACCTCGTAGCCCAGAAACGGCACAGCCAGAATCGGCAGATTGGCCCGCTGATTCCGTGCACCTGTTCGAGCAAATGGCTCCGGCCGTGCCGACTACGTATCTCAAGGATGGCTCGGTTGCCGTTTCGCCGGTGTGGTTCCGTTACCAGGCGGGGAACCTCGAGGTCGTGCTTGCCGAAGATGACGTCAAGCTGGGACGTCTGAAGCGGGATACGCGATGCTCGCTCACGATCTGAGACGCAGCCCCCGTTTCGGGGCGTCAGAATCGAAGGCGTTCCGCAGCTCGAAGTCGATGATGGCAACGAAGCCAGTCCCTAGATCTCCAGTCGATACCTCGGTACCGACGATGGCGGCAGGTGGACACCAGGCCTCGGCTCATCCCGCGGGCGGCAGTCCCAGCCAGCTTCGGGCCCGTTCGAGCGACGCCGGTGAACCGTCGATCGGGCCGCTGCCTGCGCCTGAATCCCACGGCTTCGGCGCCTGTGGCGCCCACGAGGCGGCGTCGTGGGCGGTCGCCTCGAAGACCCGCTGCACGACCATTTCACCAAGCTGGGGTACGGGAGCTGCGCCGAGCGGCTCGATCACGTTGAGCGCCCGGAGATGACCATCGTCCAATTCGGCGATATCGGCGCCCCGCATGTCGTTGCCGAGCTCACCGGCGCCTAGGGCACCGAACGCAGAGTTTCGGCTCACCAGGAACCTGATGTCGTCGATCTGGCTGACGACCTGAATCACCGAGTCGGTGACGATCGCATACCGCAGGCGATCTGCGCTCAGCAGGACCGACATGACGACCCGAAAGCGAGCGACTTCGAAACCAACCGCGCCCACCGGGTTGAACGAGCGAGACTCCAGCTCATCGATGCTCTGGCTGGCGCCCGCCATGACCGTCCCCGGCGGAAGGACATGCACGTCGGAGGGGCCGAGCCGGCTCAGCAGCAATCGACCAGCGCCGGCCAGCACCGCGAGGAGAGCCACGGTCGCCGCGAACACCCACCACGAACGTGTGGCTGCAGTTACCGCCAACAACATGAGCGCAACCGCCACGCGGAAGGCCCGCGACATCGGCGGGAGCCATGTTGCGGTGGCGACGGCCGCTGACAGGACCGCAGCCAGCGCCGCCTGACCCGGCTCGCGGCGGCTGAGCAACAGCGCCGCCAGGACCAGACCCAGTACCAAGACCACACCTCCGAGCAGCCTGACCAAGCCGACCAGTGGGCGGGCTGCACCGGGTACCGGCGGGTATCGAGACATCCGGGCCAGGGTACCGGCCCGTGGTCGCACCCGGCGTGGACCGTGCGGGCGTAGTGTGCCTCCATGGACCTGAATGAGGCCTTCGCCGGGCTCTGGACCCCTCAGATCGCCGATGCCTGTCTCCGTCTTCGAAGGCCGCTGCTTCTTGCCCCACCTGGGCTGAAACCCGTGCGCTCCGGTGACAAATTGGCCGGGCCGGTACTCCCTGCCCGGCATTCGGGATCAGTGGATGTCTTCTTCGAGGCTTTCGAGGCCGCCCGAGGCGGGGAGGTGTTGGTGATCGACAATCAGGGCCGCGCCGACGAAGCCTGCATCGGCGACCTCACTGCCATCGAGGCGATGGCCGCCGGACTGGCCGGCATGGTGGTGTGGGGTCGGCACCGCGACACGACTGAACTGCGGGCCCTACCGCTCCCGGTGTTCTCGTACGGTCCGTTTCCTTCCGGGCCGCAGCGGCTCGATCCGTCTGAACCCGACGCTTTACGTCGTGCTCACTTCGGCACCATCGAAGCCACGGCCCACCATGTCGTCTTCGCAGACGACGATGGCGCGGTGTTCGTCGAAGCCGCCTCGGTCGACGAGGTGATCGAGACTGCCAACACCATTCGCTCGACCGAGGAGGCACAAGCCGAGCTGGTGAGATCTGGTACGACGTTGCGCCAACAGCTGCGATTCGCCGAGTATCTGCAGCGTCGCCAACAGGATCCGTCGTACACACTGCGCCAGCACCTACGGGCCCGTGGCGGAGAGATCGAAGAATGAGTGCCGTCAGGCGGCGCGCTTGTACGCACCTGGCCTCACTCCCATCACCCTGAGGAACGCATTACTGAAGGCCGCCTCTGTCCGATAACCCACCAAACGTGCTGTCGCTGCCACCGAACACCCCTCTTCCCGCAGAAGGCGGGTAGCCAGATGCATCCGCCAACGAATCACGTATTCGCCCGGAGTCTCACCCACGGCTTCGCTGAATCGCGCATAGAAGGCAGACCGAGACAGCCCGACAGTCTCGGCCAGGGCTGCCGCTGTCCAGGGGATCTCAGGACTCCGGTGGATGAGCCCCAGGGCATCTCGGATAAGCGGGTCGCGAAGCGCTCCCAGCCAGCCGCCCTCGCCCGGCGCGAGCCGGTCGATGTGATCGCGCAGAACGCAGACTACGAGGACGTCGGTGAGGCGGGCGACGATGGTTTCGCTGCCGGCCGATGGCTGATCCACCTCGGCGGCGATGAGGCCGATCATCGTCTCGACCAACGCCGACATGTGGCCGTCCTCGTCCCGGGCCACCAGCAGACGGGGCAGCATCGAGAAGACGGGGTGGGCACCGGATCGCTCGAACTGGACCGTTCCACAGATCAATGACGTTGTCGTCCCCGAACCCTCCACGACCAGATGCCCCATACCACGACCGTCCACATTCGTCAGTTCGGCGATAGGTCGAGTCGGCGTGTTCGGTCGGTGGGTCATCAAGTGGTTGTCGCCGTGCGGCATCATCACCACGTCCCCCCGTCGCAACTCGACCGGCGTCCCACCTTCGGCAAGTCGTACCCATGCGCTCCCCTCGACCACGGCGTGGAACATACCGGCTTTGGTCCGGCCCGACTCGACCCCCCACGGTGCCGCCAGCGCCGCTCGAGAGAAGACCGAGCCCTCCATCCGAACCGATCGCAAGATGTCTGTCAACGCATCCGCCATCCGACCCATCCATCGTGCGGTCTTGGTGGACTTTTCAATATGAATTCAGGATAATTACCTATTCACACGTCCACTTCTGCACAGTACGTTGGCTGGCGAGCAACGTCAAGGCATATCAGGAGGCGTGATGAACAAGGCAGTTCTGGCGGCTGTGGCCAACTTCTTCTTTCCCGGTGCGGGCTACCTCATTGCCGGGGTGAAGCAGGGTCTGGCGATCCTGTGGCTCATCGGTGTGATAGGGCTCACGTATGTCGAGTTTGGGATCCGGGAGTCGGAGCCCACTCTGTACGGGATCATGTTCGGCAGCGTGCTCCTCATGAACATCGCATTTGCCGTGGACGTCTACCGCACCGTCCGTGATGCATCGCCGGAGCACGCCGCTCTCGCTCGCTGAAAGGCCCCTCGAGAAGTCGCCTGAACGGCGTCTTCTGACCGTCCTCCCGTGAGGACTGAAACGAATGAGGGAGTGCGGCCGGTCGCCGCACTCCCTCGATCGGTCGTGGGAACTTCCTACAGGTCGACGGGACGGAGCACGCGGGTGATGCCGTGGATCACTCCGTTCGACGCATCGATGTCGGTCAGTGCCGGAATCACCCACGGGTCGATGTCATCGACGTCCTGGTCTCGCAGCGAGATCCAGGTGCTCTGACGCACGTTGACCTCGAAGGTGGGCCCGAGCAGCGTCGGCACGTCCACGCCGTCAAGTGTCAGCGCGGTAGCGGCAAACACCTCACCCTCGACGACGTGGTACAGGATCACGTCCGAGACCGTGTCGAGGCCAAGCTCTGCAACGGCGTTGAACACCTCTTCCTCAGATTCGAGCCACACGCCGGCCAGGTCGTACACGAGGCGGCGGAAGGCTTGATCGGTGGGAGCGAACACCGTCACGTCGAACGGCAAGTCACCAACACCATCATCATCCAGCGCTTCGTCGAGACCGGTTGCGATGACCGCCTCCGTGAGAATGTCGAAGTCGAACGGATTCGAGTCGAACTGGTCGCCGTCGGAAACCGCGATATCGATGATGGACGGGTCGTCGGCTGATGCGGGCACCGCCACCATCACGAGCATGAGGGCGGCCACGATGGTCAGTGTCCATCGTTTCATGAAAAGTCCTCCTGGGTCGGTTACCCAGCATTCGGAGCGGACGCTCCAACCGGATGCCGTTCGCTGCCTCCGACTGGTGTCTACTCCGGCGTTCCCTTGTCGGCGTGCATGCGGGCGATCTCCGACAACAAGCTGTCCGCTCGCTCGAGGTGCCCTGCCACTCCGAAACCATGAGCGGCGCCCCGCGCCTTCTCGCCATCGAGGTATCGAACAGCGGCGGTTCGGGCGTGGGACGCGGCCGTCTCCAACTCCTCGGCCAAGCGTCGGAACTTGTCGGCCGTCTCTTGATCCATCGGTGGCACCGCAGCCGTCACCCCATGTGTCGGCGAAGTGGCCTCCGGGGGGCCGACAGCGATGACGGCCTTGGCCTGCTCGATGGTGAAGCGGCCGTGCGTGACCTCTCGACCGACGACGACCCCGTCGAGCCGGCGCCCTTCGACGTCGAGCGCCAGCAGCGCCCTCAGGTCGTCGAGGCTCCGCACTCCGCCGGCCGCTACGACGGGAATGTCCACAGCCGCGAGGGTTTCAGAAATGAGCCGCATGTTCGGCGGCTCCATGAGGGCGTCCCGACCGGCTTCCGCCAACAGAACCGCCGAGACACCGGCCGATTCGAGCTCCACCAATACCTCCTCCAGGTATCTGCCCGAGTTCTGGGTCCAGCCTCGGGTGGCCAGCTCGCCATCAGGCCGCACGTCGAGCGAAACGGCGATCTGGTCGGGACGGTTGCGGCACAAGTCCCACACCATGTTCTGGTTCTCGATGGCAGCCGTGCCCATCACGACACGCCACGCACCCTGCTCGATCAGGCGATAGGCCTCGGCCTCCGATCGGATCCCTCCGGCCACTTGGACTTCGACATCCAGTTCGGCGAGCAAACGGTCGATGAGCGGCCGGTTGCGATAGTCGCGGTGAGCTGCGGCGTCGAGATCGACGATGTGAACCCGATCCGCCCCTTGGGTGACCCAGTTGTGGGCACGGGCGATGGGATCGTTGTCGAGCGTGATAGCGTCTTCGAGCTGACCACGAGGCAGGCGCACCGATCGCCCGCCGAGAATGTTCACCCGGGCGTAGAGATCCATACTCCCAGGCTAGGGCACCGAACCTCCGGCTGAAGGCCAGAGCCCATGATCGTGCGAAGGTAGGGTGACACACGATGTTCGTTTCGGTCGACCCGGCTATCTGCGCCGGTTCAGGATGCTGCGAACGTGTCTGCCCCGAGGTGTTCAGCGTCGGCGAAGTGGCAACCGTCATCGACCCGGCGCCGCACGAGCGCATTCACGAACGGGTGCGCGAAGCGGCCCACGAATGCCCAACCGCGGCAATCCTCATCAGGTCCGACAGCGACTGACCGCATCGCTCCCAAGTCAAGGGAACAACGCGTCGGCTGTGAACGTGCCGTTCGAGGTGGTGCTCGCCGTGAAGGCGGCACGCGACGGCGCCGAGGCTGCGCCCGCCAGGATGAGCACCACCACGATCCCCACCCGCAGCAGCACCGTCAACGCCGAACGCTGCGGCGCCAGGTGCCGGAGAGGAGGTCGTGCCCCTCGCCGCGAACCACGACGCGGTCGCAGATGCCGAAGACGTTCAACGTCGTCCAGCCAGGGATCGAAGGCATCGTTGGTAGCCCAGCGCGCCATGTAGACGGCCAGCGCCATAGACACAGCGAACAACACGAACATGAGAGGTTCGGTCCGAAGCCATTGTGATGGCAAGCCAATGAGAGGCACGAGAATCCGCCCCACGCCCCGGATGTGCTCGCGCTCGATCGGGGTCGAATCTGTGCGGGCGTTGGCGTCGCCCTTGGTGAGAAAGCGGCCGTCATCGAGTACGACATGAATGCGGTGGGTGACCAACCCCAGACCCCCAGGGTCCTCGAAGACGATCACGGTCCCGCCCCCGATCTCCTCACCGCGGTAGGGCGCCGCCACCACCACGTCGCCGCGTTCGATGGTCGGCTGCATCGAGCCGGACGTGATGACCAGCGCCTGCCATCCCAAGACGGCGGCCGGGATCATGGCCCAAGCCGCCAGCCAGGCAGCGGTGAACAAGACGAACAGCCCCAGAGCCCCAGCGTAGAACCGAGGCTCTGAGGCTGACACACGAGCAGGACGCAGGAGCATCGCCGGGAGCGGCGGTGGGTCTAGCCGCGCGCCTCCCACACAAACTCGATCGGCCCCGCAGTGGTGAGGGTGTACGAATTGTCAGCGGCCGGATCCATGGTCACTCGAAACTGATAGGTCTGCACGTTGCCTTGCACGCTGGTGTTCCAGCCGGCTGCCGCCGCGGACCAATCGGTTTGGGTCGCAACGAAATCGGCCAGCGTTCCCGAGTAGATCGTGGCACCCGGGACGAAACCCGTGCAGTCGCCCTCGCCTCCACCCAGCTCGGTGGCGACGAAGCCTCCGCCATCGCCGATCTTCACCTCGAGGTTCAGCGCATCGGCCAGGGTGCCGGCCAACGAGGTTCCCGAGAAGAGTCTGATGTCGGCGTTGACAGATTCACCGGAAAATGTGACGTCGATGCAGTTCTCGACCGTCTCCGACGGCGTCAGTCCGGTGACGAGGAACATCGTCGTGCCGTTGGCGCCATCGGTGAGCGTTACTCCGCTCGCAGCTTGAAAGGTGTTGGCCGGGTTGTTGGTCTGCGCGGTGAAAGCGGCGCGAGATCCCGTCAACACGAGCAAGCTGATCAGCAGAGTCGCCGCTCCAAAGGCGGCGAGCCGGATGATGGTCGAGCGTTGGATCCCTGAGGGCATGAGATCACTCCTGTTCGTGGGGAAGGTGTGCTCATTGCATCGGCCAACACTCCGAGCTACTTGAACCCACGCAGCAGCATCCGGTGTGTCGCTGGGCCCCGTATCCTCAGCACACCATCACAGAGGACCCGTCATGGCCACGCTCAGAGAATCCATCACCGTCGAGACGCCCATCGAGACGGCCTTCGACTACACCGCCGACTTCGCCAACATCGAACAGTGGGACCCGGGCGTCTCCTCCTCCGCGGCCCGGTCTGCGGAGCCACCAGCCCTCGGTTCCACTTACGATCTGAAATACCGGTTCGGGGGCCGGGAGACACCCATGGTTTACGAGATCACTGAGCTCGA
The DNA here is from genome assembly GCA_041586155.1 of Acidimicrobiia bacterium. Taxonomy (GTDB): domain Bacteria; phylum Actinomycetota; class Acidimicrobiia; order Spongiisociales; family JAENVV01; genus JBFGJH01. The sequence goes on from JBFHAT010000034.1 coordinate 14,494, forward strand.
GCGACCCCACCGTGTGGTGTTCTCAGGCCGAGGAACGATGGTCGACGCTGTCGACACCATCGAGTTCTCGCGGAAGGACGACAGCACGGTCGTCACATACACCGCCGAGCTCACGTTCAAAGGACTGCTCAAGTTGCTGGAACCGTTCATGGGTGGACGCCTCGACAAGATCGGTAAAGAAGCGGTGGCCGGCCTGGAGCGTGAGCTACGCCGCTTGTCCGTTGGCTGATTGCTGACACGTTTCCCTACACTGACAACACACAACCACCCCGGGGAGTTCGGAGCAACGGACTGAGAGGGTGGCTACGGCACTCGCCATCGCCACCGACCCGTGGAACCTGATCTGGGCAATACCAGCGGAGGAAGCGCGTGGAACATTCAAGAATCCATCTCTCGATCCTTTTGTCGCTCGTCTTGGTGGCGCTCGCCGCGTGCGGTGACGGCGCTGCACCGGGGCCGGTACGAGGCGAGGGCACTGTGGTCCTCGCCACCCACGACTCATTCGCCATCTCCGACGAGACTTGGGCGACATTCACCGCAGAGACCGGGTACGAGGTCGAGGTGCTCACTGCAGGTGATGCGGGCACCCTCACGAACCAAGCGGTTCTCACGAAAGACAACCCGACCGCAGACGTCCTGTACGGCATCGACAACACGTTCCTCGGTCGTGCTCTCGATGCCGGCGTATTCATAGAGTACGAGAGCGCCGGCCTCGACGCAGTGCCCGAGGAGCTTCGAGCGGGTCCCGATGTCACGCCGATCGACTTCGGTGACGTCTGTCTCAACTATGACAAGAGCGCCGTCGAACCCCCCGACTCTCTCGATGACCTGCTGTCACCCGCCTACGAGAACATGCTGGTCGTCCAGAATCCCGCGGCGAGTTCACCGGGACTTGCTTTTCTGCTGGCCACGATCGCCACGTACGGCGAGGACGGGTGGCAGGACTACTGGCGGACGCTCATCGACAACGGCGTGAAGATCGCCCCCGATTGGGAGACCGCCTACTTCTCGGACTTCACCGTCGGAGGCGGCGGCGACCGGCCGCTGGTCGTGTCCTATGCGTCGTCGCCACCAGCCGGAGTCATTTTCTCCGAGGAGCCCCTCACCGAGGCTCCGACCGGGACCGTACAGGTCGGATGCTTCCGGCAGATCGAGTACGCCGGGCTTCTCACCGACAGCGACGAAGGCCGCAGCCTCATCGACTTCATGCTCGGCCTCACTTTCCAAGAAGACATTCCACTCAACATGTTCGTCTTCCCGGCCAACGTCGACGCCGCGCTCCCCTCCGAATTCACCGCCTACGCCGACGTACCGTCGGAGCCGCTCACGCTCGATCCGGCGACGATCGAATCCAATCGCGACCGCTGGATCGACGAGTGGACCGACCTCGCCCTGCGGTGAACCGCCCCGGACTGAGATGGCTAGCCGTCGTTCCGGCTGCATTCTTGGCCTGGTTCTACGCATATCCGATCGTCCGCATCTGGTGGGTCGGTTTCGTCACCGGCGATGATGGCCTACTCGACGCCATCGGCACCGCCGGCGTGTCGGACGCTGCTGCGTTCACCGTCGCGCAGGCGGCCGCGTCCACCGCCTTGACATTGCTGGTCGGTATCCCCATCGCCGGGATATTCGCCCGCTTCGAATTCCCCCTGAAGCGAACCATCCGAGCCATCATCACCATCCCCTTCGTCCTGCCGACGGTGGTGGTCGCAGCGGCATTCTTGGCGTTGCTCGGGCCACGCGGCACCCTGGGCGTCGACCTCGAAGGAACGGTTGCGGCCATTCTGGTCGCCCACGTCTTCTACAACGTGTCGGTGGTCGTGCGAACGGTGGCACCGCTGTGGGAGTCCATCGATCCGCGCCTCGAAGCGGCGGCCGCAACCTTGGGCGCCAACCGCTGGCGAGTATTTCGCGAGGTGACCCTGCCGCTCATCCAGCCAGCCGTGGCCGCCGCCGCTGCACTCGTCTTCCTGTTCACTTTCACGTCGTTTGGAGTGGTGTTGATCCTCGGCAGTCTCGAGCACGCCACCCTCGAGGTGGCGATCTGGCGTCGGGCCGTCGGCGCGTTCGACCTGCAGGGTGCGGCGTTGCTTTCGATCCTCCAACTGATAGGCGTCGCCACGCTGCTCGGTCTGTACGGCCGGTCGCAGCGAAACCGGCGCGTCCAGCAGAACCTGCTCGCAGCCCGGCACACCACCCGGCGAGCCCGATCGGGCCCTGAGCGGATCGCCGTGACAGCCGGTTTGACCGCAGTGGTGATCTTTACGCTCGGTCCGCTCCTGTCGCTGGCCATCCAATCCTTCGGCGGTCTCGACAATCCGACACTTTCCTACTATTCGACGCTGGACCAACGTGACTTCGCATTCGCGGTACCGCCCACCGAGGCGGTCGCCAACTCGGTCACCTTCGCCGCAGTGGCAGCCGTCATTGCCGCAATCGTGGGAGGGATTGCGGCCGCCGTGGTCGCCTACGAGCGGACCTCCTTCGCGACCGTATTCGACACGGTGCTGATGCTCCCACTCGGCACTTCGGCCGTCACGGTGGGGTTCGGGTTCTTGGTGGCGCTCGATCGCCCCATCGACCTGCGCACCTCGTTCATCATCGTTCCGCTCGCGCACGCGCTCGTGGCCATACCGTTCGTCGTGCGCACCACTGCCCCCGTCATGGCTGCGGTCCGGTCGCGCTTGCGGGAGGCGGCCGCTGTTCTGGGCGCTTCACCGCGACGCGCGTTCCGCGAGGTCGATCTACCGCTGATCAGCAAGGCGTTGGGCGTGGGGACCAGCTTCGCTTTTGCCGTGTCACTGGGCGAGTTCGGTGCGACGACGTTCATCGCCCGCCCGGAGCGGCCAACCCTGCCGGTGGCGATCGAACGATTCCTCGGACGCCCAGGTGGCGAGAGCTTCGGTCGCGCCATGGCGATGAGTGTCATCCTGATGCTCGTGACCGCCGCATCGGTTGCGCTGATCGATCGCCACCGTGATGGTGATTTCTGATGTTGATGGTGCGTGACTTGACAGTCCGCTTCGGGTCGGAGGCTGCTGTCGACGACGTGACCTTCGACGTTCCCAATGGACGCATCACCGCCATGCTCGGACCGTCCGGCTCTGGCAAATCGACCATCCTCCGTTTCATCGCCGGTTTGGAGGTCGCTGAACGCGGCGAGGTGCTGTGGGATGGCGAGCGGCTCACCCAAGTGCCCACCCACGAGCGCAACTTCGGGCTCATGTTCCAGGACTATGCCTTGTTCCCTCATCGGACGGTCGCGGGCAACGTCGGCTTCGGACTCCGCATGCGAGGCGACGACGCCACCTCCGTGGAGCAACGAGTGACGGAGGTGTTGGATTGGGTCGGCCTGGCCGGATTCGAGGGACGGGCCATTCCCACGCTGTCGGGAGGCGAGCAGCAGCGGGTTGCACTCGCACGGGCGTTGGCGCCCGCCCCCCGACTGCTGATGCTCGACGAGCCGGTCGGCTCGCTCGACCGCCAGCTGAGGTCGCGCCTCGTGCCCGAGTTGGGAGTCATCCTGCGTGATCACGAGATCACGGCGCTCTACGTGACCCACGACCAAGACGAAGCGATGAGCCTCGCCGATCAGCTGATCGTGCTCCGCAATGGGCAGATCGCCCAGAAGGGTGCGCCCGGCGAAGTCTGGGATCAACCCGCCGACGTGTGGACGGCCCGTTTCCTCGGGTTCGACAACGTGTTCGACAGTTTGCCGGGTGTCAGCGACACGCCGATCATCGTCCGATCCGACGCCGTCTCCCTCGACGATGGCGGCCTACCTGCAGTGGTGATCGCCCACCGGTTCCGCGTGAGCGGGCCGGAGGCAGTTCTGCGGCTCGAGAACGCCGACGAGCTGGTGGCCGATCTCGACCCGGCGCCTCCAGTCGGAACGCGGCTGCGAGTATCGATCGACCGGGCTGGGACCCGGACCCTCGGCTGACTTCTCCGGCGCAGTCTCTCACGGGACCATCCGAGTCGCGTTCGCTCGTCACGGGGGAGCGCCGCCAACGACGTCTTGGTACGCTGGGGGCAGGCGGCTTGTCACGCCCAACCTCCGCTCCGGCGCCCGCGCCGCCGGACCCGAGGAGGCAAAGGGGACCATGAGTGCTCGGCAAGGGTCAGTCTGACCGAGGTGTCAGCATGGGCTTCTGAGCGCGGGTCGGCCGCTCACGCGATGACACGGGAGAGCAGATCATGACCCAACAAGAGACCTTCAAGCGCCGCATCCGTGAGCGCATGGTCAAGACCGGCGAACGCTATACCGCGGCGCGGCGCGCCCTCATCGCCGAACCGACCGACGAACGAGGCTGGGTGGCCGACCCGGAGCTCAGCGACGAGCGTGTGCGCGCCGCAACCGGCCGCGGGTGGGAGGAATGGCGCCAGATCATCGATGACTGGCCCGGCCACGACGACGGGCACAGTGCCATCGCCTCGTACGTGCGCGACGATTTGGGAGTCGACGACTGGTGGGCACAGACCGTCACGGTGGGGTACGAGCGAATCACCGGACGCCGCCTGCCGTATCAACAACCCGACGGGACATTCACCGCTGGCAAATCCCGCACCGTCACTGTCGACCGAGACGCGCTACGGGAGCTGTTGCTGTCCGAGGAGGGCCGCGCCGACCTCTTCCCCAACCAGTCGACAGCCCTCCGGTCGCGGTCGACCGCCAAGGTGTTGCGCCTCGGCATGGACGAAGGGGTAGCCCAGGTGGCAGTCGACCCGCTGGAAGACGGACGGGCAAAGATCGCCATCGCTCACGAAAAGCTGCCAACCCCCGAATCGGTCGAGCTGTGGAAGGCATTCTGGACGGACTGGCTGGAGGCGCTCGACGAGAGCTGACCATCTGACGTGCCGACGTCCCTCCGGGCTCAACCGGGGGGACGTTGGTTGCCGGAGAGCGTCCCGAGTGCGACGGCGAACGCTTCGGGCACGCGTCGCGGACGGCCCTCCAGGTCGGTGATCGCACCGGTCAGCACCGCAGTCACGTAAGGCGTGCCCTCACCGAGGATGCGCTGGCGCCATACGGTCGATGCCCGCCGCACCTCAGCGACCGCCGTCTCGACTTCGAGCAACTCGCCTGCCGTGGCGGGAACCAAGAACCGCACGGCGAGGTCAGTCACGACGATCTGGCGACCATCTGCCTTGAGCCGATCCATGCCGAATCCGATTTCCTCGAGCGCCTCGATGCGGGCACTCTCGAAGTACGTCAGATACACGGCATGGTTGACGTGGTGATAGGGATCGAGCTCTGACCAGCGAACCCTGATCTCGGCAGTGTGCACCATGACGAATACGGTACCGTCGGCGACTGTCGGCTCGCCTCTCTACCCCTGCCCGTTCGGAAAGAAGATCTCGCTGATCTCCAGCCCGAAGGTATCGGCGATCGCGAACGCCAGCGGCAGGGATGGATCGTATTTCCCCTTCTCGATGGCGTGGATCGTCTGGCGTGAGACGGAGAGGCGCTCGGCGAGATCGATCTGCGTCCAGTCGCGTTCGGCCCGCAAGACCTTGAGCCGGTTCTCCATCAGTGCATCACCACTTTCTGCGAGCGAGCCCAGCCGACGGCCCAAGCGAGCATTGCCACCGTGAACGGGAGCCAGACCGCCACGATCGACGCCCGGCCGGACGGCTCGTCGAGAAACGAGAACACCAGACCCGAGATCGCCAATGCGGGGATGCCCACAGCGAAGCCCGCTGCCGCTCCCTTCACCATCTGTGCACGCAACAGTTCATCACTTCGGCGATAGAGGCCCAGCAACGCCGCCGTGACCCACACGACACCGACGATGGGGATGGCGGCAAGGCCCAGCTGGACGGCCGTCGACCGGCCCTCGGATACGAACAGCCCCATCGTGCCTACCACGTACAGAACCATCGCCGGCCCGAACGTCCAGTAGTAGCGCTTCATGCTGCTGCGCACGGCAGTCGTCTCATTTCGTCCGTGACCCACCACGAGACCTCCTCGATGTACAGGTTCCTTTACATCGAAGACGGTAAAGGCCCCTTGTCATAAGGTCAAGTTTCCTTTACCGTGCGCTCGGTGCCAGCGATGGCGCTCGAGATGCGCAAGAGCAAGCCATGAGTAGGCCGGCGGCGCCGAGGACCGAAATCTCGTTGCTTTCCCTACCCAAACCCCCGCCGAACCGGTACGGTTGACCGCACAGAGTGACACTGAGCGGGGGGAGCAGGATGACAGTTCGGGCGCACCGGGAGCAGCAACGACAACGGCGACTGTGGAAGCTCGCCGCGGTGCTGACCCTTCCGGCGACCTGGCTCTGGTGGCGGCTGCTCAATGGCCGATCGGCAATCCCCGACTGGTCCCTGCCTCCAGACGCCATGTTCTGGCTGCCGGGCATCGCCATCGTTCTCCTGCTGGGGGTGGTGCTGGTCGCACCGATGCTCACCAACTCTCGCTCGCCACATACGATCATGCGCCCAGAGCAGATCGATGTTTCATTCGAACAAGTCAGGGGAATGGACCGGGTGGTCGCCGAAGTTCGTCACAGCCTCTCGGTTCTGATGGATCACGACCGGTTTCGGTTGGAGATGGGTGGCACTCCGCGACGCGGCATCCTGTTCGAGGGGCCGCCCGGCACCGGCAAGACCCACATCGCCAAGGCGATGGCAAAGGAGGCGGGCGTGCCGTTCTTGTTCGTGTCGTCAACCGCCTTCCAATCGATGTGGTACGGGATGACAGCCCGGAAGATCCGCTCGTTCTTCAAGGCGCTGCGTAAGGCGGCACGGGAAGAAGGTGGTGCGATCGGGTTCATCGAGGAGATCGACGCCATCGGTCTGCGTCGCTCGGCCACGTCCGCCACCGATCTCGATCGGATCAACCCATCCGTGGCCCAAGGCACAGGTGGGGTCGTGAACGAGCTCCTCATCCAGCTACAGAGCTTCGACGAGCCGGCCGGTCGCGAACGGCTGAAGCTGTGGGCAATCGAGCGAACGAATCGCTACCTGCCTGCCCATCGGCAGCTATCGGTGAAGCCGCCGCCCTTCGACAACGTGCTTGTGGTGGCGGCTACCAACCGCGCTTCGGAGCTGGACAAAGCGCTCGTCCGGCCTGGCCGATTCGACCGACTCCTTCACTTCGGCATCCCGGGCCGAACGGCTCGGCGTGAGCTGATCGACTTCTTCCTCGACCGAAAGGCGCATCATGCCGAGCTGGATGATCCTGCGCCCCGAGACGACATCGCTTCGGCGACACTCGGATACACCCCCGCGTCGTTGGAACGGCTGTTCGACGAAGCGCTGCTCATCGCACTTCGACACGACCGCCACGAGCTGACTCTGCAGGATCTGTGGCAAGCCCGCACCGACACCGAGCTGGGGCTGCCCGAGCCGGTAGACAGTCCTGAACACGAACGCGAGACCATCGCCGTCCACGAGGCGGGCCACGCCACCGTGGCTCACCTCGTAGGGAAGGGTCGACGGTTGGAGATGTTGTCGATCATCAAGCGAAGGGAAGCGCTCGGCTTCCTCGCTCATCGCATGCAGGAAGAGCGGCACACGCAGAAGCGGTCCGAACTCCAGGCCATGATCGAGATCTCCCTCGGCGGAATGGTGGCAGAGGAGCTCTTCTTCGGAGAGTCCGGGACGGGTCCTGCCGGGGACCTCGCCGCGGCGACCAACGCCGCAGTCGAGATGGTCGGATCCCTCGGCATGGGAACCTCTCTCGTCTCGTTTCGGGCATTGGACGCGGGTCTCATGGGTGGCAACCTGACCGCCAAAGTACTGGGGGATCAGGATGCGAGGGCGAATGTCGACGAGATCCTGCGGGACAGCAAGGCTCGCGTCGTGAAGCTGCTGGCCGCACACAAACACGTCGTGCGAGCGCTGGCCGACGCCCTCCTCCAACACCACGAACTCATCGGCGACGACATCATCGAGGTGATCGAAAGCGCCGACCGCGAAGCGGGCGAGCAGACCATGATCGACCTCCGCGAGGAAGAGCCGGTGGTCAGCTACGTCGCTTCGGAGCCGTACCCGCCCGACGGGCGGTAGCGGAGCGCGCCTCCCGGTTTCCCCAGTTTTCTGGGCTGCAGTCATTGGCCCGCTTCGTCGTATGTTCCGCGTCATGACGTACATCAGCTTCGAAGTCATCGGCGCAATCGGTCGGGACCGACTCCGAGAAGCCGCACGACGGCGCTTGGTTCGGTCGCTGCGGCCCTCGCGAGATCCAATGCTGCGAGGTCGAGCCACCGAAATGATCGGCGCGGTGTCGATCGCTCCGTTCAACCCGGCGGACTCCCGTGGGACGGCCAATCACCCAGATCCCTGGTTTGGCCAAGACCCACCAACCATGAGGTGCCGCTCATGACCCCTCGTCACACGACACTCACGATGATGGGACTGCTGCTCCTCGCCGCCGCACTCGTGCCTGCGTGGAGTCCGGACGCTGCCGCTCCCGAAGGCGACCGGATCGTTTCGGACCCTGCTTTGGCGGCTCGGATCGACGAGGTCGCCACCCGGGCTTTGGACGGACTGCAGATGGCGGGGATGTCCGTCGCCGTACGACAGCACGGCGAGCTGGCGTTCGCCGCCGGCTACGGATATTCCGACGTCGTGCGGCGCGTTCCGGCTGAACCGCACACCTTGTACCGCCTCGGCTCGATCGGCAAGACCTTCACGGCGGCGTCCGTGCTGCTGCTCGCTCAGGAGCAGCGCCTTGCGCTCGACGATTCGATCGCCACACACTTGCCGCACGTTCCGTCGCACCTCAGCGACGTTCGAGTGCGGCACCTGCTGTCACATACCTCTGGTCTCGACGAGTCCGCAATCGGCCCGGAGCTGGAAGCCACCGGAGGCGTTGGCCTCGACCCGGACGAGATTCTCGACAGTGCGCTGTCCCGTCGGTTGCTGTTCGAGCCCGGCAGCCAGTGGCTCTACAGCAATGCCGGTTACATGCTCGTCGGCAACCTGATCGAGCGGGTCACCGGTACCACTTCAGGCGATCACATCGCCCGCTCGGTCTTGGAGCCGATTGGGCTTCACGACACCAGGTCATGTCCCGACGAGCCCCCGGTAGACGAGAACTGGGCGCAGGGACATGAGGTCGACCAGCGCAATCTGAGCAGGGTGATCCGCCTGGGTCGTCGTCCCGGTCTCAGCAGTGCCTCGCCGATCTCCATGGCGGTGGTCGGTGCCGCCGGCTCTTTGTGCTCCGACGTGGTCGACCTGGTCCGGTGGCCGGAAGTGCTCGAGACTCAATTGCTAGAGCCAGAGACGTTCGCAGAGATGAGAGCGGCGACTCGACTGAGCGACGGAACCGCCGTCGGTTACGGGCTCGGTCTACAACTCCGCCAGTACGGTCGACACCGAGCCCTTGGTCACTCCGGCGTCATCAACGGGTTCGTCACGATCCTCGCTCACTTTCCTGACGATGAGACGACCGTTGCGCTGCTCGTCAACACGTCACTCTCGGAAGAAGACGCACGAGCTCTCTTTGAAGAGGTCGTGGCAGCGACGTTCGATGAACCGAGGACAGCATGGATCGACGAGTACGGCTTAGAGAGGCAGAACCATGACAATTAGCGCACAGGTCGGTGATGGGCCAACGCTGGACCGCCGGCTGCCGTCCGTCCGCGGGGATGAAAAGACTCGGCAGGTTCTCTCGGCCGAAGGCATGATCGCAGCGGCCGGCGTGCTCGTGGCGATCGCATCGCTCGGCTCTTTTGCTCGGGGATGGTCATGGTGGCTGCTGGCGCCCGCTTCTGCATCGTTGGTGATCGGGCTGGGGCGTCTTCGGCATCGTTCAGCACAGCGCAACGCTCGAACGGCGTACCTGACGACGGCAGCGCTGCTGACGACGACGGTTCTCCTCAGCGCGGTCGGATTCGTTGTCGAATGGCGCCTCGGGATCGAGCCCAACTGGATCCGCTCGGTCACCGAATGGGCGGCCATTGGTTCGATGATCGGGATCGGACTACTGGGCCTGGCGGCGCTCCGCAGTGCGACATCCGCAGGACTCATCCTCATGCTCGCCATTCCGTTGGGTCTGGCGATCGATCTGGTCACGACGGCAGCGCTCCCAGCAGGCTTCTTCGTCGAAGAAGGAGGGCTGCGGGTGGGATTGATCGTCACCGGCATCGGCCTGATACACCTTGGCCGTCACCGAGCGTCGAGCTCGAATGAAGGCCGACCATCTGCGCTCTCCTCCGCCGGTTGAACCCGGCTCGGGTAGCCGGGGGGCGACCGCATCACCTTCGGAGGACCCTCATCACCTCGTCGAACCCGCTCGAACGCCCGTCGAAAACGGTGAAGTAGTTGACGCCGAATCGATCTCTCAGATCCTCTAGTCGGTCGGCGATCGCGGAGGCCGTCCCAAACTGGAGAAACGGCGAATCGAGCATCTGCCGCGGTGTCATGGCGCCGTCCCAGTGGGCCGACAGCGCTTCGGCGGCGGCATCAGGCTGATCCGTCACTTCGACCCACTGCAGGAGCACGTTCAGTTCCATCCGGTCGAACCGGGCACCGGCATGATGCCGAACCAGCTCGATGCGGCTCGCCAACCCGCCCTCGGTCGCATCCTCGTACACCGGGCCGGTCGCACGGAGGCGGAAGCCCGTGAAGCCGACCACATCCGCACGACGGGCCGCCACCCGCAACAGGCGAGAACCGTTGCCTCCGACCACCATGGGCAACCCGGCGCGCTGCGGGGGCAGTGGCTCGAGCCGGTGGGCCTTCATCTGATAGTGCTTGCCCTCGTGAGTGACCGTATCGCCGTTCAGGAGCCCTCGCACGATGATCAACGCTTCTTCGAGCCGCTCGACCCGGATGGACGGCGAGTCGAACTGCCGCACCCGCGACGTCTGGTACTCCGACGCGTTCCATCCGGCCCCCATGCCGAGCTCGAAGCGGCCCCCGGACAGGAGATCGAGGCTCGCAGCCTCCTGCGCAACGATCGCCGGGTGACGGAAGTCGTTGTTCAGGACCAGCGTGCCCAGCCGCACACGCGACGTAGCCTCGGCGGCCGCTGACAGCGCAACCATCGGGGCGAGCGCACCGAGATGGTCGGCCACCACGAGCACGTCGTAGCCGGCATCCTCCGCTCGGCGGGCGAATGCTCGCCACTGGCCGGCATCCTCCGCCCGGCTGCGGCTGATCCCGAAACGGAAAGGTCGCATCGTCGGACGATACCGGCACCGATCCGGCGATTTGCGTAAGGTCGAACTGAGGAGGGACCACTGAGGGGCTCACGCTTTGGTTTGATCGGTACGCTGGCTGCAGGCGCGATCGTGCTGCTCGGCCTGCCTGTTGGCGCCGATCTGAGAGGCCCGTGCGAGGGCAAGGTGACGATCGACGGGATCGACTACGACGCGTCCAACGACTCCCCCGGCAACCCCATCGTGATTCCAGAGGACCGTGAAGGCCTGCGGATCCCGTACGAGGGAGCCGTAACGGTGCAGAACACCAACTACTTGGGCTCCGTCGGTGTCGTCGTCGGACCAGTCACGGTCACGGTGGGCGACTGGGGTCTCGACGAGAATCCGGACGACATTCGCGAGACCACCCCGGGCTCCATCTACGTCCTCGGTAGCGAGCTGAACGACATCGTCGGGCTGTACGAGCTGACCGCGTTTCACGACGCCGACGGGGGCAACTGCGACGCCACCGCCATGGTGAAACTCGAAGGCAGCCCCCTCGAAACCACGATCGGCCTCGCCGCCGTGGCCGGCGCAGCGATCACCGGAGTCGGCGTCGTCTCGGCCGGAGTGAGGAAGAAAGCATGAAGGGCCGACCCGTGCTGGGCGTGATCTCCGGGTTCCTGTTCGGACTGTTCCTGGCCGTCGTGCTGCAGCAGTTCTCGATCTGGCCGCTCGACAACCTGATCGTCATCGGGCTGCCCATCGCCGGCATCCTGCTCGGTCTGCTGATGGCTGCGTGGGCCCCGTTCGGGCGCAAGCAAACGGCGGTGATCATCGAGACCACGCTCGATCACGACGCCTAGCCGCAGCGCCTGCCGGTAGGGTGCGCCCATGCGTGCCTGGCTGTTGCGCGACACCACCGGACCCTCCGGCTACGCCCTCGAGGAGATCGACGTGCCCGAGCCTGGCCCCGAAGACGTACGGGTCATGCTCCGGGCATCGGCGCTCAATCACCTCGACCTGTGGGTATCCAAGGGTCTCCCTGCACCCCACCATTTTCCGCACATCGCCGGTGGCGACGGCGCGGGAATCATCGACGCGGTCGGCGAGGAAGTGACCGCCTGGGCGCCCGGCGACGAAGTGGTGATCAACCCATCGATGGCCTGCGGAGCCTGCCAGCAATGCCAGCAGGGTGAGCATCCGTTCTGCGATACGTACGGCGTGCTCGGCGAGCATGTGAGCGGCACACTGACGGAGCAGATCGTGCTCCCGGCGCGCAACATCGTCGCCAAGCCCCCCGATCTGACATGGGAGGAATCCGCCGCGTACGGATTGGCAGCCGGCACCGCGTTCCGCATGCTCGAGCGTGCTCGGCTCGGCGAAGGCGACAACTTGCTCATCATCGGCATCGGCGGCGGCGTGGCAACGATGGGCCTGCAGCTCGGTGTGGCATTGGGGGCCAACGTGTACGTCACCTCGACCAGCCCAGCCAAGCTGGAGAGGGCGATCGGCTTGGGTGCCGTCGCCGGGTTCGACTCGGCGGGCGAGTTCTCGAAGGAGATGAAAGCCGTCGGCGGCGCCGACGTCGTGCTCGAGAGCGTCGGCCCGGCGACATGGGCGCAGACGGTGCGTTCGATGAACAAGGGAGGCCGCATCGCGGTGTGCGGCTCGACCAGCGGCACCAAGGTCGAGCTGACGGTACCAGTGCTGTTCTTCAAGCAGCTCGAGATCATCGGCTCGACGATGTTCACCTACGCCCAGTTCGACCGGGTCACCGCAATGATGGCGTCAGGCAACATCAACCCAGTGATCGACTCTGTCACTCGCTTCGAAGACCTTCCGAAAGCGCTCGAGAAGATGGAACGAGGAGACCAGTTCGGCAAGCTGGTGATCGGCCGATAGGGCAATCCCTTCCGGGCAGGAACAGCGGAGGAGCGCCCGCCGGCTCCATCCTCCAAATACCTGCCGCTCTCCCCAAAGGAACCGCCTTTCGCCTCTACGCCGGCGCAACACCTTTCGTCGACCGTGGGTGGCATGCCAGGGAACGGCTCTCACATGAGAAAGGAGGCCGTTATGGGAAAGTTCGACGGATGGGTGGCGCTCGTCAGCGGCGGCGCCCGCGGAATGGGTGCGTCGCACGTCAGAGGCCTGGTCGGTGAAGGCGCCAAAGTCGTCTTCGGTGACATCCTCGACGACGACGGCAAGGCCCTGGCCGATGAACTCGGCGACTCGGCGCTCTTCGTCCATCTCAACGTCACCAAAGATGACGATTGGAAATGGGCAGTAGCCGCAGCCGAGAAGGAGTTCGGCCCGATCAATCTGCTCGTCAACAACGCCGGAATCGTCGAGTTCGGACCGGTCGAGGACATGGACCCCGATGCGTTCCGTCGCGTGATCGACGTGAACCTGACGGGTACGTTCCTGGGCATGCACTACGCAGTGCCCTCGCTTCGCAAGGCGGGTGGAGGAGCCATCATCAACATATCCTCGACCGCCGGTCTGATGGGCTACGCCTCGATTGCGGCGTACAGCGCCTCGAAGTGGGGTGTGCGAGGCATGACGAAGTCGGTTGCGATGGAGCTCGGTGGGGACAACGTCCGCGTGATGTCGATCCATCCGGGCCCGATCCGCACACCGATGACCGACGGCATGGGTGACGAGCTCACCCAGGCGCAACCGATCAAGCGCTTCGGTGACCCCGAAGAGGTCACCAAGCTCCTGATGTTCATGGCAGCCGATGCCACCTTCAGCACCGGCTCCGAGTGGGTCATCGACGGCGGGGCCGTTCTCGGCCCGGTCATGGATCTCCCCCAGGAGTAGCGGTCAGACGCCGGGCGGCCCCCATGCGGAGGGGCGGGGGCCGCTCGGTGTCGCCGGCCGACTTCGTCTCTGAACTCGGTCGCGATTCATCGCCGCGTGGTTGACTCGACCCAATGTGGCTCAGCGGTGATTTCCACGCACACACGGCACGCTCTGATGGTGACCTGACTCCGGCCTCTCTGCTGGAAGCCGCAGAACGGTTGGGCCTCGACTTCTTCGCCATCACCGA
>JBFHAT010000035.1:0-27733 GCA_041586155.1 Acidimicrobiia bacterium
ATCGATGCGCCCTCGACGGCCACGACGGCCTCGGCGATGCCGGGGTCGGCAGCCCCCGCAGAGTCCACCTGGAGCACCACCGCTTGCGCACCCTCTTCCGCCGCTTGGGCAATCGCGTCAACGATGAAGTCGGCTCCCAAGCCGTCGATCACGCCGCGCACCTCGACGACATCGATTGGTGCTTCGTCGTCCGTCTGCGCTCCCAATCCTGGGGCGAACAGCACCACGACGCCGACGGCCAGCAACAAACGGGGGATCACGTCGCCATGATACGGCAGTCACCGCCGACCGGATCCGCGCAGCCGGCGTGGCCATTCCCGCCGCTATCGTGACGGCGGATGAGAGCCGTATTGGTCGTGACCGACGCCGATTGGGTGTACAACGACGTTGTCGCCGCGCTCGACCGACCAGGCACCACCATCGCTCGTGAGCATGACCCTCGCGCAGTTGTCGGAACCGCTGAGGACCATCAGCCCAGCGTCTATCTCGTCGACATGCAGGTCGGCTCGATGGGCGGCATGGCGATCACCCGTCAGCTCAAAGACGCCTTTCATGCCGGCGCACTGCCGGTCGGAGCGATCATCATGTTGCTCGACCGTTCCGCCGACGATTTCATCGCGCGAAGGGCCGGTGCCGACGGCTGGGTGGTGAAGCCGTTCACGGCCCAGGCTCTGAGAGCCGCCGTCGCCGAAGCCACGCCCGCGCACACCTGATCAAGTATCGTCGGGCGCCCCTGACGCGAAAGACGCCGCCTCCGATCAGCGGCGCCTCTCGATGGGTCGGGACGGCCGGATTCGAACCGGCGACCTCATCGTCCCGAACGATGCGCGCTACCAAGCTGCGCCACGTCCCGTACACCTAGATTATTACGCCGCCGAGCCGACGAGCAAGGTGGGGAATGCCCCTCGACGTCAGGAATCCGACGCAAGGGCGGCACCGAGACACGGCGCGAGACGCAGCGACGAATCGCCCCCCATTGCGCCGAACGTACAGTTCGACCCGTCGAACACCACCACGCCTTCTTCGTCCGCCAACCATCCCGACACCGAACCGGGACGCACCTCGATGTGCACGTCCGCTTTGACCGTGGTTCCCACCGCTCCTCGAATATCGATCGCGCCGATCACCTCGGGGCGGGAATCGGCGCCCTCTTGGCTGGTCGCCACCCGCCACGTGCGGAGATCACCGCTCAACCGCGTGAGGTCAGCACGCCACGGGTGGACGACGTCGCCGCTGAACAGATCGTCGAGCCGCCGGGAGGAATCCTCGACCAACGCCTGCTCGACGAGCTCCGCCCAAATGGCGAAGGCCAGCACGAAGTCGCCATTGAGGTCGGCGTCCAGGACCGATTCGGTCAGGCGATACTCCTCGCCGGCCCGGATCGCCTCGGCTGCCGCCAGGTACGGCACGTTCCGTCGTTCGGCCTCGAACGGACCTGTCACGGGCACGGTCGAGGCGGGCGCCAGCGGCACGGGCCGTCGCTCGACGGGTGACCCACATGCAATCGTCACCAGCATCAGCGCGACGAGGGCCCGGCCGGAGATATGCACCGGTCAGAGCTGCTCAGCGATCTCGATGGTGTTGAGCGCAGCTCCCTTGCGGAGGTTGTCTCCCACGGTCCACAAGTTGATCCCTCCAGGGCGACCAACCGTGGAGCGGATCCGGCCCACCAAGACGTCGTCGATGCCGGCGCTGTCGAGGGGTGTGGGGACCTTGTCGAGCCACACCTCGGCGCCGGGCGCCTCCGTGATGAGATCGATGGCCTCCTCCACCGATACCGGCCGCTCGAACCAACACGACGCAGCGATTCCATGGCCCACCATGACGGGAACGCGCACGCAGGTCGGCTCGACGGCGATCTCGTTGTCGCCGAGGATCTTGCGCGTTTCATTGACGAGCTTCCACTCCTCGTCGGTGTAGCCCTGCTCGGCCAGATTTCCGGCGAAAGGAAGCACATTCCATCCGATCGGCCGTACGTAGACCTCGCTTCCCGGATCGATCCACCCTCCATCGACGAGCGCTCCCGTGTCCGCCCCGAGCGCGGCCACTTGTCGCTCGAGCTCGGCGAGCCCGGCCATGCCCGAACCGGACACCGATTGGTAGGAGGTGGCGGTCATCACCTTCAGGCCGGCGGCTCGATGCAGAGGCCCAACACCCATCATCAGCGTCATGGTCGTGCAATTGGGGTTGGCGATGATGCCCGGGTCCCGCCGGATGGCTCCGTCGTTCACGCCCGCCACCACCAGCGGGATGGCCGGGTCGCGGCGAAACGCCGACGAATTGTCCACCACGACTGCACCAGCGCCGGCGAACGCCGGTGCGTATCGGCGCGAGCGATCCGCTCCGGCGGAGAACAAGGCGATGTCGACGCCCGACGGGTCGGCGGATGCGAGGTCCTCGACGATGACATCGCCCCAGATGGTCGGCACGACCGTGCCGGCCGAGCGCGCCGACGCCAGCAGCCGCAGGCTTTCCACTGGGAAACGCCGCTCTTGCAGGATCGCCAGCATGGTCCTGCCGACGGCGCCGGTCGCACCGACGATGGCGACGCGGCGACCGCTCATGCGCCGACCTCCTCGGCGACCGTGTCGAGCTCGAACGCCTTCGCCAGCACCTGCACGGCCGCGTGCACGTCCGATTCGGCGATCACGCACGAGATCCGGATCGTCGAGGTCGAGATCATGTGAATGTTGATGCCTTCTGAGGCGAGGGCGCGGAACACCCGAGCCGCGATCCCAGACTCGCTCTTCATCCCCGCCCCGACCAGCGACACCTTGCCGATGTCCGGCTCGACGTCGGCGCCATCGGCGCCCAGGCGTTCCGACACCGATTTGGCGGTGTTGAGGGCCGTGGCGCTCTGCGCTTTGGGAACGGTGAACGAGATGTCGGTCTGACCCGAGCTCGAAACGTTCTGCACGATCATGTCGACGTTGACGCCCGCTTCAGCCATCGTCTCGAACAGCTCAGCCGCCACGCCCGGACGGTCAGGCACGCCCATGACGGTCACTTTGGCCTCGGAGGTGTCATGAGCCACCCCGCTGATGATTGCCTGTTCCATGGTGGCCTCCTTCACCCAGGTTCCGGGTCGATCGTGAAACGAGGAGCGAACGTGGATCGGGATGTTGAACCGACGACCGAACTCGACCGAGCGAGCCATCAGCACTCCCGCTCCGTTGGCAGCGAGCTCGAGCATCTCCTCGAACGATATCTCGTCCAGTTTCCTGGCGCCTGGCACGACTCGCGGGTCGGCGGCGAAGACGCCATCGACGTCGGTGTAGATCTCGCACACCGACGCCCCGTGCGCCGCGGCCAGGGCGACGGCGGTCGCGTCCGAGCCGCCGCGGCCCAGGGTCGTGACTTCCTTCGTGTCGGGGGACACGCCCTGGAAGCCGGCAACGATGACGACTTTTCCCTCATCGATGCTCGTCTGCACTCGATCGCCTCGGATGGCGGTGATCTTGGCTGCGCCGTGTGAATCATCGGTGAGAATGCCGGCCTGACTGCCGGTGAAGCTCACCGCTTCCACCCCCTCCCCGCCCAGGGCCATCGCCAGCAAAGCCATCGAGATGCGCTCACCGGCAGTGAGGAGCATGTCCATCTCCCGGCCGGAAGGGTTCGGGGAGATCTCGGCTGCCAAGCTGATCAGCTCGTCGGTGGTCTTTCCCATCGCCGAAACGACCACGATGACATCGTGCCCGTTCCGACGGGTGTCGGCGATGCGCTCGGCTACCCGCAGGATCCGTTGCGGATCGGCGACCGAGGTGCCCCCGTATTTTTGGACGATGAGCGACATGAGCGACCGTTCGATTGGTCACGGCAGTGTACAAGGGCGTTCTGGCCCTCCAGCGCACCTGTGGCCGGCATCGAATAGCCTCCCCGAATGACGAGAAGCATCGCTCTGATCGACGGCCAGCACTATCCCACGGTCATCGAACGGACGATCGATGAGCTACGTCGATCCGACCAGCAACCAGTCGCTGCCGTCTTCCTGGGAGGCAGTGAGAAGACCGCTGGCACGCCCGAGCTCTCCATTCCTGTTCTCGCCGGGAACCCGGTCGAAACCCTCGAGAGGGCGATTCGCCAGTTCTCGGCGGACGTCGTGGTGGACTTGTCCGATGAGCCGGTCCTCGACTACCGAAGCCGTTTCGCGCTGGTGGCCGTTGCTCTGGCCGGCGGCTTGTCGTACGTGGGTTCCGGCTATCGCATCGATCCGCCAGTCCAGCCCGTCCTTACCGAGGTTCCGACAGTGTCGGTGACCGGTACGGGGAAACGCACCGGCAAGACCGCCGTGGCGATCGAATTGGCGCGCCATTGGCGTAAATCCGGCGTCGACGTCGTGATCGTCACGATGGGTCGAGGGGGCCCTCCCGACCCGATTCTCCTCGCAGCGGACGAGTTTGCCCCGACGGTCGAGGGTCTCACTGCGATGTCAGATGCCGGCCTCCACGCCGCCAGCGACTACGTCGAGGACGCAGTGTTCGCCGGCGTTGACACCGTCGGCACCTTCCGTTGCGGGGCGGGGATAGCCGGAGGAACCGATCACCACAACTTCAGCGCCGGGGTCCAGAAGGCGCTCACTCGCGATCCTGCGCTCTTGATCTACGAAGGGAGCGGGACGGCCATCCCCCCGGCGGCGGCTGACGCTTCGGTGCTCGTGATGCCCGCCACCATCGATCAGGAGTTCCTCAACGGATACCTCGGGCCCTATCGGGTGCGGTCGGCCACCGTGGCGGTGGTCATCGACCCGAACCGCGAGGACAAGGACGCCGCCGAAGAGGTCCGCCGGCTGCTGCGCCGCATCAACCCGCGGCTCCAAGTTTTCGACGGACACTACGCACTCGAAACCAGCGCCCCCGTCGCCGGCCACGAAGTGTTCGTGGCCACCACCGCGCCCGAGCTGGCGGCTCCTCACATCCGCAGATCGCTGCTCGCAGCCGGCGCGGCGTCGGTGGCGACGTCTCACAACCTGTCGAATCGCGCTCGTCTCGTCGAAGACCTCAAGGCGCACAGATCGGCCGACACCGTGCTGATCGAGGTCAAGGCGGCCGCTATCGAGGTGGTAGTGCCGTGGGCGCGTAGCCACGGAGTCACGGTTGGGCTCATCCACAACCGGGTGGACATCCCAGGTGGGACCGGCGAGATCGTGTCCGGTCTGGCCGATCAGCTGAGGACTTCGTAGACTCGGCGGATCGGCTCTCGCCGAAGGAGCTCACGCACCCGAATCTGGGAGTCGACCAGGTCGTCGCTGACCAGTGCGGCTTCCATCGCCTCCGACGAAGTCCATCGAGTCAGCACGCCCCCTTCGATCAGCCCTCCCACTCCAGCCGTCTCGGCCCGGACGAGCTCGATGGAGAGGCAGTCGGGATGGGCCTCGAAGACCGGAAGGACGTCATTGCGGAACTGGTCGATCAGCGCATCGACGTCGGCTTGGGAGACGGCGGACAAGAACAGCCGCAACACGGTCATCACCACCTCCAGGCGGCTTTGGAGAACATCCCGGCGAGATCCGGGTTGCGAACCAGCTTTGCGCTCGGGCGGTGGTACTCGGCAGCAAGCTGATGCCCCTTTCCGGGGTACACCAGAGTGACCTCCACGATCTCCTCATCGATGCGTACGACGTTGTAGGACGGCCTGGTGTAGCCGCGCAGTCTGTACGAGGACACCGTACCGCTGTTGATGATGAGGATGCCCCCGACCTGCCAGACGTGCGGGACATGCTTGTGGCCGGCCAGCACGAGGTCGACACCAACGTCCTCGAGCAAAGCAAGCACGTCGCCGGCATCCCAAACGATGTTCCGCTCCCGACCGGTTCCGGGCACCGGGACGAGGTGGTGATGGAGCACGAAGATCTTCAGGTCACTCGATCGGTTGTACTGCTCCCGTATCCATTCATAACGAGCCCGACCAATTTCACCTTCCGCCAAATCCGGTTTGGAGCTGTCGACACCGACGAGCGTCAGCTCATGCGGGTACTCGCTCCGGCTCATATGGAGCAGGCGGTCGCCCTTCGAACTCGCCTCTCCCTTACCGAAGTGGTCGAAGAAGTGCAGATAGCCGACGTTCTTCGAATCGTGATTGCCCGGAACGACCACCGTCGTGAAGGCCTCTTGAAGAGGCCTCAGCGCATCCCGAGCCAGCTCGAACTCGGAGGCGTAGCCTTCCTGGGTCAGATCGCCGGCGACCACCACGAGGTCCGGGGAGAGGTCCTCGATCTCGTCCACGGCCGCCGCAAGCAGGTTGGGGTCGTAGAAGGGCGAGCCGCAGTGCAGGTCCGAAATCTGTGCGATGGTGATTCCCGCCACGGCCTCCCATGCTAACGAGACGCGTAGGCTCTTGAACAGCATCTCGATGGAGGATCGGTTGAGTCCCGGCAGCTACATCTGGGTGGTCGACCGGGGAGACACCCGGCTGCCATTCTCCAAGTTCGTCACCGCCTCCTCGATGATGGTCGTCGGAGTCGAACCGGAGAATGCCTACGCGATCGGAGAGGCCGTCGAAGAGCGTCTACGCCTCGCCCGCGCCACCGAGGTCGGAGTGGACGAACTCATCGAAATCAACGTGGAGACGATCGAGACGCACCTCGGCAGTGACCTGGCCCAACGCTATGGGGCGTGGGTGCGAGCTCGCCGGCTGGGGCGACCGATCATCGTCCTCATCGGCGGCGCCCCGGGCGTGGGAAAGTCGTCGGTGGCCGGCCAGGTGGGAGCCCGTCTCCGAATTGCGCCCGTGATCCCGACCGATGCGGTCCGCGAGGTGATGCGCCAGCTCGTGCCCTCTTCACTCTCCCCCCTGATCCATGTGTCCTCGTTCGAGGCCCACGCTGCGCTCAACGCTCCGGTTGCGTCCGACCACGACGCCGTAATCGTCGGCTTTCAACAACAGGCGGAGATCGTCCGCGCCGGGGTCCGTGGACTCATCGATCGCGCCATCGTCGAACGCAGCGACCTGGTGGTCGAGGGAGTGCACATGCTGCCCGGCCTGTTCGACCGAGAACTGCCCCATTGGCAAACGGAGGCGACCGTCTGCCAGGCCATCCTGTCGGTTCCCGACGCCGAATCGCATCGTGCTCACTTCCTCACCCGAATGGAGCACTCGAGCGCCCGTCGCGCGAACCGATACTTGGATTCCTTCAATGAGGTCAGGCGAATCGACCGGTACATCCAAGAGGTTGCACAACGCACCGGAGTTCCGGTTTTCCCCATGGCTCAGCTCGACGAAGCGATTCAGCAAGTGATGTCCGTAATCGTCGGACACGTCATCGCCGAGAACGAGGGCGTGCTCGACATCCGGCGCACCCAGCCCGCAATACAGCACGGCAGCTGATACGTCGTATCATCAGCCGCGGTGAGCAGGCAAAAGAGCAACAAGGGCCGCGGTGGCCAAACGTCGCGCGAGGCGAAGAAGTCCAAGTCGTCGTCCGCCACGAAGAAGCCGGCCGCACCCAAGAGCGAAAAGGCGCAGCTGCGGCAAATCGAACAGCAGAAAGCCGCCCGGCGAGCGATGCTGAAACGCACGGCCCGTACCGTGGCGATCTTCGCAGTGGTCTTCGTGGCGTTTTTGGCCTTCAGCGCCTGGAACAACCGCGAGCGGGATCCCGTGTCGCAACTGGGAGCCGCATACGAGCAAGCCCGAAACCAGGCGACGGCGTGTGGGGCGGCGGCGCCCGAACCCGCAGATCCGATGCGTTTCGAACAACCCACCAACCTCGGCCTCACCGGGCCGGTGACCGCCACGATCACGACATCCTGCGGCGATCTGGTGCTCGAGCTCGACCCCGGCCTCGCTCCCGCGTCTGTCAACAGCTTCGTGTTCCTCGCCGAGCAAGGCTTCTACGACCGCACCGTGGTCTACGCCGTAGACCCGGCATTGTGGATTCAGGCGGGCGACCAGACGGCGATGGGCGAGGAGGGCGCCGGCTACCGCGTCCCCGACGAACCTCCTCCCGCCGACGTCCCCTATGAGCGTGGCACGGTGGCGCTGGCCTACGGCGGCGGTCCCAACCGTTCCGACTCGCGCTTCGTCATCTACCTCACCGACGACCCGCCACAGCGGAGCCTGAACATCATCGGTCGCGTGGCCTCCGGCGAGGAGGTGCTGGACGAGATCGCGTCCATCGACCGCGGGCTGCAAATCACCGGCGCACGCACCCGCCCGCTGCAGACGGTCTACATCGAGAAGGTCACGATCGTGCGGTGAGGCGAGGGGTACCCTGACCGCACCATGGCGGTCGACCTGCATGCCCACACCCGCGAGTCGGATGGCTCCGATGAGCCCAAGGAGTTGGTCGAGAAGGCGGTCGCGGCCGGCCTGAGTGCCGTCGCCATCACGGACCACGACACCCTGACGGGGATCCGCCAAGCTCAGCAGGCCGCCGATCGCTCCGGCATCCGGCTGGTGCCCGGTGTCGAGCTGTCATTGCAGTGGTCTCCGGGAACGATGCACATGGTGGTGCTGTGGCTCAGACCTGAACCGGGCCCGCTTCAGGACGAGTTGGCCAGGCTGCAGGCCTCTCGAGCCGACCGCAACGAACGCATGGTGTCACGGCTCGCCGAGCTGGGCTTCGACATCTCGCTGGAGGAAGTGCTCGCCGAAGCCGGTGGCGGCGTGGTCGGCCGCCCCCATCTCGCTGCCGTGCTGGTCGGCAAGGGATACTTCCCCGACCCCTCCGCCGCCTTCACCGAGTTGCTGGGAGCGGGACGCCCCGGCTATCTGGGAAGGGAGCGCCTGACCCCCGAGCAGGCGATATCCCTCGCACGCCGCTCGGGGGCGGTGACAGTGCTCGCCCACCCCCACACGCTCGGCCACGATCGAGCAGAAGAATTCGCCGCCACCTTCGAGCGATTGCAGGCTGCGGGTCTCGTGGGCGTCGAGTGCTTCTACCCCGAATACCCGCCGGAGCAGCGGTTGGACTTCGCCCGCGAGACCAGACGCTTCAATCTGGTCCCCAGTGGAGGTTCGGACTATCACGGCAACTACAAGGCCGGCCTCCGGCTGGGCACAGGCCGCGAGAACAACCTACATGTCCCCGATCATGTGCTCGAGGAGCTCGAAGCGGCCCGCCCATGAGCCGGCTCGGCAAAGCGGCGGTGGTCGTCTCGGGAGGCATCCTTCTCTCGCGCGTCCTCGGATTTCTGCGGGACGTGGCAATCACTGCAGTGCTCGGTTCCGGGCCGGGTGCCGACGTATACGTTGCGGCGTTCTTCGTTCCCGACCTGCTGTTCTATCTGATGGCCGGCGGATACCTGTCGATCACGTTCATCCCGATTCTCGCCCGTTACCTGGCAGAGGAGGACGAACGTGGCGGATGGGAGGCATTCTCGGCGGTCGCCAAGCCGCTCGTCGCGGCCATGACGGCGATCACGGTGGTGGCCATCGCTGCCGCCGGGTGGTTGGTCGAGGTCGTGTTTGTTCGCTTTCCCGGCGCCTTGCCTGGGGCGCCCACTCCGGCGCTGGATGCGGGCCAGATCGAACAGGTGGTCGAGCTGACCCGCATCGTCATGCCCGCCCAAGTGTTCTTCATGCTGGGAAGCCTGCTGATGGCAGTCCAATACGCCCATCAGCGCTTCGTCGTTCCGTCGGTTGCCCCGATCGTCTACAACCTGTTCATCATCGCCGGTGGCCTGCTGCAGGCCGGTCTCTATGAGGCCGGTCCCGCCGGATTCGTGTGGGGCGCCCTCAGCGGGGCGTTGGTCGGCAACCTGGCTCTGCAATGGTGGGGGGCACGACGCACGGGGCTGCAATGGGTCGGCGGCACGTCGGTGTCGCACCCCGCAGTGCGCGAGTACGCAGGCCTTGCCGTGCCACTCATGTTGGGTCAGTCGGTCGCCGTGCTCGACGAGCAATTCATTCGTGTGTTCGGCAACCTGGCCGGCGACGGTGCCATCGCCCAGCTCCGTTACGCGCGCGGTCTCAACATGCTTCCCGTCGGAGTGATCGCACAGGCGGCGGGCGTCGCAGCGTATCCGTTCCTCGCCCGCCTCGTCGCCGAGGGCAAGATCGCCGAAATGCGTCGAACCGTCACCAAGGCGTTGCGATACGCCATCTATGTGAGCGGGCTGGCCAGTGCGGCGGTGGTCGGCGCCAGCCAGCCGGCGGTGCGGGTGGCGTTTCAGCGTGGTGCGTTCGAGCCGAGCGACACCGTGGCTACCGCCGCTGCGCTCGCCGTCTTCGGGTTGACCATCCCCTTGTGGGCAGCCCACCAGGTGTATGCCCGGGGCTTCTACGCCCATCGCGACATGTGGCGGCCCGTGATCATCGGCACCGTGTGGACGCTGCTCGGTATTCCGATCTACACGGCCTCGATCGAGCGCTTCGGTCTTCGCGGTGTCCCTGTTGCTTCCCTGGTGTCGATGGGTGGGTACACGTTGTCGATGGCGTTCATCTGGTACCGCCGGACGGATGGCGGAGAGCTGCGGGAGGTCGCGGCAGCAGTGGTTCGCACGGCGGCTGCGTCGATCCCCGCCGGCTTGGCGATCTGGTGGACGGCCGGGTGGGTCGGCGGTGCGGTCACCGAGATGGGCTTGCTGCGTGGGCTCGTCGCTCTTGCGGCGGCGGGCACGGCTGGAACCGGCGTCTTCGCCGTGGTGTCCAGGCTGCTTCGCTCGCCGGAGCTGGCCGAGTTGCGCAGCGCTCGCGCATCCTCGACCTGAGCATGCTCTCTACTCACCCACCTGACGGGTGAGCATCTCATCGAGGATCGGAGCGTAGATCCGATAGAAACTGCGGGAATCGCCCTCGTATGGCAACCTCTCCAGCACTGCCAGTGATCCTTTGATGCGCCGGGCGGGAAAATCGGCGTCGGTTGCCGCGGCATTGCCGGCCACGTAGAACGACTGGTCGGTGGACACGACGAATGGAGCCCGCCGCGGTGCACCGTGCTCGGACAACAGGGCAGCTCCGGCGTCGTTGACCGGCAGTTCCAACCACATATGAGTGCGTGCAGGGGGATCGGCATCGACGAGTGCGAACCAGGCTCGAAAATCCGAGCCCACCTCACGTCCACGATCGAGCAGATCGCCGGAGATGGCGGGCGGGCCGCCGACGAGGTGATGAGACTCGAGCACGACGAGCTGCACTCCGTCACGCCCGGGTCCGGCCAGCACGATCCCCGGTCCACGATGAGGCCAGGATCCGGCGTGCAGGTCGGTGATGCCCGGCGGTGCGTCGGCCAAGTCATCCAGATATCTGCCCGTCCATCCGGTTGGCACGACGCCGAACACTTGCTGGAGGGTCGATGCCGCGGCTGGGGAAGTGGGCTCGTGCATGATGTTGAACTCGCCGTAGACGAGCGTCCCCTGCCTCGTCCAGTCGGCAATGTCTCGGGCGAACTCAGCCGGAAAGGCTTCGCTGATTCGGGTGCGACCCTCGTCGTCGATCGCGCCGTCGGTATCCGTGTACACGCCGTAAGCGTCGATCAAGAAGACCAGATCGGGCCGCTCGGTGGGCCATTGACCATGAGACGACCCGTCTGCTGCCGAGCCCACATAGTCGCTCCGCCAGTCGTAAGGGATCTTCCAGTAGTCGAGCATGAGCCCGACCGATCGGTGTTCATCGACCCCTCGCTCTCCGCCTGTGCCATTGAACACGAGGAGTTGGAGGTCACGCTCGGGCTGCGCCCACCATGCCACGAAACCGGCGACTGGGAGAGCAATGAATGTCGACGCCGCAATCACCGCCAAGGTCATGAATGTGCGGTGTGACGCGAGCCAGCGGATCATCCCTCAGGCAGCGGATCGGCGTAGCGGCTGGGCCCTGCGCCCCGATGGGGACTGGGCAGCCGGTGCGTTCGACCAGCTGCTGCCCATGTCGACAGCTGGGGCGGTCCCTTGGGTCGTTGCAGCTGTCGCCGCTCCTCGTCGAGCATCCATGCGACAGCGGCCGCGATTGCTGCAGCCTCGCGCTCGTCGGCGCCACCATCGATGTGAAGCGTGGGCTCAGCCATCCAACTGCACCAGCTCGATGAGGGTGCCCCCCACCGTCTTTGGGTGTACGAACGCGATGCGGGCTCCGCCTCCCCCGATCCGCGGCCGCTCATCGATCAGGCGGGCGCCCTCGTCGGCGAGATGAGTCAGGGCGGCGACGATGTCGGGCACGGCATAAGCGACGTGATGCAACCCCTCACCATGACGCTCGATGAATCGGCCAACCGGCGTGTCGGAGCCCAGCGGCTCCAGCAACTGCACGTAGGAGCCGCCAAGCGGAATCATGGCCTCTTCCACGCCCTGCTCCTCGACACGTTCTCGATGAATCGGCTTCACCGCGAACAGCCGTTCATACTCGGCAAGGGTGTGGTCCAGATCGCGGACAGCGATGCCCACGTGGTCGACGTTGACGAGCTGCACGGCGTGGAGTGTACAGA
This sequence comes from Acidimicrobiia bacterium, assembly GCA_041586155.1. Taxonomy (GTDB): domain Bacteria; phylum Actinomycetota; class Acidimicrobiia; order Spongiisociales; family JAENVV01; genus JBFGJH01. Next base: position 12,359 of record JBFHAT010000035.1, read on the forward strand.
CCGGCGGTACGATGGGCGCATCGGCATTCCGGAGGTCACATGAGCGGAGTCATCGTCGGCGCGGCCCGTACCCCCATTGGGAAGTTCGGCGGTGTGCTGGCTTCTCTCCGAGCGGTGGAGCTCGGATCGACGGCCATGCGGGGCGCCATCGCAGGAGCATCTCTGGAGCCAGGGGCGATCGACGAGATCGTCTTCGGACAGGTGCTGCAGGCCGGCGAGGGCCAGATCACCGCGCGGCAAGCTGCCGCACGCGCCGGCATTCCCATGACCGTCCCGAGCCTGACGATCAACAAGGTGTGCTTGTCGGGTCTGGCCGCCATCGGATTGGCGAATCGTGCAGTGGTGACCGGCGACGCCACATTCGTGCTCGCCGGTGGGATGGAATCGATGTCGAACGCCCCGTACGTCGTACCGAAAGCGCGCTGGGGCGCCCGGCTCGGCGACGCCCAGATGGTCGACGTGATGATGCACGACGGCCTCTACTGCTCGTTCGATCACTGCTCGATGGGGGCGCAGTCCGACGGGAAGAACGCTGCGCTTGGCATCGATCGGAGCCAACAGGACGAGTGGTCCGCCCGCTCTCATCGCCGAGCCGCTGCCGCCACCGAAAGTGGCGCATTCGCCGATGAGATCGTCGCGGTGTCGGTGCCGCAGCGGAGGGGAGATCCGGTCGAGGTCGACACCGACGAAGGGATCCGACCCGACGCTTCGGCCGACAGTCTGGCGAGCCTTCGGCCGGCGTTCGCGGACGACGGCACCATCACCGCCGGCAATGCTTCACAGATCTCCGACGGCGGTGCCGCCGTGATCGTCGCAGACGGAGACGCCGCGAGGGCCAACGGCCTCGGCGTGCTCGCCACGATTCGCGCCTACGGCCAGATCGGCGGCGTCGATGCGACATTGCACGAACGCCCGGCCGAGGCCCTGGCAGTTGCCCTGAAGCGGGCCGACCTCTCTGCCTCCGATCTGCATGCGGTGGAGATCAACGAAGCGTTCGCGTCGGTGGCGCTGTGGTCCACTCGGATGCTCGGGCTGTCAGAAGACGTCGTCAACATCCATGGCGGTGCCGTGGCGCTCGGGCATCCCATCGGAGCCACCGGCGCCCGGCTCATCGTGAGCCTGATCAACGTTCTTCGCCGGCGTGGGGGCGGATTGGGTGCGGCGACGCTGTGTGGAGGCGGAGGCCAGGGGGATGCGATGATCATCGAAGTTTCCGACTCATGACCGAGGTCCCGGAACGAAACCTGGGCCTCGAACTGGCCCGAGTCACCGAATCGGCAGCCATCGCCGCAGCTCGCTGGCAGGGTCGAGGCGACAAAGAAGCCGCCGATCAGGCTGCAGTAGACGCCATGCGGCTGATGCTCGGCTCGATCGACATCGAGGGCACTGTTGTCATCGGCGAAGGCGAGAAGGACGAGGCCCCCATGCTCTACAACGGCGAGGCCGTGGGGAATGGCAACGGCCCGAAGGTCGACGTTGCCGTCGATCCGGTGGACGGCACCCGCCTCACCGCCAACGGGATGCCGGGCGCGCTGGCCGTCATCGCCCTCGCCGAAGCGGGAACCATGTACTCGCCCGGATCGCTCGTCTACATGAACAAGATCGCGGTGGGACCCGATGCAGCCGGCGTCATCGACATCCAGGCTCCGGTTGAGCACAACCTGAAGCAGATCGCCCGAGCCAAGGACCTCGATGTCAACGACCTCACGGCCATCATCCTCGACCGGCCCCGCAACCAGCCCTTCATCGACGCCTGTCGCCAAGCAGGCGCCCGCATCCGCTTGATCATGGACGGTGACGTCTCTGCGGCGATCGCGACTGCCGACTGGGACAGCGGCATCGATGTCCTCTTCGGTATCGGAGGCTCACCTGAGGCCGTCATTGCCGCCGCTGCGCTCACCGCGATGGGGGGCGAGATGCAGTGCCAGCTCTGGGCTCGGGACGAAACCGAAGTGCAGTACGCCGCCGACCACGGCCACGATCTCGAACAGGTGCTCACCATGCGAGATCTCGTGAGCGGCGACAACATCTTCTTTGCTGCGACCGGCGTGACGACCGGGGAGCTGCTCAAGGGGGTGGACTTCTTCGCGCACGGAGCGGCCACTCACTCGGTGGTCATGCGTTCCAAGACCGGATCGATCCGTTTCATGGAGGCCCGGCACGACTTCCGGCGCCTCGCCAAGATCTCGGCTCTCCTCGACGAGTGACCGTCAGCCGAAGATCGGGGCGTGCCGCAGGTCGCTGACCACCGGCCATCCGGTAGCGACGAGCTTTGACCGCTCGTGCGATCCGCCGTCATACAGCACGCAGGGGATCCCAACCGCAGCGGCGGCAGCGGCGTTGTCGATTGCATCGCCGACCAGCACGAACTCGTCGACGCCCATGTCGGACGTGAGCCGGTCGAGATGCGCTCGCAGCGCGCCGGCCTTTCTGCGACCGGACGGTCCGGTCAGACCCTCGATCAACACGAAGTGGTGGGCGAGTTCGTGGCGCCGCACCAGCGCAACGAGGTGATGGTGGGGCGCCATGGAGAGAAGCGACTGCGTTCGGCCCTGACTCGTCAACTGCTGCAACACCTCCCCGACGCCGTCTGAGAGGGCGACGCCACCGACGAGCTGCTCATACCGCTGGTGGAACCTCTGATCGAGGACACTCCATTCGTGAGCGGACACCGGTCTCTCCAACAACCGCTCGTAGAAGGTCGAGACCGGCCGGGTGTAGTGGCGCCGGTAGCCGCCCTCGTCGATCGGGCCTGCCCCGAACGCACTGATCGAATGGTTCACGGCGTCGACCACGGCAGCCAGGTCGGCCAGCAGGGTCCCGTTCCAATCCCATATGACGTGCATGACGGAACCAGCGTAGAGACGATGGTCCTACCATCGGACCCATGCATGTCCACCTCGTGTCCCCGTACCACACCGGCTCTCACCAAGCGTGGGCCGAGGGATACGCCGCGACCAGCGCACACCAGGTCACGCTCGTCACGATGTCGGGCCGCTTCTGGAAATGGCGAATGCAAGGCGGTTCTGTGAGCCTCGCAGAACGCACCGAGCGCCTCATCACCCAGGGTGGCGAGCCCGATGTGGTGCTCGCCACCGACATGGTCGACCTGCCGTCGTTCCTCGGGCTGGCTCCTTCACTCAAAGGAGTGCCCGTCGTGCTCTATTGCCACGAGAACCAGCTCGGCTACCCGACCTCGCCCCGGTCACAGGAAGACCTCACTTACGGAGCGATGAACTGGAAGTCGATGCTGGCGGCCGACGTGGTGACGTTCAACTCTCGGTTCCACCGCGACGAGCTCATGTCACTGCTGCCGGGATTCCTCGAGAGCTTCCCGGATCATCGGCACACGCACCGCGTCTCCGAAGTGTCGGCGAAGTCAACGGTGCTCTACCCCGGCATCGATGCATCTCTGGCTCCGGCTCGTCCCCGCGTGGACGAGCCGCCACTACTGCTGTGGAACCAGCGCTGGGAACACGACAAGAACCCGGCGGGCATGATCCGTGCGATCGATGCCGTGCTGGCGACGGGGCGCACGATCAGAGTGGCATTGGCGGGAGAGAACTTCCGGAACAGCCCCGAGGAGTTCCTCGCCGCCCGACGGCGCTGGGCCGATGTCCTCGTCCACTTCGGCTGGGCCGAAGAAGAGGACTACCGGCGGCTGCTCTCGGAGGCCGACATCGTGTTGTCGACCGCCGACCACGAATACTTCGGGATTGCCGTCGTCGAGGCCCTGGCCGCCGGCGCGTGGCCGGTCTTGCCGCGCCGCCTTTCCTATCCGGAGATACTCGATCCCGACCACGCGGACGACCATCTCTACGAGACCGATCAAGAGCTGGTCGAGATGCTTCTCGCAGCAATCGATTCCATCGGTTCGACGAGGGCGTTGTCGGCGGAACGGGCCGGCTACTACCGCCGGTACGACTGGTCAGAGCTGGCGCCGCAATACGACGAGATGCTGGCCGAGACCGCCGCAACGGGACGACTCGCAGTCGGGAGCTGACCGCGGGTCAAAGCTCGGCACGTCCTGCCAGCGCCCTACCCAACGTGAGCGAGTCGGCATAGTCGAGGTCTCCACCGACTGGAAGGCCGCTGGCCAGCCGGCTGACCTTCACACCCAACGGCTTGAACTCGCGGGCGATGTACATGGCGGTGGTGTCGCCTTCGACGGTGGGATTGGTGGCGACGATCAGCTCATCCACGGACTCGTGGCGGATCCGATCGCCCAGCTCTCCGAAGCGGAGCTGGCCCGGCCCTATCCCGTCGATCGGCGAGAGCGCTCCACCGAGCACGTGGTATCGACCTCGGAACTCCTGGGTCGATTCGATCACAGCAATGTCTTGGGCACGCTCCACGACGCAGACGATCGACGAATCGCGACGTAGGTCTTGACAGATCGCACACTCGGGCTCGGCCGTGACATTGAAGCAGCGTTTGCACAGGCCCATCTGCTCCTTGACGTCGATGATGGCTTGGGCCAATCGTCGGGCGTCTTCATCCTCCAGGTTGAGCAGGTGGAACGCCAGCCGCTGTGCTGACTTCCTGCCCACTCCAGGAAGCCTCGACAGCTCGTCGATCAATCGCTGGATCGGGCCTTCGAACATCAGCCGAGCAAGCCGCCCAGGTCCAATCCGCCCGTCAGGTCGCCGATCTGCGATTGGGCGGCTTCGCCCACACTGGCCAGTGCAGAGTTGACTGCGGCGGTGACGAGATCTCCCAGCATCTCCGCGTCGTCGGGATCGATCACCGACGGGTCGATGTCGACGCGCAGCACCTCACCTGAGCCCTTGACGGTCGCCTTCACGACCCCTCCGCCCGCCGACCCTTCGAATTCGCGCTCGGCCAGCTCGGCCTGAGCGGAAGCCAGGTTTTCCTGCATCTTCTGCGCCTGTTGCATGAGGCGGCGCATGTCGTTCTGGTTCATTCCCATGCGGGAAGGGTATCACCGGGTCGTCAGGATCCGGTCACGTTTCGGAGCTGGCGTCCTCGATCAGTTCGCCGCCCAGGATGTCTTCGACCAACGCAACGACGTCGTCGTTGGCCGCGTCGGCCACCTCGAGGTCGTTCTTGTCGGGGAGCGGCGCGGCGGGAGATGCAGAGGGATCGTCGTCTGGTGCGGGGGCAGCCGTCCCGGGATCGGCAACGAACTCAACGTCGATCGTTGCCCCCAGGAGGTCTTTGGCGTGCTCGGCGATCACCGATCCCACCCTGGTGTCTTCACGCAGCTGTTGAAGGTGGAAGCCGAGATGCTGGGCGACGTAGAACAAGACGAGGGGCCCCTCGACCCGTCCCGGTCGCGCCTCTCGTAGCAGCGCTTCACGCCGCAGCCCCAGTTCGTCACGCACCTGGGCCATCAGCGCCGGCCACGCTCGTTCGATGTCGCCCAGACTCGCAACCACGTCGCCGTCGGTGCCGGCGCCGGCACCGGCTGCGACCGTCGGCGTGTCGTCGGCGGCGGACGGAGCGGCTTCGACTTCTGACTGGGCGCCGTGCTCGGTGGGAGCGACCGGTGTCGACACCGCGACGTCGGAACGGGGGCCGGCGGGCTTGGTCGCCGCCGGAGTGAGCCCGCCGTCGAGGGGCAGCTCCTTGAGGTCGCGTGCCACCCGGTTGATCCGTTGTTCGAGCTTCTCGACTCGGGCGGCCACGGATGCCGTATCGGCGGCCAGCTCGGGTCGGACCGCCTTCAACAGGGTCATCTCGGTCATCAGTCGTTCTTCCCGGCCTTCGCGCAGACGGACCAGACCCTCGCTCAGCAAGTCGATCGTCCGGGTGACATCCGAGGGGCTGAGGCGCTCCGCCACCGCCGACCAGTCGGCGATGGTCTCCGGTGTCTCGTCGAGGATCTCGTCGACGTTGGGCGCGAATTGGACGAGGAACACGCCACGGAGAAACCCAATGGCCTCAGCAACGAATCGCCGCAGGTCTGCCCCCTCGGCGACCAGCCGTGCGACGATCTCCAGAACGGACCGCGCGTCCTGGTCGCCGATGGCCTCGGCCAGCTGCAAGTACATGTCTCTGTCGGCGAGGCCCAATGCACGGTTGACGCCGCCGGGGGCGACGACACCGTCGCCGAGCGCAGCCACCTGCTCGAGGAGGCTGAGCGAGTCTCGAACCGAGCCCTTGGCATGACGCGCCACGAGTGTGAGCGCCTCACCATCCACCGTGAAACCTTCTCGTGCGGAAATCGACTGGAGATGCTGAACCAGTTGTTCCACCCCCACGGGGTGGAAATCGAATCGCTGGCTTCGGCTGCGAATCGTGTCGAGCAGCTTGTACGGCTCGGTTGTCGCCAGCACGAAGTGCACGTGATCCGGTGGTTCTTCCAACGTCTTGAGCAGCGCATTTCCGGCCGACTTCGAGAGCATGTGGGCTTCGTCGAGGATGAACACCCGCTTGCCCCCCTGGGCGGCGACGGTAGTGACACTCACCCGTATGTCCCGGATATCGTCGACGGAGTTGTGAGAGGCGGCGTCCAACTCGGTCACGTCGAAAGAAGTACCCGTCGTGATGGCCAGGCACGAACCGCATTCGTTGCACGGCCTTCCCGGCTCCGGCTGTTGCTGACAGTTGAGCGCCTTGGCGAGGATCCGGGCGGAAGTCGTCTTCCCGGTGCCTCTCGGCCCGGCGAAGAGGTATGCATGCGCCACTCGACCTTCAGCGACTTCGCGCATCAACGTCGTCGAGACGTGATCCTGACCCACCACCTGATCGAAGGATTGTGGACGGTATTTGCGGTACAGCGCCTGGTACTCCACGAGCGCCAGCGTAGCCGCGACCTCCGACACCGGTTCCGGCGCCGGGCGACTCACACGGGCATGCTCGGGCGGCAAGCGAGTTCGCGCGTCAACAACTCGCTTCCCTAAAAGGTATCGCTCCACCGACCGATACACTTCCCACCGTGACATCACCGCAGCCGGCCGTATGGGCCACCGACCTCGTACGCCGCTTCGGCGACCGCACCGCGGTCGATCATGTCAGCCTCTCCATCATGCCGGGCGAGTTCTACGGCCTGCTGGGCCCGAACGGAGCCGGCAAGACGACCACGATCAAGATGATCGTGGGTTTGTTGCGTCCCGACTCGGGTCGAGCGGGCATCGGACCCATCGACACATGGGTGAATCCGACCGAAGCGAAACGACGCATCGGCGTGATGCCCGAGGAGTTCAACCTCTACGAGCGCCTCACCGGCCAGGAACTACTCGATTTCACTGCTGCGGTCCACGGTTTGAAAGCAGCCGAAGCGGCTCGTCGACGCGACGAGTTGTTGGCGCTGCTCGATCTGGAGGGGGACGCCAAGAAAGTGATCGGCGACTACTCGCGGGGCATGCGCAAGAAGGTGGCTCTGGCCGCAGCCGTGATCCATGCACCATCGGTCCTCTTCCTCGACGAGCCGTTCGAGGGTGTGGACGCGGTCTCCGCCCGGCTCATTCGCGGCCTCCTCCAGACCTACACCGAACGGGGCGCCACCATTGTGTTTTCCTCCCACGTGATGGAGCTTGTCGAGCGGCTCTGTACCAGGATCGGCATCATGGTCAGCGGCCGCCTCGTGGTGGAAGACACCAGGGAGGACCTGCTGAGCCGATTCGCAGCAACCGACGTCGAATCGGCCTTCCTAGCCGCCGTCGGCGCGGTGGAGCGCTCCGGCGGGCTCGAGTGGCTCAACACCTGATCCGGCTCAAATGGCAGCTTCTGCGCAATGGCCTGCGCATCGATCGGACGCGGGCGATAGGGCTGCCCTTGTTCACGATGGCCATGATCGGCCTCGGCTGGTTTCTCGCTTCGCGGTATGCCGAGACGGTGCGCTCCCTTGGCCCGGAGGCCGCCGACGAGTTCACGATGTGGGTGGCGGTGTTGGGTGCAGTCGGGTGGGGGACGCTGCCGGTGCTGCTCTTCCCGATCGACGAGAATCTCGATCCGGCCAAGTTCGCCGTGATGCCGTTCGATCGCCCCAGTCTGATGGCAGGGCTGGTGGGCGCGGCAACTCTCAGCCCCCCAATGATCCTTCCGCTCATGGTCTTCGCGGTGAACCTGGCGGTGTTCGCCGGGCCGGCCATCACCCCTGCGGCGATCATCAGCTTCGGGCTGATCCTGATCTCGATGACCGTGATGGGCCAGACGCTGACCACAGCCTTCTCGATGCTCGTCAAGAGCCGCCGGGGCCGCGACCTGACGATGTTCATCGTCGTCGGAATCGCCATCGGCATCTACATGGCCCAAACGCTGGCTGCTCGGAGAGTGGGTGAGCTGGGCTTGGAAGGTGCAGTCCTGGCCCACCCCATGACGCCCTACGCCTGGCTCACGCCACCCGGGGCCGCCCACAGGGCGGTTCTCGAGGTGGCGGCCGGCAACTACACGTTGGGGTTGCTGTTCATCGCCGTGTGCGTGATATGGCTGTTGGCGCTGTCAGCGCTGTGGCACGCGATGCTCCAACGCCTGATCACCCAGCCGGAGGCAACGGCAACGCGGGCTGCATCGCGAATGCCGGCCCTGACCGACCTCTGGGGATGGTCGGCCGTCGGTGTCATCGCCCGCAAGGAGCTGCGCAGCTACCTGCGCGATCCTCGAATGCGCATGGTATGGACCGGCGGAGTCATCTTCATCGCCGTGTTCGCAGCTGCCATTCTCGTCGGGACCGCCCAGCTCGAGCTGCTCCGTCGCAGCGACTGGATCGTGCTCATGGCGCCAACCGCCGTTCTGTTCGTGGGATTGCCGGTGGCGCTGAACCAATTCGGTTGGGAACGCAGGGCGGCGTCGTTCCTGTTCGTGCTTCCGGCTCGCCCGCGTCAACTCCTCCTCGGCAAGAACTTGGCGACCTTCGTGGCATTGGGGATGGAGACACTGGCCCTGTCGGTCATTGCCGCATGGATCACCGGCGGATGGCAATTGCTGTGGCTGGTTCCGCCGCTCTTCTTGACCGCCGCCGGCGCCCAGCTGGCCATCGGGAACATCGCATCGGTGCTGACACCGTTGCGACTTCCCGACATGGGCACCGACGTCTTCTCGCAGGCATCCGAGCACGGATGCCTGGCCATCGGGTCTCAACTCGTCTCGTTCTTCATCATCGGGTTGCTGCTGGTGCCGCCGGCGGTGGCGGTGACCCTCTCGCAGATGGTGCCCGACGTCGTCTTTCCTTGGGCGGTGGCAGCCGGTTCGGTTGCGTGGGGTCTGTGCATCTACTGGGCGGGCTTGGTCCTGGCGGGCCGGATCCTGCGCCGGCGCATGCCGGAGATCCTCAAGTGGGTGCAGGTGGCATGACTCTCACCGACAGCCGGCGCATCTGTTTGCGGAGCACCTGACGGCTCGTTCCGACTCACCGGAGGCCGCCACTACCCTCACGCGGGATGCGGTTGGGAATCGACCTCGACGGTGTGGTGGCCGACTTCAACGCGGGATGGGTCCGCTTCTACAACCGCGACTTCGGCGCCGATCTCGGTGAGGATGCGGTCACCGAATGGAACGGCATCCCGGCCGCCACCCATTTCAGGTCGATGCGCGACTTCTGGAGATGGGCATCCGACCTCGATGGCTACTCGCTGTTTCGGCACCTCGATCCATACCCGGACGCGATCGACGCCCTCTGGACGCTGGCGACGTGGCACGAGATCGTGATCCTCACGACCAAGCCGCATTTTGCGATCCATGACACGTTTGCCTGGATCTCGGAGCAGCAACTCCCGACCCGTGAGGTGCACATTCTCGACGACAAGTTCTCGGTCGAGTGCGACGTTTATCTCGACGATGCCCCCCACCACATCCGGCGCATCGCTCGCAATCGACCCGACGCGGTCACGGTTCGGTTCGTGCGGCCGTGGAATCGCGACCTTCCCGGGACCGAATCGGTCGAATCGTGGGACGCGTTCGTCGAACTGGTCGGTCGGTTGTCAGTCGGCAGCCGGCGCCGGCACGGTTGACGTGGTTCCTCCAGTGCGATATCGCGGTGCGACGAGATGAGACCCCTCCAGCGTGTGACCCGGGAAGTTCGAGAGGAGCGTGAGCGCCAGCTGCTCTCGGCCGGCGCGACGCTGTCCACCGAATCCAAAGGGCGGGCGACCGCAGAGGAGCCAGACCCGTACCGCACCGCATTCGAGCGAGATCGCGACCGCATCCAGCACTCCAAGGCGTTTCGCCGCCTGAAGCACAAGACACAAGTGTTCATCAACCCAGAAGGTGACCACTACGTCACCAGATTGACCCACACCGTGCAGGTGACGCAGGTTGGGAGGGCCATGGCGACGGGGCTCGGCCTGAACGAGCCACTGGCTGAGGCGATCTGCCTGGGCCACGACGTGGGTCACACACCGTTCGGTCACATCGGCGAGGAAGCACTCAGCCCATACGTCGACGGGGACTGGCTGCACTCGGCGCAGTCGGTCCGAGTTCTGTCCGATCTGGAGCCGCTGAACCTGACTTGGGAGGTCTTGGACGGGATTCGGGCTCACTCCTGGCGGGTCACGGAGCCGCCTGCCACGCCCGAGGGAATGTTGTGCCGTTTCGCCGACCGCATCGCCTATCTGACGTACGACGTTCAGGATGCGCTCAGAGCAGGTGTATTGGCCCCCGCCGACCTACCCGCCTCGGCCTTCCAGACGTTCGGCGAGGACGTCGGGTCGGGATGGATCGGAACCATGATCGAGGCCGTGATCGACTCGAGCGCCGCCGCCGGCGAGGTCGTGATGGATCAACGCGTCCTCGCCGCCATGAATGAGCTGCGCACCTTCATGTTCGACCGGGTGTATTTGCGACCAGAGGCTGAGGAGCAGAAGGTGCGCGCCATCGACTTGATACGTCAACTCGTCGACTATTACTCGACGCATCCAGGTGAGATCCCGCACACCTACCGCCTCGATCATGCCGACGCAACTACTCAGGCGATCGACTACGTGGCAGGGATGACCGACCGCTTCGCCCTTCGGGCTCACGACCGGATCTTCCGCCCCCGCCTCTTTCCCTGACCGGCGTGACCGTGATCGGATACGATCCGACCATCGAGTTCGCGGGGTCACGATGGTCAGCTCAACGGCAGCACGAGCCACCGCCGGTGTGATCCGGTGACGGACTTCGACCGACTTTTCACCGAACTCACCACGCTCGCCCAGCGGCTGTATGCGCTGCCCGATGGTTGGCTGGAAGAGCGAGTGAAGCTGTCGACCCGCATGGAAGAGATCCGGGCAGAGATCGCCTCGCTCACACCAGCGTCGCCCGAAGGGCTCAAGGAGGAGATAGGTCGGCTGGAGCGGGCCATACGCGAGATCGATCGGATGAAGATCAACGTCATCTCGAGTGCAGGCGGCAGTCCTGGCGGCGATTTCGGTTTCACCAAGGACGCCATGGACATGAACCGCACCATCGACGAGAACCATGGCCGCAATGAGCTCATGGCGCGGTTGGAGGTGGCGAAGGCGAAGCTGGCCGAGCTCACAAGCACCGATTGACACGAGAGCACCAAATCGGGGCAGCATTTCACCATCCCACCAGCCCGACCTGAAGAACACTGCCTAGGCCCTTTGCCCGCTCGGTATTCTCGAGGGGTAGGCATGCAACGCACACTCGCAGCGCTTGGCACCGCCCTTGCCCTGTTCACCGGCGGCTGCGCCGGCGAGGGCACAGGCACGAATGCACCGCCGACTTCTCCCCCGTCGTCTGCGCCGCCGCCCTCCACCGTGGCTTCATCCACGACGGTTGCGCCTGCGTCAACGCCACCCACGACCGATGCTGCGGCGAGTGTGATCGACTGGGACGATCCGTCTGTGGTCGTGGATCTCGGCGAAGGGTGGACGATCGGAGCATGCGAAGGAGGAGCGCCGTTCCTCTGCGTCGAACGTGACGGCAACATCGTCGGAGGGCTCGAAGCGATCAGCTATCCGGTCGATTCGTTCGATGCGTTGGACCCCGCCGCAGCACCGGCCGAAAACCTCGACACGTTCGTCGCCGAGTTCCACGAGGCCATGAGCACCGACCGTGCCAGCGGCTGCGGCGCCGACTACGGGTTCGAGTCGATCGGTCCGGATCCTTTTGTGCTCGGCGGTCATGAGGCCATCGGTTACGGCTTCGCCGGCACCCTGGGCGACGGCAGTCCATCGGAGCTCAATCTCCAGTACGCCACGATCGTGGGCGATACGATCGTATCGGTCGTGGCCATCGCCTACGACGAAGGCGGCTGCCCCGGGCGAGACGACTTGAGCACGTGGGACAGTGCCACGCTTTCCGAGTTCCGCTCGCGCATGGAACAGGTGCTCGAGGTCTCGCCGCTACCCGAGGGGTGACTGTCGCCGTACTTTCGGCGATTGTCCGGCTATGGCCCTGAAACAACCTAAGGTTCGTGACACCCGCGACGGCCCGCCCTCCAGCCCGACGCCCACTAACGCCCGCTTCGCGATATCGTCAACGCCATGCGTCGCTCCCGCATCGCCGGAACCGGCTCATATCTCCCGCCCAGGATCGTCACCAACGCCGAGGTCGGCGCGATGGTCGGTGTCAGCTCCGACTGGATCGTGGAACGGTCGGGAATCGAAGAGCGGCGATGGGTCGACGGCACCACCACCACCTCGGATCTGGCGCTCGAAGCGGCCAAGCAAGCGCTGAGCGCGGCCGCGTGGACCCCCGAAGCCCTGGACATGATCATCGTCGCCACCATTTCCCCCGACCATGATTTCCCGGGCACGGCTTGCTTCCTGCAGGACAAGCTGGGCGCACCGGGAATCCCGGCGATCGACGTCCGCCAACAGTGCAGCGGCTTCATCTATGCGCTGCATCAGGCCGACGCCTACGTTCGCCTGGGCCAAGTGGAGCGTGTCCTGGTCGTCGGAGCCGAAATTCATTCGAAGGGCCTGGATCTGTCACCGTCCGGTCGTGAGATCAGCGTGCTGTTCGGCGATGGCGCAGGCGCCGTCACGATCGAGGCACTCGACGATCCAGGCTCGCATGAATCACAGTTGTTCTCGACGCACGTGCACGCCGACGGCTCGATGGCCAAGGCGCTGTGGGCCGAATATCCTTCCCAAGCTTCCTCGGGCCACCGCATCCGCATCGAAGACATCGAATCCGGTCGGCATTTTCCGATGATGGACGGCAAGCGTGTGTTTCTCAACGCGGTCAAGCGCATGCCCGAGTCCATCGACGAGGCCCTCGACGCGAACGGGCGGCTCCTCAGCGACGTGGACCGCTTCTTCTTCCATCAGGCCAACCTCCGCATCAACGAAGCGGTCGCCAAGCGCATGGGAATCGAGGAGCACAAGGTGTACAACACCATTCGATGGACGGGCAACACCACGGCGGCGACCATCCCGATCGGGATCGACCACGCCGCTCAGCATGGCGAGCTCGAGCGGGGGATGTTGGTGGCGCTCTCTGCATTCGGAAGCGGATTCACCTGGGGATCGGCCCTCCTCCGTTTCTGACCGGATTCGGTCAGCTGCCAGTCAGGTTGATCGGGCAGAATGGGTACATGAAGCTGCTCGTGGTCGAAGACGACGTCAAGATCGCGCGATCAGTGAGACGCGGTCTCGAAGCGGAGGGCTTCACGGTCGACACGGCTCTCGACGGCACCGACGGTTGGTGGATGGCCACCGAAGGGTCCTACGACCTGATCGTCCTCGACCTCCTGCTGCCGGGCAAAAACGGATTTCAGATCTGCCGTGACCTTCGCCTGGCCGGCGACTGGACGCCGATCCTCATGCTGACCGCCAAGCACGGGGAGCTCGACGAGGCAGAGGCGCTCGACACCGGCGCCGACGACTACCTGACGAAGCCGTTCTCTTTCGCCGTTCTGGTGGCCCGGGTCCGGGCTCTTCTGCGCCGAGCCGCCGGTCGGGAGCTGGCTCCGGTGGCAGCCGGAGATCTGCGGATCGACCCCGCCGCCCGCAGGGTGTGGAGGGGAGACGAAGAGGTCTCGCTCACTGCCAGGCAGTTCGACGTTCTCGAGTTCCTCGTGCGACGAGCGGGTGATGTCGTGTCGAAACAAGAGATCCTCGACGGGGTGTGGGAGTACGACTTCGACGGCGACCCCAACATCGTGGAGGTCTACATAAGGCGGTTACGGGTACGAATCGACGAGCCGTTCGATCGGCACGCGATCGAAACGATCAGGGGCGTCGGGTACCGCCTCGCGGAGCACGGCGGTTGAGGCGGCGCCTTCAGCCCGGACTGCGCACTCGGGTCACGCTTCTCGCCGTGATCGTGGTCGGTGTAGTCCTCACCGGCACCGCCATCGCGCTGATCGCCTTCCAACGATCCCAACTCACGCAAAGGACCGACGACAGGCTGCGGCGAGACGCCGCCGTCCTCGAAGCTGCCATCCTCTCGAGCGACGTCGAGGATCTGCTTGGTGGGATGGATGGGCCCGCTGACGCCGCCCAGCTGATCGCTCCGGATGGCGCGGTTGTCGCCTCGAGTCCCAACCTCGCCGGCGACCCGCCCATCGCCGACGGGACGCCCGGATTCCGGACAGTGGAGACCTTGCCAATCGACGATGACGTATACCGCGTGCTGACGTCCACGGTCGAGTCGCCGTCGGGCCCGCTCGTCGTGCACGTGGCCACATCCCTCGATGAAGTCGTCGAAGCCGTCGGCTTCCTCAATCTGGGGCTCCTCATCGCCGTGCCGGTGGTCACGACCCTGCTGGGAGGCACGATCTGGTGGCTGGTGGGACGAACCCTGCATCCCGTCGAGGCAATCCGAAGGGAGGTCGACGACATCGGGGGCCGCAGCCTGGACCGGCGCGTCACCGAACCGCCCGGCGATGACGAGATCACACGGCTGGCGCGCACGATGAACAACATGCTCGATCGAGTCGAGACCGCTCACCGCCGTCAGCAGTCGTTCGTCGCCGACGCTTCGCACGAGCTCCGCACGCCTCTCGCCCGGATGCGGGCCCAGCTGGAGGTGGACTTGGCCGACGACAGTTATACCGTGGTCGACAGCCTCCTCGACGAGACTGAGAGCCTGGGACGGCTGGTGGACGACCTCCTGCACCTGGCGGCTTCAGACGCCGGCGAGCAGCGCACGAGCTCCCACCTGGTGGATCTCGACGACCTGGTGTTCAAAGAGGCGAAGGCGCTGGAAGCGCAAACGACGTTGAAAGTGAACACTCGCGAAGTGTCGGCCGCGCTGGTGCGGGGCGACGCCGGTCATCTGGCACGCGCGGTCCGCAATCTCCTCGACAATGCGGCACATCACGCCACCACCACGGTCGTCGTCCGCCTCGAATCCGACGACAGTCGGGCAACGCTCGTCGTCGAAGACGACGGACCGGGCGTTCCGGCCCACCAGGGCGACGCCATCTTCGAGCGATTCACCCGACTCGACGCTGCCCGATCGCGATCGACCGGCGGCGCAGGGCTGGGCCTGGCGATCACCCGCGACATCGTCGAGCGG
>JBFHAT010000036.1:0-27297 GCA_041586155.1 Acidimicrobiia bacterium
GACTTGGATCCACGCTCGACTAGAAGTCCATCGTGATGCTGAGCTGACCGCGTCGACCCAGCGGATCAGACGTCGCAGCACTGCCGGCACCGGTTCCACCACTGCGTGTGCGCGGCGCAAAGACCGGCGTCGCTTCCGGGTTGCCGCCTGTGCACGGGGATCCACGTCGAAGCGATCATCGACACCTACCCGCCGCGTGTAGCGGTGTGCGATACGCCGCCAAGCGTCGAGCTCGGCCCGGTCGGGCGTTCAGCCGGCTTCGGTGACTTCCCGCGCCCGCTCGACGAGCTCGACGAGTTTGCCGACGTCGATGTCCTGCAGCCGGCGGAAGCTGATGCTCGACTTGCCCACTTTCACCTTGCCTACGTCGGGACCAAGGGTCTCGGCGAGGTATTTGCGGCCCTCGACCGCATTGACATACACGCTCAGGTAGTTCTTCTGGACGGCCAGGCCGACGAGGAACCACTCCACTTGCTGTTTGTCCGAGCGCGTGTATCGATACGTGCCGTATCCGATGATCTCTTGGTGGGTGCCACCCCATAGCGCCCCTTCATACAGGGAGACCGGGTACCCCTGCATCACCCCGGAGATGGCCTCATGGAGCGCAACCATGTCGTCGCGGACGTCTTCCGGCAGCGCTCGCAGAAAAGCATCCACTTCTTGGTTGGTTCGCTCCATTGACGGCGACGTTACTACCACCCAGATCTCCCGAACGGTCCTGGCAGGCCACTAGCCCGTTCCAAGGCCGCAGCCATACGGTGCGCCATGCGATCGGACGCACATCTGCCCTATCCAAAGACGGGAACCGCCCGGTCGCAACCGGCGTCCGATCCTGGTCCGGCACCGGCTCGATCCACGCGCTGGGCCGTTCAAGTGAACCCTCATCGCCGGCTCCGTCCGGCACGTTCAAGGAGATCCGTATGCGTGCTCGCACCCTGATGCTCGTCCTCGGAGGCCTGCTCCTCCTACTCCCCGCCTGCCTCGGCAACGACGCCGCGGCCAACGATCCGACCATTCCCGCCGCCGGGCCGGACGACAAGGCGCCCCGGTTCGATTGGTCGGACCGTACGGTGACCGACTTCGGCGATGGCTGGACCGCCGTCAGGTGTGAGGGCGATGGGCCCTTCATGTGTGTCGAGCGCGACGGCGAATGGGTGGGGACGCTCGAAGCACTCAGCTATGAGGTCGGCTCCTTCGACGTGATGGATCCGGCCGCCGATCCGATCACCAATCTGGAGGCGATGGCCGAGGAATACTACGAGGTCATCGGCTCGGACCGTGCGTCGTTCTGCGGCGCCGACTACGGGTTCGAGCGGCTCGGGCCGGACGAATTCGTGCTCGGCGGCCAACCCGGTGTCTTCTACGGATACGTCGGCACCCTGGCCGATGGGACTCCGTCCGAACTCAACCTGCAGTACGCCACGATCGTGGGTGGTCAGATCGTGGGCGTCACCGCTATCGCCTACGACGAGGGTGGGTGCCCCGGGCGCGACGACGTCAGCTCGTGGGATTCGGTGACCCTGTCGGAGTTCCGGACGATGCTCGAGAACTCGCTGCACGACTCCCCCCTCCCCAGCATCTGAAGATCGCTCCGCTGACGCAGCCCGACCCCGGCCCCTCCTGCCGGGGTCGGCTGCGGACCAGTCCGATCCCGTCGAGACCCCCGCTCGCCCAAGTCGGGCTCAGTGCTCATGGGCGGGTACGCCAAGCGAGCGTCGACGGCCACCGGCCCCGGCGCGGGGCGCGACGAGATACACGATCGTGAACACCGCAGCCTGTGTGAGCACGATCGCCGCGCCGGAGGCGATGTCGAGATAGAACGACAAGTACATTCCGAAGAACCCGGACACGGTTCCCAGCGCAACCGCCAGCACCAGCATCACTCTGAACCGGTCCGTCAAGAGCCGGGCCACCACCGGGGGGATCACGAGCGCGGCGGCGATGAGCGTCACACCCAGCACCTGCATGGTGGCGATCACTGTGGCTGCCAGCACCACGGCGAACAATGCGTCGAGCCGGGCGGTGCGGACACCGAACACCTCGGCCACCTCGGGGTCGAAGGTGAGGAAGAGGAGGGGGCGGTAGAGGGTGACGATGATGCCTCCGACCGCCAGCGCCACTCCAGACACGACCAGCACGTCGATCCACTCGACGCCGAGAACGTTGCCGAACAGGGCGGCTTCGAAGTTGCGGGTGAAGCTGCGCGCCCGGGAGATCAACGCCACCCCCACCGCAAAGCTGGCGGTGGTGATCACGCCGATGGCGGCGTCGGCGCCAATCGTGCGGCGCCGGGCCACCCGGTTCACCATCAATGCCGACACCACTCCCCACACCCCTGCGCCGAGGTAGAAGTTGATCCCGGCCAGGAACGACGCCACCGCGCCGCCGAAGACTGCGTGACTCAACCCGTGGCCGATGTAGCTCATGTTGCGCAGGACCACGTACGTGCCGACGAGCGCACAGAGCCCACCGGCCACGGCTGCCACGAGGAGCCCGCTACGAAAGAACTCGAACTGGAACGGCTCAATCAGGGCGTCCATCGACCCTCCTCGAAATCGGCACGACGACGTCATCGGGATGCTTGTCGATGACGATTGGGTGACCGTGATGTTCGATGAGCTCCATCTCCGCCCCGAACGTCTCGAGCAACACCTCGGGCACCAGCGTCGTGGCAGGCGGGCCTTGTGCGATCACCCGACGATTGATGCAGACGACCTCGGGCAGGTGGGCGGCAACGCTGTTGAGATCGTGAGTCGTCAAGACCACCGCCACCCCGCCTGTCGCAATCGATCGCAGGGTGGCGAGGACATCCTGGCGGGTCTTGACATCGACGCCGGCCATGGGCTCGTCGAGCAGCAGAAGCTGCGGATCGGCCATGAGGGCTCTCGCCAGAAAGACTCGTTGTTGCTGGCCGCCGGACAACTCACGGATGTGACGCGCTTCGAGATGTCCGATGCCCAGGTCGTGGAGCACGGCGTGAGCTTGCTCCCGCTCGTCGCTGCCGTATCGTGCGCCGAACCGTCGCCCGGGTCGGTTGCCCATCAAGACGACCTCGTCGACCGTGACCGGGAAGTACCAGTTGACGGTGTCCACCTGCGGCACGTACCCAACCCTCATGTTCGGCCAGTGATCCACCTGACCGATGGTTGGCGCCAATGCTCCGGCCAGCAGCCTCAGCAGGGTGGTCTTGCCGGAACCGCTGGGGCCCACGATTCCAAGCAGGGAACCGTGCTGGACGGCGAGGCTCACATCGGTGAGGACCGGCTCGTGGTCGTAGGCGAAGCTCACGTTGCGCACCGAGACCAACGGCGAAGCATCACCGCTCATAGGTGGCTCCATCGCAGAGGTTGTCCACGGGTACGGCTTCGAGTGCCCCGGCTTTCCCTCCCAGGGCTTCCACCATCGTACGGAGGTCGAACACCATCAGCCCGAGATACGAGTGGTCCGGGTCACCGGGCTCTCCTGGAAGATCGTCGTCCCGCAGGTCTTCCACGAAGGTCGACCCGGTCTCTTCGGCGATCCGCGCCAAGACCGGACTGGGAAACACCTCGGATCCGAAGATGGCAGGCACCTGTTCCGCCTTGATCTGATCGATCAGCGCGGCGACGTCTCGGGGGGTGGGCTCGGAGAAGTCGGAAGGCTGGATCGCTCCGATCACCTCCCATCCGTATTGACGGGCGAAGTATGGGAATGAATCGTGGTAGGTGAGCAGTCGGCGCTGCTGCTCGGGAACCGTGGCGGTGGCGGCTCGGATGGCGACGTCGAGTTGTTCGATTCGCTCCACGAGCCGCTCGGCATTCGCTGCGTACGCGTCGGCATTGGCAGGGTCGAGCGTCGCCAGATGGCCAGCGATCGCCTCCGTGTAGGCCGCGGCATAAGCCGGGTTGGTCCACAGGTGCGGGTTGGGATCGCCGCCTGACTCCGGGAAGCTGAAGTCGAAGATGTAGTCGTCCGGTCCGATGGTGCGATCGCCCAGACGAACGATCTCCACACCGTCGGCCACGTTGGACTCGGCGAGCGCCACCGTCGGCAGCTCGAGATTGAGTCCGTTCACGAACACGACGTCCGCTTCAGCCAGTGTCAACGCGTCGGACGGTGCCGGCTCGAAGGTGTGCGAGTTGACTCCTTCGGGAACGAGGCCGACCACGGTGCCCTTGTCACATACCACATTGGCGGCCAGATTGGTGAGCGGCGACACGGTGGTGACGACCAGCAGACCTTCGTCAGATCGACGCGTACGCTCTCCCGAACAGGCACCGAGAACGAGCGCCGCGACGAGAAGCAGCCACCAGCCGGACGACCGGGAACCTGCGAAGTGCGTGTTGCGAGCAGCTCGTAATTGCAACTGACTTGCAGTATATCGATCGAGCTAACCGCCGCAGTCGACGTGGCGACCCAGGATGCCGAAATGAAGCCCGTCGGGTACGAAGCCGTATCGACGGATGATGCCCATGAAGCCGTCCTCGAGCGTCTCGATGGGCACGTCGACCACCTCCCCGCACGCTTCGCACACGAGGTGGTGATGATCCGATCGCTCGCTGAGGTGATAGATGCCCGGCCCGTGGCCCAGGTGCACGTGGTGGAGCACGCCCAGGTCTTCGAAGACCTCAAGGGTACGGTAGACGGTCGAGACGTCGACCGTGCCCGGCTCGCCGGCCCGGGCGGCGATGTCGACTGCGGAAAGATGCTCGTCGGCGGCGTCGGCCAACACACGACAGATCATCTTCCGCTGCAATGTCACACGGTGGCCGGCCGCCCGCAGCACGTCGATCAACTGTTGAGCCCGCTCCATCGAGTCCACGCTACAGGCCCATCAGGCGGCGACAGAAGACCCTATGCGCCGTTTGATGTGGGTCAACTCGTGGTTGGTGAGCTTCGACATGGCCACATGGGCTCGCTGCACGCGCGTCATGTCGTGCCGGTAGGCGGTGACCTCGTCGATCAGCCCCAAGTGTGGGACCACGATCTCATTGCGAGCACGTTCGTAGCTCGCCCAGATTTCAGCTGCGCCGGAAGGGCGCCCCAGCGCCGTCACCGCGGCGTCGGCGCAGTACAGCGCGTCACGAAGGGCGGCCGACATCCCGTGGGCGGTCATCGGATCGGTATACGCTCCGGAATCTCCCGCCAACGCCCATCCCGGCCCGAACGGCCTCTTGGCGAATCCGCGGGCACCTGGCGACGAGCGGTAGCGGGTGGCCTGCGTCGCCGATTCCAGCTCGGCCAGGAGATCCGGCGCCGCTTCGCGGAGGCCGGCCTCGAACATCTGACCCACATCGCTCCGCCCTTCTCGGCGAAAACGATCAGTCGAGACCGACGCGAAGACGTGTGTGAGTCCGTCGTTGGTGGGGATCGCGCCGGCTGAGGCTTCTCGTCCGAAGTACCAGCGATAGCCCCGATCCTCGATGCCGGCGAAGCAAGCCATGACCACACCAGAGGAGTGGCGGCTCACGTGGGTGATGGGCGCAGCCACACGCCGGGCCACGAACGAGCGCATCCCGTCGGCGCCGATCACGAGCGGGGCACGCACTTCCACCGGTCCCGCCGTCGCGTCGATGACGACGCCGCGCACTGCTCCATCACCGGACGTGAGCAGATCGACCACCGGCGTGCCGAAAAGCACGGTTGCTCCGGCGGCGCCGGCTGCCTCGGCCAGGACGGGATCGACCACGGTGCGCCGCGGGGCGTACAGCGGCCGGCTCGACAGATCGAACGACACCGGTGGCCGGCTTTCGTAGAAGAACGCCGTCGACTCCACCGGAGGGGTACCGAGCTGAACGATGCCGTCGAGGAGTCCCCAGTGATCGAGCAGAGTCACGGCGGGTGCGAGGAGCGCGTGGGTGGAGAGAGTGTCAGATCCGAAGGAGGAGCGCTCGACAACCAGGACGTTCATGCCCTCATGTGCGAGCAGCATGGCGGTGGCCGCTCCCGCAATGCGTCCGCCCACCACGACGACGTCGTAGCTGGTCTGCGCGACTCTCATCGCAAACCTCGCTGGTTACGGGCCGACACGAGGTCAAGGAAGCCCACGATATGCTCACTCAGGTCATGAGCATCTGGCCCGACACCATCGAGGAACGTCGACTTGCGCCGCCGACCGAACGGGAGCCCAAGCGCATACATCCCGGGCTGAGTCATGACGCCACCGTCGTGGCGAATCGCCCCCTTGCGGTCGAGTAAGTGCTGTTCCAGCCACGGGTAGTTGGGCCGGTAACCGGTCGCCCAAATGACGGTTTCGACGTCGGAGAGCTGTATTTCGGTGTGGAAGGCGGACACCGCAGTCGGCTTCGGTCGGGTGGGCTCGGTGAGCTCGTCGTCCAACCCGTTGGCCAAGGCGTACTGATCGATGGCTTCGAGCAGGCGCTGCTGCTTGAGGTCGGCCGACGCACACATGTTGGGTAGTGAGCCGGAGAACTGCAGCGTGTCGCCGGTGACGCCGACCAGTCGCCCGAAGAGCTCTACTCCGATCGCCGTGGCGGCGTTGAGGTCGAGCGTGCGCTGTTCGGGTGATCCGACCAGCTGCAGCGACGGAAGCCGTCTCGCTCGGGCTAGGTCCTCGACTTGGTCCCATCGTTCGTCGAGGAAGCCCAACGTGTCGAGCCACCAGTGGATGTCCATGCCGCGATAGGTGCGCGGCAGCCGGACGTGGTCACCGACGGCTAGGGCAACGGGCTTTCCGGCACGGGCGAGCTCATCGGCGATCTGAACGCCCGACGCCGACGCTCCCACCACCAGCACCCGGCCTTCCGACAGCTGCATCGGATTGCGATACTCACTGGGCGTGAGTTGGCTGATCGATCTCGGCAAGTCGGCCGCAACCGTCGGAACATGGGGAGTGCCGGCAGCGCCGGTGGCAACAACGACGACACGGGTCTGCCACGTTCCCCGGTCCGTTCGCACCGAGTACCCACCGTCCCGCGAGGAAACCTCTTGGACAGTCGTGGATGTGAGGATCGGAGCGTCGAACGAACGGGCGTAGCCAAGCAAGAAGTCGACGACTTCGCTCGCCCGCATGTAACCGTGCGGATCGCTGCCGGCGTACTGGTGACCCGGGAGACGCGTCATCCAGTTGGGGGTGAGGAGGCGAAGCGAGTCCCATCGCTCCGTCTGCCACGCATTGGCCGGCTCACCCCGCTCGACGAGCACGTGGTCGATCGAACGTTCGGTGAGGCACCGGCTCATCGCCATGCCGGCTTGTCCGGCGCCGACGATCGTGACGGTGGGCTGCATGGGACTCGCTCCTCTCCTCGTGCCTCAGGCGACCTCGACTCGCACTGCGGTCGGGTTGGTCAGCGCGTCGTAGACGGCCGAGCGCTTCTGCGACTGAGCAACGACGGCTTCGATCTCCTCACGGGAAGCGTCGGCGTCGATCTCGTAGTGCACGGTCACCCCGCTGTAGCCGTTGCGCACATCGGGGTCGATTCCGAGCACCCCGGCCAGGTCCATGTCGCCGGTCACGGTGGCCTTGACCGAACGCAGTTCGATGCCTCGATTGGTCGCCACCGTGGCAACGCCGGCAGTCAGGCAGCCGGCCAGTCCCACCAGGACCATCTCCACGGGCGTGGGTCCGTGATCGTCGGAAGCGAAGATCTCGGGATGGTCGGTGCTGTACGTGAAGGCTCGGCGATGCGACTGCTCTTCGCCCAGCCCGAAGAAGTTCTCGAGCGTGGACTTGGTGTGCGTCCCCGACACCCACTCGGCCTGTGCTGTCCATTGGAACTGGGCCGCTTCCGGCATGTCGGTGAGCGCCTCTCGTGCGCCCAGGATCTCTTCTACTCTCACGCCGTTGAGGTGAGAAGTCGTTTCGATGGTCGTCACTGTGTTCTCCTTTCGTCGTGACTACTGGTTGAGCTGGCGGAGGTAGGTCCACTCGAGCTGGTCGATGATCTCCTCGATGGAGATGTCGAGATCGAGCTGCCACTCGGGCTTCCACCTCGCCAACCACGGTCTTGGGTCGAAGATCAATGGCTTCGTCATGGCTGTTTCCTTTCGTTGGGCCTTTCGGCTGATCTGGCGCTCACAGATGGCGCCACATGGAGGAGCCGCGTATCACGTCCAAGGTGAGTTGGAGCTCGCGGTCGGCGGGGCTCCACCTGCCGCGACGATCGCTCCAGATCGTCCTCGCGAGGTATCCGAACATGAGGGTTCCTTTCCACGTACTGCGCTGGTTCCGATGTAGGCATCGTGAGCCATGTGGGTCGCCAGGTCTTGGAGACGCAGTGGAGATGTCGTGGAGATCCCATGAACTCCGTTGTGGCGTACGATTTGATGGGCGTGGACAGCGCGATCCGGCGCAGGCGTAGGCATTGAGCCCGGCCGGAAAAGGGAACGTTGGAGGCCTCGATCCGATGACGCTCAGGTGGGACGACTGGCAACTCGACATCCCGGCTCGACGCATCGAGGGGCCTGATGGTCCGGTGCATGTCGAGCCCCAGGTCTTCGACGTGCTTGCCTACCTCGTGGACCATCGCGATCGGGTGGTGCCCAAAGAAGAGCTGCTCGACGAGGTGTGGGGAGACCAATTCGTCTCCGAGTCGGCGTTGACCTCACGCATCAAGAGCGTTCGCAAAGCACTGGGCGACGACGGCCGCCGGCAGATGTACGTACGCAATGTGCACGGTCGCGGGTACCAATTCGTCGGCCGGGTCGACGGGGCAGCGATGTCATCGCGCGCCACCGATTCGGTGACAGAACTCGACGTCGCCCTGGCAGTTTCCGTCGACGACGAGTATCCCTTCGTCGGTCGCACCGACGAGATCGACCGCATCCACGCCGCGGTGTCGGAGCCGGGGATGAGCCTCGTGTTCATCGGTGGGGAGCCCGGGATCGGCAAATCACGGCTGGCGGTCGAGGCGCTCCAGCGCCTCTCGCGAGACGGGAACATGGTGTGCGCAGCTCGCTGCGAAGAGCAGGTCACCTATGCGCTCCAGCCGGTACGTGACGCCGTCGCACAGCTCGCAGGCTCGCGACCGTGCGAGTTTGCCGGCTGGGCCGCCGGCATCGAACCCCAACTCGTTGGCCTGATGCCGAGCCTGGTGACGTTGCTGTCTGCGGAACCGGTGGTGGTGGATGGATATTCGGCGTTGGAAGCGCTCACCACGCTCATCGAGCGAGCAGCCGACACTCGGCCGGTCACGATGCTGGTCGACGACTTGCACTGGTCCGACGAACCGACCCGGGCGTTCGTGGCCCGTTTGAACCGGCGCCTGGCCGGCCGGCCCATCTCGGTGCTCTTGACCTACCGATCCACGTCGTCCGACCTCCCGCGCGAGGTGCACCACTGGATCGCCGACCAGACCCGTCGAGCACGGACTCTCACCGTCGACCTGGAAGGGTTGCAGCCCGACGACGCTCGCCAGCTCATCGCCGCCGTGCTCGGTGAAGAATCCAGCGCCCTCGCCGACGAACTGGTCGCCCACACGCGCGGCCACGGCCTGTTCCTGACCGAGAGCCTGCGCGACGTTCAACACGGCGGCACTTCCGCATCGTCCGTGCAAATGATGGTGAGCACCCGCCTGGGGCGGCTGGCCGAGCCCGTCCGCAACATCGTGCGAGCCGGGGCATTGCTCGGTCCGGAGTTCTCGTTCGAACTGGCTGCCGCAGGAGCCAATCTCGGCGAAGAGGAAGCACTCGCTGCCATCGACGAGGCCGTCGCCGCCGAGCTCCTCCACGAGACCGCTTCACCGTCCCGCTTTCGTTTCTCGCACGCGATGGTTCCATCTGCGATCAAGGCCACCATGTCGCGACGCGCCAGCGCCGTCATCCATCACCGATGCGCGGAAGCACTCATCGCCGATGGTGCCGACGATGTGGAGATCTCCTTCCACCTCCTCGGCGCCGTCCCATTGGTCGAAGCTGACGAGGCAATCACAAGGAGCTGCCGAGCCATCGACGAAGCGCTCGACAACAACGAGTTCGACCGCGGCATTCGTTTGATCGAGCGGGTGCTGGAGGCCAGCCCTGACGAGCGAACCAGAGCACAGGCGCTCCTGCAGAAGGGTTGGGCCCTGGTTGCGGGCGGCCGAGCCGCAGCGGCAGTTCCGACATTCGAACAAGCCGCCGAGCTGGGCCGGCAGCACGGGTGGACCGAGGTCATCGTGGAGGCCGCCATGGGCCACTACGGCCGCAGCCCGTACCGCAAGCTGGGCGATACTTCGACGCTCCAGTTGCTGGCCGAGGCCGATGGCCTGCTTGGGGACGAACCATCGATCGCCAAGGCGCGGGTGCTTGCCAAGACGGCTGCCTTCTCCCTGTTCACACTTCCACTCCGCACATGCGATGAGATGACGCGACATGCCCTCGAGATGGCGCAGGACGCCGAACCGCCGATCCGGATGGAATTGCTGGAGTTGCGCTTCATTGTGTTTGCCTGCCCGGCCGGGGTTGCCGAGTTGGAACGACTCCAGCCGGAGCTGACATCGCTGAGAGAGCAGGACGGTGTGTGGCCGGCCGACGCCGCTGCGCCCGAGAACCACCTCCTCATGCTCCACCGGGGCGACGAATTACGAGCCATCGCTCGATCGGATGAGGTCCGCCTGAAGCGACAACCCATTGCCGAATGGCGCGATCTGGCTCTCAACATGACGCTGGCAACGTTCGCCGGCGAGTACCAGCGAGCACGACGGCTCTGTGATGAAGCCGGGTCGATTGGCGATCAGTTCTGGGGGGACTCGTCGCAAGTACTGCACGCTTTGGGTCACGGGTTCTTGGGCGCGCTCGACGGGGAACTGGATCGTGCGCTCGAACTGTTCGACAGGCTGCTCGAACGGGCCAACAACCAGTACGTGATCCTTCCGGCGGCATGGGCGTTCGCCGCGGCAGGGGCGGGAAGACGGGCCGAGGAGCTGGTAGCCGGCATCAAGATCGAGAACTTCCGATGGCACGGCGAGCACGTGCTCGGCGGCAACGCGCTGATCGCCGCCGCCGAAGTCGCCCTCCTGACCGATCGAGACGACCTCGCTGAGGCAGCGGAAACCCACCTCCGTCCGTTCGAGAACCTCCTGCTCGGCGTGCCATGGGCGCCATCGCTGGCTGCTGCCGATTCGCTCAGCCGACTGGCGCGGCGGCGAGGCGACCGCCGGGAAGCGCAGCGCTACGCCGAGATCGCCAGAAACGTGTATGTAGGGATCGATGCGCCTGCGCTGCAGCTTCGCCTCGACGACCTTTCGAGCGGATGAGCACAACCGGCTCCCAGCCCCGATTCCGCTGGGCGGCCCGCTAGCCGAGCACCATCCTGGCCTCGTCGGCCAATGCACTGAGGTCGATGTCGCTCTCCTCAGCGATCACCCGCCGCAATGCGGGTGATACGTCATCGATCGCCGAGGCGAGCTTGGCCAGCGTGGTGCGCTGCTGGCGCATGCGGGCAGCCTCCTCGGCCGGCGTGACCAAGTCGTCCACGATGGACCCTTCCGCTCGTGACGCCTCGATTGGGTCGACGATGCCCCTCACCCACACCAGGGTGCGCCGGCCTGGACCTCGCCCCTCCACGATCGGTGTCACTGCCACCACGTCGTCGGATCGCACGTATTTGCCGTAGCCGAGGCTGACCAGTTGTCCGGTCTGGATCCGCACGAAAACCCCTTCCTGCTGGCAGACACTACCGCGACGGCCGCCGGCTCAGGCGGTCAGTGCCCGTCGGCGGCCGCCTTCATTGCTGCAATGTCCAGCTTTCTCATACCGAGCACCGCTTCCATTGCGCGGCGGGCCCGGTCGGGGTCGGGATCGTCCAGCAGGTCGGCCCAGTCGGCCGGCACCACCTGCCATGACACACCGAAACGATCTTTCAACCATCCGCACATGCTCTCTTCTCCGCCGTCGGTGAGCCGCTCCCAGTAGAAGTCGATCTCCGACTGGTCGGCGCAGGTGATGACGAACGAGATCGCTTCGTCGAACGTGAACAACGGGCCACCGTTCAGGGCGCTGAAAGGCTGACCGTCCAACTCGAATTCGACGGTGAGCACCGAACCTGGCTCACCCGGCCCAGCCTCGGTGTAATGCGAGACGTTGTTGACCCTCGAGTTGGGAAACACCGAGACGTAATACTCGGCTGCTTCCAGCGCATCGTCGTCGAACCAGAGGCTGGGGATGAGAGTTGGCATCGCATGCTCCTGTCTTACGGTGGAGGTCTAGCCGATTCCTCCCAGCCGAGGCGCGAGTATGGAGTTGAATTGAGTGACGACGAAAGGGAGGCGGCATGGCAGTCGAGCTCAACCACACCATTGTCGCTGCCCGAGACCCGGCAGCCTCGGCGCGTTTCGTGTCGGAAGTGCTGGGACTCGCTGCGCCGACCGAGTTCGGGCCGTTCACCATCGTGCAGACCTCCAATGACGTCTCGCTCGACTATCTCCTCACCAGCGGAACCATCACGTCCCAGCACTACGCCTTCCTGGTGTCCGAAGCCGAGTTCGACGAGATCTATGGCCGCATCCGATCGAGGGACATCGCGTACTGGGCGGACCCGGGACAGCGCCAAGCGAGCCAGATCAACCGGCGGGACGGAGGGCGAGGTCTCTACTTCGAAGATCCCGACGGGCACCTCCTGGAGATCCTCACTCGCCCATATGGCAGTGGTCCGTGAGTGGTCCGTTTCGGCGCCGCGCCGAACACATCGTCGGAGGGCTGGTCTGCTCAGACCGCCTGGCTGATCTCGAAGAGGTGACCGTCCGGGTCACGGAAGAAGGCCCGGATCTCATGGCCGTGATCGACTGGTTCGGTGAGGAACTCGGCCCCTCTCTCCCGCAGCGTCTCATAGGCCGCATGACAGTCGGGCACCCTGATCGTGAAGGCAGCTGAGACACGGTCCGGATCGACGGGAGGGGCAAACATCACCGTCGGCTTGTCGGCGGTGGGATCGCCTCCGGTGACGATGAGCAGCCACGCTTCGTTGAAGCGGAACACTGCCGAGGTCCCGCCGTATTCGCGATACAGCTCAGCGCCCAGGACGTCCCGATACCAAGCGGTCGACCCCTCGATTTCGCTCACCACCAATATCGTCGTCAACGGCATGTCGGGGGTCGGGAAACGGGTCATGAGGCCAATCTATGCGACGTCGACCCGGGTGGTGCGAGCCCTGAGGTTCTCGTCGACGGTGTCGGTCCGCCCAGGGTCCCCCGCCCAGCCTGCTCGATGCCGAGTTCGTGGCACGACGCCCAGCCAAATCGATGGCGTGCCATCAGACATGAGACGCGCTGCGATGCCCGAACCACCGGATGGTGGGTTCTGTCCAGCCCAGACTCCAGTCATGTTCGGCCGGCGAGCTGCGCCTCCAGCGCGGTGACCCTCTCGACCAGCGAAGCCATCACATCTGGTCGATCGTCGATTCCGGTCGTGAGCATCTGGCCGCCTCGTTTGAAATCGGCCAGCAGCGTTTCGATTCGGCTGACGACACTGACGAACACGATTGCCACGAGCGTGATGGCGATCGTTGTGGCCCAGCGAATCACGGAGTCCTTGACCTCGGTCACGAGTGCGTTGGCTTCCTCGGCGATCTCGGTGAGCTGGGTGATGCCGGGAACTCGAACGCTCTTGACCGGGACCGTGGCGGTAAATGGGCCAACCGTGAGTCTCTCTCCGCCGAGCGTCAAGACACTGAGGTCGCTCATCGCCATGAGGACGGGGTCAACGCTGTCCCGGTACTGAGTTTCTGCTTCCTCGATCACGCCGATCGCCAGGCTGGTGACGAGCCACACAGCCACGATCGCCAACACCGGGGTGAGGTCCCGGAGCACGATGAACAAACCTCGGATTCGGACCCAGATTTTCGGCCTTTCGCCTCGACGAGTCGACGGCGGTGCCGACAACGGATCTCACACTGGGACGCCCGGATCTTTCGACTCGAGAGCGCGTCCTCAACTTCTCGGTCGCAGCACACCTTGCGACCTACTTTGGGCCCTGGCCATGAGATTGCTCGGGCTCGCCGCGGTGATCATCGCCACGATACCGACGATGATGACGGCGGCGCTCGGAAGATAGTTGCGACCGCCGTCCTGTTCGGCCAGGTATCGGTCGACTTCTTCTTCTGTTCCCTGAAACACCAGGGTCTTGCGGGGATGATCTGTCTCATCGACCTGGGTTTTTGAGATCTCGTAGACTCGGACGATCCCGTTCTCGCGTTCGACTGCGCCCGCGGTGCCAGAACCGCCGTATTCGCGTTCGAGGCTCATGGCGACGTAGCCTCCAAAGACGATCACGATCCCCAACACGCCCAGTTGGATCCTGCGTGCGATGCTCAATGACATTGTTCTCTCCCATTGGTGTCTGGTCGCATCGTGCGATGGGAGAGGGCCGGCGTCGATCGGGATCCACCCCGATCTCTACCGGAACCCGAAGATGAGCGGGAAGACCAGCGCCACGAAGGCGGCCCACAGGGCGTAGACGGGGAGGTATCTCATCTGCACCGCCACCAGCGTCCGGTACGACTGTTTCCGCGCCAGGAATCGCCCATACCCCCACGCCAGGAGCGACAGATTGATGAGCAGCACCAGGTTCTCGCCGAGGGCGGCGGTCTTGTTCGGCGAAACGCCAAACGTGGTGAGCCGGTCCAAGATTCCGGCCAGTGCGATCACATCGACGACCAGCGCCGCTGCGAGCAGAGCGAGCATGAGCCCGTCCCACCACCCGGGTGGGTCGGCGGAGTCGCGGGCCGCCATGGTGTACAGCACGAGGCCCAACACGATCGCGAGAAGAATGTCGAACGAGATGAGCGCCTCACGATTGTCGCCCGGCAGATTGCCGGTGACGAGGATCGCGACCAGCAAGCTGAGCAGCAGGAGAAGGAACAGCGGCGAGAACATCCGAGCGAGCACAGGAGCGATGCTCTCGATCCGCCCCATCTTCCGCTCGACGAGGTAGGCAGCGACGACCGGGGTGGCCCACATCCCGCTGGGCAGCACCCACTCCGTGACGAACTCCTCGATCTCGAGTCCACCTGTCCCGAACATCTCGATCGCCAAGGCCATAAGGACGCCACCGCCCAGTGCGATGAGCACGGAGTAGATGAACACCTCGCCGCTGAACCGGACAAAGTCCAACCGGTGATCCTGCCGGCGCCAGCCCGGTCCCGCGTACAGCACGCCAACGGTCAGCCAGATCGCGATCGGTAGGTGAATGCCGGTCAAGGTGCGAGTGTCGTGTGGTGGGTGGTCCGGATAGACGTTGATCAAGACGGCGAAGAGGGCCACCACCGAGCCGGTGGTCCACAGGTACCGGGTCGGTAGCGACCGTTTCCACCACAGGTAACCCCCGACAGGCACGAACGCAAAGAAAGGCAGGTTCGAGAAGTAGACCGCCGCGTCGTCGGGGAACTGTGATCCGAACACGAGGGGCAGCCGTCCCAACACCACCGCCAGCACGGCCAGCGCCAATGCGACGACGAGTTCTCTCCGGTCTCGGATGCGGCCGGCATCGCTCTCAGCGGGCACCAGCAGCTGACGCCAGACTCGCTCGGTCGACAGCTTGGCGAACTCGTCCGCCAGCGTGTCGGTGGCTCCCAGTCGGCGGATCGAGACGAGGAACGCCTCCTCGCGGCTGATACCGCGTTCCGACAAATCGTCCACACTGTCTCGCAGATGCGACTCGAGCTCTTCGATGTCACCGGCACCCAGCGAGGTACCCGTCCGAAGGAGGTCGCGCCATTTGCGGATCTCCGACTCGATGTCGAACGTCACCCGTCGCCTCCGATCCGCAGCATGGCTTCGTGCACCACCTCCCACTGCTGGCGAAGCTCGTGGAGCTGGGCACGCCCAGTGTCGGTGATGCGGTAGTACTTTCGGCGCCGGCCCGTGTCAGCGGTGCGCCACCGAGAGGTCAGGGATCCAGCCGCTTCGAGGCGATGGAGTACCGGGTACAGCATTCCATCCGTCCAGTTCATCCGATCGTCCGACGCTTCGCGCACGGTGCGCATGATTTCGTACCCATAGCTCTCTCCCCTGCTCAAGATGGCCAGCACGATCGGTGTCGCCGAAGCCGCCACCAGATCCTTGGAGATCGAGAAGCCATCACTCACCGGCGTACCCTAGCAGCTCTATACAAAGAAGCTCTAGGTATCATTGGCCCTCTGCGCTCTGAGTAATCTCAAAGGCCATGGACGCCATCCGACGTAACAACGTGCAAACCCGGGGAAGACCCGATGGCCAGCCGATGCTGTTCGCCCACGGATACGGGTGCGATCAGAACATGTGGCGCTACGTCACGCCCGCTTTCGAGGGCTCACATCGGGTGGTGCTGTACGACCATGTTGGAGCGGGAGGTTCCAACTTGGCTGCATACGATCGTGACAAGTACTCGAGCCTCAACGGCTATGCGGGGGACATCCTGGAAATCTGTGATGCTCTCGATCTGAAGAATGTGATCTTCGTGGGGCACAGCGTGGCGGCGATGATGGGGGCGCTGGCCGCCAAGCGGCAGCCGGATCGGTTCGACAAGCTGGTCATGGTGGGGCCATCGCCGCGCTACATCGACGACGACGGTTACCGAGGCGGATTCACCGAGGAACAGATCGACGAGCTGCTCACCTCTCTCGAAAGCAACTTCCTCGGGTGGTCGACGCAGATGGCTCCCGTCATCATGGGTAACCCCGAGCGGCCGGAGCTCGGTGAGGAATTGACCAGCAGTTTTTGCAGCACCGACCCAGACATCGCCGCGCATTTTGCAGAGGTGACCTTCAAGTCCGACAACCGGGAGGACCTGCCCACGGTCCATGTCCCGACCTTGATCCTGCAGTGTTCGGATGACGTCATTGCTCCGGACGAAGTCGGACGATTCGTCCACGACGCGCTTCCGAACAGCGTCTTCGTCAAGATGCTTGCCACCGGCCACTGCCCGAACCTGAGTGCCCCCGACGAGACCATCTCGGTGATCAAGTCCTTCTTGTGAGCAGTACCGAACACCCGTCCGTCGTCGATCTGTACGAACGCGCTCCCTGTGGCCTGGTCACCGTATCACGCCGAGGCAACGTGATCGCCGCCAACGCCGCGTTTCGAGACATGGTCGGCGAGACGCTCGTCGACAACGCAGACAGCTTTCTCGACTTGTTGAGGGCGGGAGATCGCATCTTCTGGGAGACCCATGTGA
The DNA here is from genome assembly GCA_041586155.1 of Acidimicrobiia bacterium. Lineage (GTDB taxonomy): Bacteria > Actinomycetota > Acidimicrobiia > Spongiisociales > JAENVV01 > JBFGJH01. The sequence goes on from JBFHAT010000036.1 coordinate 17,068, forward strand.
ACCCACTGCTCGACATGGAGGGGCAGGTCCGGGAGATCGCCATCGAGCTGAAGACCGAGGCAGGCCAACTTCCGGTCCTGATGAATGCCCGCAATCAGGCCCCCGCTGATCCTTCCGGGCATGTCGACCTCGTGCTGTTTCCCGCCGCCGACCGTCGCTCGTATGAGCGGGAACTGTTGGCGGCGAGGCGTCGAGCCGAGATCTCAGAGTCACACGCCCGCCTGCTGGCCGAGACACTGCAACGCAGCCTCATCCCCCCGTCGATCCCAGACATCCCCGGTCTCGAGGTCGGGGCGACGTACCGGCCCGCCGGTACCGGCGCGGAGGTCGGCGGTGACTTCTACGACTTCTTTCGGATCTCTCCGACCGAGTGGATGGTGGCGCTCGGTGATGTCTGCGGCAAGGGCGCCGGCGCCGCGACGGTGACTGCCCTGGTGCGCTACGCGATTCGGGGCGCGGCGATGGAGACCAGAGATCTGGAAGAGGTGTTCCGCGCCGTGAACGCCACTCTCCTCCTCGACCAATCGAACGAGATGTGCACCGCAGCGGTGGGACGCATGAGCCCGGCAGCCGACGGTCACCACATTGCACTTACACTCGCAGGTCACCCGCTGCCGCTCCACGTCGACGCCACCGGCCGGGTTGGGGTCGTCGGCAAGCCTGGTACGTTGTTGGGGGCGCTTGGGGACGTACGACACGAAGTCGCCCAGATTCACCTTGCGACCGGCGAATCACTCGTATTCTTCACGGACGGCGTGACGGAAGCGCGCCGCGGGGCCCAGTTCTTCGGTGAACAACGACTACGCGAGCTGCTCGCTCGCAACGCCGAGGAGCCCCCGAGCGCCATCGCCGAGGCAGTCGGCGACGCGGTGGAGGAGTACCAAGATGGGGCGCTGCGTGACGATGTCGCCGTCGTCGTCGTGCGGTCGATTTGAGGTCCATCAAACCGAGCGGACGTCAGGAAGACATCCCTGCATGGTCTGAGATCTGCCCGGTCTCCTCTCGGCCGATCCCTCCGATCCACTCTTCGAGCCGGTCGACAACTGCGATGATCGCCCGACGGACTGCGATGTGCGCGTGGCGATCCTGCCTGCGGTCGGCGTCGGCATGCCGGCGGGCGTCTGCGATCATCGTTGCCAGGGCCTCCAGTTTCTCGTCTTCCTCCACGGACGTGGCCACCAGCTCGCCGCCGGTCGCGATGCCATCCGCCACCGCCTCGATCGCCGCGGCGAGATGGTCATCGGATCGACCCAGATCTTGGACGTGCCATCCGGCCACCCGCACGAGCGCCGTTGCGTCTCGCAACACTGCCTGGAACTCGCGCGCTCTGCACCGAAGTTGGTTGGTGGCCGGACGCTCTCGCCATCTCCACGGCGAGAAGCTCGAGACTTCCTGGGAGAAGTCGAACGTCTCGACCAGGTCACCAACGGTGCGATCGACTCGATCGCTGCGCCGCTGGGCCCGATCTGCCCGCTCTCGATCTGCCGAACGGAGCGCGTCGGCAACGTCGCGTAGGTTCCCGACCGCGGTCGACACCTGGTTCGAGACCGCTTGTCGGATATGCGCTGAGGGCCGAGGAGGAAAGACGAGGTAGACGAGCGCATATGCGGTCCCGGCTCCGACAGCCCCTTCGAGCAGCCGGTCCGGCACCCACCCCTCGCCTCCCAGCGCCACCAGGAGGGCGGCATTGAGGCCCGCATAGGTCACCGCTAGCAGGTCATCCAAGACGAATCTGGCGAGCACGATGGAGAGCGCGGTCAACGCTCCGATCTGCACTGCCCCGCTGCCGACCAACCGGACACCGACCTCGCTGACTGCGACAGCCAGGGCCATCCCGCTGAGCATCGCAGTGACTCGCTCGACGCGTCGCTCGTACCCTGCACCGATCACGACCACCGCAGCCACAGGCGCATAGATCGGACTGCTGTTGTCGAGCAACATGCGCGCCAGCCACCAGGCAAGGCCGGCGGCTGCACCTGACTGCAGTCCGGCGATCACGGCCCGGCGATGCTTCTCCTCGATCCATCCCCACATGGGTGTTGCCTACCCGGATCGGGCCAACGCCAACCATGGAAAGCACGGCCAGACATGTCGCAGGCGGGACGAGCCCTTCTCACTCCGTGGGAGCGGCACGCTCCAGCAGTCGGCGCAGGTCGGCGACGAATCTCGCCGCGGGGGCACCGTCGACGATTCGGTGATCGACCGTCACGGTGAGGTCGAGCATGTCGCGGACGAGAATCTCGCCTTCAACGACGTGCGGTCGCTCGCTGAGACCCCCGACGTAGATGTTGAGGGTGGAGATCGTCGGATGACCAATAGCTGCACCGCTACCGCCACCAAACATGCCGATCGAACTGACCGCAACGGTACCGGCCATCGCTCGCATGCTCGGGAGTCGTGCGGCCGCCAGGTAGAACAGCGCGACGGCGCCCGGGATCCTCGCCAGCCACGGCGCGGCATGGCTCAGCAGCCGCCCCGCCGGCACCGAGGCCGGATCGGCTTTGACGTGGCGCAGCTCGTCGGAGATGTCGGCGGGCGTCCGCCTGTCGGCCGCCCGGACCAGATGCGCCATAGGAAACGGCCCATCCGAGGACGCCACCTCCACCAGTGCCGCGATGTCCACCTGGTTGGGCACGATCAGCCTTCCGCGCCAATCCCGGTATGCGTGCACCTCCGGGTGCATAGCGGCGGCTCTTGCCACGCAAGTCAGGACGAAGCCGGTGAGTGTCTCGCGGCGCCCGAACTCCGCAAATCGATCGCGCGCCTCGGTGACGTCGACGGTGACCAAGCCATGAACGGGTACGATGCGGCGGCCGGCAGTCAGCGCGCCGGTTACGAAACGGCGGCCGACGGGGATACGCCGCGTCTCGTACGGATGTCGAAGCCTCCGCTCCAGCCGACGCCCCCACCTGCGATCGGCTGGCCGTGCCGGCGCAGCGGGCGGATCGGGCCTTGCTCGCATTCTCGTTGCCATGACGACGCCTCGCAGCGAGTCTGCGCTACCGCCACACCCTGCAACAGAGGCTTTCGACCCCAGTCCGCCCTGAAAGAGCAGCGGCAGTCAAAGCCCTCTGGCGTTTGTGCTGCCGGAATGGGTCAGGGGGGCGGTGGCGCCTCGCGCACCAATCCATCGGCCAGGGCGCGATCCTGATCCGACCACATCGCCATCGCCGTGTTCATGGGCAGGAACCCGATCTTGGCGTAGAAACCCTCCCGGCCGGGATTGGCGTAGAGGATGATCTTTCGGTGCCCCTTGGCGGCGCCTATGAGTCGCTGGATGATGGAACGGCCCAGCCCCCGACCCTGAAAGTCGGGATGGACCGCAACGTCGGCGATGTAGGCGCAGTCGAGCCCGTCCGCCAGGGCTCGGCCGGCCCCCACCAAGTCGTCACCGGCGTATACGAAGCAGGTGAACATGCTGTTCCCAAACACCGTCTCGAGAGCGTCGGGCGGTTTGATGCCGAGCGGCGCCAGCCGGTACAGCTCCGACAGCGCCTCCCAGTCCACCGTGCGGCTGTCGGTCACCCAGGTGAAACCATCGATCAATGAGCCTCCCATCAGAGATCGGATTCTCGCTCGGCCGGCGCTCGGTGTGAACCCAAAATCTTCGCGAGAAATGCAACTACCCCGACAGCGGGATCGCCGCGTGACGTCGGCCTCTGGCCGGAACGATCGTGGGGTGAGAGGATTCCCGGGTGGAAGGTATGACGTACGACCGTTTCGTCGAGCGGGGCACGAGCCTGGAGCCGGCAGCCGCCTATCTCGGTACGAATCAAACTCCGCTGGCCGACTTCTTCGTCTGCACGGTCGGCGAACCTGCCCAACCTGACCCCCGGACCTGGCGGCTCTCCATCGAAGGCGATGCGGTTCGCGAACCACTTCATCTATCCATGAGCGATTTGGCCGATCTGCCCCAGCGCGAAGTGGACGCCTGGCTCGAATGTGCCGGCAACGGCCGCTCGTTGTTCGAATTGACGGATGAGCGAACCCTGCGATCGAACGAAACGCCGTGGATGCTGGGGGCGATGGGCATGGCATCTTGGCGAGGACCCAGCCTGGCGGCGGTGTTGGAGCTGGCAGGAGTCTTCGAGCACGCTGCCTGGGTCAGCCCGGCCGGCCTCGACCATCCCAATCCCGAACGCGAGCCGGTGCGGATGTGTCTGCCGCTCCACAAAGCCCTCCACCCGGACACGCTCGTCGTGCTGGAGATGAACGGCGCTCAGTTGGAGCCGATGCACGGTTTCCCGGCGCGGCTTCTGGTGCCGGGTTGGGTGGGCGCCTACTCGGTCAAGTGGCTGGAACGCATCGACGTGTCGAGCGAGTGGATCCCATCATGGCGCGCCGACTCCTATTACCGGCTGCGCACTCCGGACGGACAAGACCTCGGGCCCGCCATGGCCCATCCCGTCAAGAGCAGCCTTGCTCTGCCATGGGACACTCAGCTCGAAGCCGGCAACCATCAGGTGGTCGGCTACGCCAGGGCATCGGGTGTGCCCATCGATCGCGTCGAATGGAAGGTCGATGGCGGCACTTGGCTCGAAGCTGAGCTCTTCGGACCGAACGGGGCATGGACCTGGAGCCCATTCCGATTCACTTGGGAGGCGTCCCCCGGCCGGCACGTGCTTCGCACCAGGGCGACCGATACCGACGGGAACACCCAACCCGACGAGATGCCCTACCACCCCGACGGCATCCTCTGGTGTGGAGTGATCCCACATCCGGTGACCGTGTCGTGACGACCTAACCGTCCCGGGTGATCACTCGGGCAGCGGTGGGGAAGGTGCCGAGTTCGCCGCTGGTCGCTTGATTCACATAGATGGTCCCGTCCGGTGCTACTGCGATTCCGTTGGGCAGATCGAAGGTTGCTTCGTCGGCGATGCCGCGGTCGGTCACGTCGGCGGGCGCAAGCGTCTGAGCAGGTCGCGCAGCGTCTTCATCTCGTCAGCTTCGAGGACTCCCACGAAGCTGTCGTCGAGGTCTGCGATGTGAACTTCGGTGGCGGCGCTCAGCACCTGATGACCCTTTTCGGTGAGCCCGACCCACGAGACCCTGCGATCGGTTGGACAGGGGAGCCGTTCCACATATCCCTCGGCGACCAGCCGGTCGACGAGACGAGTCGCGCCCCCAGAGGTGAGGTCGAGGGCGTCCCCCAGCTCATTGATCGGCATGTGGCAATCGGGGGCGTGCGACAACCGCAACATTGCCTCGTACCACACGATCGAGATGCCGGCGGAGCTGCGCAACGAACGATCGAAGATCCGGTGGAGGCGACGCTGCGTCTCTACCAGCGCACCGTAGGCGGAGATTCGGTCGTCGGACGTGATCTCAGGAACCACCTAAATATCTTACCACGCAATAGTTGACGTGTCAGGTATTCTCTGCTAAATTACCTGCGCACTCAGATACTTCTTTCGCAGGAAAGGACCCACATCATGACCACCGCCACCATCACCAGTACGGCCCTGACCGGCGCGTATGCGATCGATCCGAGCCACTCACGAGTCGGTTTCGTCGCCCGCCACGCAATGGTCACGAAGGTGCGAGGCACCTTCAACGAGTTCGCCGGTACCGGATATTTCGACCCGGACGACCCCAGCGCCATCAAGATCGAGCTGGAGATCGACGCGCTGAGCATCGACACCCGCAACCCCGACCGCGACGCCCATCTGCGCAGCAACGACTTCTTCGACATGGAGCAGTACCCGACGATCAACTTCACGTCGACCGAGGTCGAGCTGGCGGACGGCATCTACCGGGTGACCGGAGATCTGACCATGAAGGGCGTCACCAAGCCCGTCACGGTCGATTTCGAGTTCACTGGCGCAGCCGTCGACCCATACGGCAATCAGCGCATCGGGTTCGAGGGTACGACCACCATCAGCCGCAAGGACTGGGGCGTCAACTGGAACGCCGCCCTCGAAGCAGGCGGGGTACTGGTGAGCGAGAAAGTGGGCCTCGAGTTCGAGGTCTCCGCCATCAAGGTCGAAGCCGCCGCCTGAGTTCACGACACACGTCATGAGAGAGAGGCCGGGCACGCCCGGCCTCTCCTTGTCTTGATCATCGGGCCATTCAGGAGTCGAGGCGCTGCAACGCTTCATCCCAGACGAGCGGGATGGCGTCGGCCGGTACCTTCCATCGCTTGGTCTCGAACTTCTCCATCATCGGCGAAGTGACCCTCACCGCCGTGTTGTGCTCGGCGTCACGGACAAAATCACCCAACGCCTTGCCATTGACCCAGGCCGACAGCGTCCAAAACCGGGTGGGAAAGTCTCCTCGGAACGAGTAGCCGATCAACCCCGGAGTGCGGCGTAACTGGCGCATCACCATGAGGGTGTGCCACTCGAACCGCGGCAGGCTCCATGCCGAGGCGAGCTCGAGGTAGGTAGCGAGCGCTAGGTGCTCGCGGTCTGCGTCCGGTTCGGAGTACCAGCGCCAAGACGTGCCTCCTTCGATCTTGGTCTTCCTCGGTCGGTCCGTCACGCATGCACCTCCTGGCGGATCCGCCATCGACCCTACTGACGCCGGCCGATACGTTCCATGGGCGAAACAATCGATCCCATACGCAATCGTCTACAGAGCTTGTTGAGACGAATGATCGCCTCAGCCGGTCGTCGCATGCGCCAACCTCTATGCTCGGCATCATGGATGCGCTGGTCGAACTGCTCGACGGTCCTCGCGCCCGAGGCGCCTTTCTGCTCCGCTCCATCCTCAGCCCGCCCTGGTCACTCCGGATCGAGGACGAGGCTCCCCTCACCGTGGTGACCGTGGTGGAAGGGGACGCCTGGATCGTGCCCGAGAGCGACGAGCCTCGCCGTGTCCGCGCCGGTGATGTCGCCGTATTGCGTGGACCCGACCACTACGTCGCAGCCGACGCCCCCGACACGCCGCCACAGGTGATCATCCACCCCGGCCAGCGGTGCACCACCGTCGACGGCGACGATGTGTATCAGGACATGGCGCTTGGGGTGCGGACATGGGGCAACGATCCGGAAGGGTCGACCATCCTCCTGACGGGCACCTACGCCATGGACGGCGAGGTGAGCCGCCGCCTCCTCGAGGCGCTTCCCGGTGTGGCCGTGGTGGAGCGAGAGGCGCTCGAGCGAAAACTGATCGACTTGCTCTCCGAGGAGGTCACGAGCGAAGAGCCGGGGCAGAAGGCGATCCTGGACCGTCTGCTCGACTTGCTGGTCGTCGTGGTGCTGAGAGCGTGGTTCGCTCGACCTGATGCCGAAGCGCCTGACTGGTACCTGGCTCGCAGTCACCCCGTGGCAGGTCCGGCGCTGAGAATGATGCACAACCACCCCGCCCATCCGTGGACGGTCGAGGAGCTGGCGAAGGCCGTGGGCGTGTCCCGAGCAGCGTTCGCGCGCAAATTCTCCGCAGCGGTCGGTCAGCCGCCCATGACGTACCTGACTTCATGGCGGATGGCGATGGCGGCAGACTTGCTCCTCCAGTCCGAGACCACGATTGGGGCCGTGGCGCGCCAGGTGGGATACGGCAGTCCGTATGCGCTCAGCACTGCCTTCAAGCGCCTCTACGGCGTGAGCCCCCAGCAGTACCGCAAGTCACGGCAAAGCCGGGGACAGCCGTGAGAGACCTCTGCCGACCTCGCACCGAGCCCAATGACGGGATAGCGAGCCGAAGCTCACACGGAAGGGAGCGGCATGGCGTCCGATGAGCTGCTGCTCACTATCGCTCGGATCTCCGCAAGCCTCATCGGGCTCTTCTTGGTCGGCATGATCTTCTTCATCCAGACCGGCTTCAGCCGGCTCGAGCAGTCCCGGAGCGTCGTGGAGCCCTACTTCCGGGCTAGCACCCGCATCGTCCTGATCGTGTTCACCATCCCGTTGGGTGTGTCGTTGACGATGGTGGCGTTGCCGGTCGGATGGAGCCGACTGTTGTTCATCGCGCTCGTGCTGGGCCTGATCGCCGCCAACATCAGCACCGTGGGCCTGTTGCGCCCCCTGGTCGAGGCAACCCGATCGCGGCTCTTGTGGGCGAACGAGATCGTGTCGACCGCCGCCGCCGCCGTCATGGTTGTCCTCCCCTTCATCACCGGAGGTTTGGCTCCCGACCGCAACGATCTCGTTCCTTCGATTCTCATCGCACTCGGGCTGGGGTTTCTCAGCACTTGCGTATTGGTCCTCACGCTGTTCGACGTCGCCGCCTTCGAACGGGCCGAGTTGGGCTCCAGCGCCGATCACGCTTTGCCGGCCGGCAACGACGACGAAGGAGACCCACCCGAACGATCGCATCCCTGGTCACCGCCGCCGACCTGAAGCCTTTTCATCCAGTCGCGGACAGGAAGTGCGTTCGGCGCTTGACCTTCGACCGAGTCGAACCGATACCGTGCCGCGTCGAGACGACCAGGACGCTGTGGATGCGGATCACTTTGCAGTACTTCGACGACTGCCCCAATTGGAAGACCCTCGACCGACGCCTCCGGAGGCTCATCGCCGAAGGCGCCATCGACGCTGAGCTCGATCACGTACTGATCGATGGGCCTGAGGCGGCGATCACCCATTGCTTCCGTGGGTCTCCGACCATGCTCGTCGATGGGATCGATCCCTTCGCCGCCCCCGACTCCCCGATTGGCATGTCGTGCCGGATCTACCAGACCGACGCCGGAACGGCCGGATCGCCGACGTACGAGCAAATCAGGCAGGTGCTGGACAGGAGCCGGCCGTAGGTGCCTTGCCGGGGCGAGCGACCCGCCCCGGCTTTGGCTTGCCTAGACAGATGCATCCAATCCGTGGTCGAACCGATTGGTCGGATCGAGTTGAGCCTTGACCGAAGCCAGGCGCCGGGCTGCTTCGACCCCGATCCCTCGCTCCACGCCGTGGCGACGTTCGTCGCCTTCGGCGTAGTTGAGGTACAGGCCCCCGGTGAGGTCGGCGGCGATCCTGTCAGCGAGCCCGACGATGAGAGACCGGATGGCCAAGACATCCTCGGGCGTGGGGCTGACGCCCACCAACTCGAGGAGCATGCTCGCATTTCGGTTGCCAAACGCCGAGAGGCCCGAGCCCCGTGCCAGCGCTCCGCCGGCGTGACGGATCTCCGTGTGGACGAGGAGCGGCTCCCCGTCTTCGGGGAACATCGCCTCGACGAGTTCGGCGATGGTGTTGTCGCCGAGACCTTTCAGCCACAGCCCGGTTCCCTCGTTCGGAACCGGCTCGAGTGGATCCTGGCTGACCTCTTCGATGCGAGCGAACGGCAACGGCCCGAACTGGTCGATCAACGGCTCCCGCCACTTGCGCCAATGGGACAGAAGTCGCTCGCCCTCTTCGGCTGGTCCGTCGTACGCTCCCCGTACGAGCACCATCGACGCGCCCCGGAGCTCCTCCGGCACGTCGTCGGTCGGGGGAAAGTTGAGCATCGTGACCGCCGACGTCAGGTCTTCGGGGACCGTCTCGATCCAGTCGCGCCAGCGCTGCATCACTTCGGTCGCCATCTCGGCCGGATAGAAGAGGTTCCCGGCGTACAGCTCGGTGATCGGATACAACTGGGCGACCATCTCGGTGACGACACCGAGATGTCCGGCCCCTGCCCCACGCAACGCCCAGAACAGGTCGGGGTTCTTATCCGCCGATGCCCGGACGATTTCCCCGGTGGCGGTGACGACCTTGAACGAGAGGGCGCTGTCGGCGCTGGTGCCGTACTTGCGTGCCAGCCAACCCAGGCCACCGCCCAACGTGTAGCCGACCGCCGAGACGTCAGGCGTGGATCCGAGCAGCGGCGCCAACCCGTGGGGCACGACCGCATCGAGCACCGCCTGCCATTTGGCGCCACCTCCGATCCGGGCCGTGCGGTTTTCGGGATACACGCGCACCTTGCGCATCTTCGACATGTTGATGAGCAACGCGTCGTGTGCCGCACGTGTCGGACCGTGACCGGTCGATTGGATGGCGATCGACACGCGGTGCCGGTGGGCCCAGCGCACTGCCTCCACCACTCCACGAGTGGAGCGAGGGACCGCAACTGCGATGGGTCGGTGCTCGACCGCCATGTTCCAGGCGGCTCTTCCTCGGTCGTAGCCGGACTCCCCGGGCTGGTACAGCTCCAAGTCGTAGGAGTTGCCCAACTCGCCGAGCATCTGCGAAGGGGAAACATGGGTGAGGGTCATGGTCTTCTCCTGAGGTACTACTAGACCAACTAGTCGGTCGGAACATACAAACAGACTGGTCGGTCTGTCAAGTGGTATATTTCAGCTCGTGACGACGACCGACACGC
>JBFHAT010000037.1:0-26376 GCA_041586155.1 Acidimicrobiia bacterium
GCAGGCTGGTTCCGCTCGGCTCGCAGCCTGTACGAGGGTCTCGACATGGGCCCCAACGTCGAGGACATGCTGCAGAGCGAGGCGACGGTGCTGCTCGCCATCGGCCAGGTCGACGAGGCGGAGCCGCTGATCGGGCGTGCGTTGGAGCTGGCACGCACGCTCGACGATCGCAGGTTGCGCATTCGCGGGGTGCTCCTCCAAGGGAGGGTGGCACTGGCGCGAGGCGACCAGACCGAGGCGCGCCATCGCCTGACGGCGGCACTGCGGATGAGCCACCGGGCCGGGGACCGTGCCGGGGTGGCGTGGGCGCTCATGGCCCTGGCGTCGCTGGCGGCGGCCATCGGAGACCACGAACAGGTGATCCGCTTGCACAGCCTGGCTGAGGCCATCATCGCCGGCGAGCTGGAAATCCCGGCCGCGCACAAGCGACATGCCGAGGAAGAGCTGGCATCGGCGAGCGCAGCCCTGTCCGAGTCTCAGGCGCTCGAGCCCGCAGCGGCGGGCTATGAGGAGGCGTGGGCGGTTGTCGGGGACGAGCTGCTCGAGTCGGTGTCTGCTGCCAGTCGCCGTTCCATCACCGGGTCGGCCTCGGCAGGGGACGCCGCCGGAACGTAGAGCGTGGCCAGCGGTGGCACGTCGGCGGTGGCCAGCTCTGCCAGTGGGACCGTGTCGATGATCGGCTTGGCGAGCGGGTAAGTGGCCGCCACGTAGATCGTCGCAGGATGATCAGGTCCGAAGTACTCCTGGAGCACCGAGGCCAGCACTTGGATGCCGTGGCGGTTGGGTGCCTCGGGCGTCGCCTCCTCGCCGATGGCGGCGATCTGCCGCAAGATGAGCGGGACGTGGACATCGAACCTTCGGGGCCGAATGAGGAAGTCCTCGGCGATGTAACTCTGCCAACCCTCGGTCGCCGGATCGATGCCGAGGTCGGCGATGAGGCAGTCCTCAGCCGAGATTCCGGGCAGCATCGTGGCATCGTGGCCGGCGTCGTGGGCCCGACGGATGGCCTCGTGCGCGGGCCAGACATAGGAGCCGGGATGACCGTAGAAGGCAGCGCACACGTTGCGGCCCGCGTCTAGCGCTCCGATGACAACGGACACCATCTCCTCGTAGGTTTCGCTCCTGGGGCGGTTCGTCGAGTAATACCCCACCAGCGATCGGGCGCGGGGGTTGATCTCTTCGATCAACGAGATGGTGAGCGTCTCGGTGGTCAGGTAGAAGACCTCGTCTGCCGCAGCGATGGCGTGCCGAGCCTCGGGAGTGAGTTGTAGTCCGGCCCGGATACCCGTGCCGACAACGGTCAATGATGGCAATGCGCGCCGCCGCTACCTCACCAAGCCCCAGTACGTGACCTCATACGTGCCGCCACATCCTTCCTGCTTCAGGAGTTTGGCGATCTTCTTCTGGTTTCCGGAGGCCAGAGCAGCAATCTGTGCAGTGCTCAGGCCGAACTCCTCCTGGATGCCGTCAGGATCGTCGTCGAGCCTCGTTCGTAGGTCGTCGTTCGCCGGGTCTGCCAGTGCGATGAGGAAATCTCGAAACGGACAGTTGTTTCCGTTGGTCATTCGCCTCTCCAATCTCGCCCGGCCCGAGCCTACCCAACGGCGGTTAGGGATGGGTTGGCGCCGACCTGAGTGCTCCCTCTCCATGCACCAGTGGGTCGACAAGCGGCGGGGCGGACCGTGCCGGCATGTCGTATCCACGGTCCTCCGGAGCAGCCGTCGTACTGGTCCTCAGCTTGGCCTGGCCGGGTGGCTGGCTCTCGCCGACTCACGCGGCCGACTCCGCACTCTCCGCCCAGGCGTCATTCGCTACGGGGGAGCTCCGGACCGCCCTCGTCGACGAATGGTACGACCGCATCACTGCTTCCGACGTCGAGGTCGTTGAAGCCGTCTTGGGAAGCGCCAGCCCCGCCGTGGCCACGGCTGCGCTGACCGCGCTCTCCGACGTAGAGGTGTCTCGGTGGCTGACAGCCCTCGAAGACTTGCCCTCACCGCACCGCCACCTGACCGGCGTTCTCGCCAAGGTCGACCGGACGCAGGTCGACCGGCTCGCTCGATTGACCGAGTTGATCGACCCGCCGGCTGGCGGCTTCTCCGGGGACCCGGCCCGGGGTGAGAACCGGGCAACAGCGGACACACGAGAGCTGCGATATGAACGAGTCGAGGCCCCGCTGTTCGCGACCGGTCGACGGGCGAGTCTCGACGACCTCAACCAGGGTCGGCTCGCCAACTGCGCGCTGATCACCGCCGAGATGAGCCTCGCCTTGTACCGACCCGACCTGCTGGCCGGCATGGTCACCGCCAACAGCAACGGCACCTACACGGTGCGGTTCGCCGACGGCGAGCGCGTCACCGTCACCGACCGGTTTCCCGTCGATGAAGACGGGTTGCTCGTGTTCACCAACACGTCCCAAGCACCCGCCGACGTCGACGCGCTGTGGCCGCTCGTCATCGAGAAGGCGTACGCCCAGAAGCTCGGGGGTTGGGACAACACCGAGTTCCGCTGGACGGCGGATGTGCTCTCAGAACTCGTCGCGACCAAGACGCTGACTCCAGACTCGGGATCGGTGACGATTGAAGCAGTGGCCCATTGGCTGAACGGCAACGCAGTGGTGTCGGCTGGGTCGCGGTTCGGATCGGACACCGAGGTCGGGCTGCCGCCCGCCTACAGCGACGGCCGTCTTGCCCTCGGTCACGCTTATCTCATCGTCGAAGCGGATCAGATACGGGGAACGGTGACGCTCGCCAACCCCTGGGATCCCGACGCCAATCACGTGGAATTGACCGAGGACGAGCTCCAGGCGAGCTTTGCCCGGATCGAGGTGAGCACGATCGGATGACCGTCCAGCCGGTCAGTCCATTGTCTACAGCTCGGTACCCTGGCTGCCGATGAACCAACCCGAGTTGTCCGGAAAACGAGCGCGCGCGATCTTGGCCATGTACGTGTCTGTCACGTTTCTGGCAGCCACGCTCGTCTTTCTCGTCCAGCCGATGGCGACTCGGCTCCTGCTTCCGCAGTTCGGCGGGTCGGCGGCGGTCTGGAACACGGCCCTTGTCGTTTTCCAGACACTCCTGCTGGCCGGCTACGCCGCCGCTCACTTGATGACCCACTTTCCGGCGGCCGTCCGACGAGCGGTGCAGGTGATCATCGTGACGGCTCCGCTCGTTGCATTACCGTTCGCGTTGCCCTCTTCCATCGACTCCACCAGCCCCACCGTGTCGGTCCTGGTGACTTTGACCGTCATGATCGGGGCGCCGTATTTCGCGCTGACCACCATGAGTCCCACGATGCAGCGCTGGTTCGGCGAGACCGGACACTCGCTGGCTGCCAACCCGTACCCGCTCTACGCGGCCGGCAACGCCGGGTCGCTGCTGGCGCTCCTGGCCTATCCGGTCGTGTTCGAACCGCTCATGGACGTGCGTACCCAGACGATCGTGTTCACCGCCGCGTACGCCGTCATGGCGGGGCTGCTCGTGGTCGCCGCGGTATCGAGCCGTTCACAGTCCAGGCGAGCGGCTCCCGTTCCGTTCGTCGACTCCGCCCACACAGAGAACCCTCTGCGGACATGGGAGATCATCTTCCTGTCGTTCGTGCCGTCGTTTCTCCTGTTGGGGGTGACGCGCCATCTCACCACCGACGTGGCGTCCCTCCCTTTGTTGTGGGTGATCCCGCTCGTCATCTACCTCGGCAGCTTCGTGGTCTCGTTTCAGGGAACCAGTCCGGCCCCGGCCAAGCTCGCCTCACGCACGCTCCGACTGCTGCTCATCCCCGCCATCCTGCTCAGCGGCAGGGTGACCTTCTTCTTCGCTCTGACCTTCGGCATTCCACTCGTGGTGTTCGCCTCGACTGCGTATCTCGCCCATCGCCAGCTCTACGACCGGCGGCCGCCGGTATCCGGGCTCACCCGCTTCTACATGCTGCTCTCCGTCGGAGGGGCACTCGGAGGCGTCGCCGGTGCGTTGGTCGCACCGGTGGTCTTCAACCGGATCATCGAATATCCGCTTGGTCTCGTGCTGGCTGCCACCGTGCTCCTCGACCGTCCAGAGCATCGGGCACGGGTGCTCAAGTTCGTGACGGTGGGAGCCGTCGCCGCCGTCGTGGCGCTGGGCGCACTGTCGACCAACCAGGTGCTGGGGCTGGCGCTCATCGGATTGGGTGGCCTCATCGTCTACGCCCTGTCATGGCGCAAAGCGGTGTACACCCTCGGGGTTGCGCTCATGGCTCTGGCAGTCTTCGCACCCGCCAACGAGGACCGCATCCTCGCCGCCGAACGAACGTTCTACGGCACCTACGAAGTTCGCGATGTCGGCGGTGCCCACGTCATCGTCTCCGGGTCGACCAATCATGGCGTGCAGCGCTGGGTCGACGGGCGGCCGCAACCGGGCCCCGTCGCCTACTACCACCCGGTCGGTCCGATCGGCAGCACGTTCGAAGAACTTGCCGCTGACACCGTCGACGTTGGCATCATCGGCCTCGGCGCCGGAGCGCTCGTGGAATATTTGGGGCTCGACGACCGGGTGACGTACTACGAGATCGACCCACTGGTCCAGGAGCTGGCCGAAAACCCCGAGTACTTCACGTTCTTGCGGGACACGCAGGCCGAAGTCGATATCGTGATCGGCGATGGCCGGTTGGAACTCGAGCGCTTGGAGCCGGCTCATGACGTGCTCGCCGTCGACGCCTTCACCAGCGACGCCATCCCGATCCATCTCCTGACCAAGGAAGCCGTCGAGACCTATCTCGATTCGGTGGTCGAGGACGGCGTCCTGATCTTCCACATCTCCAACCGCCACTTCGACCTCGTGCCCGTGGTCGGCAGACTGACTGACGAAGCAGGGCTTCACGCACGCGTCGCTCGCTTCACTCCCACCCCGGACATCGAGTTCGGCCAATCCGTCGTGGTCGTGATCGCCAGCCAATCCGAGGATCGGGTCGACGACCTCGCGGACGAGGACTACTGGGCTCCCATCGTCGGCGACGGGCCCCTCTGGACCGACGATTTCTCAAACATCATCAGAGTCATCGAATGGAGCTGAATCACCGGCACCGGGTCTGGTTTCCGGAACCTTTGTGAGGGGTAGATGCGTTCAAGGAACATGCGACCCATACTCATATCCGCAATCGCACTGGCCGTCCTCTGGGTGGCGTGTGCGGCCTCACCCGAGCGACAAGAGCTCGAAGCAGCGAAAGCGGCCTGGGTAGCCAGCGGGGTCGAGTCCTACACCTACACCTACACGCGTTCATGCGAATGCGACGAAATCGCCCGTGGGCCCAACCGCGTGACTGTCGAAGACGGTGCGGTGATCGAGGTGCTGCACCTGGGAGGAGACGACCCGGTGTCGATCGACGCTGACGAATGGGGCTCGACCATCGAAGACATGCACGAGGCGATCGCCCGCTCGATCGACGAAGGGCGCAACAACAACGTCGACTACGGGCCGCTCGGCTATCCCGAGCGCATGGTCCTCGACGTCGCCGCATTGCAGGTCGACGGCGGGTACTCCCTCACGGTGACGAGTTTCGAAGCCGTCACCTGACAGACCCGGCGCCCTAGCTGGCGTACGTCGTCAGCGCCTTCATGTAGTTGTGCCGTTCGAACGCGCTCGGGTCCGGAGCGTTGATCTGGCTCATCGAGCCCCGCATCTGCTCGACCGACGAGTATTCGTGCTCGACCATCCACGTCGCCAAGCCGTCCCGGATCTCCTTTACGAACCGGGGGCCGTGACGCAGGAGGGCGGCGGTTGTCATGGTCACGTCGGCGCCGGCCATCACCAGCTTCACCGCGTCGATGCCGCTGTGCACTCCCGAAGTGGCGGCGAGTTGTGCCTCGATCCGCCCGAACAGAGCAGCGATCCACCTGAGCGGAAGCCGCAGGTCATCGGAACGCGACAGTGTCAGGTTGGGCGCGACGACCAGCTCGTCGGGGTCGATGTCCGGCTGGTAGAAGCGGTTGAAGAGAACGAGTGCGTCCGCGCCGGCGCTCGAGATCCGCTGAGCCATGTTGGCGAACGAGCTGAAGAAGGGCCCCACCTTCACCGCCAGCGGTATGGAGATCGCCCCGCGCACACGCTCGATGAGATCGATGTACCTGTCTTCGACTTCGGTCGCGGTGACGTTCGGGTCGTTGGCAATGAAGTACACGTTCAGTTCGAGCGCGGCCGCCCCGGCGTCCTCGATCCGCTTGGCGTACCGAGTCCATCCACCCAGTGTGGCGCCGTTGAGGCTGCCGATGACCGGGATGTTCAACGCGTTGCGTGCTTCCGTGACCAGGCGCAGGTAGTCGTGGGGGCCGGTGTTGTAGTCGTCCAGTCCCGGGAAGAAACCGTCTGCCGACTCGGCAAACCCTCCCGCGGTCGACTCGATCAGCCGGGTGTATTGGTTGGCGTCGTGCTCGATCTGCTCCTCGAACAGCGAGGGCAACACGACTGCGGCCGCTCCGGCCGATTCGAGCTGGCGGAGCGTGTCTAGCCGACCGGTCAATGGAGAGGCCGACGCTACGACGGGGCTCGAAAGGTGCAAACCCATGTACGTGGTTGTCAGGTCGACGGTCATGCTGGCTCCTCCACCTCTTCTCCTGGTATCTGCCTGTCGACTTCTGCCATCTGTTCGTAGAGGCTCCACCGAGCGTCGATGTCATCCTGGGCCAGCGCCATCAGACGTTCGGCGTCCGCCGGGTTGGTCCGGGTCAGCATCTCGTAGCGAGCCTCCTTCTCGGCGAATTCGCTGAACGGGATCTTGGGCTTGCGGCTGTCGAGGTGGAACGGATGTTTTCCTTCGGCGGCGAGTCTCGGGTCGTAGCGGAACAAGGGCCAGTAGCCGGAGTCCACTGCGTCCTTCTGATGGGACATCGTCGTGCTCATGTCGATCCCATGAGCGATGCAGGGGCTGTAGGCGATGATCAGCGAAGGGCCGTTGAAGGACTCGGCCTCATGAAACGCCTTGACGGTCTGCGTGTTGTTGGCGCCCACGGCGATCTGAGCGACGTACACGTCGCCGTAGGCCGAGGCGATCATGCCCAGGTCCTTCTTCCCGGTCGGTTTGCCTCCCGACGCGAACTTTGCGATCGCCGCCCGCGGCGTCGCCTTCGACGCCTGACCGCCCGTGTTCGAATACACCTCGGTGTCGAGCACGAGGATGTTGACGTTGCGGCCGGAGGCGAGCACGTGGTCGAGGCCGCCGAACCCGATGTCATACGCCCAGCCGTCACCACCGACGATCCAGATCGACTTGTGCACGAAACACTCCTTGATCGAGGCGAGCTGGGCAGCCCGCTCGTCGTCCAGACCTGACAGCGCCGCGGCGAGCTGCTCCACCCTGACTCGCTGATCGGCGACTGTCGCCTCGTCGGCCCGGCGACCAGTCCTCAATCCGGCAACGAGACCTGGGTCGAGTTGGTCGGCCAGCTCGGTGAGCAATCGGTCGGCTTCGATGATCTCCTGGTCGAGCGCCAGGCGCATGCCCAGGCCAAACTCTGCGTTGTCCTCGAAGAGGGAATTCGCCCAGGCCGGCCCGCGGCCCTCGGCGTTGGTGGTCCATGGCGTCGTGGGGAGATTGCCGCCATAGATCGAAGAGCAACCGGTGGCGTTGGCGATCGTCACGCGATCGCCGTAGATCCGCGACAACAACTTGAGGTAGGGCGTCTCGCCGCACCCGGCGCATGCACCAGAGAACTCCATCAGGGGCTGAAGCTGCTGAGATCCCCGCACGTTGTCTACCCGCACCTGAGCCCGGTCGGGTTCGGGAAGGTCGAGGAAGAACTCGAAAGCTGGACGCTCGACATCGAGGTGGTCGAGCTTGGGCTCCATGTTGATTGCTTTGTGCTTGGCCTCTTCTTTGCTCTTGGCCGGGCACACGTCGACGCAGACGCCGCATCCGGTGCAATCATCGGGAGCGACCTGGAAGGAAACGACCGAGTTGGGAAAGTCCTTGCCGGTCCAGTCCTTCGACTTGAACGACGGAGGAGCGCCCTCCAGGAACGCAGGGTCGTAGACCTTCATCCTGATTGCCGTATGCGGGCACACGATGACACATCTGGCGCAGTCGATGCACAAATCCGGGTCCCAGATCGGGATCTCCCGAGCGATCGACCGCTTCTCGTAACGGGTGGTTCCCGTCGGAAAAGTCCCATCGACGGGCAACGCGCTCACGGGGAGCAGATCTCCGTCG
The DNA here is from genome assembly GCA_041586155.1 of Acidimicrobiia bacterium. Classification (GTDB taxonomy): domain Bacteria; phylum Actinomycetota; class Acidimicrobiia; order Spongiisociales; family JAENVV01; genus JBFGJH01. The sequence goes on from JBFHAT010000037.1 coordinate 8,170, forward strand.
CCTTCCAGCATCATTCGGGTGACGTGACGAACGAAGTCGGGAGCCTCCTCGGTGATCCAGGTGGGTCGCTCCTGCGTGCCCTCTACGACGCTCGGCGCCGCAACCTCGGCCAGGGCGGCCAAGGCTTTGTCGACGACCTGCTCGTTGCGCTCGACGACCAGCTCGCCGAAGCGGCCATACGACTTGCGGATGGAGCGCTTGATGGCGTCGATCGCCTCCCTCTCGGGGAGGATGCCCGACAGCTTGAAGAAGCAAGCTTGAAGCGCCGTGTTCACCCGGCCGCCGAGCCCAGCCTCGGCCGCCACACGTGAGGCGTCGATCACGTAGAACTCGAGCTGCTTGTCGATGATGTGCCGCTGAGCATTGGCAGGGAGCCGCGACCACACTTCTTCCGGGCCCCAAGGGGAATTGAGCAGGAATGTCGCGCCGGGTGCGGCGACCGCAAGGATGTCGCGGTCGAACAGGAATTCGAAGTGGTGGCAGGCGACGAAGCCCGCTTCCTGGATCAGATAGGTGGATGAGATCGGGCGTGTACTGAACCGCAGATGCGACACGGTCGTCGACCCGGCTTTCTTCGAGTCGTAGACGAAATAGCCCTGTGCGTACAGTTCTTGGCCCCCAACGTCCTCGGCTCCGGCCTCTCCGACGATCTTCACCGAGTTCTTGTTCGCCCCCACGGTGCCGTCCGAGCCGAGACCGTAGAACACGGCTCGCACCACATCGGGTTCCTCGTGATGGGCGTCCTCATCGACGGGGAGGCTCAGGCCGGTGACGTCGTCGGTGATCCCCACAGTGAAATGGGGTCTCGGCTGCGAAAGCGCAAGCTCGGCGAACACCGCCTGCGCCATCGCCGGGGTGAACTCCTTGGACGACAGTCCGAACCGGCCCCCGCTGACACGAGGGAGGGTGTCCCACGCGGTACGACCGGCGGCGGTTTCCTCGGCAAGCGCGGCGACGATGTCGGTGTACAGCGGTTCGCCGACGGCCCCCGGTTCCTTGGTTCGGTCGAGCACCCCGATGCTGAGCACCGTTGGAGGCAGTTTGGCGACCAACGCGGCGGCGGCCAATGGCCGGTAGAGGCGAATCTTCAAGAGCCCGACCTTCGCGCCGTCCGCCACCATTTTGGTCACCGCCTCTTCCGCCGCCCCGGCGCCCGATCCCATCATCACGATCACTCGCTGCGCGTCGGGCGCGCCGACGTAGTCGGCCAGGTGATACCGCCTGCCGGTCTGGTCGAAGAAACGGTCCATGGCGCTCTGCACGGCATCGGGAACGCGGTCGTAATGCGGGTTGATCGCCTCTCTCGCCTGAAAGAAGACGTCCGGGTTCTGGGCGGTACCGCGGATCACCGGCCAGTCCGGCGAGAGCCGGCGCCTCCTGAAATCGAGGACGTCGCCCGCCGGCACCAGGGCCCGCAAATCGGCGTCGGTCAGCCCCGCGATCTTGCTGATCTCGTGCGACGTGCGAAAGCCATCGAAGAAATGAACGAACGGGACGCGGGTCGAATGAGTGGCACTGTGGGCGATCAGCGCCATGTCGTGGGCCTCTTGCACCGAACTCGAAGCCAACATGGCGAACCCCGTGGCGCGCGCAGCCATCACGTCGGAATGGTCTCCAAAGATCGACAGGGCGTGGGTCGCCACCGACCGGGCCGCCACGTGGATCACGCAAGGCAACAACTCGCCTGCGATCTTGTACATGTTGGGGATCATCAGCAGGAGCCCCTGCGAGGCAGTGAACGTCGTGCCGAGGGCGCCTCCCTGCAACGCGCCGTGCATCGCCCCGGCCGCTCCCGCCTCGCTCTGCATCTCAACGACCGACGGCACCGAACCCCACAGGTTGGGGCGGCCGGCCACCGCCCACGCATCGGCCAACTCTCCCATCGGAGAAGCAGGAGTGATCGGATAGATCGCCACGACCTCGCTGAGTCGATAGGCGACAGCGGCGGCGGCTTCATTCCCGTCCACCATCAAGTGCGACACGCTCGGGCTCCCAACGATCGGATGACAACCATCGTTCCGCGAACCCGTCGAGCCGAGAAGGGCCGGTGGTCCCGCCCCAGAGGGACTCTGTACCTGGCGGCGTGCTTGCTTCGCAAGCACGTTCGAGAACGCTTCGCGTTCTCTTGGTCGTGTGCGTGAGGTGGGTTGGGCTGGGGCACCGGACCCGAACAGGCGAACGTGCCCGCTTCGCAAGCACGTTCGAGAAGCTTGGCGTTCATCTGTTGGGTGGGAAGGGACCGCCGTGCCGGCCTCTGGGCCGGTGCGGACATAGGTGGTGGGGTTGCGGTGGGTTCCGCTGCAAACGCCATGGAGACACTGCCTTTGCGGCGGCCTCGGCCGTAATCTCCGCGGCTAGCCTCGGATCGTGAACGAGCAAGGCCACGCGGGCGATCTCTCGATCGCAGTGGATATCGGGGGAACCTTCACCGACCTGGCCGTGGTGGGTGGCGCCGGCATCGTGGCGGTCGGGAAGGTCCTGACCACGCCCGATGATCCGGCCCGAGCCGTGCAGGACGTCATCGTCGGGATGCTCGAGGACACCCGCATCGCCCCCGAACGGATCGGCCAATTCGTGCACGGGACCACCCTCGTCACCAATGCGCTGATCGAGCGCAAGGGCTCGCGGACGGCGTTGTTGACCACGGCAGGATTCCGGGACGCGCTCGAGATGCGGCGCGAGCACCGTTACGAGCTGTACGACCTGATGGTCGAACTGCCAGTACCGCTCGTTCCACGCCACCTTCGGTTCGACGTTCCGGAACGGACGCTGGCGGATGGGACAATCGCCGAGAATGTGGATCAAGACTTCGTGCGCCGGCTGGCGGCTGAGCTGGCCGGGCACGACATCACGTCGCTCGCCCTCTGCTTTCTGCACAGCTTCACGAACCCGCAGAACGAACAGGTTGCCCGCGCTGCAGTGCTGGAGGCGGTGCCGCACATGCGCGTGTCGATCTCGTCGGAGATCAGCCCCGACATCCGTGAGTTCGAGCGGGCCTCCACCACCGTCGCCAACGTCTACGTGCAGGATCTCGCCCAGCGTTATCTCGACGACTTGGCTGCTCGCACCGCCGACATGGGGATCAAACAGCCCCCGCTGATCATGCTTTCGAACGGTGGCGTTGCCACCATCGAGACGGCCGGCCGCCACCCCGTTCGCATGGTCGAATCCGGGCCGGCCGGCGGGGCGCTGGCTGCGGCCGCATTCGGATCGCAGAACGATCAGGGAGACCTGATGGCGTTCGACATGGGAGGCACCACCGCCAAGCTCACGGTCATCGACGACGGCGTTCCCCTGGTCACCCACGACTTCGAGGTCGACCGCATCTACCGGCTGAAACCCGGCTCCGGCCTCCCGGTGAACGTGCCCGTCATCGACATGATCGAGATCGGGGTCGGGGGCGGTTCGATTGCCCGGACCAACGATCTCGGCTTGTTGACCGTCGGACCCGACTCGGCCGGCGCGTCGCCTGGCCCGGTCTGTTATGGCCTCGGCGGCACTGCTCCGACGGTAACGGACGCCGATCTCGTCCTTGGCTACCTCGACCCCGGCTACTTCCTCGGCGGCAAGATGAGAGTCGATGTGGCTTCCGCCCGCAGGGCGATTCACGCGCAGCTCGCCGAACCATTGGGCATTCCCGTCGAAGCCGCCGCGCTCGGAATCCACACCACCGCCAACGAGGACATGGCCAACGCCGCCCGAGTCCACGCCATCGAGCGGGGAAAGGACCCGACACAGCTTCCCTTGTTCGTCATGGGCGGCGCCGGGCCGGTGCACGGCGTCGGAGTGGCGACCCGACTCGGCGCACCATCGGTCGTCGTACCGCCGACCGCAGGCGTGCTCAGTGCCGTCGGGATGCTTTCGGCTCCGCTGGCGTTCGACTTCGTCCGCCCGGCCCACACCGAGGTCATGGCGATCCCCGACGGGCAGGCGGAAGCGGACTTCACGGCGATGGAGGCCGAAGGCGACCTGCTCCTACGCGACTCGGGAGCGACTTCCATCACGCATGAGTGGTTCGCCGACATGCGTTACGTCGGTCAGGGCTACGAGGTGAGGGTGGCGCTCCGCCATGACGATCTCGCTGCATGGCCCACCCGTCTCGCCCGGCGATTCGAGCAGGCCTACGAGGATTTGTACGGCAGGCCGGGACCGGCCGTGCCGATCGAGGTGCTCTCGTGGCGGGTTGTGTCGCGCGGCCCCAAGCCGCAGCTGACACTGCGGTCTCCGACTCGATCGGACCATACCGACGGTCGCAAGCCGAGCCGGCAGGCGTATTTCGTCGATGGCTGGGTCGACACTCAAGTCTGGGACCGGTACCGCCTGACCGGAGGCGATGTCGTGGTTGGTCCGGCCATCATCGAGGAGGTCGAATCGACACTGGTGCTGCCTCCGGGGAGCCGTTGCGAGGTGGGTGACGACTCTTCCCTGTTGGTGACATGGCAATGATCGATCCCATCGTCGTCGGCGCCGTTTCGAACCGGCTCTGGTCGATTCTCGAGGAGCAGCAGACCGCACTGGTGAGCACCGCCTTCTCTCCGGTGGTCCGCGAGTCACTTGACCTCGCATGTGCAATCTTCGATTCGCACGGCGACATGATCGGCCAGTCGATCGGGGGCACTCCTGGCCATATCAACGCGATGGCAACCGGAATGCATCACTTCGTTGCTGCATTCCCGCCCGAGACCCTCGTGCCCGGCGATGTGCTCATCACCAACAATCCCTGGCAGACGGCTGGACAGATCAACGACCTCACGGTGACCACCCCCGTGTTCAAGGACGGCCGGCTCATCGCCTGGTTCGCAAGTTGTTGTCACTCGCCGGACATCGGTGGTCGCCTGCTTTCCGCCGAAGCCAGGGAGGTATACGAGGAAGGGCTTCATCTTCCGATCATGAAGCTGGTGTCGGCCGGTGTGCTGGACCCGACCATCGAGACGATCGTACGCGCCAACGTACGTACCCCCGACGAAACGATGGGCGACATCCTCGCCCAGATCGCCGGTAACGAAGTGGCCTCCCGCAGTCTTCTGCGCATGCTCGACGAGCTCGGGCTGGACTCGATCGACCCGGTGGCAGCCGAGATCATGGCACGGTCGGAGCGTGCTCTGAGAGCTGCTCTCGCCGAACTGCCGGACGGCGAACACGAGGCCGTGACCCAGGCCGACGGATTCGGTGACCCGGTCACGCTGGCCGTGAGAGTCACCATCGACGGTGACGCCGCCTACATCGACTTCACCGGCTCGTCACCCCAGAGCCGCCATGGCTTCAATGTGGTACTCAACTACACGCACGCCTACGCCTCGTTTGCCATCAAGTCGGCGATCACGCCGGGCGTTCCCCACAACGCCGGCTCGTTCCGGCCCGTGCACGTCACGGCACCCGAAGGCTCGATCCTCAACTGCGTTCCGCCGGCGCCTGTCGCTGCTCGCCACCTGATCGGGCACATGCTGCCCAGCCTGATCTTCGACGCCCTGCGTCCGGTGATGCCCGAGCGGTTGATGGCATACAGCGCCGATTCGCTGTGGCTGACGGTGTGGGCGGGCCCTCGTCGCGACGGCCGGCAATTTGTCTTCAACACGTTCCAAGCGGGAGGCACCGGCGCCCGAGCCACCAAGGACGGCATCTCCACGATCGGCTTTCCCACCGGGGTACGGGGAACGCCCACCGAGGTGATGGAGGTGGATGCGCCGCTGATACAAGTCCACCGAGAGTTGCGGACGGACTCGGGCGGCCCGGGGCGGTGGCGGGGCGGCCTCGGACAGCGCACCAGGGTGCGCTCTGACAGCGGCAACGACTGGACCGTCAACGCCAACGTCGAACGCATCCACCATCCCGCCCGAGGCGTCGAAGGAGGCGGCGACGGCGCTCCGGGCGTCTTCCGCCTGGCAGGTGGCGACCACCTCCAGAGCAAGCAGCTCCATGTCATCCCGACGCGGGAAGCGGTCGATCTCGACCTGCCAGGTGGAGGCGGGTACGGCGACCCGAAGCTGCGTCCGGAAGATGCAGTCCTGTGGGACGTGATCGAGGGGTACGTGTCCGTTGAAGAGGCGCGCCGGTCGTACGGGGTCGAAGTCGTGTACACCGGCTCGCCCGAGGCGCTGGTCCGGCTCCCCGAGATGTACCACATCGACCGTCCCGCTACCGACGCCTTGCGGTCATGAAGGCAGATGTGGTCGTCGTCGGCGGCGGCATCATCGGCGTGTCGACCGCATACCATCTCGCCGCAGACGGGGTGGACGTCACGCTGGTGGAGAAGGGTCTGCTGGGGTCCGGTTCGACAAGCAAGGCGATCGGCGGGATCAGGGGCAGCTTCAACCACCCGACCAACATCGAGATCGGGCTCTACGGGCGAGAGGTCTACTCGACCTTCGAGCAACGATTCGGTCAGCCCATCGGCTACACCGCCGGCGGCTATCTGTACTTGATCGACGAGACGGTGCCGATGGCGCAGATCGAGGCGGCGGTGACACTGCAGGGCTCGTACGGAGTCAACAGCCGGATCATCGCCCCGGAGGAGGCTCGCCGGCTGTCGCCGATGATCGATCCGACCAGCTACGTGGCTGCGCTGTGGTCACCCGACGATGGCAAAGCCGAGCCGGAGTCGGCAGTCGCCGGCTATGCCAGGGCAGCTCGCGCGGCCGGAGCGACGTTGCTCACCAACGTCGAAGTACGTGGGATCGACGGCGTCGGCAACGAGATTCGCTCGGTCGACACCACCGCCGGGCCGATCGAGACGTCTGTCGTAGTCGCCTGCCCCGGTGCGTGGGCACGTCAGATCGGCCAGATGGTGGGCCTCGACCTACCCGTGGATCCCGTCCGTCGTCAGGTGGTCGTCACGGACGAGGCTTCTACGGACATCCCCTTCTTGCATCGCCTCACCATCGACCTCTCCTGTGCGTTCTACTTCCATCAGGAGGGCCGGAGTTTCACGATCGGCTACTCCGATCCCAACGAAGAAGTGGGATTCAAACTCAACTACGACCCGACGGACTGGCTGCCTCGGATGATGCACCGAGCTGCGCGCTGCGCTCCTCGCCTGCTCGAGCTGGGTATTCGCAGCGAATACGCCGGCCTGTACGAGGTCACGCCCGATCACAATCAGGTGGTGGGGGAATACGACGGCATCAACCGCTTCCTCTACGCGGCAGGCTTCTCCGGCCACGGGTTCCAGATGGGGCCCGCCGTCGGGCGGATACTGCTCGACTTGTATCGGGGCCGACAACCCTTCATCGACATCACCGATCTTTCAGTGGAGCGCTTCCAGCGCCCAGCCGCGACAGAACATGAAGCGTTCATCGTCTGAGGAGGGCTGAATGAGCAGGCTCCAGAGCAAGATCGCCGCCGTCGTGGGCGGGGCGCGCGGTATCGGTCTCGCCACCGTGAAGCGGATGTTGGACGAAGGCGCCACCGTCGTCGTCGGTGACGTGATCGATCCTGTCGAGGAAACGGATGCCGACGCCCACGCGCTCGATGCGACCGACGTCGACCAGGTCGCCTCGTTCGTCGACGGCATCATCGCGTCATACGGTCGGGTTGACGTGCTCTTCAACAACGTGGGTATTCATTACGCCGCCAGCCTGCCCGACTCCGACCCCGAAGAGTTCGATCGTGTCATGCGGGTCAACGTCCGCAGCCACTACCTGATGTGTCGAGCAGTCCTCCCGCACATGATCGAGGCCCGCAGCGGGGCCATCGTCAACATGTCATCGCATGGGGGCATCACCGGGCGGCCCGGAGATCCGATCTACAACGCCAGCAAGCACGCCGTCAGCGGACTCACCAGGTCCATCGCAGTCGCATACGCCCACCTCGGCATCAGAGCGAACGCGGTGGCTCCCGGTGCCATCGACACGCCGATGTTGCGCGGTGCCATTCCGGCCGACGTCTCAGTGGAGGATCTCATGCCGGCCATGACCGCCAACATCCCGGCAGCTCGCATCGCCCAGCCCGACGAGGTGGCGGCCGTGGTCGTGTTTCTCGCTAGTGAGGATGCCAGCTACGTGACCGGCCAGGTCATCGCCATCGACGGGGGCCGCACCGCCGGCGTCATGCCCGGCAACCGCTATCGCACCGACCATCTCGAAGAGACAGATTGACGGGCAACGTAGCGCCGTCAGCGACCGGACAGGATGAACACACGGATCGGGCGGTCGGTGACTCGCTTGGCGTATTGCGCGTAGCCCGCATGCGCTTCGAGAATGCGATCCCACACCTCTTTCGCTTCCGACTCGAAGGCGACTCGAGCCATCACCGGTACTCGCCGGCCCCGATACTCGACCTCCGCACGAGGGTCGGCGAGGAGGTTGTACACCCAACCGGGCGTCGACTGCAGGCCCCAACCGGTGCCCACCACGGCCAGCCCATCGCCGACCGGCACTGCGACGAGCGGCGCCTGTCTCGGCCGGCCCGACCGGGCGCCGGTCGTCGTCACCCATATGACTTCGAGCGATGCCAGCCAAGACGTGACGGTCGAGCGCCGGTTGGTTGCCGTCGCTGTCGCGGAGTCGAGGTGGTGAAGAATCATCGCGAAGAGCTTGGCGCCGGCACGCGTGGAGGCGACCGCCTTGAATGCCTTCTGGATGGGATTGGGCGATCGGTGCTGGTAGTCCAGACGCTCGGCGAGGCCCACCGTTCAGCAGCTTCCCGAACCGGGCCGGTCCGGGATTGCAGGGTTGACGACCTCGATGTGTATGTGGGGCCAGCTCGGTGCGATGGTCTCGGCGTCCACCTGTGAGCGGAATGGGAGGGGCGTCGGCCCTGACGCCAAGACAGTCACCCCGGCCTCAACCCGGTCGCCGGCACTGACCCTCACACCGTCGATGTGGAGGATCTTCACCTCCCAGAGAGGTTGCTCGTCGGGAGCGATCACCGCGAAGTCGTCTGAGTAGTCGCAGTAGAGCACGTAGGTACCCGAGCGGAGCACGGTCCCAGAGACCGGCGAGCGGATCTCCAGGTCGGGGTCGACGGCCACATCCGCGGCACCCCTCGAATAGGTGTCGCGCTCCCGGCTCTCCATCGTGACCCACGGCGCAGCCGTGTCGAGCACGCGCAACTGACGGGCGCCATCGTTGGTCGACTCGTGGAAACCGATCGTCTCCACACGAGCCGAAGGGTGATGAAGGGTGATGCCGCCGACGGTGGCAAACGGGGTCCACGCCTGCTCATGGATCGTGCGGCGCATGGCGAGGTCCCGGGACGGGGTGACGACTGACGGCGCCCGATCGAGCGTCGGATCGAGGAGTGCAACCGGGGGCGGCGGCGGGGGCCCAACGCTGGTCGTCGGCGCCACGGTAGAGCTGCTCGACGGGCTGGCGACCACTGCTTTGGCGGCAGCGCAGCCACACAAGATCAGCGTCACCGTCGTCGCCAAGAGAGGCCAGCGCATCGCGTCAGGGTACCCGGCTGCGCAGACTCCACCCCGTCGTTCGTGGTGAATCAAAAAAACGACGCAGCGGCGGGAACCGCCGCATCCATCGCAGCGTCACAGCGGCAACTCGACACCGAACGGACCGCTCGAGAGCGGCACCCGGAACGAGAAGTAACCGCCCGGTGCCCACCGGCACCCTCCCGAAAGGAGATCGCAGCAGCATGCGTGCGTCCAGATACATCCTGGCAGTGCTGGCGATCATGCTCATCGCCTCGGCCTGCTCGGCCGGCGGTGGCAATCAGCCGCCCGGAGACATTCCTCCACTCCCTCCAGTGAGTCAGCCGCCGGAAACGACTCCGCCGACGACGCCGCCGACGACGGTTCCCCCGACCACGCCGCCGACGACGGATCCGAGCGTTCCGGTCAACCGCCTCGACGACATCACTCCCGCCACCTATCAGGTGTTCGGCGCCGTCAATCCGGTGCCTGTGATCGCCGACCCTTCCGACCCCAGTCGGATTCTCACCCGATTCGCCACCGACGAGCGGGACATCGAGGCAACCGGCCGGCGCGCCGAGTCGACCAGCATCGTGTGGTACGAGATCACCCTCACTGGTGGCTCCAAAGCATGGGTGGATTCGACGTGGCTCGTCCACGAGATCACCGACCTGGCAGCCGAGAAGCCAGACACATTCGTGGTGAGCGGTCTCTCTGCCGGCGACAGGCTCAACGTCCGAGCACATCCGGGTGTCGATCACGACGCAGTCACCACGCTGGCAGCGGGCGCCGCCGTCGATACCACCGGCCGTCGCGCTCAGGTGCAAGGTGCCGTTTGGGTCGAGGTGGAGTATTCCGCTACCGGCAAGGGATGGGTCAATGCCTCGTTCCTCACTCCCGAGGTGACCTTCCTCGCCGACGAAGCGCCCGCCGTGTACCAGGTGACCGGCCTGGACGAGGGCAACCGGCTGAACGTGCGCAAAGGCCCGGGAACGCACAGCGACGTCATCACCACCCTGGCGGCCAACGCGACCGACATCGCCACGACCGGCAAGCGGGCCGAGGTGAGTGGCGGCCTCTGGCGTCAGATCGAGCTGAGCGACGGAACCCTGGGATGGGTGAGCGACGCCTTCGTCGAACCGCAGCCCGAGCCTGCCCCTGGAGCCTGCCGTCCTGGCGGCGACACCTTCTGCCCCTCACTCGGCGCCAACCGCGGCACCGCAGCGGCCTTCATCGCTCGGGCCATGGGTCTGAGCGGCGACGGCGGACGTGACTGGTTCACCGACGACAACGGCTCGTTGTTCGAGGCGGACATCAACCGCCTCGCCGCAGCCGGTGTCATCAAGGGATGCAACCCGCCCGCAAACGATCGCATCTGCCCTGACGAGCCGGCATCACGGGCGATGGTCGCCGCATGGTTCAGCCGGGCACTCGGCCTCACCGACGACGGCGGACGAGACTGGTTCACCGACGACAACGGCTCGTTGTTCGAGGCGGACATCAACCGCCTCGCCGCAGCCGGGATCGTCAAGGCCTGCAACCCGCCGGCGAACGACAAGGTGTGCCCTGACGAGACGATTGTTCGTGGTCAGCTTGCCGCATGGACGGTGCGAGCCTTCAACATCCCGTCCACCAGCAAGGACTTCTTCGTCGACGACAACGACTCGATCTTCGAGGACGCTATCAACGCCATCGCAGCTGCCAACATCACGCGGCCCTGACGTCAGAGCCCGGACCGGTGACTCCCTCCGCCGGTCCGGGCTCCGCCGCGTCGCCGTATACTCCGAAATCGAGTAGAGCAGAGGGACCACCCGTGCGGATTCGCCCCAGCCGAGACGCCCCAACCGTCGCCGCAGCGCTCATCCAGGCTGCCCGGCGCAAGCAGTCTTTGACCCAGCGCGAGCTGGCAGCGCTGGCGGGTGTGAGTCAGCAGACCATCTCCCGCATCGAACGGGGGGCTTCCGACCCTGGCCTGCGTCAACTCAACGGCATCCTCCGATCCGTCGGGCTCGAAGCAAGAGTCCGGCTCGGCGCGTACGAAGATCCAGAACGCATCAGGAGCGCTCGGGAACCGGCGGAGGATCGCCTGACTCAGCAAGCAGAGGCTGACGCCCGCCTGCGCGTCATGTGACCCAAACGCTTGCCCGGTCTCTTCATCGGACGCTGATTCGCGCTCTGGTGGCAGTCGTTTACTGATGTCGAATCCGAGTGCCCTTTCTCGTCTGTACCAGTGAGCGACGAAAGGAAGCCGTTGAGACTCAGGACGATCTTGGCCGCACTTCTCGTTTTCGCCCTGGTGGGCGGGCCGGCGACTGCAGCACAGGTGAGGGACGTACCCGATGACGGTCATCGAGACGACGTCGTGGAGTCGACCGAGCCGGCCGACCTTCCCGGCGACCGCCCTGTGATCGACGAGGTGGCAGACCAGTCTGTGGATGCGGTCCCCGGCCCTGTCACGGACGAACCGGCCATCGACCCAGTGCGGGATCACATGGCAGATCGAGCGACCGATGTGATCCGGGATGGCGAGACCGACCGAATCACCGACGTCGTTCGGGATCGGCCCGTCGACCAGTGCCCAGAGGTCGACCGGTTGTGGGACGGCTGTTGCCCGGACCGGGCAACCGACCACGCTCGATGCGATCATGAGCCGTCGCATGACATCAACATCCGCCACCTCATCCTGCGGCTCATCGAGGGGCATCACTGGGAGAAGCTGCTCCAGGTTCTGCACCGCCTGGGTGTCATCTGACACGCCGTGATCGAGTTCTCCTCCTCGTGTCCATCGGTGCCGGGGCGCCGCTCGAGGTGACGGCCCCGAGCCGCGAAACACCGTCCACCCATCCGCTGGATAGATGGGTGGACGGTGTTCGGCGTAGATCCAACTCGGCCTTCGCAGCGCTGTACGAGGCGACGGCCGACGACCTCGTCTCGTTCGCGTATGGGATGTTGCGGGAACGGGCCGCAGCCGAAGACGCAGTTCAGCAGGCATTCCTGGAACTGGTGCGTGCGGCAGGCCGATTCCGCGGAAACGGGGAGGCGCTCAGAGTGTGGTTGTTCAAGAGCGTCCGATACCGGTGTCTGGACGAACTCAAGCGAGCGGGGCGGCGTCGAGAGCGCCCCAGCCATGAGCTTCCCGACCAACCGGTGGCCGCACACCACGACCCGGGGCTCGAACCTGCGCTGGAGCGAGCACTCGACGCGCTCAGCGACAAGGCGCGCACCATGATCATCCTGCGACACGTTGTGGGCATGTCGGGAGAAGAGATCGCTGCCGTCGTCGGCCTGCGCCGACCGACGGTGTACAAGGCGCTGGAACGCGCTGAAGCTCGTTTGCGCGTCGCATTGGAGGAGCCGGCATGAGTTCGACCGAGATTCCGCAACTCGCCGTGTTCCGTCTCGCGCTGGACGCCGATACGAAGGCGCGTCAGCTCGCTGTCATCGAACAGGCGGCTCGGGCTGTCCCAACGCGATCGCCCGCCCGACGGCGGCGACGCTGGATCGCGGCAGTCGTGGTAGCCGGGCTCCTTGCACTGCCGGTCGCCGGTGTCGCCGCTGAGTCGGCGGTACCGGGAGACGCACTGTATCCCGTCAAACGTGCACTCGAACCGATACGGTCGTGGCTCGACCCGGAGCTGGCGGCCAAGCACCGTCTCGACGAGCTGGCGGTGTTGATCGAACGGGACAGCGACGACGCAACCATCGAGCGGGCCATCGACGAAGCCTCTCTGGCCGTGGCCGAAGCCGACGTGCCAGAGCTCGACGCCGAACTCGAACGCCTCATCGACCGTGTCACCGTCCGAACGGAACCGCCTGCCGGGTCGACCGACAGTGTTGCCCCGATCGATCGGCAGATCGAGCAGGAGCCGGCCATCGAGGACTCCCAAGACCGAACGACGGACACGTCGGCGGAACGGGGTGACTCGCCCTCGGTGACCGAGCAGCCCGCGCTCGACGCTCCGGCGACGGATCCGCCGTCTACGGACGATTCGGTCGACGCCGATCACCAGCCACCCCCGACCAGGGCTCCGGTAGGGGATCGACCGTCAACCGAACTGGACGCCCCGGCTCTAGACGACCCGGCTCAGCCTCGGGGCGATCGGCCGCGCGACTGAGCCTGCGCTAGGGCGTGGTGGCCGGCGGCGCAGCGTCGTCGGCCGAGCCGTCCGGGTCGGACGCCGTCGAGTCGGACCCGGCCGCGTTGGAGCCGGCGTTGTCGGCAGGCGCCGGGGCGGCGACATCGCCAAGCAGAGCCTGCCAAGCGATGTCGAGGTCGGCGATTGCCGCAACAGGACGGGCCGGCAGAGCCTCAACGATCCGGTCGAGGCGAGAAATCACCTCGGCGAACAGCTCTGCGTCGGAATCCGATGCTTCTCCGGCCGTCAGCTCGGCGATCACGTTCCGAGCTGCCACCACGTCCTGTTCGGCCAATCCGTAGTTGGCCTGGAACAAGTACAGCCTGGCGCGCGACATCAGCTCCATGGCACGAAGCACACCCAGCTCGCGAATCGTCGCAGTCGATGCTGCGGCGGCGTCATCACTCAGCGAGGCCTGGAGCTCGTCCAACGCCTCGAGGCGCGTCGTATGAGCCGTCACCTGGCTCTCCAGGGTACCGACGCGACCGTCGAGCGAATTCACCGTGTCTTCGAGAGAAGTCACCCGACCCGGCAGATCGGCCTCTGCGTCGGTGATGTCGGCGAGCTGGGTTTCGAGAGCAGCGATCGCATCTGCGTTCGCGCTGACTTCATCTTGCACGGCGGCGACGCTGTCCGTGTTGGCGGCGATCGGCTTGATCACTCGGTCGTTGACGACGGGCCATCCGTAATAGACCCCGGCGGCGATGCCGGCGATGACCGCCAGCACCAAGAGCCACTTCAGCAGCGAAGACAAGAACGAGCCAGTGCGGCTCCAAAGCCCGGGTGGCTTGGGCGTGGCGCGTTCCAGCGTCTCGGTGGCCTTTTCGAGTGTCTCGGTGGCGCGAGCGAGGTGGCCATCGTCGACTTCTTCGAGGTGGACGCCGTCCGGCTCGGGTTGAGGCATGCCTGGACTCCAATTCCTTGCGCTGCCCGTCAGCGCGATGCTCGTGCTGTCCGGCGGCGGGAGTATACGTCGTTGGCGATGCCGTCGGGTGCGTCGCGGAGACGTTGTCGTATGCCCCCACGCGCGCAACAGCAATTGCGCTAGGGTCGGATGGTCGAGTGGATTGCCGACCCAGCACCGCTCTCGTCGATTCAAGGGGGAAATCGTGCCGCACCTCACCCGAAGCTGGTCTTGGCTCGCGCTCTTGGCAGCCGTCATGGTTGCTGCGACCTTGGGAGCTGCCACTCCCGCAGAGGCGACCGATCACCGGACCCCACCGCCTCCGCAGCTCAACTGGTCCGACTGTTACCAGAACGTGGCGCAGCAGTTCGCCGACCTGGGTGTGCGCTACGAATGCACCGGCATCAACCTGCCGCTCGACTACGACCAGCCCGACGGTGTCACCACCCGTGTCGCCATGGTTCGGCTGCCGGCTTCCGACCAGGCCAACAAGCTCGGGTCGATCCTGCTCAACCCGGGCGGCCCCGGTGGGTCGGGAATCGAGTTCGCGTTGTTCTTCGGACCGTTCGCCCAGTTTGTGTGGGGGCCCGAAGTGGCGCAACGCTTCGACATCATCGGCTTCGATCCGCGCGGGGTGGCCCGCAGCTCTCCGGCTCGCTGCTTCCCCAACGAGCGGGCCATCGCAGCCATAGCACCACCCGCACGCTTCCCTCAGACCCTGGCCGAGGTGGCCGCCTTCGAGTGGACGGCCAACCAGGTCGACGACGCATGCAACACCGACACGCCGCGAGTCCTGCCTCACATGTCGACCGCCAACGTGGCGCGCGACATGGACCGGATCCGCGAAGCCGTGGGGGACGAGCATCTCAACTTCGTTGGCCTTTCCTACGGGTCCTACGTTGGCCAGACCTACGCCAACCTGTTTCCCGACCGGGTAGGGGCGGTGGTCATCGACGGCGTACTCGACCCGGTGGCATGGGCCAACGTCGAGGCCGAGATCCCGTTCTCGACGCGGCTGCGGTCTGACGAGGGCGCCAAGGAGACGCTGGAAGAGTTCTTCCGCCAGTGTGATGCCGCCGCCCCCGACAACTGTGCCCTTGCTCCGAACTCGGCGGCCCGTTTCGACGCGATCGCCCAACGGCTCCAGGATGCACCGTTGGAGATCATCGACCCGTTCAGTGGCCGGCCCTTCGTGTTGACGTACCCCATCTTCATCGGCGACGTGCTGGGAACGCTCTACAGCCCAGGCGCATACCCGTTCCTTGCGGAATTGCTGGCATTCACCGAGGCCTTCGCGTCACCTGCGGAGTTGGGAATGGCCCTGGAGCGGGTGCGCACCGCCTCGGGTCTTGCCCACCAATCCGACGGAAGCAGACGGGCCAACTACCGCAACGGACTCGAAGGCTCCCTGGGTCCGCTGTGCGCGGACACCGCCAGCCCCTCCGACTACGGCCTGTGGTTCGCCGCCGGGCAAGCATCTGACGCCGCCTTCGGCTACTTCGGCTCCGTGTGGACGTGGGCCGGCTTCCCGTGCGGAGCGTGGACGATCGAAGACGACGATGCGTACACCGGCCCCTACGACGCCGACACTGCGCATCCGGTTCTGGTGATCGGCAACCTGTACGATCCTGCCACTCGCTATGAAGGGGCACAGACCGCGCGGGCGCTGCTACCCAACTCGGCGCTCGTCACCGTCCACACGCCGGGTCACACGTCGCTCGGACTGAGCCCTTGTGCCGGGTCGATCACCGGTCAGTACCTGCTCGACCCGTCGTCGGGGGCGATCTTCGACGGGGCGGCGTGCGTTGAAGGGATAAACTGGTTCGACTTCGGCGCAGGCTTCGCTGCCGACGGAGAGTTCGAGTTCGACTTCCGGACGAAACTCATGGATGAGATTGCCTTCCGGCCGGTGGCGGACCTCAGTCGCTGATCACGGCGAGGAGATGATCTGACACGTGGCGGCCGATGGCCGCCCAGTCGGCCAGCGCCTGTGCGGCGGGAAGAACGATCGCGGGAGCCGTCACTTCCGATGGTGATTCGTCCGGACTGAGCAGGGTGACGCTCGTGACTACGCCTGGGTGCTGCCGGGCCAGCTCGACAGCAACCGCCGCGCCGAACTGGCGTCCGACCAGATGGGCGGCGGGCGCCCCGAAGGCGACGATGGCATCGGCGACGAATTCGGCAGCATCGGCCGGAGAAGAGCACGGGGAGTCACCGGCGGCGTCCCCATGCCCGGGAAAGTCGGGGGCGACCATGTGAAACCCGTCGACCAGCTCGTCGATCAGTGGCCGCCACTCTCTGCCCTCGCCGGGCACGCCGTGGAGCAAGAGGACGAGCGGCCCGGCGCCCTCCTCGACGTAGCGAATGATTCGAGTCGGGGTCGTCAGCGTGGGCATTCAGTCGGCGTTCTCGCCATCGGCGGAGAGTAGACACCGTACGAGGTGGTTCGGCAGGATGACAGTATGCGCAGAGCATGGGCGTTCGTCCGGCTGAGCCGGCCTCACTTTCTCGTCGGCGGGGCGGTGATGTTCGCCGTGGGTGCCACCACCGCCCCCGAGATCTCCGCCGCTCGCTACCTCGTCGGCCAGACGATGGTGACCGTCGTGCAGTTGACCGCCCACTACGCCAACGAGTATTTCGACGTCGATGGCGACCGATTCGTGACCGAACGGACCATGTTCTCAGGGGGTAGCGGCGTGCTGACGTCTGGGCAATTGGCGCCGGTCGTTGCCCTCCAAGCGGGGATCGTGAGCAGCGCCGGAGCGGCCGCGGCGATTGCGGCAGTCGCCGTGATCTCTCCGGCTGCGGCGTTGATAGGTGTGGCGGCGCTGACCGTGTCGTGGGTCTACTCGGCGCCGCCGCTCCGGTTGGCTGCGTCGGGCTGGGGAGAGCTGGTGACCTCGATCACTGTGGCGGCGCTGGTCCCGTCGGCGGCCGTGCTGGTCCTCGGCGGATCTCCTGGCCCCGCCTTCGGCGTTGTCATCGCATTGCTGGTGCTGGTTCACGGAGCGATGATCCTGACCTTTGAGCTTCCCGATCTCGCCTCGGATGCGCGTGCCGGCAAGCGCGTCCTGGGTGTCCGGCTCGGGTGGCGGCGCACGGTCCTTCTGGTGGATGCGCTGATGGTGGCGGCGTTCGCGGGTGCGGGTGCAGCCGTGATCGCCGGGCTGCTTCCTGCCGGAACCGCCGCTTGGATGGCGTGGGGTCTGGTGCCTGCCGCCGTCACGTCAGCTGCGATTCGGCGCCAACGTCACGCCATCGCAACAACGGCGGCGGTGGTCACGCTCGTGACCGTCGCTTTGGGATTCGTCGCCGGATCGTGACCTTGCGTTTGTGCAGGATCAGCGGAGCAGGAAACCGGCCCCCAGCTCGTCGTGGGGATCGATCAGAAAGCGGTTGACTCCAACCACCTCGGCCGAGCCGGTCACGGCCGGAATGATCGCGTCCCGACCTGCCACCTGCGTCATTGCGACGATTCGGCCTCCGAACACCGACGCCGGGCCGAGAATGCTCTCCACGCGGATGGAGTCGCCGACTTTCATTTCGCCACGGGCGGCCAGGATGGCCATCCGAGCCGACACGCCGGTGCCGGTCGGGGAGCGATCGGCCTCATCGTCGGCGAACACGCAGAGGTTCCGGCTGTGGTTGGCCGGGTCCACTGGTTCGTCGGTCACGATGACCCCGTAGATGAATTCCAGGTCGGAGTGGTCGGGGTGGTGGAGCTGGACGCTGCTCGTCGCCGACTTGATCCGATGGCAAAGGTCGACGATCTCGCCGACCGGATCGTCGAGCGTGACGCCGGCGGC
>JBFHAT010000038.1:0-26360 GCA_041586155.1 Acidimicrobiia bacterium
CATCGCCGGACTCTCGGCGGAAGCGATGGACCGCTTCGTTGTGTCGGACACGTCCCAGACGCCGAGCCGCTGGAGACGGGCGACTCCTGATCCATCGAACGTGCCGACCTCGCCCACGTCGATCATCGCAGCGAGATCGAAGCCGTGGATGAGACTGTGTGGCCCAAGCAGGGCAGTCCCAGTCGGATAGCCGGCCGGGTTGGGCGGCACGAATGGGATGAACTGCTGGCCGATCAGCAGCTCGACGACAGCGCGCATCGGCCGGGCCAGTTCGTACGTCTGGGCGACGGTGATCATTCGCTCGAATGGCGTACGGACCTGCGTGCGGATCGCATCGTCTGACACGAATGCGGGTGTGGCGACGATCGCTTCGACGAGGGTCATGATGTCGTAGCCGGCGAAAGCGGCGGCGATACGGTCGGAGGTTGCGGCATCTGGCGCCATCCCCACCAGCGTTTCGAAGAGCTTCGTCCCGACGGTCCGGGCGGTTGCCGGGTGGTCGAGCAGCAGATCGATGGTCGATTGCAGGTCGTGGTCGGCCGTCGTCCCGAGAATCATCTTCGGGCCCGAATCGTGCCGGATGCCGAACAATGCCGAGTGCCACGGTTCGATGTGACCTGCCAGCTGGTCGGCTCTCGTGCCGGGAATCCGCACTGCCCATCCGGTGAACGCGCGGGCTGCTTCTTCCACGTCGTTCTGCGTGTAGTGGCCGGGCCCCAACGTGTGGAGCTCCATCACCTCTCGGGCGTAGTTCTCGTTGATGGCCTCCCGGTGGTTGTGGACCCCGTCCAAGTAGAAGAGCATTGCCGGGTCACGGGCCATCTCGGAGAGAAGTTCGCCGAAGTTCCCGGTGGCGTGACTGCGGATGGCGAGGTGCTGATTCCACAACAGGTAGGGGATGGGCACCTTGCGGAGCGACGTGGCGAAATGGTCGTGCCAGAACCAGATGAGGCGGTCTTCGATCATCCGCTCCGGTTGGACTGCGGCTTCGACCCACCATGCGATGGGGTCGATGATCTGGCGTGGGTTGCGGGCGTCTTCGAGCCCTGCCGGCGCCGGCAGGGCATGTGGAGCCTGCGTCGGCGTCGACAGGTTCAGTGCCATGGCAATGGCATCATCGGTGGATCGCAGGTCGGCGACGAGAGAGGGATGCCCGCCGAGACTGAGTCGGCGGAGGACATGTGCGCTCCGTTCGGTCTTCGAGAACCCGGCCATGCGTCGATGATCGACCGCAGGTGTTCGAGTGCAGTTAGGCGGCAGTCAAGAGACTGATTCGTATACTCGCTCCGATGGTCAGACCGCGGTGGATCGTCGTGATGTTGGCGATCGTCGCCACGGCGCTGACGGGGCCGGGCCAGACGATCGGCGTGTCGGTGTTCGTCGACCCGATCATCACCGACCTGGGCCTCAGCCGATCGCAGGTGTCCGGTGCGTACCTCGTCGGAACGCTGGTCGGGGCAACGGCCCTTCCTTCGATCGGGCGGACCATCGATCGATGGGGGGTGCGGCGGTCGATGGCGTGGATCGGCGTGGCATTCGCAGTGGGGATCGGGTTCGTGAGCCGCTCCTGGTCGCTGCTGTCCCTGGCCGTCGGGTTCACGCTGATCCGCATGTTCGGGCAAGGTTCGCTGACCCTGGTGAGCATCGTGGCCGTCACCAAATGGGTCACGACGCGGCGGGGCGCCGCCCTTGGGCTGTTGTCCACGCTCGGAGGAGCGTTGATGGGGTTGGTTCCGGTGGGACTCAATCAGCTGATCGCATGGACCGACTGGCGGACGGCATGGCTGATCTCAGGGGTCGTGGTGTTGGTGTCAGTACCGACGATCGCCGTCGCTGGATTCAGCGGCCGACGCGAGCAAGGCGACAAGAGAGACGACGACCACACGAAGGGGCCACCCGACACCGACCGATCCAGTGCGATTCGTACCTATCGGTTCTGGGTGCTGGGGATGGCGGTCGCCGCCGCCGGCATGTTCGTGACGGCTCTCAGCTTCCACCAGATCTCGCTATTGGGCGAGGCCGGGCTCACCGCCGCCGAAGCGGCGGCCATGTTCATCCCCCAGGTACTGGGGGCGGCGGCCGCGGCCTACCTGTTCGGGTGGTTGAGCGACCGCTGGCCCGCGCGTACGCTCATCATGGCGACTATGGCGCTGCTCGGCGGAGCGCTCGGCATGACGATGCTGCTGGCCGAGGGCTGGTTGGTGGTCGCCTACTCGCTTGTGCTGGGCGCATCAGGCGGCTCGCTCCGATCGGTGTCGGCGGCCTTGCCGCCCCGTTGGTTCGGTATCGGTCACATCGGCTCGATCCAGGGGGTGATGACCTTCTTTGGGGTGTTCGCCTCGTCGGCCGGGCCGCTGTATCTCTCGTTGGGAAGAGACGTGCTCGGCCGCTATCAGGCCATCGCCCTGGTCTCGATTGCCGTGCCGGCCGCCATTGCCCTGGCAGCGGCCGCCATCAGAGAGCCGGCGGCAGAGCTCGCTGCGACCTGATCAGCCGAACGGCGCCGCGCTCGGACCGGTCCGGACGACTGCGTTCCACACCGTCTCGTAGTGGTCGCGGTCGTAGTCGTCGACGTGTGGCAACACGAACTCCACCCACGCCCGTCGGAGGCTGTCTTCCGCTTCTGCGTAGACCGCCAGGCCAGTGGGGAGGCGGTCGAGCGTCGACCGCAGGCTCAGCGGCGTCTCCACCCGCGTGCCGGAGTCGGTTGCCGTGAAGGACTCGTTGACTTCCGAGACGAGGCGGCTGATGGCCAGCCGGTACTCCTCGGCGAGGGTCGGGTAGCGGACGGCCAGCATCTGGTCCACTTCCTCCTTGGTCGGGAAGCTCTTTTCCCAGATGACCCAGCGGTCGGCGAACGCCTTGTTGAGCGTCTGGGTGCCGGCGTAATCACGCAGGTCCGTGGGATTCATCGTCCCGAACAATCGGGTGTCATCGCGCAGACGAACCGTCTCGCCGTTGGGAAGATCGAGCGCCTGATACCGGTCGAGCAGACCGTGCAGCGCAAACAGGGTCTCGGCTCCCGCCGCGTTGAGCTCCGACAGGTTGACGAGCGCAGGCCCGCGCAGGGCACGGGTGATGTCTCCGTCTTCCCAGCGACTCTCGGTGCCGCCCTTGCCGTCACCGTGCAGCTTTGTCGAGCCGATCAGGGTGATGTCGCGGACCTCGCCGGTGAGTGGGATTCGGTAATAGGGGAGCCGCATGAGGGCGGCGAACTGCTCGATGTCGTGGTCCTTGCCTGTGCCCATGTGCCCGCGCACCGCCACATGGAGGGCGATGAACGACTCGGGGGTGCCGCGGCGCACCTGCTCGAGCTGCGCGAACTTGTACAGCATCCCGAGGTCCACGTAGTGCGGGTCGGGAGAGGGGATCTTGCCGATCCGCTGGTCGCGGTCGGCGATGTCGTCTGGAACGTCGAACGTCTCCAGCTCGATCGGCTTGCCTTCCCCGGTTGGATCTTCGAATACGACCGTGTCAGGCACGTGCCGCCTCCTTCCACTGTGACATATGTTGATGGTCGAGCTGGCGGCGCGCGCCTTTGATCCACCAGCCGTCGAACCCGTGGCTGGCAAGACTGCGCCGGAGGGCGTCACGCACTCCGTCGACCATGGCGGTGGCGAGCGTCGCCGGATGCTGGACGATCCGGTACCGGCCGTAGATCGACTCGACCGTGTCGCCGCCGATCCCGATCCCCAACACGGTGGTGCCGGATGCCTCGGCGGCCTGTACCGCCTGGGACAAACCTTCGGCGGTGCCGCGGGTCATGCCATCCGACAAGACCACCATCACACGAACGGTCGCTCCCGTCCGATTGAGCCGGTCGGCGGCGTGCGCCACGTTGAACTCGTCGACGTTGGCGCCTTTGGTGAACAGCGATACGGGAGGAGCCTGACGGGGATCTCGGCGGGCCTGCTCGGCGGCGGCGCGGGGGTCGGCGGCGGTGAAGAAGAGGCCTTCCATCAGCCCGGCTGCGGCCCGCCAGCGCTGGTTGAACGCCTTCAGAAGATAGTGATTGACCGTATTCGACAGACGGTCCGCGGCCGCCCCCTGGGAGCGGCGCAGCCCGCTCATCGCACTGGATTGGCGCCGGGTGTAGGTCCATTCGTTGTCGTCGACGGTTGCCGCGAAGGACCTGTTGAAGAGCGCTACCTCGAATTCGATCTGGAGTTCGTCGCACAGGTGGGCGAGCGACCATGCGCCCAGTGTCGCTGCAGCGAGACCCCAGGGCGCACGCCGTGCCGTGTTGCCGATGGGCTGGGGCTGCAGCATCGAGGCCGAGCCGTCAATGAGGAGGCTGACCGCATAGGAACGGCGGGTCCGGCGGGAACGCCGCTCGTACATCCGCTCGTACAGCCCGCCGGCCAGCAGCAGCGGGGCGTGAGGGGACAGGTCTCCGGCGTCGAAGCCGGACTGGAGGCCGCGACGCTGGTTGGCAGCGAACAAGGGGTAGAGCTCGCCCGAGATGTGCTGCTGCCGAACGCCCCACGCATCGGAGGTTTGTGCCAACAACTCGCCACCTTGGCCGCTGAACTGGCGGAACCGATGAGGGAATGGGACCACCAGCAGCTTGCCCGACTGACCTGTGGGCAGGTAGACCGTCGGTGCTTCCGACACCCGCAGGATCTGATCGGTCGACTCCTGGCCGGCCTGTTCGGCCGGGGCCTTGCGCTCGGATTCTCCGGCCCGCGCCTCCGCCGCCTGCTTGGCCTCCTCGTATGACTCGGCATCGGTGACGATCGGGCTCATCAGTCTCACCCGGTCCACTCCCTCGGCGATCGTCTCACCGGCGTCGTCGTTCTGCTGCCGTTCTTCGCGCTCGGTCTGCGGATCGTCGGTGAGTTTGACGATGTTGTGGAGCTTGGCGACGGCCAGCAGCTGCAGCGCGAGAGTGCCGATCTCCCACGGGTCGATGCTCTCAGAGGCGGCGTCGAGGAACGGTTGGGCGTCGGCCAGGGCGACTGCCACCCGTTTATCAGACCTCCTCTCCAGCAGATCCCGTTTCGCGTGGTCGCCGACCAGCATGAAGCATCCGATCGCGTACTGGCCGAGTGGGCCAGACGCGGCCAGCGCCGACACCGTGGAGGCCTGGTACAGGTCGGTGAGCACCGACCGTGCCCCGGGATAGGCGGCCAGTCCCTGTCGTTCCTGGCGAGCGTCTTCGAGCGCGAAGAAGAGGGCCTCGCCTGCTTTGCCGCCGGCCCGGTTGAGCGCTTCCAGCAGGTCAAACTCGCCTTCGACCTCGTTGCCGTCGCCCAACCACGCAGAAGGAATGGGTCGCCGTTCTTCGAGATCTGTGGAGACGAGATGCACCACCTCGTGCAGCGCCGACGCCAGCGCAACCTCGTCGGGTGTGACCGGCGCCTGACGGGTGTACGCGGCCTGGAACACGCCCGGGTTGACCACCACTTCGTCTTGGCCCGAGGACGTCTCAGCGCCCAATCGGACCCTCAGCTGTTCGTTGCCGCACAGGCTCCTGGCGAACCTCGTCACGGCCGGGGCGACCCGCTGATAGCGAGCGACGACGGCCTCGATGGCACGTTCTTCGGCGGGCAGAATCTCGCCGAGCAGGGACCGATCGCGCGATTGCATAGCGCGTCATTGTCTCACTTCTGTCAAACGACGCGTCGGCCTGGCTCGCCGCAACGCGGAACCAAAACGGGCTGATGGTCGTCGCAGCCAAGACGGCAACCGGAGGGCTCATGAGACGTTGGGGAGGGATCGGTGCCGGTAGCGCGGCAGTTCTGCTGATGATCTCCGCCGCGTGCGGAGTTGCAGGGCCAGTCGCCACCTACAGCAACGCTGCCGGCGACCAGTGCCCTACGTTCGACGGGCTTCCAGTGGTCTGGTGGGCCCGGGACGAGCTGATCGGTGACCGGATCGTCAACTCACGGTTGGCCGACACCGGCGCCGGAACGGAGGTCACGAGCGGCCCGAAGAGCATCGTCTCGAGCTACTGGGCAAAGACTCCCAACGCCATGGTGCACCTGCATCCCGACGCACGGGCATGCGTCCCGACCGAGCACCGTTGGGTCGTCGAGGTGACCGCTGCCGATCTCTACGGCGAGCGGTGGCCCGACGCCGAACCCTCGACGCTGTCGCTCGCTCCTCCGGCGGAGCTGTGGGACAGGGTCACCCTCCATCCGTGGCGACTCGCCGGCTTCGGGCCGATCGGGGCGGCGACGACAGAACCCGACTATGGCGGTGTCGTCCTGTTCTCGGACCAGATCGCCACGCTCACCAGCGTCTGTGACGAGCGTTCGTACGTGCTTCGGTTCCGGGGCGATGTGGTCTTCGCCGACGAGTGGCCGCCCAGTGAACAGACGATGGTGTGCTCCCCGCCGCCGGGAATCGAAGCGCCCGACAATCCTGAATCGCTGCCGATCGCCGGTCGCTACTCGATGGATGGAGACACGCTCGTGGTGACCAACGGTGACGTGGAGTATCGCTACGAGCGAATTGCAAATGATGAGTTCGTCGCCGAGTTCGACCGAGAGACCTTCTGGCACATCCCCGACCCGCTCGCCGACCTTCGAGCATGGGAGGCTGAGTCGTTCGCCGAGCTCGACAACCCGACGACGCCGGTCGCTGTCACGACGACCAGTGTCGGTGGCGGAGACGGCTGAGCCATGCCGGCTCCATCAGCGAGGGGCGGTGATGACCTCCACTTCGGTGAACCCGAGGGCTTCGAAGAACTCGGTGAGGACGTTGACGGCTGAGGCTTCGGCGTCATCGAGCAGGCCGTTGGCGATGGTCTGTTCGACCAGGACCTCCTCGGCTGCGAGCCGCGCAGAGCGCTCCAAGTTGGGGTCGCCACGGGTGAAGATGCCGGTGTCACGGTTGTACACATGGGTGGCCTCGTTGTCGACGGCCACATAGGTGACGGCGGCGGGCGGAAGCTGGATACGGATGCTGCCGGCATCCAGGTCGGTCTCCACGTCGCCTTCGGCTACCTGGCCGAGGTCGACACCGGCGCCGATCTCGGCTACGGCGAACATTTGGATGGCGTCGCCAGTCGCCCAGTCGAGCCATCCCCGGTCGGTGCCCTTCTCGACGGTCGTGTAGGCGACCGCTTCGACGGTGGTCAGCTCGGACAGGTCGTGAATCGACTCGATGGCGACCGGGCCGACCTTCTCGATCGGCGTCTCCGGTGTCAGGTCGATCTCGGGGATCGCGGACGAGGTTCGCCCTACGAAGAAGGCGAACGCCAGCGCCAGAATAAGAAGGACGACCACGATGGCGGTTGCCCCGACGATGGCGATCGATGAGATGGGCTTGGTGCGTTCCGCCACGCCGCCAGGGTAGGCGGTCGGGTCGTCTAGAAACCGCTCCCGAGCCGTCGGGGTGACGTAGCCTTGGGCAGGTGAACACGCTCGACGACCTCGAGATCGAAGGGTTTCTCGGGGAGCACCCTCAGTGGGAGCGCGACGGGAACGCGATCCGGCGGACGTTCCGACTCACCGATTTCGTGGCCGCGATGGGGTTCGTCACACGGGTGGCTTTGATCGCTCAGCGGCTCAATCACCACCCCGATATCGACATCAGATGGAACGAGGTGACCCTCACGCTCACTTCGCACGATGCCGGTGGGATCACCGACCGTGATACGGAGTTGGCGCGACATGCGGATCGCGTGGTCGTCGCTGGCTAGCTTCGCGGACATGGATCAGGAGATGGTGCGGGTAGACGGAGCGGAGCTGTTCGTGCGCAGCCTCGGCCCCAGCGACGGGCAGCGGCTGATGTTGTTGCACGGCTGGCCGGACACCGGTGACAGCTGGTTGCCGATTGCGGAGAAGCTGAGCGACCGCTTCCGGCTCATCATCCCCGACAACCGTGGATTTGGCAGATCGTCGATGCCCGAGGGGACGGATGCCTACAAGCTCAAGGTCATCCTCCGCGACGTCGTACAAATCGCCCAGTGGGCAGGATGGGACCGATTCGGGCTGTGCGGCCATGACTTCGGCGGCCCTGTCGCCTGGGGGGCTGGGATGATGCTGGACGGCTTGGTCGATCGGATCGCCGTCATCGCCGCTCCTCATCCTCTGCACTGGAAGCGGGTCGCCGCCGGCAACGCGCGGCAGATGCGCCGGTCGTTCTACGTGTGGCTCATGAACGTGGGCCCGAGAGGTGAGGCGTTGCTGGCGGCCGACGACTTCAGGCTTCTTGCCGAATTCGCGTTCGGCGGGCTGCTGTCGGAATCGGAGATGGCAGCCCGCCGAGCCAACTGGGCCGAGCCGGGACGGTTCACCGCGATGGCCGAGTGGTACCGCGCCGGCTACAACCCTGATCTTCTCAACCCTGACATCGGGATGTCACTCCCGCCGGTCGTCGTGCCCACCCTGTACGTCCATGGGCGTCGTGACTGGGCGTTCGAACCTGAGCTGGCGGAAGGCAACGGGCAATACGTCAAGGCCGAGTACCAGGAGTGGCTCGTCGAAGACGGAGGCCACTGGCTGCAGCTCACCCACTGCGACGCTCTGGCCGATCGGCTCGCCGACTGGTTTTCGGCGGGCGGCGCCTAGGGGGCCTGGACGCCTATCATCTCGCAGTCGATGCACTACGAGCTCTCCACCCTCCCCAACGGCCTGCGCGTGATCACCGAGACCATGCCGGGGATCCGCTCGGTCGCCGTGGGGTGCTGGGTCGACACGGGCAGCCGTGACGAACGCTCGAGCGAAGCAGGTACTTCGCACTTCCTCGAGCATCTCCTCTTCAAGGGGACCGACGAGCTGTCCGCTCGCATGATCTCCGAGACGTTCGACGCGATGGGAGCACAATCCAACGCGTTCACGAGCAAGGAGTACACGTGCTTTTGGGGGCGCATGGTGGACGACGACCTGCCGACCGGATTGCACCTACTCGCCGAGATGTTGCAGCGGCCGGCGTTCCGGCAACACGAGATCGATTCCGAACGTCACGTCGTCATCGAAGAGATCAACATGAACGAAGACGATCCCAACGATGTGGTGTTCGAGACGTTTTCCCAGGCGGTGTTTTCGGGGCATCCGCTCGAACCGCCCATCCTCGGCACCCGGGAGTCGATCATGGGCATGAGCAAAGACGACATCGCCGGCTACTGGCAGCGGCGCTACGGAGCCGGCTCGACCGTGCTGGCGGTCGCGGGTTCGATCGCCCACGACCACGCGGTCGAGCTCGCGACCGAGTTGTTTGGCGCCTGGTCGGGCGGTCCGGTCGATCACGAGTTTGCCCCGATCGAACCCATTGGACGGGCGGTGGCGGTGCGCAGAGACACCGAGCAGGCACATCTTCTGGTCGGCGGGCGGGGCATCAGCCGCGACGACGACCGTCGGTGGGCGTTCGAGGTGTTGAACCACATCCTCGGCGGCGGCATGTCGTCCCGCCTGTTCCGCTCGATCCGAGAGGAGCGCGGCTACGCCTATTCGGTATACAGCTTCGCGATGCCGGCTGCCGAAACCGGCGCGTGGGGTGTGTACGTGGGGACGACCCCCACCCACACGGAAACGGTGCTCGGGCTCGTGTCCGATGAGCTGGAGGCGATGGCCAACAAGGGCGTCACGGACGACGAGCTGGATCGGGCCAAAGGAAACGTGCGCGGGTCGCTCGCCCTCAGCATCGAAGATGCCAACAGCCGGATGTTGCGCCTGGGTCGGCAGGAGCTGACCGGCGGCGACCACCTCTCCGTCGATGAGCGTATCGCCCTGATCGAGGCGGTCACCGCCGAGGAGGTGCAGGCGCTGGCGTCCGAGGTGCTGCTCGGTCCCAAGATCTTGGCGGCAGTCGGGCCGTTCGATTCCGCCGACCTCGAACCGTACGTCCCGTGATCCGGGTGGGGATCTCCGGCGGCTTCGGCCGTATGGGCCGGATGATCGCCGAAGTGGTCGAGCATGAAGCGGACCTCGAGTTGGGCGGACGCTACGACCCGAAGCATGCGACAGCGGATGTGCTCGCCGACAGTGATGTCGTCGTCGAAGTCACCCGACCGGACGTGGTGCTGGACAACCTGACGCAGTGGGCGGCGATGGGAAAGCATGTGGTGGTCGGTACGTCCGGCTTCGACGATGCCCGTCGCGCCACCTTGGTCGATCTCTGGAGCGGTGCGAACGGAAATTGTCTGGTTGTTCCCAACTTCGCAGTCGGGGCGGTGCTCATGATGCGCTTCGCCGAGGCAGCCGCCCCGTTCTTCTCCAGCGTGCAGATCATCGAGCAGCATCACACCGCCAAGGCAGACGCACCCTCGGGCACTGCCATCGCCACGGCCATGAGGATCGCGGCGACCCGCCGAGGCGACGTCGCGGCCGAGACCAATCCGGGGACGGCTGACTTCGTCGAAGGCGTGCCGGTGCATTCCGTGCGCCGAGATGGGGTGCTGGCCGACCAGGACGTCATCTTCGGAGGGCCCGGCGAAACGCTCACCATCCGTCACCACACTGCCGATCGAGCGGCTTTCGCGCCCGGCGTGTTGCTGGCGGTGCGGCGGGTCGGAGGCTTGAGTGACAAGGTGGCGTTCGGGCTGGAGTCGGTCCTCGACCTGTGATCTCGCCCCGGACTGGGCAATCTCAGCGCAGACTCACCGATGTGGGCTCGACGAGCAGGCTCATCATCACGCCGTAGGCTCCCGTGGCGGCGAGGACGATGACGACCTTGCGCCACCAGGCCGGGCTGCCCGGGATGTCGGTGCCCCGGCCGATCAGCGTTGCGAGGCTCATCCACACCACGGTGTCGAGCGGCCAGGCTACGACCAGTTGGCCGCCCAGGCTGGTGAGCAGGGCCGAGGCGGGGAGCGCACCGAAGAGCAGCGGGATCGAGAAGGTGATGAACCCGATGGCTGCTCCCACGGCTGCCACGCCGGCCATGACGGCGAATGCCAGTCCGGTGGAGCGGACGTCGATCCCGGCCTCAGGGGCCATCGACGGTGACGGATTCGATGACGACATCCTCGACCGGTCGTTCACCCGTCAGCTCGGTTGAAGCGATGGTGTCGACCACGTCGAGCCCGTCGGTGACCTCGCCAAAGATCGAGTACTGATAGGGGAGCCCCACATCGGCCAGCATGATGAAGAATTGGGAGCCATTGGTGTCGGGTCCGGCGTTGGCCATTGCCACGATGCCCCGGGTGTACGCGCGAGGGTCGTTCAGTTCGTCATCGAACGTGTAGCCCGGCCCTCCGGCCCCCGTACCGGTCGGGTCGCCACCTTGGATGACGAAATCAGGGACGATGCGGTGGAAGATGACACCGTCGTAAAAGCCTTCCCGGGCCAGGAACACGAAGTTGTTGACCGTGGTCGGCGCCGTCTCTTCGAAGAGATCGATCGAGATGGTGCCCAGGTTTGTGACGACTTCGGCCGTGTAATCGGACGCGGGGTCGATCACCATGTCGGGGGCGGCTGCGTACTTGAGCGGCTCGGTCGAGGCGGCTTCGGTCGGTGCTGGAAGCGAGGTCACCTGACTGTCCACCGGCGGTGCGGCGGTTGTGGTGGTCGAAGCGTCGCCGCCGCAGGCCGTCACTCCGACCAGGACGGCGACCATCCACGGAGCCCAGCCGCGAGATGTCACTGCTCGCTGATCTCCACCGTCTCGATGACGCAATCGTCGAGCGGACGGTCGCTGGCGCCGGTCGGTACGGCGGCAATGGCGTCGACCGCATCGAGCCCGGCGCTCACCTGACCGAAGATGGTGTACGAGTGGGGCAGACCGACGTCGGAGTGGCAGATGAAGAACTGTGATCCGTTGGTGTTGGGTCCGGCGTTGGCCATCGCCACGGTGCCGCGTTTGTAGTCGCCAGGCCCCTCCAGCTCATCGCGGAACCGGTACCCGGGTCCGCCCCGACCGGTGCCGGTCGGGTCGCCGCCCTGGATCATGAACCCAGAGATCACTCGGTGGAACGTCACGCCGTCGTAGTAGCCGTCTCGTGCGAGAAACACGAAGTTGTTCACCGCCAGCGGTGAGCGATCCGCGTTCAGGTCGATCGAAATGTCACCTTTGTTGGTCTTGACCACTGCCGAGTAGGACTTGTCGAGGTCTATCTGCAGGTCGGGAGCGGCGCTGTACTGCTGGGCCATGGCGGGTCCTCGGGTTGGCGAGCCACGGAGGTTAGTGCCGCCGGTTCGCAACACGGCCCGGGTTTGTGGAAGATCGCATGTGGGTATCACACACTGGCCCCCAATCGAGGAGAACCATGGCCGACGGCACCACGTTCAAGCTGACCAAGCTGGTAGGAGAGTCCAGCACGTCGATCGAAGACGCTGCCAAGGTGGCCCTTGCCACCTCGGGTCGGGCCGTCCGCGGCCAGACCTGGGCGCACGTCACAGACATTCGCGCAAACCTCGGCGAAGGAGGCAACGTCGACCGGTGGCAGGTTACCGTCGAAGTCGCCTTCGAAGTCGAAGAAGACTGACGCGACACGAATTGCCACGGGGACCGATCCCCGCTTTCTAGATTGGGTCGGTGACCAGCCTGTGGACACGGGCGACTCGGATCGCCGATGAGACTCCGCCGAGCCGTAACCGGCTCATCGATTTCCTGAGGGTCTTCTCGATCGTCGTCGTCGTTCTCGGCCACTGGCTGGCCGCCATCCCCCATCTCGTGGACGGCAGTCTTCGCGTCAGCCACGCCCTGGAGCTGTCCACAGGCATCCACTACGTCACCTGGGCGTTGCAGATCATGCCCATCTTCTTCATCGTGGGTGGATACTCCAACGCCAAGTCGCTGACTGCGGCCCGGCGTGACGGAACCCGGCGTCGCGTGTGGCTCGCTGCCCGCTATCACCGGCTCATGACACCGATCGTCCCCTTCCTCCTCGCCTGGAGCCTGTTGGTACCCATTCTGGGTGCCTTCGTCGATCGAGACCTCCTCAAGCTCGCTTCCCAGGTCGCAGCCGTCCCGCTGTGGTTCTTGGCGGTCTACCTCCTTGCCGTGGCCGTCGCCCCCTGGACGTTCGAAGCATGGAGACGGTGGCGCTGGTGGACGGTGGCGGTGCCGGTCGGCGTGGCCGTCATCAACGACGTCTTGCGGTTCGGAGACGGCTGGCCGGCCCAGCTCGCCTGGACGAACTACGTGTTCGTGTGGTTGACCATCCATCAGCTCGGCTATCGGTGGGCCGAGATGGATAAGGAGCTACCCGCCGGACGCGGATGGCTCGCGGCTCTCACCGGTCTCGGTGCGCTGGCAGGCCTCACCACGTTCGGGCCTTATCCGGTGGCCCTGATCGGCGTGCCCGGCGATCCCTTCTCCAATACCACCCCTCCCACCGTGGTTCTGTTCGCGGTGACGCTGATACAGATCGGCCTCATCTCGGTCGCCGCACCCTGGCTGCGGCGTGTGCTCGACCGTCGTCGGGTGTGGGCGGCGGTCGTTCTGGTCAGTGGGATGATCATGTCGTTGTTCGTGTGGCACATGACGGCGATGGTGTTCACCATCGGGATTGCCACCCTGCTCGGCAACGTGGGGTTCACCGTCGAGCCTCTCACCGCACTTTGGTGGGCGACCCGACCGTTGTGGTTCGTCGTGATCGGAGTGGTGCTGCTGCCGCTGGTGGCGTTCTTCGGTCGCTTCGAACAGCGCGCTCAGACGGGCGAGACGGCCCCTCGACCCGTTGCCTTGGCGGTTGGCATCGTCGCCTCGGCCGGAGCGCTCGCCGCCAGCGCCGCATTCGGCACGGCTCGCGTCGACGACTTCCCGCTGCGATGGTGGGTGCCGCTCCTATTGATCGTCGGCACGTTCTTGGCCGGGATGTTCACGTTCCGTCCGGAGCGGTGACACTGGCGCCGGCCGGCCGTCTTGGTCGACGAACACCGGTCGTATCGCCGCGCGACCATCGTCGAACAGGTCTCTAGACGGCATGCGCATCGCCGACATGCACCACACCCACTCGTTGTCTTGCCACGGCCAGAACTGGGCTCCACCGCCCTTGACGACGTGGGACCCCTCGACGAGGGGAGCGTCGGGATCGTGAGAGACTCGGAAGCGGTCTGCGCACCATTCCCCGAAGAAGAGCCCGCCGAAGCCCCAACCGTTGGTGAGCGTGTGATCGTCGCCGAGATCCCAAGCGAGCCACTGTTGCAGGATTTCCAGTGGAGGCAGGTCGTCGCCCCACGTGAACAGCGCCGGTGACCCTGCCCGACAGACGGCTTCCCACTCCGCCTCGGTCGGCAACCGGGCGCCGAGTGCGGCGCATGCATCCATCGCGTCTGATCGGCTGACCAGTGCGGGCAGACTGCTCTCGGGCGAGCCAACCCCGAGCACCGCTGAGGCGACGGCCTCGCTGAGGGGTCGATCGGCCACCCAGAAGGCGTTGAGCCGGACGTCGAGGACCGGCATCATCTCGGATGCGGTGAATGGCGGGTCCGGCGCGATCGCTCTCGCGGCCGTCAGCTCATCAGGCGACAGGCCGATGCGTTGCAGCCGACCCGGAACTCGTCTCGCGCGGATTGGCAGCGTGTGGTGTGTTGCGTAGACCCCGAGTGAGTCCCGTCCGAGCTGCCAGGCGGCGGGTCCGGAAGTTGGCACGGGACCGCGACGATCAGAACAGTGCGTTGGCCAGGCGCCGGCGGTACTCCACAACGTGCGGATGGTCGGGGCCGAGACCATCGAAGAGAGACACCATGGCCAGTCGGGCCGGTTCACGGTGATCCTCATCTTCGGTGATCAACTCGAGGAGCATGCCGAATGCCTCGTCGTACTTGCCTGACCCGGCCAGCGCCTCGGCAACCCGGATCTTGAGGTCGGCGTTGTCGGGGTCTGCCTCGAGTTGGGCGGCCAGGTCGTCGAGGTCGCCGGCCGCCTCGGTCATCGAGACCAGCGACCGGAGCTGATCCACCTCCGGGCCGGGTGGGAGGGTGCTCAACACCTCGCCGGCTTCAGCGGTGCGGTCCTGATCGAGGTACAGGGTGGCCAGGGTGAGTCCGGCTTCGAGATCGAGCCCTTCGGACAGCACCGACTCGAGGAGCTTCTCGGCACCCGCTTCGTCTCCGCGGTCGAGCAATTCCAATGCCGCCTCGACGGCCGGATTGACGGGCGGCCCCACGAAGGTCGAGAGCCATTGCCTCACCTGGGGCTCGGGCTGAGCGCCGGTGAAGCTGTTGACCGGTCGCCCGTCGACGAATGCCACCACCGCCGGGATGCCCTGCACCCCCATCTGCTGGGACAGCGCCTGGTTGGCGTCGACGTCGATCTTGACGAGTTCGAACGCGCCATCGTGCTCGTCGGCCAGGCGCTCGAGCACCGGGCTGAGTTGCTTGCAAGGGCCACACCACTCGGCCCAAAAGTCCACCACCACGGGCACAGAGCGGGATCGCTCGATCACCTCCGTGGCGAAGTTGGCTTGGTTGACATCTTTGACGAATCTGCTCATGACTGCATCAGGTTACCCGGGTCGAGGACCGTCCAATCCTCGGACGGCTCCGCACGATGATCTACCCCAGCCCGTGGTGAGCCAACTATCGTGGCAGCGATGAAGAGCGTGATACGTGCCTGAGTTCGGTTCGGTCATCACGGCGATGATGACCCCCTTCGACACCGACGGCGCCGTCGACTTCGCCCAAGTCGATCGGCTCGCCCGCTATCTCGTTTCGCATGGTTCCGACTCGCTGCTGGTGACCGGCACGACCGGCGAGTCACCCACGTTGAGTCACGACGAGAAACTGGCCCTCTACCGGACCGTCGTCGACGCGGTGGGCGACCGGGCCGCAGTCATCGCCGGCACCGGGACGTACGACACCGCTGAATCAGTCGAGCTGAGCCGGAGCGCCGCCGACTTGGGTTGTCACGCCTTGCTGGCGGTGACGCCCTACTACTCCAAGCCGGGCCAAGCGATGCTGGAAGCCCACTTCACGGCGATCGCCGACTCCACCGACCTCCCCGTGATCCTGTACAACATCCCCGGCCGCACTTCCCGCCTGATCGAAGTGGCCACCCTCGCCAACCTCGCCAAACATCCGCGCATCGTGGCCGTCAAGGATGCAGTCGAAGACGTCGGATTCACCATGCGGACCCGAGCCGCCACACCCGCGGACTTCACCATCTACTCCGGCTCGGACTACATCACCCTTCCGATGATGGCGGTTGGAGCCGTCGGAGTGGTGTCCGTGGCGTCTCATCTGGTTGGCCCACAGGTCAAGCGCATGGTCGAGGCGGCCGCATCAGGCGATCTCGTCGAGGCACGGCGACTCCACTTCGAGCTCCTGCCGACGTTCGATGCGTTGTTTCTCGAACCCAACCCGACGCCTCTCAAGGGGGCGATGAACGAGCTGTGGGAGCCGATGGGGCCACCGCGCCTCCCGCTGCTTGCGCCCCAGCCCGAGACGGTCCAACGGGTCGTCGAAGCGGTTGGCAAAGCCCAGGCGTTGTGAGCGTTTCCTAGATGGCCGTACACGTGACATTCCTGGGGGGTCTGGGTGAGATCGGCCGGAACTGCGCCGCGATCGAGATCGACGGGAAGATCGCTCTCATCGATTGCGGGCTGATGTTCCCCGAGGCCGACATGCTCGGTGTCGACCTCGTGTTCCCCAACTGGGAGTGGCTCACCAAGCGGCGCGAGGACGTCTCCTGCGTCATCGTCACTCACGGCCACGAGGACCACGTCGGCGCCCTTGCCTATTTCCTCAAGGATTTCAACGTCCCCGTGTACGGCACACCACTATCCGTGGAGCTGGCCAAGGGCAGGGTCGACGAGTTGGGGGTCGACGCCACGTTCGTGGCGTGCGAGGACAACGTCTGGGTCGACCACGGGCCGTTTGGTTTCATGTTCGTCCCGGTGTCGCACTCGATTCCCCAAGGAGCGGGCATCGCGTTCGACACGCCGGAGGGCTACGTCCTTCACTCCGGCGATTTCAAGCTCGACCCGACGCCCGTCGACGGGCGACCGACCGACCTACCCCAGTTCGCCTGGTTCGGGCGGCAGGGAGTGCGCCTCCTGCTCGCCGACTCGACCAACGCCGAGCAGCCCGGCTTCGTGCCGTCTGAACGCTCCCTGGCGAGCGAGATCGAAGGGATCATCAGTCGGGCAGAGGGCCGGGTGATCGCCGCCTGTTTCGCCTCTCACGTGCACCGGGTGCAGCAGATCGCAAAGGCCGGTCTGCGAGCCGGCCGCAAGATCGCGTTCCAGGGTCGATCGATGTTCAGGGTCACGGGCGTCGGCTCCGAGCTCGGCCTCCTCGACATCCCCGAGTCGGAGGTCCGGGAAATCGAGGAGCTCATGAAGCTGCCGCCTGATCAACAGCTGATCATCACCACCGGCAGCCAGGGCGAGCCCTTCGCCGCGCTGTCGCTCATCGCCTCTGGTCGTCACAAACACGTCGAGATCCACGAGAACGACACTGTGCTCATCTCGGCGACACCTATTCCCGGCAACGAGACGGCCGTGTCTCGTGTCATCAGCAAGCTGAACAGGAGCGGCGCCCGGGTCTACCACGGCCGCAACGCCAAGGTGCACGTCTCTGGTCACGCCGCCCAGGAGGAGCTGAAGACGTTCTTGAACCTGGTTCGGCCGCAGGCGTTCGTCCCCGTGCATGGGGAGTTCCGCCATCTTCGGGCGCATGGCGACCTGGCTCACGAGATGGGCGTGCCCGAGGTGCATGTCCTCGAGGACGGCGACTCGATCGAGCTGAACGGAGCCAAAACGACGGTCACCCGCCGGGCCGTGGATGCCTCGTACGTCTACTTCGACGGCGCCGAGATCGGTGACATCAAGAACTCGATCTTGCGTGACCGTTCGCATCTGGCCGACGACGGAGTCGTGGTCGTGACGGTCGGCGTCGAGCTGAAGACCTGCCAGGTGATCTTGGGACCTGACATCGACAGCCACGGGTTCGCCGACGACCCCGAGCCAATCTTGCTGAAGGCCGCCGACGCGGTTCGTG
Organism: Acidimicrobiia bacterium; assembly: GCA_041586155.1. Classification (GTDB taxonomy): domain Bacteria; phylum Actinomycetota; class Acidimicrobiia; order Spongiisociales; family JAENVV01; genus JBFGJH01. Next base: position 17,835 of record JBFHAT010000038.1, read on the forward strand.
AGGCGGTCACCGAGATGAATCCCGGCAGCAAAGCTGACATCAGTCAACTCCAAAAGACGGTTCGGCAGGCGACCCAGAGGGTGATCAGAGCCGAGACCTCCCGCAAGCCGGTGGTCATCCCGGTCGTGCTCGAGATGTAGGCTGGGTCCATGGCCGAAAAGCCCGACCGGCCCGGGGAACGCAAGAGCACCTGGAACTGGGCGTATTTGATCCCAATTCTCGCGCTGCTCATCCCCATCACCGCCATCACCAACGCCAACGTGGGCGACTTGGTACCGGTCATCGTGACGGTGCTCATCCTCGGCGGGTTGTGGGCGGGTGGCCGCAATCTCCTGGCCTACCGGCATCAGCTGCGGATGGACGAGCTGCGCTCCGAGAGGGACATCGCTGCGTTGGAGGCCGAGCGGCTACGAGAGGCACAGCGGGTCCTCGATCTCGACGATCGGATCGAAGAGCTCAAGGGACCCGAGACCGAGCCACCCCAGCTCGCCTAGAGGTTGCCTGACTGGGCGGGGCCCGCCAGTGTCTGCCCTCCAGCGCACCATCCGGTGAGGCGCTGGCGATCCGGTCGAGGGGGTCACGGCATCGAGTCTCGTAGGCCGATGGTCCTAATTCGCGCGGAGCGCGCGTCTTTGCGCGCGGAGTGATTGGTGTGGGTGGGGGCAGGGTGTAAGGTGCAACCCACATGGCATCACGGACACCCACCCGCCGTGGGGCCAAAGGGCGGAAGCGGGTGTCCACCAGAAACAAGAAGAAGACGGCGCCGCCCTCACTGCTGGCGAGGGTGCGCCTCCGGATTCGAACCCGATTCGGGGACCAAGCCGACGACATCTGGGGTGTCGGCGTTCTCGTGCTCGCCGCGTTGGTCGGCCTGGCCTACATGGGCGAAGCGGGCCCGGTCGGCGACGGATTGGTGTCGGCCCTCGGCGTTCTCTTCGGCTTGTGGGGTTACTTCATTCCTCTTCTGTTGGCGGTCATCGGCGGGGCGCTCATCGTCGCCAAGCCGCGCCAGGACTATGCACGCATGGCGATCGGGCTGGCGCTCGTCTTCATCGGATCGCTCGCCCTGTTCCATCTCATGACCGGTGCAGTCCGCTTGTACGACTCGCTCGATCTGGTACGCGAGCGGGGTGGGGCCGTCGGGTCTCTCATCTCGTTCCCGCTCAAGCGGGTGATCGGCTACTGGGGCGCATTTCTCGTCTTGTCCGCGTTGACGGCGATGGGCGTGCTGGTCGCCACCCACACCACCGTGCGGGAGCTCATCGTCGGCCTCGCCGACATCGGCCGCCAGATCCGCCGTCGAGCCGAGTCCATGCGCCCGAGTAGAGGCGAGCGAGTCAGGATCGAGCGACCCGTCATCGTCACCAAGCCGGCGCCGAGGACACCCACGGAAGGTCAGAAGCCGCCCGTTGCCGAGACTTCGAAACGGCCGGCCAGGAAGCGGCCTGACCCCGACAAAGAGAGATCGACCACCGAACCGTCGATGGCGATCGTCACCGACGACAAGTCCTATGCGAAACCGCCGATGAAGCTGCTCGGACAGGGCCGAGGCGAGTCCCACAATCGGCGTGCCCTGGAGGAAACCGCCCAAGATCTCGAGGAGACGCTTCACGAGCACGGGGTCGACGCTCGCCTCACCAAGATCGTGCCCGGGCCGACCGTGACTCGATACGAGATCGAGCTCGCTTCCGGCGTCAAGGTGTCGCGTGTCACCAACTTGGCCAACGACATCGCCTATGCCTTGGCGACACCCGATGTGCGCCTCCTGGCGCCGATTCCGGGCAAGAGCGCCATCGGCGTCGAAGTGCCGAACCGCAAGCGCCGGATCGTCACCCTTGGGGACATCCTCGGCAGCGAAGAAGCCGCGGCAGATCCTCATCCGCTGGCGGTGGGAGTGGGCATGGACATCAACGGGCGGTCGGTGATGGTCAACCTCGGTGAGTTGCCACATGTGCTCATCGCCGGCGCCACCGGCGCCGGCAAGTCGTCGTGCATCAACTCGCTCGTGACTTCGATTCTGATGCGTGCCCACCCAGACGACGTGCGGATGATCATGGTCGATCCCAAGCGGGTCGAGCTCGGCCAGTACAACGGGGTGCCCCACCTCCTCACTCGCGTCATCACCAACCCGAAGAAGGCGGCCGATGCCCTCAAGTGGGCGGTCGACGAGATGGATCGGCGCTACGACCTACTCGCCGATGCAGGGGTGCGCGACATCACCGGCTACCGGGAGAAGCACGACATCGGCGGTCTCGATCCGGAGGCGTTCGATCGGTTCCCGTATCTCGTGGTGCTCATCGACGAGCTCAACGACCTGATGATGGTCGCCGGCCGGGAGGTCGAAGCGTCGATCGTGCGTATCGCCCAGATGGCTCGAGCGGTGGGCATTCACCTGGTCATCGCAACCCAGCGGCCATCTGTCAACGTGATCACCGGTGTGATCAAAGCCAACGTTCCCAGCCGTATGGCGTTCTCGGTGGCTTCGCAGACCGACTCGCGAGTGATCATCGACGAGGTGGGTGCCGAGAAGCTGGTCGGTATGGGCGACATGCTCTTGGTCACGGCGACCGAGCCCAAGGCGCGACGACTACAAGCCGCCTGGGTGGAGGAGTCGGAGATCCACGCCGTGGTCGACTGGGTGAAGAAACAACGCGAGGCGCACTACCACGACAAGGTCATCGAGGCGTCCGCTCAGCGGGCCCGAGAGGCCGAAGCCGACGAGGACGACGAGGACGCCGAGCTGCTTGCCCAAGCGACCGAATTGGTGGTCCGGTCAGGTCTGGGGTCCACCTCGATGCTCCAGCGCAAGCTCAGGGTGGGTTTCGCCCGGGCCGGGCGCATCATGGACATCCTCGAACAGCGAGGCGTGGTCGGCCCTTCGCAGGGCTCCAAGGCACGTGACGTTCTCATCACCCCCGAGGAGCTCGAACAGAGCACCGAGCCGGTCGACGCCTGAGGAGGCGAAGCGGCGACAAGCGGTGCTGGCTCGATGCTCGGCTGGGAGATGACCGCACCGGCGAACCCGGTAGCCTGCCGCTGATGCGCCAGATTCTCACGCCGGCGGGCGAACTGCTCGACGATCCGCCTTGCGACATCGAAACCACTCGCCGGCTCTACTGGGCGATGATCGAGGCGCGTACGTACGACCGTAAATGCACGGCGCTGCAGAAGCAGGGTCGCCTCGCCACCTATGCGCCGCTTCTCGGTCAAGAGGCGGCTCAGGTTGGCAGCGCAGCGGCGCTGCGACCCGACGACTGGATGGTCGCCAGCTACCGGGACGCCGCCGCCATGTGGATGCAGGGGTACGGATGGGATCTGCTGATACTGGGACGGACCGGCGACGAACGCGGAGGCTCTCCACCCTCCCGCATCAACGTGCTGCCCCCGTCGATCACGGTCGGCGCCCACATGCTGCATGCGGTCGGACTGGCATGGGGAGAACGGCTGCAGGGCTCGGACCGCATCGCGATGACCTACTTCGGGGACGGAGCCACGTCGGAGGGCGACTTCCATGAGGCGATGAACTTCGCCGGCGTGTTCAAGACGGCCACGGTGTTCCTCTGCCAGAACAACGGGTACGCCATCTCGATGCCGCGGCGAGCACAGACAGCCTCGGAGACCATCGCCGAGAAGGCCGAGAGCTACGGGATGCCCGGCGTGCTCGTCGACGGCAACGACGTGCTGGCGGTCTTCGCCGCGGCGGCAGAAGCGGTCGCAAGGGCGCGGTCGGGAGACGGTCCCACGCTCATCGAGGCCGTCACCTACCGGGTCGGACCGCACACGACCAACGACGACCCAACCCGTTACCGCCCGGCCGAGGAAGAATCCGCCGCCCGCGCCGCCGACCCGCTCGAACGGGTCCGCGCATACCTGGAAGCGTCCGGTGCGTGGGACGCCGAGTGGCAGCAACGCTTGGAGGAGAAGTCCGCCGAAGCGCTCGAACGGGCAGTGGAGACCGCCGAGGCGCTCGAACCGTTCACCCGCCGCGACATCGTCGCAGGAGTGTTCCAGCAGCCGTCAGACGCGCTCATCGAACAGGGCGAGCGGCACGGATGGTGATGCACACCGTCGCCACGGCCCTCAACGAGGCACTCGCCCTGGCGCTCGAAGACGAGCGGGTGGTGCTGATGGGCGAGGACGTCGGCAAGACCGGAGGTGTCTTTCGGATCAGCGACGGCCTCTACGAGCGGTTCGGGCCCGAGCGAGTGATCGATACGCCGGTGGCGGAATCGGGAATCGTGGGCGCCGCGTTTGGCATGGCCGTCGCCGGGCTGAAGCCGATCGTCGAGATCCAGTTCATGGGCTTCTCCTATCCGGCATACGACCAGATCATCTCTCACGTATCCCGAATCCGGAACCGCAGCCGCCACCGATTCACGGCACCGATGGTGATCAGAATGCCGTGTGGAGGAGGGTTCGGTGCCGCCGAGCATCATTCGGAGTCGACCGAGGCCATCTACACCCACGTGCCCGGCTTGAAGGTGGTGATCCCCTCGACGCCGTCCGACGCCAAAGGACTGCTCCTGTCAGCTGTGGACGATCCCGACCCGGTCGTATTCCTCGAGCCGATCCGGCTGTATCGGTCCATCAAGGAGGAGGTGCCCGACGGGCGGCATTCGGTCCCGATCGGGTCTGCCCGTGTGGAACGGGACGGCGGCGATGTACTGCTCGTGTCGTGGGGGGCGATGACCAAAGAGACCCGGGCCGCGGCCGAACGGCTCTCCGAGCAGGGGGTGGACGCCGCGTTCATCGATCTGCGCACACTCGTGCCGCTCGACGTCACCACCATCATCGACGCCGCACAGGCGGTGGGTCGGGTCGTGGTCATCAGTGAGGCGCCTCGCACGGGCGGCTTCGCCGCGGAGATCTCGGCGCTGGTCGCCGAGCGGGCGCTCTATTCGCTGCAAGCGCCGGTTGAGCGGGTCACCGGACTCGACACGGTGTTCCCACTCAAGCGGGCCGAGTCCGAGTATCTGCCGGCAGTCGATGATGTGATGGCGGCGGCAATGCGTACCCTGGAGGCGTAGATGGCATTCGAGTTCTTGTTGCCCGACATCGGCGAAGGTCTCACCGAGGCCGAAGTCGTCCGCTGGCTGGTCGCCGTCGGTGATCACGTCGGGCAGGACGAGCCCCTGGTGGAGGTCGAGACGGACAAGGCAGTGGTCGACATCCCTGCCCCCGTCGCCGGGGTCGTTCTGCATCACGGCGCAGCCGAAGGGGACCGTTGCGAGGTGGGGTCGATCCTGGCGGTGATCGGCGAATCAGGCGAAGCTTGGGGTGAGGCGGCGCCAGAACGAGAGGCGACCGGCGGGGACGCCGCCCCCGGCGACGAAAGCGGCGAATCCGACTCCCATGGGGCCGCCGTTCCCGCCAACATCGTTGGCACCCTCGACGACGATCCGGTGGAGCTTCGAGCAGTCGAGACCACGGAGCGACGGCCCGACCGACCTCAGGCTCTCCCCTTGGTCCGCAGGCTCGCCCGCGAACACGGGATCGATCTGGCCGGCGTCGAGGGCAGTGGACCCGGCGGGCGGGTGGAACGCGAGGACATCCTCGCCCTGGTCGGTGCCGCGTCATCGGTGGAGGACGCCGGAGCCGTGTCGACCGTGGCGGAGCCGGTGAGCGCAGAGTCCGAACCTCCACCGGTGCCGGCAGGCGACCGGAGGGAACGGATGACGAAACTGCGGAGGACCATCGCCGCCCGCATGCTCGAATCGTGGACAACGATCCCTCATGTCACGACCTTCGACGAAATCGACGCCACTCGCCTTCTCGACGCCCGCCGCGCCCTGGCCAAGCGCCACGACACGGTGGTTCCCCTCGACGCACTGGTGGTGGCCGCCGTCACACCCGTGCTGCGTTCGTTTCCGGAATTCAACGCGATCATCGACCGGGAAGACGTCGTCTTTCGGGCGACGACGAACATCGGCGTCGCCGTCGACGCCCCCGACGGCCTCATGGTGCCGGTGATCAAAGACGCCGACCGGAAGCCGGTGATCGCCTTGGCCGAGGAGATCGGCGTCCTTGCAGAAGGTGCGTTGTCGCGCACACTCGAACCCGACCAGTTACGCGGCTCGACTTTCACGGTCTCGAACATCGGCGCCGCCGGGGGCGGCCTTGGCACACCGATCATTCCCCCGGGCACGTCGGCCATACTCTCGGTGGGGAGGGCGATTCAGAAGCCGGTCGTGGTGGAGGGGACCATCACGGCGCGGCCGATGATGCCCCTTGCGCTGTCCTACGACCACCGGCTCATCGATGGCGGTCTTGGCCGGCGTTTCATGGCCCAGCTGATCGAAAACCTCGAGGAGCCGGCCCTCTTTCTGGCCTGACGTTCAGGCGTTGTAGGACGTCGACGAAACGTCGCCGCCCGTGCCCGTCCAGTTCGTATGGAAGTACTCGCCCCGTGGACGGTCGACCCGCTCGTAGGTGTGGGCGCCGAAGTAGTCCCGCTGCGCTTGGATGAGGTTGGCGGGCAGCCGTTCGGATCGGTACGAGTCGTAGAAGGCCAGGGCAGTCGAGTACGCCGGCACCGGGATGCCACTGGCGATGGCCCGCTGGACCGTCCGGCGCCAACCGGCCTGCGCGTCGACGACCTCATCGGCGAAGAACGGGTTGAGTAGGAGGCTGCGCAGCTCAGGACGCCGGCTGTACGCATCCATGATGTCGCTGAGGAAGCGGGAACGGATGATGCATCCGCCGCGCCACATCGCGGCGATCGAAGCGAAGTCCAGCTCCCAGTCGTACTCGGCGTCGGCGGCGTCGAGCAGCATGAACCCTTGCGCGTACGAGACGATCTTCGACGCGTACAGGGCGTCGTGCAGGTCGGTGAGTGTCTGATCGGGGTCTCCGTCGATGGCCGGGTGGGGCCCGGTCAGGGTCTTGGCAGCATCGAGCCGCTGGTCCTGGAGCGCCGACACGATGCGCGCGAACACGGCCTCGGCCACCAGGGTGACGGGCTGGCCGAGCTCCATCGACGAGATGACCGTCCACTTGCCGGTCCCCTTCTGGCCGGCTGCATCGAGGATCGACTCGAGCAGCGGCCGGCCCTCATCGTCCAGGTAACGCATGATGTCGGCGGTGATCTCGATCAGATACGAGTCGAGCTTGCCCCGGTCCCACTCGGCGAAGACATCGCCGATGGCGGCGTGGGACATCCCCAACCCCCGGCGCATCAGGTCGTACGCCTCGGCGATCACCTGCATGTCGCCGTATTCGATCCCGTTGTGGACCATCTTCACGTAGTGGCCGGCGCCGTCGGGCCCGACCCAGTCACAACACGGCACGCCGTCGACCGACGCCGCGATCGACTGGAAGATGTCGCGAACATGGACCCATGCCTGGCCGGTGCCGCCCGGCATGATGGATGGGCCGTGCCTCGCCCCTTCTTCGCCGCCCGACACGCCGGTGCCGATGTAGCGCTTGCCCGCTTCTTCGACCTGCTGGGTGCGCCGGATCGTGTCGGTGTACAGCGAGTTGCCGCCGTCGATGATGATGTCGCCGGGGTCGAGGAGGGGCAGGAGGGTGTCGATGGCCTCGTCGACCGGTGCGCCCGCTTTGATCATGAGCATGACTCGGCGAGGCGGCCGCAGCAGCTCGACCATCTCCTCCAGCGAGGTGGCGCCGACGACCGACGCGTCGGCAGCTTCGTCGGCCAAGAACTCGTGAACTCGTTCGACGGTGCGGTTGTAGGCGGCGACGGTGAACCCGTGGTCGGCCATGTTGAGGATGAGGTTACGGCCCATGACGGCGAGGCCAACGACACCAATGTCTGCGACTGGCTCACTCATCTGGTCTCCTCGCCATCGGGGGCCCGAGGCTACACGGAGCGTTCCTTAGGCTCCTGTCCGGCCATAGACCGAAAACAGCCGAAAGTTCGTACGGCGGCGTGCCAACGCGCTATTGCCTCGTCGGGGACCGCGAGGACCGCGAACCAGAGTCGGATCCCTTCCGTATTGATCGGTCGGAGGCCCCCGGCAGGAGGGCCGGGGGTGCGCGAGGAGAAAGGTTCCATCATGCGGAAACCCCTCACTCTGTTGGCGACCGTGGCACTTGTCATGGGGCTGCTGGCACTACCCGCGTCGGCGACGGTTCACGAGATCGTAGGCCAATGGTGCTCGGGGAAGGGAGCGCTGTTCCCGCCTGGCATTTCGGGCAATTCGAAGGCCGACAACTTCGCCCGCCCACTGTTCGCCAGCGGCTTTGCGTCGATCGTCGATCCGTTCGACCCGGACGGCGACGGCGAACTGGAGGAAGGCGCGCTAGTGGCGTTCGATTTCGACCACCCGGCGTCGAAGATCAGGTCGCTCGGGTTCTTCGTCCAGATCGATGAGCTTCCCGACGGGAGACCGTTGTACCTGGAGGCGTTCGAAATCGACACCAACAAGGGCTTCACCAACTGTAAGCGCTTGAGCGACTGAGCCAACGGACGGAAGGGGAGCAGGGGCCCCTTCCTCGCCGATGCCCCAGACGAACACGACGACGCAGTGTTCCTACGGTTCTTGTGGGGCTATAGCCGAGGTCGAA
>JBFHAT010000039.1:0-26033 GCA_041586155.1 Acidimicrobiia bacterium
CCCACCACAGTGCCAGTCGATCCTGGCAATGGGCACAGCCGGCAACATGCTCGTCGAGATGGCCGTTGCCGCCTTCTTCCCAAACGCCCAGTTCTTCGTCGGTGACGTCACAGACGATCATCGCCATTCCTCGAGGTGATCGGCCACCGCGAGACGAGCCCGCCGTAGGCGGGTTCGCACCGTGTTGAGGGGAATCCCCAGTCGAGCAGAGATCTCCTCGTACGAGAGACCCTGCTCCTCGCGCAGGATGAAGACCTGGCGCAACGCATCCGGGAGTTGTGCGACTGCCGAGCCGAGCTCCTCGACCCCGACCCGACGGATTGCTTCCTCTTCGGCTGACGCCGTGCGAGGACGATCGATATAGGTTTCCTCGGTCGCGAACTCGCGCTGGCGCGTCACTGCGTTCAGCGCCCGGTTCGTGGCGATCCGGTACAACCACGAACGAACCTGCGCGTCCCCGCGGAAAGTACCGATCGCCTTCCAGGCGGCAAAGAAGGTTTCTTGGGCGACGTCCTCGGCGACGACCCGGTTCTTCACGATGCGCAACGCTGCTCCAAACACAAACCGTTCATGTCGCCTCACGAGCTCCTCGAATGCCCCCAGATTTCCGGCACGAGCTGCCTCTACGAGCTCCTGATCGGTGCGGTCGGAAGCGACGCCATTCATCGATCCGACACGGTAGCGGCAGTTAAGTTCCCATCCCTGGCGGGTAGGGCGGAGCAGGTCCTAGGAACTTAAGGGGCCATGTGGTGTCATAGCTGCGAGGTCCCGCACACAGGAGGTAGCAGAAGTGGTGTTCGCACAAGGTTTCTTCGATGGAATCGAAGACGGTCTCAACAATGCTTGGCAAGGCATCGTCGGGTTCGCTCCCAAACTGATCGGCGCATTGCTGATCCTGCTGATCGGCTGGTTCGTCGCTCGGCTGATTCGCTCAGCCGTAGAAACGATCCTGACGAGGGTCGGCTTCGATCGCTTGTTGGATCGGGCCGGACTGTCCAACACGCTGAAGAATGCGGGGTATTCAGCGAGCGGACTCGTGGCTCGGATCATCTACTGGATCGCCCTGTTGATCGTGTTCCTGATGGCCGCCGAGACCCTCGACATCGGCGCTCTCACCGAGCTGCTCCAGGGTCTGATCGCTTACCTGCCGCTGATCATCGTGGCGATGGTCATCATCGTGGTGGCCGCGGCGCTGGGTGCATTCGTGGCCGATCTCGTGAAGCCGTGGGCAGACCAGCAAAACATCGGCTGGCTGGACAACGCCGTCCGGTGGGCGATTCTGGGCTTCGGCATCTTCGCGTCGCTCAACACGCTCAACGTGGCTGAGGAGATCGTCAACACGCTCTTCATCGCCCTGCTGGCGACGGTCGGGGTCTCCCTGGCGATCGCCTTCGGAGTCGGCGGTATCAAGGCCGCCGAGGGCTGGTGGAACCGCATGCTCCCCAACCGGACCAACACCCCGTAACGGACCGATCCAACGAACCTTCGGTTGCTTTCGGGCTATCGCCCTGCAGCAACCGTAGGTTCGAGAGAGGGGCAGCTTCGGCTGCCCCTCTCTCGCGAGAACTTTCTCACACCTCGTGTGTCGGAATGGTGCCAACTCACGAAGGAGGCGGTCGCCGCATGGCCCGCAACAACAACCAAAAGTCATTCCGGGGTACCGGGTTCTACTTCGGCGTGGTCGTCGTCCTGGTGGCGCTGGTCGCCATCGTGGTCCTGGCTGCGCAGAACACCCAGCCCGTCACCGTCGAGTTCCTGCAGTACGAGCTGCGCTATCCGTTGATCGCCGTTCTCCTTGCCACCATTGGCGGAACGATCGTCGTCGACGAGCTGGTCGGCTTCATCTGGCGTCGCCGGCGTCGTTCGGTCCTGCGGGATCGGGCTGCGCTCAAGGAGTACCGCGACCAGGCCGACGACGAGGCCAAGGCTGCGAAGCAGCAGGCCGAGGAGGAAGCCAGGGCTGCCAAGCAGGCCGCCAAGGACGAGAAGGCGGCCGCCAAGGCCGCCAAGAAGGGCGGCGCCCTCCCCGCAGCCAAGCCCGAGGAGCCGGAGGCGCCCTCCGGTGAGGTGAACCCGATCGACCACCCCGAGGTCGACGATCTGCCCGTCGGCAAGTAGCCACCGAGGTGGAGGGGGCGGGAGCCCCGCAGAACCCGCCCCCTCCTATCGTGGCTAGCCCCCCAATGAAACCCAGCTGCCGTAGTGGTGGATCGCCGCACCGGCGTAGCCCGCTCCGAACGATTGATCGACGATCGCCAACTCGGTGGCCACTGCGCTACGGCCTTCTTCCCAGAAGGTGACCTTGTCGAGCGAAGCGGGAGCGGTCTCGATGCCCACCCAGGCGAGCTTTCCCGCTGCGGCAGCAGCCGCGACTTCGTTGGCGGCATGCGCCACGATGCCATCGGGTCCGCTGGCCGAGTCGCGATATGCCATGACGACGATCCCGTCGGACCGGGCTACCACCCGCTCGGCGAGCGACTCGCCCTTCTTGTCGAACTCTGGCAGGTCCCACCAGAACGGGATCGTTGCGATGAGATCCATCGATCCCGACGCGTCATGGGCCGCTTCCAACCGGCTGACGTAGTTATTGATGATCCTCCGCCTCGTCCGATCGTTGTCCCATCCCGGTAGGAGATACGGCTCGACGTCGGCCACCGCCCCGTCGAACACGCCGGCGTCCACGACTTCCCCCACCCAGTTCTTCCAGGCACGGCGGTCCTGCGCCCAAGCGGGGTCGCCGCCCATGGCGTACACGTCGATCCCTGCTGCGTGAGCCGAATCGATGAAGCCGGCGTAGTCGGCGGGATCAAAACCGGGAGCTGCGTGCACGAACAGGGCGTCGTAGCCGTCGGCGATCGCCACATCGACAGCATCCATCGTCGGGCCGTCCCACACCCACAGCGCCCGACGCGCCGACGCGGAGCCCGGGAGACCCGCCATCGTCAATGCTCCGATGATTGCCAGCGCCACGATCCGCCTCACCCACTCACTCCCATCTGTCGGACGCCACCTTACCTCGCCACTCTCTGTGACTAAAGGGCTACTTCCAGTAGCATCACTGCGGACTAGTCCCAACGCGACGCACCCGGGCTCGCTCCCAGAGACACGGGAAATCCGGCCCTATTGCCGCCCAGCGCGTTGGTTAGGATCGAAGCATGGCTGAAGAAGAGCAACCGCCTCAGGAAGAGGAACAACCTCAGGAGGAGCAGCGCCCGCAGTCGCCGAAGCGCCCGGCTCGCAAGCGCCGCGGCGTCGAGTCGGCGATGAAGAAGACGCGCATGCGGCGTCAAGCCCCTCGGTTCCAGAAGGGACACGCCAAACGCGGCGGTCGTGCCGGAGGACGAACCGGCCACTGATCGGTCGCACCGGCGAGCCCGGCCGCGGCGGGGATAGTATCCGCGCATGCGGGTGGCGCGACCTTCTCCCAACCGGTGTCTCGCCGGCAGGCTGGCGGGAACCCGATGAGCCGCACCCTGCGCAGCACGCTCTCGTTCGTCGGCATTCTCTTGTTCCTCGCCGTGCTGTGGGAGGGTTACAAATGGATGGGCCAGACCACCGGCGGAACCTGGCCGCTGACCGACGTCAATCTCCCCATACGAACCAACGAACGTTCGATGCCGCACCTGTGGGACATCCTCGCCGCCCTGTTTCGCCCGGCTCGGCGAGGCGGCGACAGCATCCTGCTGATCGTTCTCCTCGAGGCGGCGCTATTCACGTTCCGATCGGCGTTCCTCGGCTTCCTCGTCGGAGGAGCGATCGGGTTCTCGCTGGGAGTGCTCTTCATCCGCTCCCACATCGCCGAACGGGGTCTCATGCCATACGTGGTCGCTTCGCAGACCGTCCCGATTCTGGCGATCGCCCCCATCCTCGTCGTATGGGCTGGACGGGCGAACATCCCGAAGTGGATCGTCGTAGGCGTCATCTCGGCGTACCTGGCCTTCTTCCCCATCGCCATCAACACACTGCGCGGCCTCCGCTCGCCGGAAGCCACTGCCTCCGAGCTGATGCGCTCCTATGCGGCCAGCCCCAACCAGGTGCTGTGGAAGCTGCAGGTGCCGGCGGCGCTCCCCTACCTCTTTCCCGCGCTGAAGGTTGCCGCCACTGCGTCGGTGATCGGAGCGATCGTCGGTGAGCTGCCGGCCAGCATGCCTGATGGCATGGGACGGGCCATCCTCAACTTCGCTGCTGCGTTCTCTGCGGCGCCAGAGAAGCTGTTTGCCTCGATTCTCGTCGCAGCACTGATCGGCATCGTCTTCGTCGGGCTGGTCGCCGGAGTCGAACGGCTGGTGCTCCCGGCGTCTCGGCGAGTGCAGGCCGATCGCATCGAAGCGGGATCCGTGTTGGAGAACGCAACCGCATGACGGCCCTGCGAATGAGCGGCGTCGACAAGGTCTTCAACGAAGGCAGCGACGGCGAGGTGGCCGCGCTCCGCAACATCGACCTGTCGGTGGAGCCGGGCGAGTTCGTGTCGTTGATCGGGCCTTCCGGCTGCGGGAAATCGACCCTGCTGCGTCTGGTGGGCGACCTCCTCCCGCCGTCACGCGGAGAGGTGACCGTGAACGGCAAGCCCCCGCAACAAGCCCGCATCGATCGCGACTACGGCATGGTGTTCCAGTCCGCCACCCTGCTCGAATGGCGCAAGATCCTCGGTAACGTGGCGCTACCGCTGGAGATCATGGGCGTCGACGAGGCCGAACGCACGCGACGGGCCAGGGAAATGCTCGAGCTCGTGCAGCTGGAGCAGTTCGCCGACCACTACCCGTGGCAGCTGTCGGGCGGCATGCAACAGCGGGTATCGATCGCCCGGGCACTGTCCTTCTCGCCGGCCATCCTGCTCATGGACGAGCCGTTCGGTGCACTCGATGAGATGACTCGTGAGCGCATGCAGATGGAGCTGCTGCGGATCTGGGCGGAAACCAACACCACCATCATGTTCGTGACGCATTCCATCCCCGAAGCCGTGTTTCTCTCCACTCGGGTCGTGATCATGTCGCCCCGGCCGGGCGAGATCACCGAGATCGTGGACATCGACCTGTCGCAGCCACGGGTGTTCGAAACGCGTGAGGACCAGCGGTTCTTCGCGCTTCTCACGCAGGTGCGGGAAGGTCTGAGGGCCGTGGAGAAGCCATGAGGAGTCGCCTGCGGGGATGGCTCCCGGCAGCCGGCCTGTTCGTCGTGGGGCTGGTGGTCTGGGAAGGGTTCGTCCGCGTCTTTGACATCAAGGGTTTCATACTTCCGGCGCCGACTGCGATCGTTGCGACGTTCTTCAATGAGACGTCGGAGCTGATCAGCGCCGGCGTTGGCACGTTCTTGTCGGCGTTGGGGGGCCTGGTGGTCGGCACCATGGCGGCCATCGTGACGGCGTTCGCCGCCGCCCGGTGGAGCTTCGTGCGGGAAGGGGCGCTGCCCTTCGCCATCGCAGCCAACTCGACCCCGATCATCGTGCTCGCCCCGATCGCCAACTCGTGGTTCGGTATCACCAGCGCAGCCGGGTCCATCTTCGTGGTCGCCGTGCTCGTGTTCTTCCCGGTCATGATCAACCTCGTCAGAGGGCTGATGTCGGCGACGCCATCCCAGATCGAGTTGATGAACTCGTACGCCGCGCCGCGCCGCACCCAGCTGTGGAAGCTCCAGTTCCCTACCGCGCAGCCATACCTCTTCTCGGCCTTGAAGATCGCCGCCGCCCTCAGCCTGATCGGGGCGATCGTCAAAGAGTTCTTCGGCGGCTCGCAAGACCGTCTCGGCCAATACATCACCACCAAGGCAGGGCTTCTGCAGTTCGAGGAGGCATGGGCGGCGATCGTGTTGGCCTCTGCGTTTGGCATCGTGCTCTATGCGTTCGTGGCGTGGATGGAACGGAGGGTCATTCCCTGGCACGTCTCGATCCGCCAGACCTGAGCATCGTCGGTAGAACTGGTTGAGTATGTTTGCGAGGTGGCGGCGGCCGGGCCGCGGCAGAGGAGGAACCATGACCAGAACCTGGAAGTCCAGCCTGGGCGGAGCGGCGCTTGCGCTCGCGCTGATCGTTGCTGCTTGTGGCGGCTCGGCGGACCTGACCCCCATCAATCTGCAGCTGCAATGGGTGGCTCAGGCTCAGTTCGCCGGCTACTACGCCGCCGTCGACCAAGGCTTCTACGAGGACGAGGGCCTCGACGTGACGATTCTGGAGGGTGCGGTCGAGATCGTCCCCCAACAGGTCGTTGCAACCGGAGGCGCCGAGTTCGGTTTGGCATGGGTACCCAAGGCGCTGGTCTCCAACGAGGAAGATGCCGGCCTGGTCAACGTGGCGCAGGTGTTCCAACGGTCCGGCACCCTGATGGTCAGCTGGGCGGACTCTGGGATCACCACACCGGCCGACTGGGAAGGGAAAACGGTCGGAAACTGGGGATTCGGCAACGAGTTCGAGCTGACCGCCGCCATCGACAAGTTCGGCGTCAACGTCGGCGAGCTGGTCGCTCAGGACTTCACCATGGAGGCGCTCCTGAACCGCGAGATCGACGCGGCCGAAGCGATGATCTACAACGAGTACGCTCAGGTACTCGAGGCCACCAACCCCGAAACCGGCGAGCTGTACCAACCCGAAGACCTCAACGTCATCGACTTCAACGATCCGTCGATTGCCACGGCCATGCTGCAGGACGCCATCTGGGTGACGGAGGAGTACGCAGAAAACAACCCCGACATCGTCGAAGCGTTCCTGCGGGCGAGTTTCCGTGGATGGATCTACTGCCGTGACAATCCCGACAGCTGCGTCGACATCGTGCTCGACGCCGGCCCCACGCTGGGTCGCAGCCACCAGACCTGGCAGATGAACGAGATCAACGCCCTCATCTGGCCATCGCCCAATGGCATCGGGGTGATGGACCAGGACCTGTGGAATCAGACGATCGCGGTGGCAACGAGTCAGAACGTCATTTCGGCCGACCCTGGCGGCAGCGCGTTTCGCACCGACTTCGCCCAGAACGCCGTGAACGCCCTCAACGACGAAGGCCTCGACACGACCGGCGCCGGCTGGCAGAAGACGACGGTGGAACTGCTGCCCGGAGGCGAGTGATAGAAAGGGGTGGGTGGCTCGAGAGCCACCCACCCCCTGATGTGGATGAGAGAGCAACGCAAGGAGAACCACTAGATGGCAAACATCGTTCGGGCCGCAATCGTCCAGACGTCGTGGACCGGAGACAAGGAGTCGATGGTCGAGAAGAACGTCGACTATGCCCGCCAGGCGGCCGAGCAGGGCGCCCAGGTCATGTGCTTCCAGGAGATATTCAACGCGCCTTACTTCTGTCAGGTCCAAGACGACGTGCACAAAGACACGGCTGAGCCGATCCCGGACGGACCCACCACGCAACGCATGATCCAGGTCGCCAAAGAAACCGGCATGGTGCTGGTCATTCCGATCTACGAAAAAGAGGACGACGGGTTCTTGTACAACTCGGCGGCGGTGATCGACGCCGACGGCACCTACCTCGGCAAGTACCGCAAGACGCACATTCCTCATGTGAACGGGTTCTGGGAGAAGTTCTACTTCCGGCCCGGGAACATGGGCTATCCGGTCTTCGACACGGCGGTTGGCAAGGTCGGCGTGTACATCTGTTACGACCGTCACTTCCCGGAGGGCTGGCGAGCGCTCGGCCTCGGTGGGGCGAAGATCGTCTTCAACCCATCGGCGACGAGCCGCGGCCTGTCGATGTATCTGTGGAACCTCGAACAGCCCGCCTCGGCGGTCGCCAACGAATACTTCATCGGCGCCATCAACCGGGTCGGCAAGGAGGAGTACGGCGACAACGACTTCTACGGCTCGTCGTATTTTGTCGACCCGCGTGGCCAGATGGTCGGCGAGCCCGCTTCCGACACCGATGAGGAGTTGGTGGTGCGTGACCTCGACATGGACATGATCGAGGAGGTTCGCAAGGTCTGGGCCTTCTACCGCGATCGCCGTCCCGACGCCTACGACGCGCTGGTGGCGCCCTGAGCGCAATGGACCGCGATAGCGTCCAGCGCTGGCTCGACTCATACATCGAGGCCTGGAGATCGAACGAACCGGCCCAAGTCCAGGCTCTGTTCACCGCGGATGCCGAGTATCGATTCCATCCATGGGACGAGCCGCTGGTGGGCGCCGCGGCCATAGCCGAAGCGTGGATGGCCAATCCCGACGATCCCTCCTCATGGGAGGCCACCTACGAGCCTCTGGTCGTGACCGATGACGTGGCGCTTGCGACCGGCCACACCGACTACCGGTTCGAAAACAAGGTCTACGACAACCTGTTCGTTCTTCGATTCGCCGATTCCGGCCGGTGTTCCTCGTTCACGGAGTGGTACATGAAGCGGCCGGCCGTCTCGGAGGCGTAGTTTTAGGGACCTGAGGAAGGAGAGATTCGTGGGCGTTCACGCCGAACTGTTGGGTCGTCACAAAGAGGTTCTGCCTTCCTGGATGGCCCTCTACTACCAGGACCCGATCGCACTGGTCGACGGGGAGGGTCGCCGGGTGCGGGACGCCGAAGGGAACGAATACCTGGACTTCTTCGGCGGGATCCTCACCACGATGACCGGCTACAAGGTGCCGGAGGTGGTCGAGGCGATTCGTGAGCAGGCCAACAGGATGTTGCACACGTCGACGCTGTATCTCATCGAATCGCAGATCGAGCTGGCAGAGAAGATCGCCGACCTGTCGGGGATCCCCGACGCCAAGGTGTTCTTCACCAACTCGGGCACCGAGGCCAACGACGCTGCGCTGATGCTGGCCACCCAATACCGCAAGTCGAACCAGGTACTGGCCATGCGCAACAGCTATCACGGCAAGTCGCATTCAGCCATCGCGGTGACCGGGAACGCCTCTTGGTCGGCAACGACGCTGACACCGTTCCACACGACCTACGTTCATTCGGGCTACAAGTACCGCAGCCCGTTCGCGCATCTGCCCGACGACGAATTCATCCAGGCCTGCGCCGACGATCTTCGCGATCTGCTGCTGGTCGCCACGGCAGGGGACGTGGCATGCCTGATCGCCGAGCCGATCCAAGGAGTGGGCGGCTTCGCCACTCCGCCGGACGGGTTCTTCGGCGAGCTCAAGGAAGTGCTCGACGAGCACGGTATCTTGTTCATCACCGATGAGGTACAGACCGGCTGGGGTCGCACGGGCGAGCACTTCTGGGGCTACCAGGCACACGACGTCATCCCCGACATGCTCACCTTCGCCAAAGGCCTCGGCAACGGGTTGGCGATCGCCGGGGTGGTGGCCAGGGCCGAGGTGATGGACAGTCTTACCGCCAACTCGATCTCGACGTTCGGAGGCAACCCACTCGCCACCACCGGAGCGCTGGCCAACCTCAACTTCGTCCTCGAGCACGATCTACAAACCAACGCATACAAAGTCGGCCAGCAGCTCAAAGAAGGGTTGCACGCGTTGGCTACGGAAGTGCCCAACATCGCCGACGTGCGCGGCAAGGGCTTGATGCTCGGAGTCGAATTCGTGGTCCCCGGCTCGACGGAGCCCGATCCGATGGTGACTGCCCGGGTCATGGAAGAAGCCAAGACGGAGGGACTCCTGATCGGAAAGGGCGGGCTCCTCGGCAACGTGCTCCGCATCGCTCCTGCGCTCACCGTCACCGAAGAAGAGGCCACGGAAGGACTCGACAAGCTGGGTGTCGCGGTACGACGCGCCACCGAATAACGCAAGGAGACGAGCATGGCAACGACGCTCATCAAAGGCGGCACGGTCGTCACCGCCACCGAAACCATGGAAGCAGACGTCCTCATCGACGGGGAGAAGGTCGTGGCGATCTTCAGCCCCGGCTCGATGGAGGGCGTCAGCGCCGACAACGAGATCGACGCCTCCGGCAAGCTGGTCATCCCCGGTGGCATCGACGTCCACACCCACATGGAGCTTCCATTCGGCGGAACGTTCGCCGCCGACACGTTCGAGACAGGCACCCGAGCCGCGGCATGGGGCGGCACCACCACGATCGTCGACTTCGCCGTGCAGACCAAGGGCCAGTCGGCCATGGACGGCTATGAAGCGTGGATGGGCAAGGCCGACGGCGAATGCGCCATCGACTACGGCTTCCACATGATCACCGGTGACATCAACGAGCAGACCCTGAAAGAGATGGACACTCTCAAAGAAGAGGGCGTCACCAGCTTCAAGATGTTCATGGCCTACCCGGGCGTGTTCTACTCCGACGACGGCGACATCGTCCGCGCCATGCAGAAGGCAGCCGAGAACGGTTCGACGATCTGTATGCACGCCGAGAACGGCATCGCCATCGACGTGCTGGTCGAGCAGGCGCTCGCCCGAGGCGAGACCGACCCGATCCACCACGGCATCGTCCGCAAGTCGATCCTCGAAGGCGAAGCAACCCACCGGGCCATCAAGCTGGCCGAGCTGACCGGGGCGCCGCTGTACATCGTGCATCTGTCGGCTCAGGAGGCACTCGATGAGGTCATCGCCGCCCGCGACCAGGGCCTCAACGTGTTCGCCGAGACCTGCCCGCAATATCTCTTCTTGTCGCTCGACAACCTCGGCAACGGTTTCGACGGCGCCAAGTACGTGTGCTCACCGCCGCTGCGCGACAAGGCAGCCGGCCACCAGGAGCGGCTCTGGCGGGGGTTGAAGACCAACGACCTGCAGGTGGTCTCCACCGATCATTGCCCGTTCTGCATGGGGGACCACCACACGTTCGGGACCCAGAAGGAGCTGGGCCGGGGCAACTTCGCCGCCATTCCCAACGGGATGCCCGGCGTGGAACCGCGCATGCAGCTCATGTATTGGGGAGGGGTGAGCGAAGGGCGGATCGGGCTGAACCGGTTCGTCGAGCTGACCGCAACCACTCCCGCCAAGATGTTCGGCATGTATCCGAAGAAGGGAACGATCGCCATCGGCTCCGACGCCGACATCGTGCTCCTCGACCCCAACCAGTCCACGACCATCTCGGTCGACACCCACCACATGGACGTCGACTATTCGGCGTACGAGGGCTGGGAGGTACCGGTCAAGGTCGACACGGTGTTGAGCCGGGGCAAGGTGATCATCGCCGACGACGCATATCACGGCAGCAAAGGCGACGGCCGCTATCTCCAGCGGGGCACCAGCCAGTACCTGCTGTGAACCCCAGTCTGGCGTCCCGGTGACGGAGCGCTTCTTCGGGAGTACCGTGCAGGCCATCGAGACATCTGTGGAGCAGACGAGATGAACATCATCACTCATTGGGTCAACGGCAAGCCGTGGGAGGGCGAATCGGCCGACACCACTCCGGTGTACAACCCCGCCACCGGCCAGCAATCGGGTGCAGTCCTCTCCGGGGGCCGAGCCGAAGTCGACACAGCAGTCGCTGCGGCCAAGGTGGCGTTTGCCGACTGGCGCCACTCGCCGCTCACCCGGCGCCAGAACATCATGTTCGCCTTCCGTCAACTCGTGGCCGACAACCGGTACGACTTGGCCAAGCAGCTCACCGCCGAGCACGGCAAAACCGTCGATGACGCACTCGGCGAGATCCAGCGGGGCCTCGAGGTGATCGAGTTCGCCTGCAACATCGCTCATCTGCTGAAAGGCGACTATTCCGAGCAGGTGTCGCGGGCGGTCGACACCTACACGATCCGCCAGCCGCTGGGGGTGGTGGCCGGGATCACGCCGTTCAACTTCCCCACGATGGTGCCGATGTGGATGTACCCCATCGCGATCGCGTGCGGCAACACGTTCGTGTTGAAGCCGTCGGAGAAGGATCCGTCCACCTCGCTGATGGTGGCGGAGATGCTGGCCGAGGCAGGGCTGCCCGACGGCGTGTTCAACGTGGTGCATGGCGGCAAACCTGCCGTCGACGGGATCTTGGAGCATCCCGATGTCAATGCCGTCAGCTTCGTGGGTTCGACGCCCATCGCTCGCTACATCTACGAGACGGGCACGAAGCACGGCAAGCGGGTGCAGGCATTGGGCGGCGCCAAGAACCACATGATCGTGCTGCCTGACGCCGACATGGAGCTGGCGGCCGATGCGGCGGTGTCGGCAGGATACGGCTCGGCCGGAGAGCGGTGCATGGCCATCTCCGTGGTCGTGACGGTGGGCGACGCCGCCGACAAGCTGCTGCCCAGGGTGGAAGAACGCATCGCCAAGCTCAAAGTCGGCCCCGGCATGCAGGAGGGCGCCGAGATGGGCCCGCTCGTGACCGGAGAACACCGCGACCGGGTTGCGTCATACGTCGACGCCGGCGAGGAAGCCGGGGCCACGCTGCGGGTGGACGGGCGCGGTTTCTCGGTGGAGGGCAGCGAGAGCGGCTTTTTCTTCGGGCCCACCCTGTTCGACAACGTCACCGACGACATGCCGATCTACAAGGACGAGATCTTCGGTCCGGTGCTGTCGGTGGTGCGGGCTGAGCATTACGAGGACGCGATCGAGCTGATCAACGACAACCCTTACGGGAACGGGACAGCGGTGTTCACCAACGACGGTGGGGCGGCGCGCAAGTTCCAGAACGAGATCGAGGTGGGGATGGTTGGCATCAACGTGCCGATCCCGGTGCCGTTGGCGTTCTACAGCTTCGGCGGGTGGAAGGACTCGATCTTCGGCGACCATGCGATCTACGGCCCGGAGGGGGTGCATTTCTACACCCGCCCCAAAGTCGTGATCAGCCGCTGGCCCGACCCGCTCCACCGAGGGGTAGACCTCGGGTTCCCCCAACACGACTGAACGAACCTTAGGTTGGTGTTCGGCTATCGCCGGAAAACGACCGAAAGTTCGGGAATCTGTCCGACCTGCATGACACCGTGCGGGGAATGAACACACCAGAACGACGGGTCCGCTCGATAGCACTGCGACAACACGGAGCGATCACGAGACGCCAAGCGCTCGCAGCCGGATTCACCGATGACCGGCTTGTTCGCCGCGTCGAGCGGGGCGAATGGCTGCGACTCGAACGCGGCGTCTATCTGGTATTCGGCGACCCAGGGCCGGCCACCCGCCTCATGGCCGCCGTCGCCGCCCTGCCGGCGGTGATCTCACATGGGTCCGCCGCCGAAACCCACGGCTTGAGAGCATCCAGCCGAGGTCAGCCGGAGGTCACGGTCCCCCATCGCTTCACGAACAAGTTCGCCGGAGTGGTCGTCCACGAGTCGACCGACCTCGACGCCGGCCAGATCGTAGAGATCGATGGCCTCCCGGTGACCACCCCGAGTCGCACGATCTTCGATCTCGCCAAACGACTCGGCCATCATCGCCTGCAGAGGGTGATCGACGACGCAATCGTTCGGCGGCTCACGTCGGTTGAGGATCTACAGGATCTGCTCGCTTCCATCGGACGTCGTGGTCGCCCGGGCACCGCCAACATGCGAAGGCTCCTCGCGACGATGACCGAGTCCTACGTTGCTCCCGAGAGTGAGCTGGAACGACGGTTGATCGATCTGTTGGCGTCTGCCGGCCTCCCGGCGCCCGTCCTCCAGATGCGACTGCCGTGGCGCAGCCATGTCGACGGACGCGTCGACGCCGCCTACCCCGACCATCGCCTGATCATTGAATGCGACGGGCGCCGATGGCACACCGCCGCCGAGTCCTTCGAGCGCGACCGCCGCCGCGACAACCTCGCCCAACTCGCCGGGTGGCGGGTGCTCCGATTCACCTGGGCGGATGTCAACGAGCGACCGATGGAGACAGTGCACCAGGTGATCGCCGCCCGCGATCGCTTCCCTTCCTGAACTTTCGGTAGTTTCAGGGATATAGACCTGAACGAACCTAAGGAACGAACGATATGGACTTCGGGGTAGTGCTGCAGACGGATCCGCCCGCCTCACGGGTGGTCGAACTGGCGCGGGTGGCCGAAGGCCACGGTTTCACCCACGGGTGGACGTTCGACTCGCACGTGCTGTGGCAGGAGCCGTTCGTCATCTACGACCGGATGCTGGCTGCCACCGAGGACATGGTGGTCGGGCCGATGGTCACCAACCCGGGGACACGCGACTGGACGGTGCTGGCCTCCCTGTTCGCGACACTGAACGAGCAGTACGGTCCTCGCACGATCTGCGGTATGGGCCGAGGGGACTCGGCGCTGCGATACATCGGGCGAAAGCCGACGACGCTGGCGACCATGGCCGAGTGCATGGACATCGTGAAGGACCTCGTCGCCGGCAAAGAGGTCGGCTACAACGGCAAACAGATCAAACTCCCTTGGGTGGGCGACGGCTGGGACTTGCCCATGTGGGCGGCCGGCTACGGGCCGAAGGCCCTCGCCACGGTCGGAGCCCACGCCGATGGGTTCATCCTCCAGTTGGCCGACCCCCAGGTCCTCGAGTGGACGATGGGGGCGGTCCGAGACGCCGCCACCGAGGCCGGACGGGACCCTGATTCGATCGATATCTGTGTGGTCGCCCCGGCCTATGTCGGCGACGACATCGGCCATCAGCGCGACCAGACCCGCTGGTTCGGAGGCATGGTGGGCAACCACGTCGCCGACATGGTCAAGCGCTACGGCGAGGACGAGTCCAAGGTGCCCAAGGCCCTTTCGGACTACATCCGCGCGCGCGAAGGCTACGACTACGACCATCATGGGAAAGCCGGCAACCCATCCACCGATTTCGTGCCCGACGAGATCGTCGACCGCTTCTGCGTCCTCGGGACCGTCGATCAGCACATCGAGAAGCTCTCGCTGCTGCGTGACATGGGGGTGGACCAGTTCGGCATCTACCTCATGCACGACGCCCAGGAGGCCACGCTCGAAGCCTACGGACGGGAAGTGATCCCGGCACTGCGTGGCTGACCCTTCAGCCTGAGCCGGCTCCGATCACGACGACCAGCACGAGCGCAACGACGATCGCTGCGCCAACCAAGAAACCCACCTTGACCCGCCTCGGAGTTCGATCACCCGGCGCGAACACCACCGAGAACGCCCACGCCTCGGCCGCGAGCATCGGCAGATACCACGCCGTCGCTACCACGGTCTCCAGATCGCCGAACCGCCAGTTCCGGAATATCACATCGTCGATCACCGGATACTGTGCGGCGGCCCCGAGCGCCAGCAGCGGCCAACTGAGCCACCTGGTGGCGCGGCGGCCGAACGCCACTCCCCACAGGATGACGGTGGGCCACATGACGGCTCCTCCGGCTCCGAGCAGCCCAAGCGCGAGCAACGAGAGCCTCCACCACCCGGCGCCGCCCACCCGCCGGCGGTGACGGGCCAAGCCGAGCACCATTCCGACGACGGTGGAAGCGCCGAAGATGAACAGCGTCCCCGACCAGCTGAACTCGGGCGACGTCGAGATGAACCGCATCCACACGCGCATGGCCACGCCCCACAGGAGCCCCAGTCCGGCGCCGGTTGCAACGGGATGCGCTGACAACTTCGCGACCAACCCATGGCGGAACCCACGATCGACAGCGAGTGTCGGAGCTCCGCCAACCGAGATACCGCTGTTCGTCACATCTACTTCCATCACCGTTAAAGACGAGCGCATCGTCCGTTTGGGTGACAAGGGTTGGCCGACGCCCACGGCGTGCGGGTACGACCTGCAGAACGTCGAGCACCGATCCGTACCGAGGCGGCTAGCGCCGCTCGTACTCCTCGTCGGTGACCTTGCGGGGGAGCCATTCGGTGGGCCCGCCGGTGGTGAGCGACAGGTGCGTCATGGGGCTGGCGGGCCCGGCGCCATGCCAGTGCACCTCGCCGGGCGGTGCATAGACCACGTCGCCGGCGGCCACCTCCACCGTCGAACCGTCGTCGGTCTGCACCAACCCTGCCCCGTTGGTGATATACAGCACCTGCCCGGCCGGGTGGGTGTGCCAATCGGTACGAGAGCCGGGATCGAAGTGCACCGCAAGCGCGTTGAGCGCGTCCGGCGAACGATCACTCAGTGGCCCGAAGCGCACCGTTCCGGTGAAGTTCTCGGCCGGAGCCTCGGACCAGACGATGTCGGTGGAGGGGGTGTGTTCCATGCTCCGACCCTACCTGGTCAGTTCTTGGCAGCCCTGGCGACATCGAGCGCTTCAGTGGCCCATTTGTGTAGCTCGGCGGGGTCGGCCAGGACTCGGCCGGGTACGGAGTAATACGGCATACGGGCGTGCTTGCTGCTACCCAGCTCGGCGAACTTGGCGGCCGTGTCATCGTCCGCTCTCAGAAAGACGCCGCCGGTCGAGTCGACGATCAGAAACATCACTCCGTCTTCGAAGAGGCCGACTCCTCCGAACATCTTCTTGGAGGTGACGTCGCCCAACCCGGCCAGGTCGTCAACCAGGGCCTCGGCCACTTCGGTTGCGGTGCCGGTCAGCCTCGCTCCCTTTTCTCCCATGCCGTCCCTCCAGGTTTGAGAACCGGCTGCGCAGGGTAGCGCAAAGGCTCCACGCTAGAGAAGGAGCATGACATGACCATCATCGTATTCCTGATCATGGGTCTGATCGCCGGCGCGATCGCTCGGTTCTTGGTGCCCGGCGACGACCCGATGGGTTGGCTCGGCACCCTGATCTTGGGCGTCATCGGCTCGTTCGTCGGTGGCTTCCTCGCCAACCTCTTCACGGGTGACGGGTTCGAGCTGTCGGCAGCCGGGCTGGTTGGCTCGATCGTCGGAGCGGTGATCGCGCTCGTGGTGTACCGGGCCGTCGGCTCGCGCACGTATGCCTGATCGCAACTGACCAAGAGAGAATGCGACGGCGCCGCCTCGTGCGGCGCCGTTTCGCGTCCTCGTTTCGTGATCGGCTCATCCGGGTACGGATTCGGCGTCGAATACAGGAGCAGCATGACTCAGCCCGAGCACACCGTGATCGCAACCTTCACGGACCCTGCCCACGCCCGCCACGCGATCCGCGACCTGGAGAGGTCGGGATTCGAACCACATGAGCTGGCTCTCGACGGCAGGTCCCTCACCGCCGTCGATCGGATGGGCATGTGGAAGGCACGGATCCGACGCGCCATCGCCTCAGGCGCCGCCCTGACGGCTCTCATCGCCCTCTTCGCCGCAGAACAAGGATGGATGTCCACGGCTGCGGCCTTTGTCACGACGATCGCCATCGCATTCGCGCTGGCTGTCTGGGGGGTCCGCCAGTTTGGCCGAACCCGTGCATGGCGTGATACGTTCTTCGTGGCACCCGATCAGCCCACCTCTGTGGCGCTCCGGTCGAACCGGGGGATCGAAGTGAGCCGGGCGATGGATCGCCTCGGGAAGCACCAACCCATCCAGCTGACAAGGAGCTGATCTCCCATGACCACCACGACCCACGACATGACTTCCAGGTTCGCCCCCGCCGGGCTCTCACAGGGAGACGCCGACCGGATCGCCGAGCTGCTGCAGGACCGGCTGCACAGCCTCCTCGACCTCACGCTCGTACTGAAACATGCCCACTGGAACGTCGTCGGACCCGGCTTCATGGCGGTCCACGAACTGCTCGACAAGAACGTCGTCGGCGTACGCGCCATGGCTGACGCGGTCGCCGAGCGCATCGCGACGGTTGGAGCAATACCCAATGGCCTCGCCGGACATCTCGTCGAGGCACGCGACTGGGACGACTACGCGATCGGCCGCGCAGCCGTCCCGGCTCACCTCGCCGCTCTGCGCCTGGTGTACGACGGGGTCATCGGCGACCACCGCAAAGCGCTGTCTGAGATGGAGAAACTCGACCCGGTCACCGCCGATCTGCTCACGCAGCAGCTGGGCGAGCTCGAGCTGCAGCAATGGTTCATCGTTGCCCACCTGAAGACAGTCGACGGAGAGCTCGTCAGCGGAGGCGAGACCACCGAGCTGGGCGCAGCCGCCGCGGCCGCCACTTCCGACCAATGAGCATCGATCGACGAACCAAAGCCGCCCTGGCCGGCGCAGCCGCCGCTGTGGCGGGCTTCGCGGCGCGCAAGGCATCGGAGCGAGTGTGGGCGGGTGTGACCGACGAGGAGCCTCCCAACGACCCAACCGACCGAGGCACCAGCTGGGGGGACGCCATCATGTGGACCCTTCTGATCTCGGCCGTTGTTGGGCTCGCCCGCCTGGCCACCCGGCGAACGGTGTCCGGTCTCGCCGAGTCCTGAGGTTCGGGCGCCGTCATCCACGGCCCGGCGCCGCCCCGTACCACCTCCACTGAAGGGAGGTCGCCATGATCACACTGACTGAAACTCGTCGCCGCCGGCTGCGCATCTACAACGCAGTGATGGGATCCTTCCATGCCGCCCAAGGTGTTGCGATCCTCGCCCTGGCCAATGACTTCGCCCTCCCTGTCACCGGCTCGTTTCTGCAGGGCCCTCCCGGATCGGGAGCGACGGAAGTCGTCGAGCTGTTCGAGGTCCGGGTGGCGTGGGGGGTGGCATTGTTCGTGTTCTTGTCGGCGATTGCCCACTTCTGGATCGTCACCCCTGCCGGCTTCCGCCGCTACACCGAGATGTTGTCGGAGGGACGCAACTACTACCGGTGGGCCGAGTACGCCGTCAGCTCGTCCGTCATGGTCGTCCTGATCGCCCTGCTGCCCGGCATCAGCGACGTGGCCGCCCTCATCGCCATCTTCGTGGTGAACGCTTCGATGATCCTCTTCGGTTGGTTGATGGAGAAGTACGAGCGGCCGGATGGTGCGCCGAACTGGCTCGCCTACTGGTTCGGTGTCATCGCCGGCGCCGCTCCGTGGCTTGCGATCGGCGTCTATTTGTGGACGCCGGGAAGTGACAGTGCCCCGCCGACGTTCGTCTACGCCATCTTCTTCTCGCTGTTCTTGTTCTTCAACTCGTTCGCCCTCAACATGTGGCTCCAATACCGTCGAGTCGGCAAATGGCGGGACTATCTGTTCGGCGAATCGGTGTACGTCGCGTTGAGTCTGGTGGCCAAGTCGGCGCTGGCATGGCAGGTATTCGCCGGTACCCTCGCCACTTGACAACCTGGAGAGATCGATGACCTACCGGCTGCAGCAAGAGACGGAGACCGTCACGAGTGGGCTGAGCGACGTGTCGGTCGAGCAGTGGATCATCGCCGCCGCCATCTTGGCAGCCGGCATCTTCCTCGGCCTCGCCGCCCGCCGCGTCGTGACACGGCTGCTCCGCTCCAAGGTCGACAGTGAATTCGCCGCCCGGGTGGTGGGTCGGGTCGTCGGCTACATCCTCGTCTTGGTGGCTTTCGTGTACGCCATCGGGCAGATCGGGCTGGAGCTCGGCCCCATCCTGGCCCTCGCCGGCGTGGCCGGCCTCGCCATTGCGTTTGCCACACAGGACATCCTGGAGAACCTGATCGCCGGGTTCTTCATGATCACCCGGCGGCCGTTCAACATCGGTGACGAGGTGGAGACGAACGACATCTTCGGCAGCGTTCAGGACATCAATCTGCGCTCGACCACCATCCGTAGGCCCGACGGGGTGATGGTCTACATCCCCAATGCGGACGTGTGGAAGTCACCGATCTTCAACCGCTCCGAGGAGGGTGCCCGTCGGAGCGAGCTGGCGGTGGGAGTGGGGTACGACACCGATCTCGACCAAGCGGCCCACCTCCTCGAAGAAGCGGCGGGATCGGTCTCAGGCGTCGCCGCCGACCCTGCGCCGAAGGCGTTGGTCGAGGCGTTCGGTGCATCGAGCATCGACTTCACCGTCATGTACTGGCACGAGCCATCGATCGCCGACGAAAGAGGCGCCCGCGACCGAGTGGCCCGAGCGGTCAAGGTCGCTTTCGACGAGGCGGGGATCGACATTCCGTTTCCGATCAGAACGGTGCACCTCACCCGCACCGGTTGACCAACGAGAAGGAGCCGCCCCGGAGGGCGGCCCGTTCTCGCTGGGGGAGGCGGGGTTGCGTGGCTACTCGGTCTCTGTCCCTGTCGAGTCGTCAACGGTGATGTTGATCTCGTCGGGCACGACCTCAGCGTCTCCCGAGCTGAACGTCGTGAATGCCCACCAGCCGAAAACCACCAGCAGGATCGCGATGATCACTGCGGCGAGCGGTCCGGCTCCACTGTCCGTGTCTTTGACGACAACGGTTTCGTGATGATCTGCCATGATCGTTGTCTCCTGGTGTTCGGTAGTGGCAATGCCCTACCCAGGAGGCGGGCCTCTCAAACCCCGCCCGATGCTTCTGGCTCGGGCCACTCGAACCCGTACCGGCGCAGGCTGCGGTCGAGGTTGCGTTTGTCCTCGGCTCGCATGCCTCGTTCCTCGATGTCTTCGAGCATCAGCCGCAGCTGCTGTCGCAGCGGCGCCTCGCGATGCCCGGCGCCCTGCTCCCCCAGGTACTCGAGGAGAGAGCCGATCGCTTCGACGAATGCCTTCACGACCAGCAGCTGCCCTGCTGCTGCCAGCCGGATCTCGCTGAACGCTGCTCGCACATAATCGGCTTGATCGGGGACCAGCGGCATGAGAAGACGTACTCCTCGGTCGTCGCGAATGACCTGAGAGCGGTCCGGTCCTGCGAGAGCAATCCGCAGCGGTTCGACCAGGTGGCGCAGCACGTCGGCGGCCGTGGCCGGGTCGTTGATGCCCGGCGACAGGGCTCGCAGCGCCACGTCGACGAGCTGGCGGATCCCGAAACCGGGATCGTTGGCCAGGATCCTGGTCGATCCGATCTCCACCCACGAGGACGATACGTCTACGGGTCCGCCATCCCCTTCGGACCACACGGTCACCAGCCGGTCGCCCTCGCTCACATGATCCCCGACACCGATGTCGAGACGGGCAACACTGCCGGGAGGAAGCAGACCGACCAACCGCCGAGGCCTCAGGTTGCGCACCCATCCACTCTCCTCCGAGCGAATCACGTACTTTTCCCCTCCGGTCGGGATCGGCTCGTCGATCGGGTCGGAACCCTCCTCTTGCGCCTCGAATGCGTGGCGCATGCCGGCCGCCGTTGAGCGGGTGAGCCGCCGGATCATGTCGTCGACCCGGATTCGCCGAATCACGTGATCGATGAACGCCACGATGGCGACGATCGAGGCGATACCGAAGACGGTGCCCAGCGTGGTCGCCCACGCTGCCGCCACCGAACTCTCCGGTACGTCGGCGCGACGCCCGACGGTGGAGAGCGAAACCAGCGCAAAAGTGAACGTGCCCGTGACGACGCCGATCACGACACGGTGGAATGGATCCTGCAGAAACCCCTGGAGGACGCGGGGCGAGTACTGGCTGGAGGCCAACTGCACCGTGACCGCGGTGATCGAGAACACCAGCGCCGCCACGGTGATGGTGGCGCCGGCAACAGTGCTCAATACCGCACGACCGCCCGCCAGGGTGGCCGGCAGGAGGTAGTCTACACCTTCCGGCCCGACCCGTTGGTCGAGCACGTTGGCGATGACGCCCAGCACCACCCCGGCGATGACGAAGATCGCCGGGATGGCGAACAAGTTGCTGCGGATTCGCTGCCACCACTCGAGCAGGCGCTCTCGCAGGGGCTCGATTGCGTTCACGGGGCTCCTCCTTGGCGGCCAAGTTAGCTCGCTTGGCTTCGGTATCCCCCCCACCCAAGTAGCCTCGACGGGAACGAGGGGGATGCTCGACGTGACGGGACGGACCGCAGGGATCGTGTTGGCGATGTCGCTGGTCGCCGGATCATGTGCGGGTGGATCAGGCACTGCGACGACCTCGCCGGGTGAGTCCGACTCACGGGTCACGACCACCCGGGCTCCATCGTCGACAGAACCGTCCGATGCTCCCGCCACAGTTGCATCCAGCGCATCGTGTCCGCAGCTGCCAGCTACTACGTGGGCTGCGGAACTGTCCGCCACGACGGTGCCGCTGCTCGATGAGGGTGATATCACGGTCGAGGCGGTCGTCTATCCCCATCCCGACTACGAAGGCAAGCCGTGGTCGCAGTGGGGGCAGGGGTTTGCCACCTCCGACGGCCGGTTCTTCTCTGCGATCGGCGACCATCTTGGCCTCGACGGCAACAGCTATGTCTATGAGTTCGACCTCACGACCAAGACATTGACCCTGATCGCCGACGTCGGCCAAGTCCTCGGCCACGAGCCCGGTTCGTGGGGGTACGGCAAGGTGCATGGTCAAATGGTGGAAGGTCCCTGCGGCATCTACTTGTCGTCGTACTGGGGCAAGCGCAAGGACATCGTCTTCGACGACCACTACCGAGGCGACCGCTTGATGGTGTTCGACCCCGAAGCCAGAACGATCGCCGATGTCGGCGTGATCGCCGACGGTCACGGTGTCGCTTCGCTGGCCTCCGATCCGGCCGAGGGGCTCATCTATGCCGAGGCCGTCGACCCGCTCGCAGAAGAACGCTCGGGGTCGTTTGTGGTGCTCGACGCGTCGGGTGGTGAGATCTTCCGAGCGCCGAAGTCCATCGGCTTTCGGGCGATGGCGGTCGACGCCGAGGGACGTGCGTACTTCTCGACCGGCGGTGGAACGCTGGCGGTGTACGACCCGGCTGTCAACTCGGTGGACGGCGAGCTTCGGGGACTCCCAGGCGATTGGCTTAGGGCGGCGACGGCACCCGCTCCGGATGGCACGGTCTATGCGGTCACCCGCGAGCCGGATGCCATGTTCGCGATCGAGCCTGGCGGGACGGTCCGGTCGCTCGGACCGGTGCGCGGTTATGTGGCGACCCTGGCGATGAGCCCCGATGGCGGGCAGGTGTACTACATCCCCCACGCCCACGGCCAGTCGTGGACCGAAGGTACTCCGCTGATCGTCGTCGACACCGCCTCGGGCGAGGAGATCGAACTGCTGTCGCTCAATGAAGCAGCAGAGCGCGAGCTTGGGCTGACCTTGGGCGGCACCTACAACATGGTCATGGCGCCCGACGGGAGGACCCTCTTCATCGGCATGAACGCCAACGACGCCGGCGAGAAGAGCACGTTCGGAACGGTCGTCCTCCTCATCGTCCATCTGGACCCATGAGGCCTCATCGTCCATCTGGACCCATGAGGCTTCTCCCTTCATGCCTTGCATTGCTGGTGGCCTGCTCGCCCAGCGCTTCGACCAGCACCGGCTCGGTGCCGGCATCAGCAGAGCCGGCGCCAACGACGATCGAATCGGGGGCCCCTTCATCGCTCACGTCGAGTCCGGCCGCCGGCAACGGAGGGTTGTGCTGGGCGGCAGAGCCCGGCCCTGGCACCGATGACATAAGCTGGCTCGACCGGACCGCCGACCTCGGTTTGATCGAGCCGTTGACGGGTATGCATGGCCACGCCGGCGGCTGGGGACAGCTCGACGGGGACGGAGTGGCCGACCTGGTGGTCGGCACCTTCGCCAACCGGCCCATCGAGCGCTATCAGGTCCGAGGCGCCGACGGCCCTCGTCCCGATGCGCTTCTACAGGGCGGAGCATCGTTCGCCTCGTTGGATGTCGACCTTCCGTTCGGGCGCACCAGCGGGGTTGCTGTGGTGGATCTCGACAACGACGGCGACGACGACGTCGTTCTCAGTCGCAACATGCGCGCCCGGGAGCGGGCCGACGCCCCGTCGCAGATACTCCGCAACGACGGAACATCGTGGGCGGTGGTCGACCTGGACCTGGGCCGAATGTTCAGCGGACGCTCGGTCGGCGTGCTCGACTTCAATCAGGATGGGCTGCTCGACCTGCTCATCCTGGAGGACCGTTTCGGCGGAGAGCAGTCGACGGTACTTCTGGAAAACCTGGGCGATCTGGCCTTTCGTGACGCAACGGCAGAAGCGGGCATCCCGGCCGGGGTTCACGGTCTGGGGGTGGCCGTCTCAGACGTCACGGGCGACGGGCGCGCCGACTTTTTCGTCGGCGGCGCCAACCGCCTGTTCGTCGCCACCGACTCTGGGTTTGTCGAGGCGCCGGGCAGCGAGTTCGTCTGGGAGACGTACGGCGCCGAGGACGACGTCGCCGGAGTGTCGATCGCCGATGTCAACCGTGATGACCTGCCCGATCTGCTGGTCGGTCACCACTTCAACAGCACGCTGGCCGGCGGAGATCCGGTGCCGGTCCGCCTCTACCTCCACCGCGGGGTCGACGGTGAGGGAATGCCGTTGTTCGAGGACGTCACCGAGCACGCAGGCCTGGTGGGACTGCCGACGAAGGCGCCACATGTCGAGGTTGCCGACCTCGACAACGACGGTTGGCCCGACCTGCTCACCAGCGCCTCGGCCGACGAGGGCGCCGCCCCGGCGGTGTTTCGCAGCTTGGGCATCGGCGACGAGGGGATTCCCACGTTTGCTCCCCCGGTCGGTTTGGGGGACGCCCAGTATTGGGTGAGCGGCCCTACCGCCGACGTCGACCGAGACGGCCGTTTGGATGTGCTGCTCGTCGAATGGGAGCCGGTCTTGCCGAGTCTGGTGCTGCTCAACAACACGGCATCGGGCAACTGGCTGCAGGTGGCTTTGGACGGGAGCCGGTCACTCGGCGCCGTGGTGCGAGTGTGGATGCCGGGAGGGATAGACGAGCCCGGCGAGTTGCTGGGGCGGCGGGAGATCATCGCCACTGAGGGCTACGCATCCTCATATCTCCCGGTCGCCCACTTCGGGTTGGGGGACGTGACGGCGGTCGACATCAGCGTCGAGTTTCCCGACGGCAGCCGCCAGTCGACTGAGGGCGTGGCCGCCAACCAGCACGTGAATCTGACCGGCGGGTGCGGCTGACCGATCCCGATCAGCCGCTGGCTGGCACCGTGGGAAGCACCGGAGTGAGGTCGGAGAAGTCCGAGACGTCTGCCGGATCCGGTAGCTCGATCGCGATGTCGGCTCCGTAGTCGAAGATCTCATAGGTGAGCAGGAGGGTGTCGCCGGTGGCGTCGCCTGTCACCGATTCATCGATGGTCAGCTGATATCGGTAGATGAACCCGTCGTCGCCGATCCAGAAATTGACCGGGAGCATCTCGATTCCCTGTTCTGCGAATGATTGGGAGGTGGTGTCCTCGAGCGCCTCCAGGTCTTCGGCATCGAACTCGACGAGGTATTGAGTGGTGTCCACCCCTCTCACCGTCTCCGGGCCCACTTCGGTGACTTCCGCACCCGCCGCCGCGAAATCCTCCAGCGGCGAGGTGGGACTGGCCGGGCCGCTCGCGCCGAACCCGGCCGTTTGGTCAGCTTGATCGACCGGCATGCTGACCCACTCGGTCTGCGCGCCGAGCATGGCCATCAACCCGAACTTCATGTAGACGGTGTCTCCGTCGACGATGTACTGCAGCTCGCCGAACTGTGTGGCCAACTCGGGCGGCACCTCGCCCGAGGCGGCGAGCAGAGAGGTCATGTCCATCGTCATCGAGTAGCGGCCGTCGGCGAACTCACCGCTGATGGGAACGATGCCGGTCTCGCCGCCGAGCTCTGCTGATGTGATCTCCATGGTCGCTTCGAATCTTCCCGACTGGGCGTCCGCCGACTGACGGGCGGCCTGGGACAGCGGATCGTCACCGGACTCCTGGGCGGCCTCGGTCGTCGTGGCG
This sequence comes from Acidimicrobiia bacterium, assembly GCA_041586155.1. Lineage (GTDB taxonomy): Bacteria > Actinomycetota > Acidimicrobiia > Spongiisociales > JAENVV01 > JBFGJH01. The sequence continues at coordinate 25,279 of JBFHAT010000039.1, forward strand.
GCCGGGACGGTCGTCGGTGGGGTCGTGGTGGGAGGCACGGTCGTCGCCGGAGCGGTTTGGGTCACAGTGGTTTGAGCCGCCTCCGACGAGTCCGGGGTTTCGGCTACATCCGACCCGCACGCCGCCCCAATCAGGGCCAGCACGACGACGATGATGATCCTCCGCATGAACAATCCCCTTCCTGGCGTCACGGTCAACCCTAGAGGGCAGCCTGAACTACCGCTGTACGGCTCCCGTCGTCCGCGTACGCTTGGGGGTTCCGGCGCCGGGGCCGAACCGAGGAGGTTCGATGATGAGGAGCGTCGTATGACCATGCAAGACACACATGCCGAGCAGACCGTTTCCGGCCGCATCCTCGACGGCATCAGCGAGATGTACGGCGTCGAGCGCGTCTTCGGGGCACCGTACGAGAAGAACGGCACCACCGTCATCCCAGTCGCACGGGTCCGGGGAGGCGGCGGAGGCGGAGGCGGAGGCGGGACCGACGTGGAGGCCGCCGGCAGCGGAGAGGGAGGAGGGTTCGGGATCTCCTCCGAGCCGGCAGGCGCATACGTCATCTCCGACGAAGGTGTGGCCTGGCGACCTGCCTGGGACCCGAAGCGCCCGATCATGGCGGCTGCCGTCGTCGCCATCTCGTACTTCTTCTTCAGCTGGCTCCGCACAAGGGCCACTGCGTAGGAGTTAATCCTCCGTCGGCGCCTGTTTGGGTCCGGTGCGAAAACCGAAACACGGATAGTCCCCCCGCCCTCCAGGCG
>JBFHAT010000040.1:0-25060 GCA_041586155.1 Acidimicrobiia bacterium
CCGCGCTCCCAGTGGCGCAGCACCCGGCCGCAGGTCCCCGGCACCGAAAGGTGTCAGGCGTGTTCGCAGCAGAGGACGAGCTTGGTGGCGGGATCTTCCACTCCCGCAACGGTGCCTGGCCCGATGCGTGATGCGTTATGCAGCAAGACCACATCCGACGACGACGTCTGGTTTCTGATCGAGTCAGCCAGGCCGTTCCACCGGTCTGCGTCGGCGGTCTGTCCACGGTTGAGGGTCGAGGCGGCAGCTGCGGTCGCCGAGTTGATCAGTGCTGCGTCGGGACCGGCGGTGATCCGTCCGCTCCGTAGAGCCTTGGCGATCAGCGCACTGTCGGCGGCCGGCAGATCACCGGGCAGGACCACCGGGTACTGCTCGATCAGACTCCGAGTCGCAGCCGGCACGGGCTCCGCGGCGAAGATGCGGCCAGTTCGCACAGCCATCTCGAGCATTGCCTTGTCGGCGGCCGGCAGGTCACCAGGCAGGACCACCGGGAACTGCTCGATGAGGCTCGGAGTCGTGAAGCGGTAGGCCGACGCGATCATCACCTGATCGGCCACTGATCGCCCCGCCCCGACGAAAGCGGCATAGCCCTCGAGGCGCAGCTTCTCAGCCGTGCGTGCCCGGTCGAGCGTCACGCCTGTCACGCGCTGAGCGTTGGCGATCATGACCTGATCAGAAACGGCGGGGGTCGCCGCCACAGCGCTCACGCTCTGGGCGCTGTTGAGCAGGGCACGATCGGCCACGTCGTACCGGCCGGTGATGCTCTGGGCCAACCCGGTCCAACGGTCTGCGTCGGCCTGTTGACCACGGTCGAGGACCGCAGCGCCGCCTGAGACGGCTGCAGTGTTGAGCAGCGCCTGGTCGGCAGACGAAACGCGGCCTGCCTCGATGGTTTGGGAGAGTCCGGTCCACCGCATCGCCCGATGGATGTCGCCCGTCGTGGCTGTCTCGGTGTTGGGAGTCCCAACCATGATCGAGACGGCGAGGCCAACGGCCGCCACGGCGATGAGCCCACCAACGACGACGTTGATCACACCCGGACGCCGGTAAGCCACCGGCTTGGGAAACGTCCCTGCAGTTCGCATCCTGAGATCGGTCATGTCGATCCTCCTGTGTTGCCGCCATGTCCTTCATGGCATGACAGGAGGATCCGCCGGGCCGGTTAGGCGAGCCTTAGCGAATGCTTAGGGAGCAGATCGGGAAGATCGACCGGGGTTTTCGTCCCATGCCCATGGCATGGTGGAAAGTGAGAGAAAGGAGGGCCATGACTGGAAATCGGTGAAGGAAGGTCGGTGAAGGAAGGGCGATGAGTGGACGTCGGCGAAGGAAGGTCGGTGAACGGGACTACGTCGACCCACGACCTCGGTCAACACCCGACCGCGACATCGATCACGGCGACGGCCACATGACCGCGACCAATCTGCCCAACGAAGGAGACGCCCTGGACGACGATCTTCCCACCGGACGCAAGGAATTCCTGGGGTTTTTCGACAAACACGCGCCCGTCGAGGAGATCGTCGAGCAGGTGCTCGAGGCTTTGCGCTCTCATCTGGGCGATGAGGCCTTGGAAGAGTTACGTCGCAGATCGGACGCCGAGGAGACGAGGCCCGGCGAGGAAGCCGAGTAGGAAGCGGCCACGGCATTTGACGAACAGCTGGGCCTGAGGGCGTTACTGATCGATTTCAGGATATTCTCCCAGACGCCGAAACAACTACAGGCGGTCGCCGAGGGAAACGTGGAACCCGTCAGGCAAACATATCTCGTGTTGGTCAGTCTGCTGATCGCGATTGTCGCTTCCGGATCGGTTGGGCTGTTCTTCGTGGTGTCGCCGGGGGTCAGAGCATCGTCGGTGCTCCGAGAAGAAGCAAGCGAGCTCGCCGCCCTCGCCAGGATCGATCAGGAGTTCGATCGGATCGTCGCCATCTCCCTGGCTCAACGGTCGGGCGAAGACGGGCTCATCGACTTGACCGTCCTGCGAGACCAGGTGATGGATGCCGATCTGACGGTTCAGCGTGCGTTCGCCGACCTTCGTTCCATCACCGACGACCTGTGGGTGGAGAAGCTCGCAGCCACGTGGCAGGCCCACACGGAAGCTGTCGCCTCGCAAGCCGTCGCAGCGCCGTCTGCGGTGGACCTGCGTCGTGTCGAGGAACTCAGAATCGAATTCGAGGATGAGCTGTCTTCGATACGCCAGGAGGAGCTCGTTCACGTCCGCGAATCGGTCGACGCACTCGAGGCAGCCGACCGCCTGCTCATGATCGGACTGCCGACGGTGGCAGGCTCTGCGTTCGCCGCCGCTGCTGCGTTGATCTGGTACGGCGTGACCTCGCGTCGGGCCGCCGTGGAGGCACTTCGTCGCCGCACCCGCTACACGGAAGCGGTGGCCGATTGCGCGCAGATCTTGCTCAGGGGCACCGACGACAAGGCGCTGGTCGAGGCCTTGAGCCGCCTTTTGCCAGTGACTCGGAGCGAAAGCGTCTTCCTGGAGCGCAACGTCGTGAACGACGCCGGCGAACTCGGGACCACCTTGGTCGCAGAGGTGCTCGAAGACGGCACCAGACCTGATCCATCCGGTCACTGGGAGTTCGTCCCTTGGTCTGCACTGCCCGAAGCCAGGAAGGCGCTCGAAGCCGGCCAGCCCTACACGATCCATGTCGGGTCTCTCGGCGGCGACGCTGCTGCGATGTACGCCCACACCGAGATTTCGTCGGAGCTGAACATACCGGTGTTCTCATCCGGCGAGTGGGTGGGGCTCATCGGTTTCGCTCAGGACAGCCGGGAACTCGAGTGGCGCGACGACGAGGTGGCCCTCCTACAGACCCTCGCCGAGATCGTCGGCGCATTCTGGCAACGACTCGACGTGCTGGCGCGCTTGGAGCAGCTCGTCGTCGCCAAGGACGACTTCTTGGCCAGCGTGAGCCACGAGCTTCGTACCCCCCTGGCCGTCGTGGTTGGCCTGGCCCACGAAATGGCCGAACGACCTGACTCCTTCACTCCCGCTGAGGTGAGCGACCTGTCGGCGCTCATCGCCCAGCACAGCGCCGAAGTGTCGGCCCTGGTTGACGACCTTCTCGTGGCTGCACGAGCCGACATCGACCGCATCACGTTCGCACCGGAAACCGTCGACCTCGTCGCTGAGACAGAAGCGGTAGCGGATGAGGTCTTTCGCCGCCCCGAGGACTCGATCGTGATCGACGGTGAGCGGGGGTTTCATCTCGTGGTCGCCGACGCAATGCGGGTACGGCAGATCATTCGTAATTTGGCCGTGAACGCGACCAAATACGGAGGGCCCGATATCCGCATGGAGGTCGATCGAGACGGCCGCTTTGCCAGGGTCACCGTCGCCGACAATGGAGTGGCGATCGCGGCCGAGGACCGAGATCGGATCTTTGATCGGTACGCCCGGGCACACGCCGCGCCGTCGCAACCGGTTTCGCTCGGTTTGGGCCTGCATGTCGCCCGAACGCTGGTCGAGAAGATGGGCGGCAGCCTCGCGTACGAGCACGACGGGAAGTACAGCCGATTCGAGGTGCGACTGCCCCTGGCCACCGATGCTCCTGATCTCTCGGGCCGCACGGTGGCCGCGGGAGTCTGAGTCCCCCGGAAGCGTCGACCCAGAACGCGCCGTCGATCAGGCGAGCGGATCGAGCATGCGTCGGGTCGACGGTTCCTTGGAGCTGATGGCGGCGCCGGCGCCGGCAACGGCCGGCACGAGCAGCAGTACGGCCACGATCGTGACGACCGGTACCACCACCGGACGCGGGTTGGGCATCGAGGCGTGGACGATCGCCAGCGGGATGAACCCGGTTGGGACCGCCAGCACAGCGGCTAGCGCTGCCAGCAGCAGGCCCCCCATCCCGGCTACTTTCCGGCGCATCGCAGGATCGGCTCCGACGGCAGCCAGGATCGCCTGGTCGCGACGCGACTCCGAGGCGACGAGCGCAATTGCGACGGTGAGGATGGCCAGGGCGACTGCGGATCCCATCCCAAAGACGATCATTTTGGCGATCGTCTCCTTGGGCTCTGCATCGGCCCGTGTGCGGATTGAAGCCCCGTCGTGTGACGCAGCGATGGTTCTGGCCTTTTCGATGTCGGACTTCGTCGCGTCGTGCGCGAGACGTATGAGCGCGCCGCTGGAGTAGATGGCAGGGATCAGGCCGAGTTCGTCAGCCTTTTCTGCCGAGACAACGAAGGCCGGGAGCGAGCCGTCGTCGAAGCGTGGCACCGGAGCGTCGTAGGACGGGACCGAGATGCGCTCCCACTGCTCGTCAGCGGCCTGCGGTGGCGAGTCGAGCTCGACCGGCTTCGATCCGGGCCGCATCGACCCCAGGGCGACGATCATGCCTGCTTCCAGCTCATCGATGGCGTCCTCGGCGTGAAGGGCCGTCAAGAGCTCGGCGTCCCCGATCGTCAGCATGCCACCCTGGACGTCGCTGAATTCGCTCTGGGTGTCGGGGATCATCGCCCACACCGTCCAATCGGCCACCGCTTCGCCCGCGGCGAACTCTTGCAGTACCGGGAAGCGCTTCGGATCCCAGGAGACCATCCGCAGCTCGAGGACGGAACTGCCCGGCAGAGCCGACTCCATCTCCTCGATCAGGTCCTCGGCGACCCGGTCTCCAAACGCCGTGTCTCCCGGATAGAGGAGCATCTGGTCGTCGGCCAGGGCGGGGATGGCCGCGTCGGAATGCTCCATCGAGGCGAGGGCGGAAGCCGAAGCCACCGGCACGGCAAGCGCCACGGCAGCCGCAGCGACGGCGGCACCGGTGCGGGTGGCGTGGCGTGCGGTATCGCGGGCAGCGAGGCGGCCCGCTGTGGGCAGGCGGTGCGCGCCGTCACCCAGCCACTTGACCATCGTCGGGATCAGAACCAGGAAGCCGCCGACCATCATCACCAGGCCCACGGCCTGGACAACCCACTCCGACTTGACCGTGCCCCAGCCGGTGACAACACCACCTACGACGAGCGCGCCCATCCCCCATCGAGCCAAACGACCCGGTGGCGGAGGCGGCGGCGTGCGGCCAGCCAATGCGTCCATCGCGTCCAGGCGGGCGGCGGCTCGGGCAGGACCCCACGCCGCCAACGTCGCGGCGCCCGTACCCAGCGCCACCGCTGCCATCAAGAACAACGGCGAGAACTCGAGCGAGTCGACCATCCGACCGGCGAGCGTGTCGAGGTAGGGCTTGATCGCCAACGCCCCCGCGATGCCCAACGCCACGCCGACAACCGATCCCAGCGCCCCCAGCACCAACCCACCTGACAGGACGGTCAAGCGGGTGTGGCGCCGTTCGCCGCCGGCGGCGGCGACGAGTCCCAGCGCTCGGAGCTGGCGCCGGGCGCCGACCGTGAACGCAGCGGCGGCGATGAGGCCGGTCTCGACGAGGGCGAGGACGGCAATCCCGAAGGCGGACCCGACCGCCGCCGCCTCCTGAACGCGGTCGACAGCGCTGAGCCGATCTGTCGGCACGGGCAGGTCGTCGGGGATGGCATTCATGGCCGCCTCGGTCGACGCACCTTCCGGGAGGTCGATGAGTAGGTCGACATATGAACCCTCGCGCCCGTCCAGCAGTCCGGAGGCGACCATTGCCACCGGATTCCACAGCTCCTCCGGCGCCACGGCCACTCCCACGATGGTGAGGTCGAGCTCTGGATTCGTCAGAGAGAAGGTGTCGCCGATGTCGAGGTTGCGTCGCTCCAGCAGGCGGGGATGCACAGCCGCCTCTCCCTTGGCTTCGGGCGCCCGGCCTTCGAGGATCCGGTATTTGCCGCTGACGGGACCATCGAGCGGCGCGTCGACCAGATTCACCCAGTCATAGACGCCATCCACCGTGGCCTCTGCGCCCAGCATCGTCACGACCGCGATCTCGGTTCGGTCCGGGAGCACCTCCAAATACGCGTCGGGATCCAACGCCACCCCGTCTGTGTTTGAATACCCCATCACGCCGAGATCCGCCTGACCCATCAGCCCGGTTGCCCGCTCCTCCAACGAGGGTGAGGCGCTTCGAACCGAGATGACGCCGGTGGTCAAACCGGCAACCGGAAGGGCGATCATCGCCACCACGAGGGCGCTTCGCCAGCGGTTGCGACGGGCTTCCCGCCACGCCATTCGTGCCGCTGCAGTGAACTCCGGCCGGGTCATTGTGCTGTCTCCATCAGCGTGGCGGGAGAGTCCCACTCCTCGGACTCGTCGACGATGCGGCCATCACGCAGGAACACGATGCGATCCGCCCACGCCGCAAACCGGCTGTCGTGGGTGACGAGGATGCCGCACCCACCCAGTTCGCAGTGACGGCGCATCATCCGCAGCACGGTCTCCCCCGTGGCGGTGTCGAGCGCGCCGGTCGGCTCATCGGCGAGAAGCAGGGTCCTCGTACCAACGACCGCCCTGGCGATCGCCACTCTCTGCTGCTCCCCGCCCGACATCTCCTCGGGGAAGCGATCCGCCAGCTCGCTGATCTCGACCCGCTCCAGCGCCAGTGCGGCCTGCTTCATGGCGATCTTGTGGGCGACGCCGTCCAACTCGAGCGGAAGCGAAACGTTCTCGGCGGCCGTCAAACCTTCGATGAGGTTGAACTGTTGGAACACGTAGCCGATACGGTGGCGCCGCAACGCTGCTCGCTTGGCAACAGAAAGCGTTGCGAGGTCGACGTCGTCGACATATACCTTGCCGGCCGTCGGCTGGTCGAGCCCGCCGGCAAGCGCCAGCAGCGTCGACTTGCCTGACCCGGACGGGCCCATGACGGCAACGAGTTCGCCTCGGTCGAGTGCGAGATTGGCGTTGACCAGTGCCGCCACTCGCGTATGACCTTCGCCATGGATCCGGGTGACGTTGTGCATTTTGAGAATCATGTCGATGCCTCACTTGGTAAGTCGGACAGCGTCCCTGCGGACGAGGCCTGGGTGATGGGTCGGGGGCCCCGGCGGCCGGCGCGCGCGATGCGTTCTTCGCACACATCGAGCCACCGAACCCGGGACTCGGTCTTGAAGATCAGGGAGTCGACGGCAAGCAGCCATCCGAGGTCGGCGTCGTCGCCGGCGTCCTTCTTGAGCTTGGTGTACTCCTGTAGGCGCCGGACCGCTGCCCTGCGTTCAGTCTGGATGGTCGCCTGAATGTCGACCGCCGGGTTGGTGGCGGCCATGACCATTTTGAGGACGATCTCGTCGCGAGCGGGGATCACGTGTCGCGTGGGGCGCCCGTACCAAGCTGCGAGGCTGGCTCGGCCCAACTCCGTGATCTCGTACACCTTGTGGCTCTCATCGGAGCCTTCCTGCATCTCCACGAGGCCGTCCCGCTCGAGTCGGTTGAGTGTCGTATACACCTGACCGACGTTGAGAGGCCACACACCGCCGGTACGGTGCTCGAACTGTTCTTTGAGCTGGAGTCCGTAGCGCGGCTGCTCGTCGAGCAATGCCAGGATGCTCATCGGCACCGACACGGGAACCTCCGAGAGCTGACGGTTGTCGTCGTCTTTGCCATACCGGGTATTATACTCAGTATTATACCAAGTATCAAGCGAAGACTCAGCGCGAAATCCGTGGATTGTGCCGTTGACCCGAGACCCGTTGTTGCGCACCATGACCCAATTCGACACGACCCCTGGGAGGTGTGGCATGAAATGGGCAGTGGTCGTGACAACGGTCGCGATGACGCTGGGGGTCAGCGGTTTGCCTGCGATGGCCGATCCACCAGTCGGCGGTTGTCCGCATGGCGGGCCGCAAAAAGGTGTGGTCGACGCGACCGAGAAGGGTTGGGTTCTGTGGTCCATTCCCGACCTTGCGGACCGTCTGATCGCCGAAGCGGACTTCTTCGACGAGAGCGACCGGGACTGGATCATCGAAGAGCTTCGGGTGAAAGAGGACCTGAACGGGGACGATCATCTCTGCACGCTCAGGCAAGTGCTTCCCAACGATGCCTCGGGGAGTGCCGTTTGGTACATCGTCTTCGACAACGTGGTCCGGATCCGATGAGGATCCCCAGATCCAGATGAGGATCCGCTGATCCGCCTGCCGAGTCGGTCAGCCGGCGATCTGGCCCGCATCGATGTAGAGCACAGGCCGGCCGCCCACGACTTCCAGCAGCGTGTGGCCGCTGAACAGCGTCGACGAGCTGAGCCACTCGACGAAGAGAACTCCGTGGGGTCCCCGGTAGGCGAGCGGGCCCAACCCTTCTCCATACGCCTCCGAGGTGCCATACGGGAAGGCCGGGTCGGCAGCGCCACGCTCCATCAGCTCGCCCGCGATCTGCCCACCCCCGTCGAGAGACGGCGCCACCCAGGTGTCCCAAGCTTCCTGCATGTCCGCCAGGAGCTCCCCAAGCAGGGCTCCGGAGCCCTCGATGCCCGGTATCTCGCCTTCGCGGCCGATCGTGATGCCCTTGATGCGGACAGTCAATGCTGCGTCGAGTGGAACGCTTCGCACGATCTCATCACCGGGTTCGACGGCCAGGTCTCCTTCGAGGTAGTCGGGCAAACACAGGTCAGAACGATCGTCACAGGACACGAACCGTTTGATGACGAACGACAACATGCCAGTCGTTGGGTCGTGCGTCACGCTCACCGGGTACACGCCGTCGACGGGCAGACCGGTCGACGGCCACGGATCGGACGGCGAAGCCGGCCCGTTGGGCATCTCGCCGCAACAACCGCATCTCACCGGGAACTCGATGGTCGCGACCACCCACTCGCCGGCATCGGATATCACGGTCACGGGGGTTCGGACCATCGCCACTTCAGTGACGCGACCGTCGTTGACGAACACCCACACCGGATTCATCGCCTCGCTCCATCCGCTGAGGAGTTCCCCGGACGAGTCCGTGAGCCGGACAGCATCGTCCAGGCGAATCGTCCGGACGAGCGGATTGGCGTTGGTGGCGGTCAACGGAGGCCCGGGCGCCAGGCAGGCAAGATCGAATGTGACGGTGTCGTTCGCGACCGTCTCGATCCATCCGAACCAGATGCCGCCGGGGAGAGATTCGGATCCGGGGGTGCATCCGGACCCCAACATCCCCGCGGCGCCCGGCAACGACGCGACCGCCCCTGCGCCGTGGGATGCCACCGAGAACTCCGGCTCACCCGCCGTGGAGCTGGTCGTGTCGCCAGGGGCCGAGGCAGGGCCCTCGGTCGTGGGCGGAGGAACCGCGAAGCTGGTCGACGACGCCGGCCCCGTGGGGGCGGCGGGTTCGGGGGCGCTTGCGCAGGCCCCCAGCACGAGTGCCAGGGTGGCCAACCCGACCCCGCTTCTCAGGGCCGTTCCCCTGCGGCGGATCGAGAGCAATGTCATCGTCGAGCCTTTCTCGCGGCCCTCCGCCATCCAGCAGCGTCGCGCTCGAGCACGGTGCCCGCCAGAGTCCAATGGCCCGAGATCGGAGCGAGCCTCTCAGCCGGCCGCGCAGCTACAGCTCGTTGCCGGACTTGCGACCGGCCGCGAAGGCGTCGATGTTCTCGACGGTCGTTCGGCTGATCGCCTCCATGGCCTCGGCAGTGAAAAACGCCTGGTGACCCGTGATCAACACGTTGGGGAAGGTCAAGAGTCGGGTGAAGACGTCATCCTGGATTACCCGATCAGAGAGGTCTTCGAAGAAGAGGTCGCCTTCTTCCTCGTACACGTCGAGACCGAGGTGCCCGATCTGTCCGGACTTCAACCCGGCGATCACCGCCGCCGTGTCGACCAGGGCTCCCCGACTGGTGTTGATCAGCATCGAGCCGGGCCGGAACCTGTGGACTGCATCGCGATCGACCAGGTGGTGAGTGTCGGGGGTGAGCGGGGCATGCAGTGTGATCACGTCGGCCGAACTCCACAGATCGTCGAGCGCCACATACCGGATTCCGAGCCCGGCAGCGTCTGGGTGTTCTGCAACGTCGTAGGCGAGGAGATCGCACCCGAACCCGGACAGGATCCGGGCGACCTCGATGCCGATCTTGCCAGTTCCGACGACGCCGACAGTTCGGGCCCCGAGATCGAAACCAAGGAGGCCCTCCAATGCGAAGTTGCCCTCCCTCACTCGGGCATGCGCCCGGTGGATCTTGCGGTTCAAAGCCAGCATCAACGCCACAGTGTGCTCGGCGACCGAGCGGGGCGAGTAGGCAGGAACCCTTGCCACCGTGATCCCGAGCCGGCGCGCCGCTTCCAGGTCGACGTGGTTGTAGCCGGCGCTACGCAAGGCAACCAGGTGGATTCCGGCCTCGGAGAGCTTCATGAGAACGCCACCACTGAGATCGTCGTTGACGAAGACGCACACCGCATCGAACGCGCCGGCCAGCTGCGCGGTTGCCTCATCGAGATGGACATCGAAGTACTCGAGGCGGTGCCCGCCTCCGGCGGACGCCGCCTCGAGAAACCGTCGGTCATACGGCTTGGCGCTGAACACTGCCACACGCATTGGCCGATGCTACGACAACGCCGTGCCGTACTCCCTTCTACATGGCCGGTACAAGCGGAGCCTCTGTCGGCGCCTCAACTCGGCGCAAACCGGCCAGCCACGCTCCCGTGCCGAGGATGATGGCCAGGAAGCCGACGATGGGTCCAACGACCGGGATCAGGCCGGCTGCCGCCAGCGCCGCCACACCAAGCGCCATCCCGGCGAACCTTCCGGCTCGCGGCATCGCATGCTGGCCCAACCACGTGCCCACGGTCACGGGGGCAATGAACACCAGGCCCACGATCGCAGTCAACCCGAGCGCCACAAGTGCGGCGAGCATGGTGAAGATCACCAAACCCACCCAGGCTCCCAGGCCGACGATTCCGGCCAGGATCGCCAACAGGATGCCGGCGATGAGAATGACGATGGGCGCAAGGACCAACGCGATCAGAAAGCCGACGCCCCACGCTGCCGATTCGAAGGCCCGGGTGTCGAGCCGCTCGATGGCGCGCGATGTGCGCGGCCAGGCGAGCCACAGCAGGAGCGCACCGAACAAGGCCAGTGACACCCATCGAAGTGCCCCTTGCACGAACGGGTTGCGTTGCGCCGTAGGTGCGGCGCTGCTCTCGCCGATCGTCACGTCTTCGGTGCCGGCCACGGTGCCGGTCATCGTGTACGTCCCGGCGTTGCCCAAGACGTCGCCACCGATTGCTCCGGAGACGGTCGTCTGGCCGCTGGCGAAGATGAAGTCGCCGTCGACCGCGCCGCTGACGCTTGCCTGGCCACCCGCCAGCACTGCGTCCTCAGCAGCACTCCCCGAGACGGTGATCTGTCCGCCCGCGGCGCGAATGTCCCCGCCAACGGTGCCGGGGATGGTGATGGTCCCACCGGCGGCGAACACGTCGCCTTCAACGGTGCCATCGATATCGATCTGACCTCCAAAGGTGATCAGGTCGCCATTGACGGTTCCGGCGATTGTCAGCGTTCCTCCGAACACATACAGGTCGCCGTCTACCGTCTCGTTGGCAGCGACGGTGACGCTATCGCCGGCCCGTACCTTCCCCTCCAAATATTCGTCGACCGTCTGGGCGGCGACGGCCGGGGCGGCGATCAGCAGTAGCGCCGCCACCATGATCATCAAGAGCGTGCGACGGTTGCGCATGCTCGACTCCTCTCGTCGTGCCGGCTCTGGCTCGAGCCTGCGCCCCTCGACGCCGAGCAGGCGATGTGCTGGGACTCGGCCGAACTGGGCGGCCCATGCCCCCCGGTGCGGCCCGTGCCCCCTGTGCGACCCACGCCCCCTTTGCGGCCTCACAGTCGCGAGCATTCGCACCGCGAGCCAGGGTCGAAGGTCCCTTCGGACACCTCAGAGGGGTTGACCTCGAGGAGTGTCGCGGGTCGCGCCTGCAGTGGAATCAGTCGTCGGTCGGTTGGACCAAGGTGACGGCTACTGTCGGCGTGGGCTGCGGATCAGCCGGGGAACACCTGGCGAGCGAGAGGATGAAAGCGTGTTCGAAATGGGAGGGAGGTGATGAGCCTCATGTCGGTGGGCGCGCTCCTCATCGCCGGGTTCGTAGCGTTCATGATCGGTGCCGTCCGCTGGCGCATCGAGTACGAACAGGACCTCGCCGACGCCTTGCCGTTGATGCACGCAGACAGAGGCCGCCTGCGATGGATCCATCGCTGGATGGTCGTTGCCATGTTTGTCACGACGTCGGCGCTCGGCGGATTGGCCTGGCTGGTGAGTGACCCTGGCGTCGCCGTCGGTTTCGTGATCTATCTGGTCGGGGCCGTGACGTGGGTCGGGAGCCTGCTGTTTCGGCTCAGCGCGGGCGAAGCCGCAGCTGCGGCCACGGTCGAATCAAACGTCGTGCCCGACTGGTTTCCACCTCTGGCCCGCCTGTCAGCGAAGGGTCATGCGACCCACATGCTGGCATCGTATGGAGCGACCCTGCCGCTGGGATGGTCACTGTCGAGCGGCGGGCTCATTCCGATGTGGCTTGCCGTGGCCGGAACGGTGTGGGCTGGGGCGATGGCCGCCTTGTTCTTGCTTCCGACGACTCGCTTTGTGGCGGCTCCCCCGTTTTGGGCCCATGTGTTCACGTTGGCCATCGGCATCGCATTGATCGCCTGACCTGCGCTCGATCATTCGGCGGCGAGGTCGACGATCAATGGGGCATGGTCTGACGGCTTCGACTCTCGCACTTTGGTCGGTTTGCGATAGTCGCGATCGACACGGGCTCCCAGCAGTCGCGCGGCGAGCGGCCGGCTGAGCAAGGCCAAATCGATCCGCAAACCAAACCCCTTGTGGAAGTGGCCAGCCCGGTAGTCCCACCAGGTGTATCCAGGCTCCTCTGGCTCGACCGCCCGGAACGCATCAACGAACCCGGCGTCGATTGCCGACTCCAGGCGGCTGCGCTCTTCGGAGGTGATGTGGGTGGCGCCGTGCACCTCGGCGGGGCTCCACACATCGAGGTCGGTCGGGCACACATTCATGTCACCTGCGATCACCGCCGGGCCCCTCGCCATCCCTCGAGCCCTCTCCGCCATCGCGGCCAAATACTCGAGCTTGGCTTCGAAGGTGTTGGTTCCCACGGCCCGTCCGTTGGGGACATACACGCTGGCGACCTGCACGCCGTCGACGACGGCTTCGACCCACCGGGCCTCGTGGGGATCGGGAGCACCCGGCAGGCCGGCCACCACGTCACGGACCTCGGCGCCGTCTCGCGCCAGGATCGCCACCCCAGCCCAACGCCCTCCGGAGTGGTCGATGGCGGTGTACCCGGCCGCTTGGAGCTCAAGGTGTGGAAAGCCGGCGGGCGATGATTTCGTCTCCTGCAGGCAGACGAGATCGGGGTCGTATTCGTCGAGGAGTGCCAACAGCCTTGGCATCCGTGCCTTGAGCGAATTGACGTTGTAGCTGATGAGGCGCATCAGCGGTCGATCTGGAGGAGGCGGCGAAGTCGTGCCGTACGAGGATCGCTGGGGGCAAGCACCGAGATGAAGGCTATCCCGGTGGGTGCCCCCAGACCAGCTGGTTGTGTCGGCGGGCTCGCTCCGGCCTGCCCGAGAAACGTACCTCTCGGGCGTGGCGCCCACAAGAGCGCCTGGTCTTCATTGGGCCCAGCGGTCACCAGCGCCGGCGTCCCGAGTCGAGTGTCGCTCGCGAGTGGCAAGTCCTAGCCGGCCGGGTCACGGGGCAGTCGGACCCTCAGTCTCGGTCGGCTTTGGCCTCGTCGTAATAGTCGAGACGGTCAACGGGCATGACGATGCTCGACAACACGTTGAGAAGGTGGGCTACGACCCGCTTCAGATATCGGTACAGCAGGGCCCGCGGAACGGCGTACGAAGCCGGACGGTCGGTCCCAACCAGCTCGTTCACGTGCTCGTCGAACTCGTCTTGGATGTCGTCGCCTCCCTGGAGGATCTCATGGGCGCGGTCGGCGTCTTGCTCCGCGAAGATGCGGGCGGTATCGGCGATGAGGCCGGAGATCTCGTCACGGTGAAACCGAAGATGGTCGGCGTCGTCGTCCCCGGACAGGTCGACCCCGTAGTCGGACAGGTCCCAGATGTTCTTGGCGTAGTCGCCGATCCGCTCGATGTCCTTGGTGACCGACATGAGGACCATCACCCAGGAGATGTCAGCGTCGGCGCCGCGGGTGCTGGCATGGACCAGCAGTTTGCGCCGGATTCGCCGCTCGGAACGGTTGATACCACGATCGGTCTTGCGGATCTCCGGACCGACTGCCTGCGGGTCCGTGCCGCCGATGACGGCGTTGATGGCTGCGTCGAACGTGTGCCGGCACGCCACGAGCATGCTCTGCACCTCGTCCGACAGTTCCCGCACCTGGTCACCGCTCCCGGTGAAGAATCGCATTACCACGCTGTGACCTCCGATCTCATTGTGCCACCAACAAACCAACAAGCGGCATGATCACGAACACCGCCACGACATAGACCCCCACGAGCGTGCGTTTCTCCGTGGCAACGTCGGCAAGTCGCTTGGCCAACCTGATGGGGATCTCGCGCACGACCGGGACTGGGTAGAAAACCAGGATCCCGGAGATGTTGAAGTAGAGGTGGACCAACGCGATCACGAGGGCCTCGGGCCGCTCTGCCGCCACCGACGCGATGAGGGCGGTCACCGTCGTGCCGACGTTGGCGCCCAGCGTGACCGGATACGCGTTCTGGAGGGTGAGGACGCCGGCCGCCACCATTGGCACGAGCATCGACGTCGTGATGCTGGAGCTCTGTACGGAAACCGTGATGAGGATGCCGATCACGATGGCGGGGATGCCGGCGCCCCGCCCCAAGACGGCGTTGAGGGCGTTCTCGATCCGTCCCGCCATGAGCAGCCGCATGTTCTGGGTGATCTGGGTCAGGGCCAAGAAGACCAGTCCGAGGCCGAAGAGAAGTAGAGCCACCGCGAGAGCGGTCTGCGACGCCGACAGGCGTTCGGCGATGCTCTCGACTGCCGAGACCGGCACTTTGACTGCGTTCTTGATCGGACTGTCTGGATTGGAGATCTGCGACAGGTCGGTGGAGCCGGTCAGGAAGCGAGCCGTCGCTTCGGCCATACGAGTGAGGTAGCCGGTCGCCAGCTCGATGGGGAGCAGCAAAGCCACCGCAAGCAGGTTGAAGAAGTCGTGCATCGTCGCCCCAGCGAACGCTCGCCGGAACTCCTGCGGCCGCCTGATCGACCCGAGAGATGCGAGCGTATTGGTCACGGTCGTGCCGATGTTGGCCCCCATGATCATCGGCACGGCAAAGGTCACGGGCAGCGTGCCGTTTCCGACCGCCGCTACCACCAGTGACGTCGACACCGACGACGATTGGACCAGGACCGTGACCAGGATGCCGGCAAAGAGACCAGCTACCGGGTTGCGGACACTCTCCAGCATCCCTTCCGAAAAGCCTTCGCCAAAGCCGTTGATGCCGGATTCGAGCGCCTTGACGCCGACGAGAAACAGGTAGAGCAGACCGATGACCAGCGCGAACCGCACGGCGCCGGGTATCGACCTTGTTGTTTGCTCAGGCTGTGCCAACCAGACCTCGGACGGAATCGCGACGGTACCCTAGCCCCCTCGGCGGATGCGACCGTACGGCGTAGGATGCAGCCATGACATGGACGCCGTTCTCCCCCACCGATTCGGAGCTCTTCGAGATTGATCCCGCAGCTGAGCGGCGCCGGATTCGTGAGCAACTCGTGTTGGGTTACCGATTGTTCGCGTCCCTCAAATACGGCGATTTGGGAGACGGACACATCTCGGTGCGCGACCCGGAGCGAGCCGACCACTTCTGGATGTTGCGCTACGGCGTCTCCTTCCATGCCGCTCGGCTCGGGGACACCGTGCTCGTCGCACCGGACGGCAGCACAGTTGACGACGAGGCGATCGGAGCACGACCGGCTCCCATCAACACCACCGGCTACTACATCCATCATCCGATCCATCAGGCCAGGCCCGACGTGACCGCAGCCGCTCACGTTCACACCCCATGGGGTACGGCCCTTTCAACAGAGCGCCGGCTTCTCGAACCTGCCAATCAGGAGGCCACCCAGTTCTTCGAGATGCATGCGTTGTTCGATGACGAAGAGGTCCAGGTCCTTTCGCCCGACGGAGGCAAACGTATCGCGGTCGCGCTCGGCGACATGCGAGCGATCATCCTCGCCAACCATGGCCTGCTGACGACCGGCCGGAGCGTGGCCGATGCCGTCGGTTGGCTCGTGTCGATGGAACGAGCCGCCGAAGTGCAACTCAAAGCGCGCAACCCGGTGATCCTGTCCGCCGAGGCTGCTCGCATTGCCCGCGACGATTTGGTGCGGCCCAACGCCGGCTGGCACCTGTTCCAATATCTGATCAGGCGCCACCTTGCCGGATGATCCCCCGGACCATCGACCTGACCACGACGGGTCGGCGCAGCGGGCGACCCGCCACGATCGAGATCTGGTGGTTCAACATCGATGGGCGCTGGATGATCAGTGGCACTCCGGGGCCGCGCGACTGGTACGCCAACATCCTCAGCGACCCGCGGGTGGTGATTCGATTCGCCGGCCGTGAGTTGGCCGCCCAGGCGGTTCCGGTCACCGACCTGGCGCTTCGTCGACGCTTCTTCACCGATCCGCAGGTCGGTTGGTACCGCTCGCAGTCGCACCTCGACCGCCTGGTGGAGCGAGCTCCGATGATCGAGATCGTGCTCGACGGGGGGTCGTGAACTTTCGGTTGTTGTCGGGCTATCGACCGAAAGCAACCTAAGGAACGGGGTGGCGGCGACCCAGCCGTGGCTCGCTAGCCTGACCGCATGAACCCTCTCGTGGGCATCACCACGTACGGACGAGTCGAGCGGCCCGCGCCGACCGGCCATTACGCCGAGCACTACACCCTCCCGGCGATGTATGTGGACGCCGTGCGGCGAGCCGGCGGCGTGCCCGTCCTCCTGCCCCCCGGCGAGGAGAATTGGCAGGTATGGCTCGACCGCTGCGACGCCTTCCTCGTCTCGGGTGGTACCGACATCGACCCCTCCCGCTACGGCCGTCCTCGAACCGAGAGGATCGAGAAAGCCGACCACGAGCGAGACGAATCGGAACTGACCCTGACGTCCGCCCTCGTCGAGCGCCGTCAGCCGGCGCTGTTCGTGTGCCGTGGCCTGCAAGCCCTCAACGTGGCACTGGGCGGCACCCTCCATGGGCACATTCCCGACCTCGCCATCGGCGACATCCACCGCGACGTGGAGGGGTCGTGGGCCTACCACGACGTCACGGCCGTCGAGGGGTCGCTCGTCGCCGAAGCGATGGGGACATTGGTCGCCAAGCCCGTCTCGGGCCACCACCAAGCGATCGACGAACTCGCCGATCCGTTGCGTGTCACTGCCACCGCCCCAGACGGCCTGATCGAAGCGGTCGAATTGTCCGACCATCCGCACCTGGTCGGCGTGCAATGGCACCCCGAGGTCACCGCCGCCGAGGATCCCACCCAGCAGGGGTTGTTCGACCAGCTGGTCGCTGCCGCCGAGTAGCCGGCCGCTCCGGCCGGCCGCTCCGGCCGCCATCACCGCCCGTCGCTACAGTCCACACGACGCTCCCAGGAAGGACACATCATGGCCCTCGACTCCACCGCTCACGCCCACTGGGAAGGTGACCTCCAATCCGGCGCCGGCACCGTCACCAGCGAAACCGGCGCATTTGGGCCTCTCGATGTCAGCTGGGCAGCTCGAGCTGAAACCCACGACAGCGTGACCAGCCCCGAAGAGCTCATCGCCGCTGCCCACGCCAGCTGCTACTGCATGGCATTGTCCTCCGGGCTGGCGAAGCAAGGACACCCCCCGAGCCACCTGGACGTGCAAGCCACGGCCACGTTCGTGCCGGGTGAAGGCATCACCGCGATGCGTCTCGTGCTCTCCGGAGAGGCGCCTGGCCTGTCCGACGACGAGTTCCGTCAGGCTGCAGAGGCGGCCAAGACCGGGTGCCCTGTGTCGCAGGCGCTCGCCGGAAACGTCCCGATCTCTTTGGAGATCCGCTAGCCGGGCACCGCAGCGGCTCACCGGTCGCGGCGGGAAGCGAGCACCGCCCCGCCGATGACGAGGCCGATCCCCAAGATTTCCAAGCCGACGATGTCGTCGCGCAAGAGCACAACGCCGAGAATGGCAGCCACCACGGGAATCAGGTATGTGGCAAACGACGCTCGAGTCCCCCCGACGCGACCGACGAGCGTCGCCATGATGCTGAACGCGATCCCCGTTCCGACGAAGCCTGCAGCGGCGATCGCCAGCACCGGCCCCCAAGCGAACGACGAGGACGCCAGGCCGGCCAGCCCGAGCGGTGCCGTCCAGATCGTGGCAAGCACCAGCATGCGAGACATGACCACCACCGAGCCGTACTTCTGCTGGATTGGAGCGGCGATGTTGATCGCGAAGCCGTAACAGATGGTGGCGAATACCACCAGCAGGACCCCCAGCGCCTCGTTCGATCCGGTGGCTCCGCGGGCCAGGCTCACCAAGACGACACCGCCGAAGCCAACGACGAGGCCCACCAGCTGGGCTCCCCGAGGGAGCCGTCGGAGGAGAATCGTGGCGATGATGGCAGTGAAGATCGGCGTCCCACCGTTGAGGATGCCGGTCACTGCCGAGTTGATGTACTGCTGGGCGATCGGGAACAGGGTGAAAGGGATGGCGACCCACACCATGGACAGGGCGACGAGGCGGGGATAGTCCTCGCGCTCGATTCGCCGGCGCGAGGCGGGAAGGACGGCCAGGATGCTGGCACCGAAGCTCACCCGCATCCAGGTGATGAGCCCGGGCTCGAGGGTCTCGAGCCCGATGGCGATCCACAGGAACGATGACCCCCAGATCAGCGAGACGGCCAGGAAGAGGGTCCAGTCGTACCAACCGAACGCTTCACGGTTGGTTCCGACGGTGGTTGACAGCACCCGTGAGGACATCCGCCTTCCCGGTTCGACATCGAACGTCGCACGCTACCAGCGCGCCAGGACCCTCTCGTCAGCCGACTCGAGGCGGCATCACCCCGTGAGGCGATCGAGCTCCCGCCGTGCGTCGATGGCCTGCAATGGATGAAACCGGTCGTTGATGGCGAGTGCCGCCCGGAGCTCCCGTTCGGCGCGGGCATCGTCCCCGAGAGCCACGGAGATCATGCCCGCATGGAAGAGGGCGGGCGCAGAACGGAAGCCGTCCTCCAGGGCTTGATCGGAGAAGCGACGAGCATCCTCGAATAGACCAGCCGAGTAGAGGGCCCAGGCGTGGGCGTCGAACGCCAGCGGATCCGATCGTAGCTGGAGCTCGTTCTGGGACAATGTCACCGCCAAGTCGGGCTCCAACCCGTGATCGGCGAGGAAATACACTGCCTGCCGGTCGTAGACCGCGCCCTGCGCCTGCCCGAGACCAACGATCGCCAACGCAGTGTCGTACTGGACCTGCGCCTCTTCTGTCTCGCCCCTCAACAAGTGCAAATCGCCCAACATGGCGAGCGTGGCGGGCTCGGGAATACGGTCGGCCGCCCTCCGGAAGAGAGCGAGGGCGCCATCCAAGTCGCCCTCGGCAGCATCGACCCGGCCCAGGGTCAGCGACGTCAGCACGGCATCGGGGTCGTGCTGGGCCGCCAGCTCCGCCAGCCGGCGAGCGTCGTCGAGCCGCCCAACGTCGAACGCAATGGATCCGGCGAAACTCTCGTACCAGGCGCGACCGCGGGGTACCAACGCCTCGCTTCCCGCCACCGCCGCCGCGGCAAGATCGAATGCGCGCTGATGATCGCCTACCAGCCAGGTCAGCTGGGCCATTCGCACCTGCACCGCCGGACTCTCGGGAACCTGCGCGTCGACGGCTGCAAATGCAGACCGCGCCGCCGCGAGATCCCCGACCGCTAGTGAGATGTCGCCGCTGACGACGAGGGCATCGGGTCGCTCGGGGGCGGTCGCCAGTACTTCGTCGATCGTGTTGCGTGCTTCCTCGAATCGATGCAGGGCGAGGCGCGCCCTCGCTACACCGATCCGACCAGCGAGATCTTCGGGCTGCAGCCGGGCTGCCTGCTCGAACGCCGCCTCCGCTGCGAGGAATCGCTCGAGGTCACCTGTCGTCCGGGCCTGCTCCATGTAGAGCCCGCCCAAAGACAAATAGTCGGACGGCGTGGTGAATTCACTGATGCGCTCCTCGTACAAGATGACCAAGCGCCGCAGCTCTTCTGGAGCAAGGAATGCCGGCTGTACTCGGCTCAACAAGATCATCCCGTCGAGCGGCGCTGGAGGTGTACTGTTGAAAACTCGCTGACCGACCCAGAGCCCAGCGGCCAGGAGGAGGGTCACAGCCAAAAACGCGACCGAGCGACGTGGGGTCATCGACCCAGAGACTAGGTAGGTCATTCCATCTCGTTCGTCACGCTGAGCCTCACGGTTCGTCCGAAAAAGAGTCGAACCAACGACCGTTCGGCTGCGAACGGTCAGTAGACGTTGCATTCGCTGCGATGCGACGATGCCACCGAAAGGAAACTCCCATGGCTTTCACACGCAACCGCTTCACCGGATTGGTGGCCCTCGTCACTGCCCTCGTCGTCATCACGACCATTTGGCCCGCCCTGTCCGGACGCGGAGCAGACCACCTCGACGGACCGGACAGTCTCACCCCACCCGGTGGCGAGATCACCGCTGACATCGCCGATCTGTACGCATTCGAGGGTGCGGACAGTACGGCGACGGTTCTCGCCGCCACCGTACGGCCCTTGGCCCATGTCGGCTCAACGTTCGACTCCGAGGTCCTCTATGAACTGAAAGTCGACACCGACGGCGACTTCATCGAGGACATCTCATACGAGGTGACCTTCGACGACGCCGTGCTCTTGTCCGATCAGGTCGTGACGGTACGAGAAGCGACTGGGCCGGCCGCCTCGGATGACGTCGCCAACGGCACCGAGGTCGCCGCCGGAGCAACCAACACGAACCTCGCAGTCACCGGAGGTGGAGAATTCTTCGCCGGCCTCCGATCGGATCCATTCTTCTTCGACCTCGACGCGTTCATCAACGTCGTGGAGCTGGGGAACATCGGCACCACAGGACGGCAGTTCGCCGACGCGGACGCCAACGACTTCTTCGAAGGCCTCGACGTGCTGGCATTGGTCCTGGAGCTCCCCGACGCCACCTTCGGCGGCCCGATCAACGTGTGGGCAACGACCCACAAGGACGGAGCCCAAATCGACCGGATAGGCCGGCCGGCCATCAACACGGTCGTCAACAGTTCGGGCGCCGTGATCGGAGCCGACAAGGCCAACAAGACGGCATTCAACCAAGCAGAGCCGAAAGACGACGCCCAGTTCACGTCGGCCGCAGCCGACGCCCTGACCATCCTGTCCGGCTTGGACACCGAAGGGCCATTCGCCGCCGACGAGCTGACGACGCTTGCCGGCATTCTCCTGCCCGACGTGCTGCCCTTCGACAAAGCTGGCGCTCTGCCGCCGCCGTTGAACGGTCGCGCTCTCGCCGACGACGTGATCGATGTAGAGCTGAACATCGTCACCGGTGGCGACCCGCTCGACATCCTGGGCCCGGATCGGGACGAGAACGGCGCCATCACGGGTGACGGCGTTGGGCCGCACAGCGACTATCTGGCGGTCTTCCCCTATCTCGGCGAACCCAACTTCGCTGCGCCCACGGAAGGCGTCTCGGACGACTTCCTGGCCGACCTGCTCGGCGCCAATGAGGTTCCTCCGGTCGCAAGCCCGGCTGCGGGCGTGGCAACGATGTCTCTCGAGAACGACGACTCCGAGCTGGAGTATCTCCTACTCGTCTACGGGCTCAATGGTGCAGTAGCGGCACACATCCACCTCGGCGAGGCCGGCGAGAACGGCCCGGTGGTTGCGACGTTGTATGCGTCGGGCGGCGAGGATGTCAGCGGCACACTCGCTCAGGGCACGATCACCGCATCGGATCTCGCCTCCGGCACGATGCCCGAGCTCGCCTCGGCGCTTCGAAACGGGTTCGCATACGTGAACGTTCATACCGCCGCCTATCCCGGCGGCGAATTGCGCGGACAAGTCTCCGTGCTCGACGACACGGTGACCGACCCGTTCACCGATGACGACGCCAGCGTGCACGAAGCCAACATCGGTCTGATCGCTCGGGCCGGGATCACCTTCGGATGCAATCCACCCGACAACGACAACTTCTGCCCCACCGACAATCTCACGCGGGGCCAGATGGCGGCCTTCATGAGCAGGGCACTCAACCTGCCGGAGACGACTGTCGACTTCTTCACCGACGATGACACGTCGATCTTCGAGGCCGAGATCAATCGGCTGGCCGCATCCGGGATCACCCTCGGATGTAACCCTCCCGACAACGACAACTACTGCCCGACCGACAACATCACTCGCGGGCAGATGGCAGCCTTCATCGCCCGTGCATGGAGTTTGCCGGCAAGCACCACCGACTACTTCACCGACGATGACACGTCGATCTTCGAAGGTGACATCAACGCGATTCGCGAGGCCGGTGTTGCGTTCGGCACCAATCCTCCGGCCAATACGGAGTACTCGCCGACCGCGCCGATCACACGAGCCCAGATGGCATCACTGCTCGCTAGAGCGCTGGGTTGGGGTAGCTGAGTCGACATGGTGGGGGCGGACCCACGACCGCCTCCACCATGCTCTCCGGGTGTCGCCATGCGATGGATGACGGCGACGGTCGTGTGCGGCGCTGCCTTGCTTGCCTTCGGGCAGGCGGCGAGTGCTCACCCGCTGGGTAATTTCACCATCAGCCACCACGTAGGTGTTCACATCGAACCTGACATCACGTCGGTCACGGTGGTATTCGACTTCGCGGAGATCCCCGCATTTCAAATCCGGCGGGAACTGACCCCGAACACCACCCTGAACCAAGACCAGCTGGCAGAGCTCGGCCGCACCACTTGTCGCGAGGCCTTGCCCGGTCTGCGATTCGCTGATGGTGGCCGGCAGATCGAGCTGTCGCAGCAGATCGCCACTGCGGAGTTCCGGCCGGGGGAAGGCAACCTCGACACGCTCCTGGTGACCTGTGAGCTCTCGTTCGCCACATCGACGCAGTTCCCCTCCGAGCTTTCTGTCGAGGATGCCACCTATCCGGACCGCATCGGATGGAGAGAGATCGTCGTCACGTCGGACGGCATCGACATCGTCACCGAAGCGTTGGTCGCCAGTCCAACGGATGTACTGCGTCGCTATCCGTCGGATGGTCCGGTACGCGACGACCGTACAGCCACCGTCCAGCTCATCGGCGTCGGGCCAGGCACGCAGGCAGCCGCGCCATTGCCGGAGTCGGCCGCCACACTGGCGCAACCGACGCTGGTCGATCGCATTGGCTCGGTGCTGCAAGGTGACCGACTCGATTCAGCGCCGCTGGCGCTCGCTGCCGCCGCTGCACTCGGTCTGGGATTCGTGCACGCCCTGGCACCCGGCCACGGCAAAACACTCGTTGCTGCCTATCTGGTCGGAAACCGAGGAACGTGGAGGCATGCACTGGGATTGGGATTCACGGTCGCCGTTTCTCACACCATCGGTGTAGCGGTGCTCGGGGCACTGACGCTCGCCGCTTCTGCGGCGTTCGAGCCGGC
The DNA here is from genome assembly GCA_041586155.1 of Acidimicrobiia bacterium. Lineage (GTDB taxonomy): Bacteria > Actinomycetota > Acidimicrobiia > Spongiisociales > JAENVV01 > JBFGJH01. Next base: position 23,441 of record JBFHAT010000040.1, read on the forward strand.
AGCGTTCTACCCATATCTCGCCTTGGCCTCCGGCCTGATCGTGCTCGGACTCGGGGCGTATCTGGTCTGGAAGTACACGAACCGGAGCGATGGGCACCATCATCACAACCACAGCCATCCGGTCTCGAAGATGCACCACCACTCTCGCGTCACCTGGCGGGGCCTTGCCGCGCTGGGAATCTCGGGAGGGCTCGTGCCCTCCGCCTCAGCAGTCGTCCTGCTATTGGGGGCGCTTGCACTCGGCCGACCGGGACTGGGGCTCACCTTGGTGGTCCTGTTCGGAACCGGCATGGCTACGGCCCTGATCGCGGCTGGTCTTCTCGTTGTCGTTGCAGAGAGATGGGGCTCGACCCATCTCGGTCACAGTCCGGCATCGCGCCGCATCCGCCGGCATCTCCCAAGAGTGATGGCTTGGCTGGTCGTGGGCGTTGGCTTGGTGCTCGTCACCAACGCCGTCCTCGCATTGCCATGACTGCCTTCGAAGGTGCGGAGCCGACACGATTCTCTCGTTGAGACCGGCTAGATTCGGGCTCGGAGTCGTTCGCACACCCGCCGAGGAGCGATGAACGAGGGAGACCCCTGGGGGACGAATCCGCCTACGCAGGCGCCCCCTTCGCCGCCCGAACCGAAGCAGCCGGCCGTGAAGCCGGCACGTGGTCCAAGCCCGGCCGAGACGGGTGACATGGTCGTCCTTCGTGACGAACCCCAACCCGCGGCTCCCCCGGCTGAGCCGCCACCGCTGGTCGCGGAAGACACTTCCATCACGATCGACCTCACGGACACCGCGCTGCCCTCGGGGATGAGCCGGTACCGCGACCTCGGCCGCGGCCGTTCGTTCGTGGCCTACGGCGCGACGATCTACGTCGCGGCGCTGTTCACCGCTGCGGCCGCCGTGACCCTGGTCGAGACCGACATCGTCAGGCTGCTCATGCTCGCATCGTCTGCGCTGGCAGCGGTGGCGGCGCTGGTGCTCTTGATTCGCGGCGTGGGAACGGTCGGGTTCGGGATGGGAATACGACGAGCCGCTCGGTTCTTCTTGCTCCTCGCGTTGCTGGTTCCCGCGCTGGGCGTGTACGTGGCGGTGAGCCTCTACAACCGAGCCGGCGCCGTGCTGCGCGACGCCTGACCGACTGCGAGTTGAGCGTCGACCTGCTCAGCGCCGATGACGAAACCCGTTGCCTGCGCCCGATCCGTTACGTACGCTTCAAATGTGGAGGGAAGACCGTTGAAGTCTGCGTTGGTGATGCTGCTGCTGATGCTCGCATTCACCGTCCCCAGCGTCGCCGCGCAGTTGGCGCCCGGCGGAACGTTCTCCGACGACGACGGCAACGTTCACGAACCCAACATCGAAGCCATCGCCGCCGCCGGCATCACCCTCGGCTGCAACCCACCCACCAACGACCAATACTGCCCAGCCGACCCCGTCACCCGCGCCCAGATGGCCACCTTCCTCGCCCGAGCGCTCGGCCTCGACCCCATCACCACCACCAACAGCTTCACCGACGACGACGGAACAACCCACGAAGCCAACATCGAAGCCATCGCCGCCGCCGGCATCACCCTCGGCTGCAACCCACCCACCAACGACCAATACTGCCCAGCCGACCCCGTCACCCGCGC
>JBFHAT010000041.1:0-24889 GCA_041586155.1 Acidimicrobiia bacterium
ACTCCCGTCGTCGGGATGCTCGGCCTGGCCGACCCTGCACCCCCGCAACCACCCACCGTCGGTGGGGCTCAGGAGGGGATGGAACTGTGGATGTTCGGGCCACGCGAGTCTCGCAACTTGGCGGGCAGCGCCTTCGAGAAGGTCATCAAGGGCCACATCGGCGGGCGGATCGACAGCCCCGACTCGGCGATGGCCATGTCGGTCGTCGATCTCGCCATCGACCTGGCCTGCACGAGCTTGACTCCGGCCCTCCATGACATCAGCGATGGTGGAATCGCAGTGGCCGTCGCCGAGATGTGCATCAAGAGCGGCGTCGGCGCCTCCATTGCGTTCACCGATTGGATCGGGCTGTTCGCCGAGAATCCGCACCGCTTCGTGGCGGCCGTTCCCCTGGAGTCGGCGGAGCGGGTAGAGGAGATGGCGGAACATCACATGGTGCCGGTCTCGAAGCTGGGTGCATTCGGAGGGGATCAACTCGTGTTCGACAACGGCGGGCCCGAATCTGCCGCGATCACGCTCGCTGAGGCCCGGGCTGCGTGGGGCGACTCGATTGCCCGTCGGATGGGCTGAGCACCGAACGCCGATAGACTTTTGGCGTGACCAAGGTGCCCGGCCTCAAAGCAGCCCTGGATTGGATCACTACGATCCCGACCCTGTTGGCGTTTGCTGTGACTCTCATCGCGGGGGATTTGCTCCTGCGTGTGGCCCGCCTATTCGGTGATCGCTCGATGGAAATCGCAGCCGGTTTTGTGCAGCGCACCCTGATTTCCTGTTTTCGCATTTCGGGCACGAAGATCGATGTCGACCGTCATCCGGATGTCCGACCCGGCTGCGGATACATCTTCTTGTCCAACCATCAGAGCCTGTTCGACATACCGATCTTCGGCGGACTCCTGTTCTCGAACTTCCCCAAGTACGTCGCCAAGCTGGAGCTGGGCCGCTGGATCCCGCTCGTCTCGTACAACCTGCGGCGAGGGGGCAACGCCCTCATCGATCGGAACGACCGGCGCAAGGCGATCGCGGACATCAGACAATTCGGAGAGACCTGCCAGAGCCGCGGCGTTTCGGCAGTCATCTTCCCCGAAGGATCCCGGTCACGTGACGGCATGCTCAAGCCTTTCCGTTCGGCGGGGAGCACCACGCTCCTCGAGTCGGCTCCCGACCTGCCTGTCGTCCCAACCGCCATCGATGGTTCATGGCGACTTCTCGAGAACCGTCTCTTTCCGATTCCCTTCGGGACCAGGATCCGAGTCGAATTCGGGGCGCCGATCCTGCGCAACGCCGGAGAGAACGCGGCCGAGATCCTCGCCGAGGCTCGCGACCGAATTGCGGCGTCTCTCGAGTCCTGGCGGACCGCGCCAGAAGGCACAGCCGCCTGACCACCCCGTCTACACTCCCGCCCGTGACCGCGGTGGAGTGTGCCAAGCCCGGAGAGGCGTGCGGCGTTTTCGGCGTTTATGCCCCCGGTGAGGACGTAGCCCGCATCTGCTATTTCGGGCTTTTCGCTCTTCAGCATCGGGGGCAGGAGAGCGCCGGGATCGCCGTATCAGATGGCGAGACCACGACGGTGTCGAAGGACATGGGCCTGGTGGCCCAGGTCTTCCAGGAGCGGACGCTCGTACCGTTGACCGGCCACGTCGGCATCGGACATACTCGCTACTCCACCTCCGGCTCCACGACCTGGGAGAACGCCCAGCCCACCTATCGTCAAGTCGGGTCGACCTCGGTGGCGCTGGCACACAACGGCAACCTCACCAATACGCGGGCGTTGGCCGAAGCGCTGAGCCTCGAGCGGGTGACCGACACCGAACTGATGGTCGAGGCAATTGCCCGCAACGTAGAGGACGGGAGGTCCGACGACGAAGGCCTGCTCAGAGCGGTGCTGGCGACGCTTCCCAGCTTCGAAGGCGCCTTTTCGTTGACGATCATGGACCAAGGCCACCTGATCGGGGTCAGGGATCCGCACGGATTCCGCCCGTTGTGCCTCGGCACGCTCGAGGGAGGTGGCTACGTCCTCGCGTCGGAGACGGCAGCGCTCGACATCGTGGGGGCGACCTTCCTTCGCGAGATCGAGCCAGGCGAGGTCATCGTCGTCGATGCGCAAGGGGCCCGCTCCTACTTCCCGTTCCCCGACGCCCCAGCCCGCCTGTGCGTCTTCGAGTTCGTGTATTTCGCTCGGCCCGACAGCCGGCTCTACTCGCAGAGTGTCCATGCCGCACGGGTGGCGATGGGGCGCCGGCTGGCCCTCGAATCAGCGGTCCCTGCCGATGTGATCGTGCCGGTGCCCGAATCGGGGATCCCGGCTGCGCAAGGGTTCGCAGAAGCGGCAGGCATTCCATACGTGGACGGGCTCGTCAAGAACCGGTACGTCGGTCGCACGTTCATCCAACCCACCCAGACGTTGCGTGACCGCGGCATCCAGCTGAAACTCAACCCGATTCACTCCAGCATCCGTGGTCAACGGGTGGTGCTGGTGGACGACTCGATCGTCCGGGGATCCACGACTCGTCAGCTCATCCGGATGATCCGCGATGCTGGCGCGTCGGCGGTGCACCTGCGTGTGTCATCGCCGCCTTACCGATGGTCGTGCTTCTATGGCATGGACACCACGGATCAAGGGTCACTCCTCGCCGCAGGAAGGACCGTCGACGAGATCCGCGAATACCTCGACGTCGACACGCTGGCCTATCTGTCACTCGACGGTCTGCTCGAGGCTGCCGGCTCCCGGGACGGGTCGGGTTTCTGCACGGCGTGTCTCTCCGGCGACTATCCCACTGAGGTCGACGCCGCCGAGGGGAAATACGCGCTCGAGACTCCGCGGCGATGAGCTTCTACCGGGCTGCCGGCGTCGACGTCGAGGCCGGTGACCGCCTCGTCACGTCGATCGGACCAGCGGTGACGAGCACATGGGGCGATCACGTCGTGGGATCGTTCGGCGGTTTTGCCGCAGGACTGCGCGTTCCGAGCGGGTACCGGCAGCCCGTATTGATGATGAGCGCAGACGGCGTCGGAACCAAGATCGATGTGGCAGTTCGAGCCGGCCGCCTCGACGGTCTCGGATTCGACCTGGTCGCGATGTGCGTCGACGACCTGGCGGCCGTCGGCGCGCAGGCAATTGGCTTCACCGATTATGTGGCCACGGGCCGTCTCGATCCTCATCGCGAGCAGATCCTGATCGCCTCGATCGCCGCGGCATGCAACCACGCGGGATGTGCGCTTCTCGGGGGAGAGACCGCCGAGCATCCGGGAATCATGACCGCTGCTCAATTCGACCTTGCCGGTTCAGCGCTCGGCATCGTCGAGGAGGACGGCATCTTCGATGGCTCTCGCATCGAAGTAGGCGATTCCATCATTGGGTTGGCGAGTCCGAATCTGCGGTCGAACGGATTTTCGTTGGTCCGCACCCTCTTCGATCTCGACAGGCTCGACGAGCCCTTCCCCGGCGACGATCGCTCGACTGGAGAGGTCCTGGTGGAGCCTTCGGTGATCTACGCGCCCGCCGTCCTCGACGTCGCAGCCGACAAAGGCGTGACCGGGTTTGCCCACATCACCGGCGGCGGACTACCCGGCAACGCCGGACGACCGCTCCCATCACACCTGACGGCCGAGATCAACGTCGACCGCTGGGATGTGCCCAATGCATTCTCGGTCATCGCCCGGCTGGGCTCGATCCCGCCCGAAGACATGTACCACACCTTCAACATGGGTGTCGGATTCGTCGTCTACGTTCGGCCGGACGCAACGACCGAGGTGGTGACACGCCTGGAAGCTCACGGTCACCCGGCCCAGGTGATCGGCCGAGTCGTCCCGTTCACGGGCCGTTCGGTCGAGCTTCCCCGAGTGATTGACTAGACAACCATCTGAGCGTGGTGTACAACACGCAGGCCGGCCCTTCCCTGGCAGGACTTCGGTCCCTGGGCCGGCAGCGAGGGAGGCCTCAACCGGCCTCCCTCGTGGCAAAGGAGCGAACCGGCCGGCGCGCACCCGCAATCATCGCAACCCACATCGCCACGATTGCTCCGGCCGTCATCGCAGCAACGGCCAGCCAATCCCCCCACCGGACGAACAAGGTCGGTGCCGAGTTTCGGACACGGGCCTCGCCCCGGACGATGCCTTCTGAATAGAGGTCAGTGCGGGGACCCACGTCACCACCGGACGTGATGAGCGTCGATGCGCCGGTGACCGCGCCGTGCAGCACGTCGACTCCGGTCTCGGCGGCCCTCATCCTGGTCATGCCGATGAACTGGGCCGAGGCCGAGCTGAGGCCATAAGAAGCCTCATTGGACGCCACGACGAGAAGCTGCGCGCCGGCCGCCACCGCGCTACGCGGATAACGGGCGAACGCTCCTTCGAAGGAGATGACCCCCCCGAGTCGGTAGCCGTCGACGGTGACCACCTCGGGACCGTCCCCCCGCACCATGTCTCTGGGCACCCGATCGGTCACGCCGAGTCGCCCGAACAACGAGCGGACAGGGACGTATTCGCCGAACGGCACGGGGTGCTGCTTTCGATATTCGCCAATGACCCTGCCGTCGGCGCTGATCGTGACATTGGAGTTGATGAACGTGGACGCTGAACCGCTAGGTCGGTCGCCGCCCACCACGATGACCGCCCCCAGTCGAGCGGCCTCGGCCAACACGAGCTCGCGATCGGCGCTGTCGCCTCCCACCGGAAACGTGGTTGCCGACTCGGGCCACAGCACCAGGTCGACAGAACCCGGCTGCAGCTGCGCAGTCAAATCGAGATGGCGCTGGAAGATCTCCGCCCGCTCGCCCGCACAATGATCGATGGGACAGGGTGAGTTGCCCTGGACGATCGCCACCTGCAGCGCCTCGCCGGTCGGTCCGCGCATGGCGAACGAACCGGCCGCTGCCACCAGCACCGCGAGTCCGCCGACGGCAAAGAGGGGCCTCCGATCGTGGCGCACCACTGCGAGTGCGGCGGCAACGGCGATGAACAGCACGCCCCAACCGGAAGTGCCGATCCACTGGGCGGCGCCTCTGAGTGCGGCCAACTCACCGGCTGGATAGCCGACCGCGCCCCACTCGAGGCCGCCGAAGGGCACGCGAGCGCGGGTGAACTCCATCGCCGTCCACAGCCCCGTGGCGAACATCACCCACTTCCAATCCCGATTGGCGCGCATGATCCAGACAGCTCCACCCATGGCGGCATAGAAGGGCGCTTGCGACACCACGAGGCCCACCGGCGCTTCCCATCCCAGGTTCACGAGAAACCCCATCAACACTGCCATGAACACGATTCCGAAGGCGAGGCCCGACGCCACCGCCCAGACCAGCGTCTTGGCATGCCTGAGTGCGAGAAACAGCAGGGCGGGCCCCGCCACCACGGCGGGCCACCATCCCAACGGCGGGAAAGCTGACCACAGCACAAGCGCAGCGCCGACGGCGAGAGCCAAGGATCGCATCGATCGAGGATTGTACGGGCGCCCCGAAGGCGCCTGGCCCTAGAGTCCTCGGCGTGACCGATCGTGACGTTGCGCTCGAGGTCGCCGGCGACGCCGCTGCACTCATACGAGAGCGGTTCGGAACGGTGGTTGGCACTGACTTCAAAGGCGAGGTCGATCCCGTCACCGAGACCGACCGAGCGGCAGAGCATCTCATCCGAACGAAGCTCGCCGAGCTGCGTCCCGACGACGCCGTGCTCGGTGAGGAAGAGGGTGGAACGTCCCAGGGCAGGACTTGGATCGTCGATCCGCTCGACGGGACCATCAACTACCTGCACGGAGTACCTCATTTCGCAGTGAGCGTGGCGCTCTACGACACCGATCGAGCGCTCGTAGGGGTCGTGATCGATGTCATGCGCAACGAGGCGTTCTCCGCGTGGGCCGGAGGCGGCGCCGACTGCGATGGAGTACCCATCCGCGTCAGCGACGTTGCATCGCCACGTCGGGCGCTGATCGGAGTCGGGTTCCCCTATGACCGACAAGCGCGGGCCGCGGAGTATGGCTCGGTGGTGAGCCGCATTCTTCGGGAGTTTCAGGGCGTACGCCGAGCCGGAAGCGCCGCACTCGATCTCGCCTATGTCGCAGCCGGGCGCTTCGACGGTTACGTCGAGGCATCTTTACAGCCATGGGACGTCGCAGCAGGAAGTCTCCTCGTGACCGAAGCCGGGGGGCGGATCACCGATCCATTCGGGTCGCTGCGCCCGATCCAATCGACCGGCCCGGTGATCGCCTCCAACGGTGCCCTCCACGGTGCGATCGCCCGAGCCTATGTGGGAACGTGACTGGACAGATCGTTCCTGGACGGCGAGCGCGGCAACCAGGGCATCTACGATGGCGCCATGTTCGAGGATGGCATCGCAGCGTTTTGGGACTGGTGGCGAGACGGAGGCAGAGAGGCGCTCGACAGGGCGATCGGCGGCCAGGATGACTCGGGCAACTTGGCCGACACGATCTCCTCGCTCGTCTCTGACATCCATCCCTCACTCGAGTGGCAGCTCGCTCCGGGACAGAATGCCCGGCAGTCTTTGGCGTTGTCCGCCGGAGGCCAGGGCACGCTGCGGGTCATCGCCGAGCGGTGGGCTCGGACCGCCCCCAGTACCAAGGGTTGGGAGTTCCACGGTGCCCGCATTCCGGTCGATCCTCCCGAATTGACGATCGAAGGCGTGCCCCTCGATCCGGCCCAAGCACGGTGGGTCGGCGAGTTCGACTCCACCTACGAGCAACTCGATATCGGCTTCTACATGCCTGGGTTCGAGCGCCTGGACGACACCGCCCGTATGCAGGCGATTCTCACCTACCTCGATGCCGTCCTGGGCGAAGACGCCAGCGAAACGTGGATCGGCATAATCGATCCGCTGGACTCGGAGCCTGGCGGCGGCGCCCCACTGAAAGCGCTGCCCGAGCGTGTGCGAGAAGTGGCGAATCAGGCGACTGGAGAAGGGTGGGAGGTGATCGAGCGCGACGACTACGGCGCCTACGCGGTCGCCACTGTCAACCGCGCCGTGAAACAGCTTCTACACATGGACCATGTGTTGCACGTCGAGATCATCGTCAAGATGAACGAGAGCAACAGCGCAGGCATGCCCAGCGGCGTGGAGATCGAGGACCAGAACGAGATCGAGGATGATGCGGTAGCGACGATCGGCGAGCGCGGCGTGTTCGTGGGGCGTGAGACAAGCGCTGGACTGCGTCATCTCCACTTCTTTGCACGCGACGACGAGGGCCTCGCCGAAGAGATGGCTGAGTGGGCCGAGGAATTCGACTCCCATGACGTCGAGGCGATCGTGACGCTGGACCCCGACTGGTCGGTGCTCAACCGCTGGCTGTGATGGCAGGACGCCTGATCGTCGCCGATGGGATCCGGACCGGGGACGGACTCGTCGGTGATGCGGTGCTCGTTCAGGGAGGTCGCATCGTTGCGGTCGGCGACGCCGCCGAGCTTCGCCGGCCCGGGTTGCGCGAAGAACGGTATGGAGGATCGACCATCATCCCAGGGCTGGGCGACGCCCATTTCCACCCCTCCGGTTATGGCATGGCGCTCACTCGCTTGAACGTCTCGACTGCGGGGAGCTTCGACGAGCTCATCGACGTGGTCCGGAGCTTTGGCGGGGGTCGCGCGTCGAGCGCTCCGTTGATCGGGATCCGCCTCGACGATCAGAGCCTCGAGGAGCGAGCGCTACCCACTCGGAGGATCCTCGATGAGGTCGAGCGTCCATTGATGTTGCACCGATATTGCGGGCACGTGGCAGTGGCCAACTCGACCGCGCTCCGCATGGCTGACGTCACCGCGGCAACGCCAGACCCGCCAGGTGGCACCATCGACCGCGACGGTGATGGCGAGCCGACAGGGATTCTGCGCGAAACCGCCATCGAAGTGGTGTCTTCCGTCCTGACCCCAGAGGTGCCCCCTCTCACGCCCGACGAGCTCAACCGAGCCCTGCGGGGACTCGTCCAGCAAGGTCTCACCCACCTCGGCGTGATCGTGAGCGACGCGGGGCCCCTGCTCGGAAGCGTGGGCGACGAGCTGAGTCTTCTATGTGCAGCCGGCCCCGAGCTGCCGCTACCCCTTTCTGTCTTCGTGATCACCGATGACGCCCGTCGACTCGAAGAGGCGGCAGCCAAGATCGAACGGGCTGGTCCACGGATCGAGTTCGCCGGACTGAAGGTGTTCGCCGACGGAAGTCTCGGGGGGCATACCGCCGCGATGTTCCAACCGTACGACGACCGCCCTGACATGATCGGGATATCGAGATTCGAACCAGACGTCGTCGCTCCCGTGGCCGAAGCGGCCGTCTCGCTGGGTGGCGGAGTGGCCATTCATGCGATCGGCGATCGGGCGAACCGCTCAGTGCTCGACTTCTTCACCGAGTTTCGGGATCGCCACCCCGATGCCCTGCTTCGTCTGGAGCACGCATCGGTTCTCACCGAGCCCGACATGGAGCGGTTCGCAGAGCTCGCGGTGGTGGCATCGGTACAACCGGCCTTCCTCGGCTCAGAAACCGGATGGCTGGGCACGCGCCTCGGGCCCGGCAGGCTCGTGCGGACGTACGCATTCCGATCGCTTCTCGATCGCGGAGCCGAGCTGGCCGGCGGCTCAGACTGTCCGGTGGAGCCACCCGACCCGCTCATGGGGATGGCCGCCGCGGTCGACCGACACGGAGTCGTCGCCGAGCAGATTGTCAGTGCGTCAGAGGCGCTCTCGATGTTCACCAACGGTGTGTCCCGCGCATTGAACAGAGCCGTTCCTCTCACTCCCGGCAGCCCGGCTCACCTGACCATCGTCGATTCAGATCTGGGTGTGGCGACGGCGGATGTCATCCGCCGTACGGGCGTCGTCGCAACGTGGGTGGACGGCGAGAGCGTCCCCGTCGAGCCGGACAGTCTCGTATGGAGCTGATTGCTCCTACGTAGTCGATTGGCGTGATTGCCGCGGTCGATCGTTGAAAACCGCCAGCTCCGTCTACCCTGCTGCGATGTTCGACTACACAACCGTCACCGCCGACTCGATCAGCGACGACATCGAAGAGGTGCTCGGGCACGCCGATGCTGTGATCGATGCAGTGGTGGCGGTCGGGGAACAGCGCACGTTCTCCAACACGCTGCAACCGTTGGCCGACCTCGGGTCCGCGATCGGCGACGCCTACGGCCGTGGACCCTTCCTCGGCAACTCGTCCCCTGACGAGGAGATTCGCAATGTGGCGCGGGCTGCCGAAGAGCGGACCGCCAAGTGGCACGTCGAGCTCCTGACTCGCGAAGACGTATACGCCGCCATGGTCGAGTTCGCTCAAACCGAGGAAGCGCAACAACTGGCGGGCGAGCAGCGACGATTCCTCGACTTCACGCTGCGCGACTTCGAGATGGCCGGACATGGCCTTGCCCGTGAAGCGCGCTCTCGTCTGGCAGAGATCAACGCCCGCCTGGTCGAGATCGGCATCGCATTCGCCCGCAACCTTGCCGAGTACGAGGACTATCTCGTGGTGACGAAGCGCGACCTGGCCGGCCTTCCGGATTGGTACCGCGAAGGGTTGAAGGAGGGCGAGAAGCAGGGCACCTATCTGGTGTCGATGGACTATCCCGACGTCATCCCGTTCATGGAGAACGCGGTGAACCGAGAGCTGCGTGAAGCCCTCAGCGCCAAGTTCAATTCTCGAGCCGTCGCCACCAATCGGGTCCTGCTCGAGGAAGCCGTCGCGTTGAGAAGGGAGGTTGCCGACCTTTTCTCGATGGACTCGTGGGCGCACTACCGCATGCAAGAGAAGATGGCAAAGACACCGGACCGGGTCGACGACTTCTACCGCTCATTGATCCCGCCCCTTCACGAGAAGGCGCTCGCCGAGATGGATGCAATGCGCGACCGCCTGGAGGCCGACACCGGATCTCGCGACCTGCAGAGCTGGGATCGTGCCTTCTATCACACGCAGATGAAGAAGCGCGACTTCGGGCTCGATCCCGAGGAAGTCGCGGCGTACTTCCAGCTCGAGCGGGTGGTCGAAGGCATGTTCGAACTGACCGCCGAAGTGTTCGACTTGCGCTACCGACAGGTGCAAGGTGCACCGTCATGGCATCCGGATGCCCGGCTATACGAGGTGACGGACCGCGCGACCGGCGAGCACATCGGCTCTTTCTATATGGACCTGTTCCCGCGGGAAGGCAAGTTCGGCCATGCCGCTGCGTGGCCGTTGGTGCACGCCCGCGGACATGGCGGACCGGACGAAGTGCGACCGGTCAGTGCCATCCTCGCCAACTTCACGAAATCCACGAGCCGGCGTCCGTCTCTCCTCACCCACAACGAGGTCGTCACCCTGTTTCACGAGTTCGGTCACGTGCTGCACATGTCGCTCGCCAGGACGCGATTCAGCCGGTTCAGCGGAGCGAGCACCGAATGGGACTTCGTCGAGGCCCCGTCGCAGATCATGGAGCATTGGTGCTACAAGCCCTCCATCCTCCAGCGTTTCGCCACCCATCACGAGACCGGCGAGGTGATTCCCACGGCGATCGTCACCCAACTCGAAGCCGCGCGTCAGCTCAACATCGCCATGTCGACCGTCCGGCAGATCTCGTTCGGCGCGTTCGACATGGGGATCCATGGCCCGCAGCGGCTGTCGCTCGACGAGGCGCTGGAAGCGGCAACGCGTGTTTCCCTCTTTCCCCGCCAGAGCGGAACGTTCTTTCCCGCCAGCTTCGGGCACATGTTCGGGTATGACGCCGGCTACTACGGTTATCTGTGGTCCGAGGTCTTCGGGGACGACATGTTCTCCGAGTTCGAGCGACATGGTCTGACCGATACCGACGTGGGTGTCCGCTACCGCCAGTCGATCCTCGAACCCAATGGCAGCCGGGATGCTGATGACCTACTCGTCAGCTTCCTGGGGCGCGAACCCTCCAACCAGGCGTTTCTCGACAAGCTCGGAATTGCGACCGCATCAGAGGGGGCGCAGGCTTAAGTGCCGAGACCCCGAGGAGGGATTCGGGGTCTCGGCTGCTGGACTTGGTGGAGGGTGTCCAGCCCGCCGCATCGAGCCCGAGGTAGCAGGCGAAGATGCGGCGAAACTTGTCAGGCGCCGTCGGTGGCGATTCGGCCGCGCACGCGGGGGAAACGGACCGGAGCGTGCGAGTAGCAGAATTCGCGCCGGTTGTATTGCGACAACTTGGTGTCACACCCGTGTTTGGCACAGACCCTCTCCCCTTTGACCGTACGCGACGGCCGGGCGGAACCTGCGATTCGGCGACCTTTAACCGTCGTCGTGTCAGCCATGTTCCTGGCCTCCTTTGGTGTTCTCAACCATCAACACCATGGTCTTGTGATCTATTTCACAAAGTTTTCGAATTGTGTAAGGGTTATACGCACCCGGTGGGGGTTTAGTTCCCGGAAAATATCGTTTCCGACCATTCTGGGAGTTGCCTGAGAATCAGACGTTAAGTCACCATCAACAACTCGTGAACTCCCCCAGGCTGCTTGTCCCCGGTCGCAGTACCCCATCGAGAGATGTCTCAAACCTTCGTGAGACACCCCACCCCTGGTGGGGTGGTATCATACGCCAGGTGAAACCCCAACACAAGGCCGATGCACTCAACCGTCTCAAGACCGTGCGTGGTCATCTGGAAAGCGTGATCGCCATGGTGGACATAGAGCGGTACTGCCCGGACGTCATGAAACAGGTCTCTGCTCTGCAGGGGTCCTTGGAGCGAGTCAACCGAATTCTCCTCCAGAACCATCTGGAGACATGTGTCGCCCATGCCGTCGAAGATGGCCGCACTGCCGAGATCGTGGATGAGCTGATGGAGACCATGCGGTACACGGCGGCCGTGACCGGGCCTGGCCCCGAGACGGAGAGGATTCCATCATGACTCGTGTCAGATTCGAGGTGCCCGACATCTCGTGCAACCACTGCAAGACCTCCATCGAAGGCGCCGTGGGACAGCTCACCGGCGTCGCGGATGTTTCCGTCGACGTGCCAACCAAGAGCGTCGAGGTCGGCTACGACGCCGCCTCGCTGGACAAAGTCGACCTGATCGCGGCGATCGAGGAGCAAGGCTACGAAGTCGCCGGCTGACGAGATCGTCTTCGATGTAGAAGGCATGACGTGCGCCTCTTGCGCGCTGCGGATTGAACGCGTTTTGGCCAAGCAGCCCGCCGTCTCGTCGGCAGTTGTGAATTTCGCTGGACGCGAGGCGGTGGTCAGGCTGGACGAGGCGGTCGAAGCCGACGAGTTGGTCGAAGCCGTCGAGAAGCTGGGCTACCAGCTGTCGCCCGCCGTCGACCATCCCGGTGCGGACGACTATTACTCGACCGAGGCGCGTGCTCAATGGAGGACCTTTCTCCTCGCCGCCCTCCTCACCGCACCGGTGATGGTCCTGGCCATGGGTCCGTTCGAAGGTCGCGCAGCCGAATGGGTGCAAGCCGTGCTGATCGGACCGGTTGTCGTTTGGTACGGGCGACAGTTTCATCTCGGCGCATGGGCTCGCCTGAAGGCAGGCACCGCGAGCATGGACACGCTCATCTCGATCGGATCGATCGCGGCCTACGGCTACTCGTTGTGGGCACTCTCGACAGGTGATCCGGTCTTCTTCGAGACCGCCGGAGCGATCATCTCCTTCATCCTCCTCGGGCGGTTTTTCGAGGCGCGAGCCAAGGGTCGGGCATCCCGAGCGATGACCAAATTGCTCGAGCTGGGTGCGTCGGAAGCGTCCGTCCTGCGCGATGGTCGAGAGGTCCGAATCCCGGCACAGGAGATCAGCGTCGGCGACGTCCTGGTCGTTCGCCCCGGAGAACGGGTACCCACCGACGGAGCGATCCTCGAGGGCAGCACGACGATCGACGAATCGATGCTCACCGGTGAATCGATCCCTGTCGATCGCGAGCCAGGCGACCGAGTGATCGGAGCAACCGTCAACCAGCAGGGACGTTTCATCATGGAAGCGACCGCGGTCGGAAAGGCCACCGTCCTCAGCCAGATCGTGCGGCTCGTCGAGAGCGCCCAGGCGACGAAGGCCCCCATTCAACAACTGGCCGACCGGGTTTCGGCGGTCTTCGTGCCGATCGTCCTCGCGATCGCGGCCGTCACCGGGATCGGCTGGTACCTGGCGTCGGGCGACCTGGCCGAAGCCGTGCGCAACGCAGTGGCCGTCGTCATCATCGCCTGCCCTTGTGCTCTTGGGCTCGCGACTCCGACGGCGATCATGGTGGGTAGTGGGAGAGCCGCCGCTCACGGGGTGGTTTTCAAGTCGGCGGAGGCGTTTGAGCGGATGCGTTCGGTCGACACCGTTGTCTTCGACAAGACGGGCACCCTGACCCGGGGAGCGATGACGCTCGCCGCTGCCCACCCGACGGGAGACCGCCGGCGATTCCTCCAGCTCGTCGGCAGTCTCGAAGCTGCTTCCGAGCATCCCGTGGGACGAGCCACCGCCCTCGGAGCGGAATCCGAGGACATCGACCTGCTCCCGGTGTCTGACTTCGAGAGCGTGCCCGGCAAAGGCGTCACCGGCGTCGTCGACGGCATACGGATCGTGGCCGGCACCGACAAATTCCTGGCCGACCAGGGCTTGCAGATCTCCGCAGACCTCGACGCGTTGGCCGCCGGGCATGAACGGGCGGGCAAGACCGCCTTCTTTGCCGGCTGGGATGGCGACGCTCGGGGCGTGCTGGCGGTCGCAGACGAACTCCGGTCGACTGCCAAGCCCGCGATCCGAGCGCTTCTCGACTCCGGGGTCGACGTCATGATGCTCACCGGCGACAACCGGCGGACCGCCTCTGCAATCGCCTCCGAACTGGCAATCGACTCCTTCCAGGCAGAAGTCGCACCGGACGAGAAGGCTGCAGCCGTCAGCGCCCTCCAAGAACAAGGGACCACGGTTGCGTTCGTTGGAGACGGGGTCAATGATGCGCCCGTGCTGGCGCAAGCCGACGTGGGAATGGCGGTGGGAACGGGCACCGACGTCGCCGCCGAGGCCGGGTCGGTCATCCTCATGTCGGGCGACCCGCAACTGGCCCATGCGGCCTTGGCGGTTGGGCGCGCCACCGTACGGACGATCAAACAGAACTTGTTCTGGGCATTCGGCTACAACGTGGCCATGATTCCCCTGGCGGCCGCCGGGCTGCTGAGCCCGATGTTCGCTGCGGCTGCGATGGCGTTCTCCAGCGTCTCGGTGGTGGGCAACAGCCTCCGTCTTCGTCGGTTCGAGGTGCGCTGATCCGCCGGGGTTCACCGGTACTCTGGCCCAGTGCCCCCCACTGACCAGCAGAATCGAGATGTGATCGCGGCCGGACCCCGGCGCCGCATCACCGAGCTGGACATCGAGCCCGAGGTCCTGTTGGTCGCCTTTGTCGGATTGATGCTCGTCGCCGTGATCGGTCTGGCGATCTGGACCTTCACGACGGCCGACGACCGATGCGCCGGCGATGCCTGCGCCGAGGCGGCGCCGATCGGCATCAGCCGAACGTCCGATGGCTCGTCGATCGCACTGCATTACCTGCGATGTGGCGACGAGGCAGTCACTCGCATCGCCATCGAGGAGGCCGAAGCGGGCTCGATCCTGTGGGAGTTGAAAGGCGACTATCGCGGCGCGCGGATTGCCTTCGTGGCAGGTCAGCCCACCGATGAGATGACCGAGACCGTTGCGTTCACGGACCTCCCAACAACGCGGCTCAGAGCCGTAGTCGAAGCCGAGGAAACACACGAGCGCTCGTTCCAACGAAACGAGCTGCTGGCAGGCTACGTCCTGTATGAAGGGTTCGCGCTCACGGCAGACGAGTTCGTCCAGATCGCTCGCACCAGTGGGACATGTCCGGACTGGGTGCCCGCATTGGCCGTCGGGCCAGCCCGAGCCCTCCAACTCGCCTTGCTGGGGATGGCCGCTATTGCCGGAACCGTATGGGCCGTCAGGATGCGACCTGCTGCGAGAGGGGAGAGAGGATGAACCGGTGGCTGCTCTTCACCCATTTGCTCGGGGCATCGATCTGGCTGGGTGGGATGATCGTCATGGGCGCGCTGGTGCCCTCGTTGCGCCGGGCAGGAGCGTCCCGCGAACACATACGGGCGGCGGCTCGGCAGTTCGGCAGGGTCAGCTGGGTGGGGATGGGGCTGACCGTGGCGGCGGGCCTGATCGCGGTGGTGATCGAACCCGGCTTGATGGAGCTTCCGGGCTTCAATGCCAAGGTGGGCCTCGTCGTCATCGCCGCCGGCCTGGCGCTGTGGCACCAGATCGGAGCCTCCCGTCAGTCGCCGCGTGTCCGGGGCGCCCTCCAGGGGATCATTCTGCTCGTCACTCTTGCGGTGTTCGCGATAGCAGCCGGATGGTGACACCATCCGGCTGCTGCGTTGATCGGTGTTGCGCAGCTACTTTTTGCGCTTGTGGCGGTTGGCTTTGATGCGTTTGCGGTATTTGTGCTTCGACATCTTCTTGCGCCGCTTCTTGACCAGCGAGCCCATGCTTTGAAAACCTTCTGTCGTTCGGGGTGGCTATAGCTTGCCCGGTCCAAGCCGCCGGCGCAAACCGGCAAGTCAGCCTTCGATCAGTCCTGTCGTCGAGATGTCTTGCTGCCGCACCTCGAGATCGTACGAAGCGTCCGCGAGGGCCTGCACGACGTCCTCCGCCGCCGATGACTCGACGAACGCCATGACCGTGGGGCCCGCACCGCTCCAGCAGGCATGGGCAGCTCCTGCGCCGGTGGCGATCGTGATCAGCTCCCGCGCCTGAGGGTTGAGGTCGTGGCGGCCGGTTTCGTGCAGCTCGTCACCGACCGCCCCCCGCAAAACCTCGCGATCACCGGTGCGAAGACCCTCGACCAGCGCCATCAATCGGGACAAGCTCCTGACGACTGCCGGGCGGGACACCTCGGGCGGGAGCACGCGTCTCGCTTCGGCGGTCGACAGGGGTCGGTCGGGGATGGCGAGAACGACCCGCCAATCAGGGTGGAGCTCCAATCGGTGTGGCCGTTCGCCCGGCATGACGGCCATCAACCCGCCAAAGACGGTGGCGGCCGCGTTGTCGGCGTGGCCTTCGAACTCGCAGACCACTTCGAAGACCCGGTCATGGTCGATCGAGCCACCGGCGGCGAGCATTGCCGCAGCAGCGCCCGCCGCTGCCGCAGCAGACGATGAACCCAGTCCCCGAGCCAGTGGTATGGCGTTGTTCACCGTCATCGCCAACGGGGTGTCCGGACTCACCTTCTGCGCGGCGGCCAGCACCGCGTCGTCCGCACCCTCAGGCAGGCTCGCCGGACCCAGATGATCCACTGACCATGCCTCCGCGCGCTCGGCAGCCACGGCAAGCCGGACATCGAGGGCCAGCCCGATGACATCGAAAGCCGGGCCGAGGTTTCCCGACGATGCAGGTGCCGATACCCGAATCATGCTCGACACCATCGACGAATCGGCTGCTTCGCTCGAGACCATGACATGGCGGGCCATTGTAGAAGGGACGGCCATCCCGCGAACCCGCGTGTACGATCGGCGCGATGGATACGGGCACGGAGCTCGAGAAACCGCGACCGGGTGCCGTCGCCATCGGCCTGGCCGTGGTGGGGGTTCTCGGCTACCTGGCGGTTGGCTTCGTCTATCTCAGTAGCGGCCTCGTCGTGCCGTTCCCGTGGCTTGCCGGTTTGTGGGCGATCTGGGTGGGCGGTGCGTTCGTGATGGGGCGTACCCTTCGCCAGCGTCCTGCCTGGAGCGTCCTGGTGCCGGTTGCCGCCTTCGGAATCTGGATCGCCGTGCTGCTATTGGGCGAACGGCTGCTCGGGTGGACCGCCTGAGCCGAGGTCAGTCCTCCGCACTCCCTCGTTCATAGGCGGCCACTCGGCTCGAGAACCCGTCCAGTTCGCCCGCCGACGGCTCGTGTGTCCACACCTCGACCCGTGTCAGCTCATCAGCGAAGCGCACTGCTTGGTCGGGTGTCACCACGACGCGCACCGGAATGCCGGCCTCCTCTGTCACATCTGCATAGCTTCGCAGGATCGCTCGATGCATCGGGCGGTCGAGATCGAGTTCGAAGACGATCCCGTGGGCCTGCTCGAACAATGGACAACTACCATCTTTGGCCAGGATCGGACACAGCTGTTTCTGTTCCGGTCCGTGACAGACGATTACCTCGTGGCCGAACCGCTCGAGCAACTCTCGCTCGAACTGGCCGCCGCCTTCAGCAACATCGAGGAGAATGACACTCGCGTCTTTCATCTGTCCACCTCCTGACGCCACCACCATGACGCCAAGGGAGAGTCGGCGCCAGAGTCGATGGACATGTTGCTCAAGGACCCGATTTGCGCCGAAACTCGATGCTCAGCTCCGGGCACTACCGTGACGGCGTGCCCGACATCTTCGACCTCGAACGCCTCTTTGCGCAGATGGTCGTCGCGCTGGGCCTGGCGCTGGTGGCCGGCAACGGTTTCGCCATGTACAAGCACGCGCGAGGACAACAACCTGAGGGAGCGAGCGGCCAGTTCAGAGCCGGACGTGCCAGGTTTCTCCTTCTCGTCGGCCTCGTGATGACGGTGTGGGGTGTCATCTCGCTATGAGCCAGTGCCCGGGTGAGGCGGGTATGCGCCCAGCGAACCCACGACGTACAATGCCGCCCAGCTGCGGGTGTAGTTCAATGGCAGAACACAAGCTTCCCAAGCTTGGAATGCGGGTTCGATTCCCGTCACCCGCTCTCGGGGCGGACACAGTGAGGTTCCAGCGTGATCTTCTCGGATCGAACCATCAAAGAAGCAGTCGCGGACGGGCGCATCCGCGTCGATCCGTACGACGAGAAGTTCGTCCAACCCTCATCGATCGACCTGCGGGTCGATCGATACTTTCGGGTGTTCGAGAACCACAAGTATCCCCACATCGACCCGATGACCCGGCAGGAAGACCTGACCTCGATCGTCGAAGTCGCCGACAACGAGCCCTTCGTGCTGCATCCGGGCGAGTTCGTGCTCGGATCGACCTTGGAGCGAGTACGACTGAGCGATGACATCGTCGCACGGCTCGAAGGCAAGTCCAGCCTGGGGAGACTCGGCCTCTTGATCCACTCCACGGCGGGCTTCGTCGACCCGGGTTTCGACGGCTACCTGACGCTGGAGCTCAGCAACGTCGCCAATCTCCCCATTGCCATCTATCCGGCGATGAAGATCGGCCAGATCTCCTTCTATCAGATGACCACCCCGGCCGACGCCCCGTACGGCAGCAGCGGGGCAGGCTCCAAGTACCAAGGCCAACGAGGGCCGACGCCGAGCCGAATTCACCGCGACTTCAAGGGCTGACTGCATCCAAACAGGCGCCTCGAGCGTTCTCTATGGTGTGCAAACGGTGATCGACCCCCATGCCTCCGAGCTCGCCAGGGATCTCGATGCGTCATTCCCCCAGCTGGTCCGGGCCAAGCAAGATCGGCTCTACAGCGGGATCCTACGGTTGGTACGCCATCCTGAAGACGCCGCGGACGTCACTCAGGAGACGCTCATCAGGGCCTATCAGGCTCTCCAGCGGTACGACTCGGCTCGGATCCGCGCACTCGCAGTGGATCCCTGGCTGTGGACGATCGCCCTCAATCTGTGCCGCAGTCGCGGCCGGTCACGCCGACCTCAGCTCGTCCCGATCTTCGACGAGATCACCGAGTCCGGACACCCGGGTGTTCGCCCAGCCGAGCGCGACGCCGAGGCTGGTTTGGCGGCGGACGAGCTGATCCGCCTTTTACGCCAGCTCAACACGGCCCAACGAGAGGTCATCGTCCTGCATCACCTCGGGGGCCTGACGATGTCCGAGATCGCCGACGTCACCGAAGCCCCGCTCGGCACCGTGAAGTCCCACTGCACGAGAGGAATGCGCCGTCTGACCGTATTGTCGAAGGAGCAACCATGATCAACGACCTGTTCGCCACCCACCACGCCCCCCGGCGGATCGAAGCCGGCGTCATGCTCGAGACCGGCCTGGCCGATGCCTTGTCCACGGTCGACAGTCCTGTGGGGCCACTCCACGTCGCTTTCAACGAGACCGGAGTGTCGGCCAGCTCGCTGGCGGACCGAAGCCCGTTTCAACGAATGTTCGAGCAACGCTTTGGCCGGCCTCTGATCCCGGTCGAGGCTCCGCCCAAGACACTCGCCGGCCGGCTCGATCGAGCGATGGCCGAGCATCGGGTGGGCTCACTCCCTCTCGACCTGCGCGGAGTCAGCGAGTTCCAACGCAAGGTGCTGAACTTGATCGCCTCGATCCCGCCTGGGGAGGTGCGACCCTACGGCTGGGTAGCCGAGGCCGTCGGCCATCCCGGTGCCGCCCGCGCCGTCGGCACGACGATGGCGACCAATCCGATCCCCGTGATCCTGCCGTGCCACCGGGTGGTGCGCGCCAGCGGTGACATCGGTTCGTACCTCTTCGGTCCACAGGTGAAGGCGGCCCTGCTGGCTGCAGAGGGCATGGACGTCGAGCGTCACGAACGTGATGTGGCGGCCGGCCGGAGGTTGAAGGGTTCGGACACGACCAAGATCGTCTGCTTCCCGACCTGCCGCCACGCTCGCCGCACCACTACCGCCCACGCGGTGTGGTTCCGCGACGCGGCTCAGGCGGCCGGAGCCGGGTATCGGCCGTGCAAGGTGTGTCGACCTACGGTGTCCGCGTGAACACGGAGTCGACCAGGTCGGTCATCTCCAGCTCGTAGGCCTCGTCGGCGTCGACGTCATAGAAGACCAGAATCGAACGTTCGCTCTCGTCTCGCGACAGGACGAGATAGCGCCCCTGCGATGCCCATACCAACGAGGCGGCTCCCCCGAGCTCGACCCGGCGCAGGTCGTCTGCGCTCGCCAGGTAGGTGACCAGGCCGCCAGGCTCCTGCACATCGACCGCCAGGAGAGGTCGATAGGGCGACGCCGTCACCGAGACCACCTGGCCGCCAACCTGGGTCAACCAGCCCGGCTCCACCAGCTCGGAGAGCGACGGATCGGCCCTCTTGATCTCGCCACCGTCGGTCACCAACAGCGCACCGTCGTGATCGGTGCCGAGGAATTCATAGGGTCCACGGCCGAGGTCGGCGCCATCCGGTCCGAGCACCAGCAGCTCGCCGTCGGCTTCGAGTGCGAAGCCGAAATCGGACCATGCTGCGAGTCGCGCTCCCCCTATGTCTGCGACGTAGGTGACGGTCAGGGTCGAGTTGCCCGGCCGCTGGGCAACGTCGGCAGCGAACAGTGCCCGTCGCCCTACCTCGACTTCCGCCGTGTAGGCGATGCGCCTTGGCTGGTTCGTGTGCCAGGTGAAGCCGTCAACACCGATGGCGGCGGGTCCGCTGGCTTGGGCGGACAGCGATCCGATCGCCAACATCGAGCCGTTCCAGACGCTCGGCTCGAAGCGGGCGAAGTAGTTGCCCGAGCGATCGAACACTGCGTGCTCGAGCGTGCGGATCCGGGCGGCGGCGTTGGAGCCCGGACCCCACAGCAGCTGATAGAACTGGCTTCCGGACTGATCGATATGGGTCACGATCAACAGATCACTGAAACCGGGAACGAGCTCGTTGAGGGGGCGTCCAGGAGCCCGTCGCTCGACCGGAGCGGCCGGCTCCCGCAGCGAAGGCGTCGGCGCGTCGATGGAGAGGTTGGCGCGGTCCCGCACTTGCTCGGCCTGGTCCAGAGCGGCTTGGGTGGGCTCCGACGGCTCGCGATTGGACATGAGCACGAGGCCGGCCACGATCACGACGACGACACCCAGCGCGATGGCGACTCCCATCATGCCCGGTCGCGCCGACTCGGCGGGCGGCTCCTCGACCCCCAGCACGATGGTCTCGTGGTCGCGATCGTATCTCTCGATGGCCTCAGACTACGGCGCACCTGCCGCGACGGCACATGATTTGCTCAAGATTCGGGCCGACCGGACCGATGAACCTAGGCATAGCTCCTCGTTGTCCTGCCGGTCTATCCCTTCTCCCGGCACGGCGGCGAGACCTAGAAGCCCCCGGCGCCGCCAGTCGGGGGCTTCGCTCGGTGGTCTGTCGCGGTACAGTTGCCCCCTGCAATCAATTGGAGACGCGCCGATGCCAGCTGTGACCGCCGACACACTCTCCCTGCCTCGCCTGCCGGTCCTGAGCGATGCTGAGACCGAGTGGAGAGAGGTACTCGGAGTGGTCACCGCTCCCCGCCATCTGGAGGGGGAAGGATTCGAGGTTCGCCGGCCCTTCCCCTCCCCTCGACTACCGGTCGCCGATCCGTTCTTGTTGCTCGACCACATGGGCGCCGTGGAGTACGCCCCGGGCGAGGCCAAGGGAACTCCGTGGCACCCTCACCGTGGCTTCGAGACGGTCACCTACATCATCGACGGGGCGTTCGAGCACGAGGACACCACGGGCGGCGGCGGAACGATCACCGATGGTGCGACGCAGTGGATGACCGCCGGAGCGGGCATTCTCCACATCGAGGTGCCGCCGGAGGATCTCGTCGCCAAGGGCGGTCGGTTCCACGGCGTCCAACTGTGGGTCAATCTTCCCGCCGCCGCCAAATGGACGCCGCCCACCTATCAAGGGATCGAAGCATCCGACGTGACCCTTCTCGCCAGTCCCGATGGCGGAGCCCTGGTGAGGATCATTGCGGGCCAGCTCGCCGGACACGAAGGCCCGGGCTCCACCTACACGCCCATCACCTACCTCCACGCCACTGTTTCGGCCGATGCCCGCCTACGCCTCCCCTGGCCTCGCGACTTCAATGCACTCGTGTACGTCCTGTCCGGCCGCGGTTACGTGGGCCAGGACCGACCGATCGAGGAAGGTCAGCTCGCCGCGTTCGGCGAGGGAGCCGCCCTGCAGTTGCGGGCCGCGGCGTCGCAGCCTTCGGCCGCGGCAGGTCGCCTCGATGTGCTCGTGCTGGGTGGTCTCCCGATTCGTGAGCCGATTGCCCGCTATGGGCCGTTCGTGATGAACACCAAAGCGGAGATCATTCAGGCGTTCGAAGACTATGAAGCAGGGCGCATGGGCACTGTCCCCCCGAAGCGGGTCCCCCACCGTACGAGCGCCGACGACCCGATCTGAGTTCAGCCGAACTCGAGGCGTTTCCCTCTCAACCGGGCGGCCAGCAGCCACAGGGTCGGCGCCCAGAACGCCGTGGTGGCGAGCATCTCGAGCATCTCTTCGATGGCCCGCGCACCGTGGCTGACGGTGTAGTCGGCCCTGCCCCAGTCGGCGGCGAGGCCAACGTAGAAGCCTTCGATGCCCTCCAGGAAGTCGAGACCCTGAGCGACGGCAAAGCCGACGAGACACGCCACCAACAGCCATCGGCTCGGGTTTGACACGCGACGCCATGCGAATACGACGGCGGACAGCAGGGCGAGACCCAGCACCGGTCCCACGAACAGCTGCCAGGCGAAGCTGGGGAATCCGGCAACGAAGCTCGACTGCGCAGCCGCCCGTTCGATGGCGGCGCCGATGCGCTCATGCATCTCCGCGTTGTCGTCGATACCGAAGTAGATCCACAGGATGCCCACCAACGTCCAGCCGCGACTCGAAGTCCCTCCCCGACGATCCAGAGCGGCGTGGAGCAACGCCGTTGCGCCGACCGCCGCCGCCTGCACGGACGCGAAGAAGGTGGGGATGCTCTGCTCGCGTGCGATGTTGAAGATCCGCCTGATGGAGATATCGCCGAAAACATCGAAGAAGTTGATCAGGTAGTCGAGTCCGAGCAGCACGAACTCGGCGGCCACCACAACCATCAGCAGTCGCCGCACCCACCGTTCGCCATTGAAATGGAGCATCTCGTTCACGACGCCTCGCGATCGTCGCGCTGATGTCGAATCAGCCAGTCGAGCACGATCTCGGCGTTGCGGTCCGGCGGAAACACCGGGTACCAGCAGCGCCTGATCACCCCATCATGAATCGCCATCGTCAGACGCCTGTAGTGACGCAGATCCTCGTGCACGGGCAGGTGTAGTGGAGGTCCCGCCAACGTGAGGTCGGTGTCGTTGACGAGTGGGTACGGAACCGACATGCGTTCGGCGAACTCGACCTGCTCGGACAGCGGCTGGGCGCTGAGACCCATCACTGACGCTCCGAGCGCAGCAAAACGGTCGTGACGATCTCGATAGGCGCACGACTGGGGAGTGCAGCCGCGTGCCCCGGGGATGGAGTCCCAGTCGTCCGGCAAGACGATTCCCGGCCCGCCCGTGCGTGGGTAGACGTAGACGATGCTCCATCCACGGTCGGTCGCCAACCGCGACGTGCCGTGCGTGCTGGGCAGCGCGACGTTGGGCACCGCCATCCCGGGCAGGTGATCGGCGGCACCGTCGTCGACAGGCACGGGAAGACCGGAAGGAAGCTCGGAGTAATCGGGCATCGTTGACGTCGAGGCCGCTCCACGGTAGCGCAGCGGCGCGGAAGCGCCGAGCCCGACTGCGCCGACTCGAGGGACGGCCTGGCGTCGGCGCACACGAGCGGACCGATTCGTCGGCCGTGTCTGATCATTCGGCGTGCGAGTTCTTTGATCCTTATCCCTCGACCCGGCGAGACATAGATTTCCCCAAATCCTGGTGATGGGCGCCAGGTCTCCTAAGGAGGAAGTGGGGAAATGATGGGCACACTGCGCGCACGCGCTTGCGTGGTCGCTGCGATGACCTTGGGGCTACTACTCGGGTCCACGGTCGTCGTCTCGGCCAGCCCGCCGGGCGACAACGGACCACTCGTCTACACCGACGCAGCCGGCCTCTACATGGCTCAGGCCGACGGCTCAGGAACGACATTGATCAAGGCTGCGACCGATGCCGTCCAGCCCGATGTCACTGCCGACGCCGGCTGGGCCCTATACATCGAGCAGTCGAGCGGCTCGCTTGTCGTGGTGAATCTCACCAGCAACAAGAGCTGGACACTCGTGGCATCAGGGGTGACGGGGGCGGCATGGTCGCCGGACGGCTACCGGATCGCCTATTCGACCGACCAGGTGCGGATCGCCGATTTCGTCGCCGGAGATCCACCGACGATGACGAACGATCAAGTGGCGTACGCCGCCGGCGGCAGAGTATTCGATTGGTCACCGGTCGACGATCGAGTCATCGTGGATCGGAACGTCGACACCGGGGGGTTCCCCGAGTACTACTTCGAGACGTTCGACCTGAAGACGAGCGCGGTGAAGCCGTTGGCCGACAACGGACCCGGCCTGTTCACCTGGTATGTGATCGACGCCGACTTCTCACCAGACGGCAGCCGAGTGGCGTACACCGCCGCTTCGCCCGGCTATATCGGCGCCAACGTCATCGATGCCGACGGGACAGATGACCATGAGATCGCCGGCCCTGAAGGAGCCTGGCATCAGGGTCCGGATGGCCCGATCGTGTGGGCACCCGATGGCTCGGTGGTCGGCGTTGTGACGATGCCGGATCCGACCGTTCCGGTCATCAGCTTGCGGAATCCGGACACTGGCGCCACCGAGGGGTTGATCGCCATCGAATCGCCGACCGGCATCGATTGGGCACCGGCGGCGTCCGGCGGTGGCGGTGGCGGTGGCGGGCCGTTCGCCGATGTGCCGTCCGATCACGTCTTCGCCGCCGACATCGAGTGGCTGGCCGAGTCGGGCATCACCAAGGGCTGCAACCCACCCGACAACACCAACTTCTGCCCCAACGACAACGTCACCCGCGGGCAGATGGCGGCCTTTTTGGTAAGGGCCCTTGGCTACACCGACAACGGCGGCGGCGGTCTCTTCGACGACACCGCAGGATCGGTGTTCCAAGAAGACATCGACCGGCTCGCCACCGCCGGCGTCACCAAAGGCTGCAACCCACCCGACAACACCAACTACTGCCCCAACGACAATGTCACCAGAGCACAAATGGCGGCCTTTTTGGTGAGAGCTCTGGGCTATACCGACAACGGCGGCGGCGGTCTCTTCGACGACACCACAGGATCGGTGTTCCAAGAAGACATCGACCGGCTCGCCACCGCCGGCGTCACCAAAGGCTGCAACCCACCCGACAACACCAACTACTGCCCCAA
>JBFHAT010000042.1:0-22553 GCA_041586155.1 Acidimicrobiia bacterium
GGATTCGTTGTCTCCCGAGGTGGCCGAGCACGAACCCACGGTCGCGCTGGACGGCGGCAAGGATGGTCTCGACGTCATCCGCCGCCTGATCGGCGGTTTGGCAGCTTGGCTCGCTCCCGGCGGGCGAGCGATCGTCGAGGCGGGCTTGGACAACGTGGCTGAGGCAGCCGCCCTCGCTCGGCAGGCCGGATTCCGCACTGCGCTGATCGCCGACCTGACCGGGCGTCCCCGCTACATCGACATCGCCGATGCTTCGGGTTGAACCGAGGCCCCTGCGTACGCTGTCAAAGATGAAACGGAAGCTGGGGGCCTTGTACCTGCGACTGATCGGCTGGAAGGCCGTAGGGACGCCTCCGGCGCTCGCCAAGTACGTCGTCGTGGCCGCTCCCCACACCTCGAACTGGGACTTCCCGATCCTGTTGGCCGTGTCGTGGGTGCTCGACGTGCAGGTCGGCTTCATCGGCAAACACACGTTGTTCAAGGGCCCGCTGGGGTTGATCATGCGCCGGCTGGGTGGGGTGCCGGTCGATCGCTCCAAGCCCGGGCGGATCGTGGGCGACGCAGTAGCGGCATTCGCCGCTGCGGATCGGCTTGCCATCGCCATCGCCCCCGAGGGCACACGCGCCGCGGCCCCGTTTTGGAAGTCTGGCTTCTACCGGATCGCTCACGACGCCGAGGTCCCGGTCGTCTTGGCGTTCATCGACTACGCCACCAAGACGGCCGGTGTCGGTCCGACCGTCGAGCTGACCGGCAACGCCGACGCCGACATGGCCTTCATCGCCGAGTTCTACGCCGACAAGCACGGCCGGCGCCCGGGGCGTTTCGGTCCGGTGCGCCTGCAGCCAGCCGAGGATTGAGCTAGACCGGAGCCCGTGGCAGCCGACATCGGCAATATCCGCGTGCTGATGGGCCCCCCCGAGGTGGGAGGCCCCGACGACCTCGAAAGCGAGGTGGTCGATTTCATCGCCGGCGCCCGCGCCGAACTGGCGGTGGCGGTGCAGGAGCTCGAGGCAGAATCGATCGCAAGGGCACTCGTTGAGGCCCGCCGCAATGGGGTTCGTTGCCGGGTCATTCTCGAACGCATCTACCTCGGCCTCGATGTGCCACCACTGGACCCGTTCGTGGCCGGTGGAGCCAACGACGAGAACCGCCGGCTGTTGAGCGTGCTACTCCGCGCCGGGGTCGACGTCTCGATCGACCTCAACCCGCGCACGTTCCATCAGAAATTCATCGTGCGCGACCCGGAAGGTCCTTCATCGCGAGCAGCGGTGCTGACCGGATCCACCAAATTCACCCCCACCGGTTTTCATCGCAACCTGAACCATCTGGTGGTCGTGAGAGGCAGGCGCACTGCCGGCGTCTACCAGGAGGAATTCGACGAAATGTGGTCGGGCACCTTCGGTGAGCTGCGAGAGCGGCACGACCCCAAGCCACGTGAGTACCGGCCGTCTGGAGTACGGGTGAAAGTGCTGTTCGCTCCCGAGCACGCCCCTGAGATGGAGATCATGAAACAGATGCTCAAAGCCGAGCGGCGTATCGATTTCGCCATGTTCACGTTCACCGATACCTCGGGCATCGACGACACGATGCGGGCGATGGCCTCGTCGGGGATCGCCGTCCGGGGGATCATGGATCGAGGTCAGGGCAACCAGTCATGGGCGGCGTCGCACGGGCTGAAGAACCACCCCAACATCGACATCTTCCTGTCCAACAACGGTGGCCCGCTCAACAAGCTCCACCACAAGCTTGCCGTGATCGATGATCAGGTGATCATCGCCGGATCGTTCAACTTCACACTTCCGGCCACCCACCTCAACGACGAAAACATCGTCGTCATCGGCAACAACCACGAAGACGACCCCGACAGCGTTTTGGCGCAGGAGGCGCTGGCGATCTTCGCTCGCCTGGAAATCGACCACATGATCGACCAGTGGGGGATCCCGGCCTGATACAACGAGGGAGCCCAAGAGCGGGCCCCCTCGTCGATAGAGCGTCTGCTGTTACGGCGTGGCGATCGGATCGGCGAAGATCACCAATCCCTTGTCGCGGTCGCTGCCGAGGATCAGCTGCTCGCCACTGGGCAGCGTGTGCAGGTACACACCCCAGAAGTTGGAGCCGTTGACCTCGTCCACATAGTGATACAGCTCGGTGAGCTCGTCACCTTCGAAGGACACGACTCTCATCCCTTCCGCATACCAAGAGATGTAGGCGGTCGTACCGGAGTCGACCACCACGTTGTGCATCGTGCGGTCGCCGGGCAACGGCGGGTCCATGAATACACCCTCGGTGGCGAACTGGTCGAGCTCGACGATGTTCGCCGGGTCGGTGACGTCCATCAGCCGCAGGTATCCGTAGCCGTCGAAGGTGGTGATCACTGCGGCGTTTCCGCCGGCCTTCATGATCTCGCCGGTGCTGTTGCCGACGAACAGGCCGGGGATGGGCGGATACGGTCCACCGTCGCGGGGCGCCATCGCCACGAGTCCATCGCCACGGGCGGCGTCGTTGGCGACGATGTAGCCCGCGTAACCGCTGGCGAAGGCGGCTTCTGCCTTGTCTTGGAAGAAGCAGGTGCCTCGCTGGATCAGAGCGATCTGCCCAGGTCCGGTGGCGTCGGGAACGTCGGCGTCGGTGCAGCCTTCGCCGCCCGTCCACACGACCTCGCCGGCCAGCGTCTCGGCTGAAGGGCCGAAGCCGGCTGCTGCGGCGGGATATTCCACGCCCTCGAAGGTGAACGCCACCGTCTCTGCGGCGAAGTCCTCGTCGCCGAACAGCACACGGGTCCCGTCAGCATTGGGCACGGCCACGTGGCCGGTACCAGCCGGAGGCTGACCCGACAGCGGGTCGGGGTTGGCGTACTCGGAGTCGCCGAGGAACACCGGGTTGGCCGGGTCGCTCACGTCGAGCATCACGAGACCTGCGTCCCAATACGCCAAGTACGCAACGTCGTCCTGAACCCAGATGTCGTGCAAGAACGCCGAGCCGGATCCCTCGAACTCGTCGGCGATGTCGTCCGGCCAGTCGAGTTGACCGGTCTGGGCGATCGCCCGTGGCGCCTGTGGCTTGGTGACGTCGACGATGTGCACGTCCTGTACGTTCTCGTCGTCGACCACCATCATGTAGGCGTTGTCGTCTTGCTGCCACACAAAGGTGTTGTGCGTCTGGAACTTGAGGAAGTTCTGCTTGAGCGGCTTCGGATTGGTCGGGTCGGTCACGTCCCAGATGGACACGCCGCCCTGGCCGCTGTTGCCGCCCACGCCCTTGGACTGGGCCCGAGGCTGGAAGACGCCTCCACAGCTCTCGTTGGTGACGGTCAGGATTTCCCCGGTGAACGAGGGTGTCTCGATGTGAGTCACCTTGACGTCGTTGTTGCGTGTGCCGGGCTTGGCCGGGATGAATGCAGCCAGCGACGGGTCGCTGGGATCGGAGATGTCGATCACTCGCACACCCGTCCAGTCGAGCGAGCAGATCGGCGAGTCGAAGCTGCCGATGTATGCGTAGTTTCCGTACGCCCACACGTCAGTGGTGAGCTCTACGACAGGGACGTCGTACGTTCCGACGACTTCCAGCTCGGGGGTGTCGCCCGGGATGCCGGGGCCACCTCCCTCGCCTTCGTGCGCGCCCACCGACGCCGCCATGGTCACCAAGACCATGCTGATCGCCAGGGCGAGCGCGCCCGCGCGTTTACCAATACTGGTCACTGAGACTCCCTTCTCAGATAGCGAGACAGGGAGCGACGCTACCACCGGCGGTCGTCAGCGCAAACCGAGAGCGCTCGGCCGGCGACCGCTCGTGAGAACTATGCGGTGTATGCGACCATCTATGCGCTTGAAGCGGAACGGTGCCGTCAGCTATGGGCGGGGGTGGCCATCGCCATGGCCTCATCGTGGGTGACATCCATGTTGTGGACCTGGCGCCCGTGTTCCTGGGTCGCGGCGACGATCTCCTCCTCGGGTCCCTCGGTCTCCCATCCGCAGTCGCATGCCAGTTTGTAGTTCAACGTTGCTCCAGTTGTTGAAACGGCGCCGGGACGAAGCCGGCCAGCTCTGTCTTCCACGCATCGCTCAAAGTGGACGCGACCACCTGATCTTCCTGGTCGAGCCATGCCAGGTGCCGCATTGCGTGTTCCAGCACCTGCTCATTCCCAATGTGCTCCGGTGCTTCCTCGGCGGTAGACCTGGCCAGCTCGCTGCGCCCGATTGGGACTGCCGCCATCTCGCCCCGCCCGGCAGGATCGATCACGACCAGGAAGCTGAGCACGACCGCCTGCCGATCCCACCGCCACGACGTCGAATGGACCAGCTGGACGCCGTCCATGTTCTTGCGGACCATCTCGCGCACGAGGTCGAGTGGATGCTCGGCGCCGGCAGTCTCGATGTGCCATGCCTGGGGGCCATCTGGCCCGGTGAGCAACGGACGGTCCCCATCGTGAGTCACGACGAAGACTTCGGCCCGCACCGGACCGACCACGTCGATCGGTAGGCCGGGGATCAGCTCGGCAGGCATCAGCCTCATCCTGCCATGGCGGTCACGGCTCTGGGTTGCGTTCCCTCAGCCACGCGGCGAACAGCGGATCGACCAGCTCGAGGCCCTCGTTGAACGGTCGCCAGGCCAACCCGCGCCGCTCTAGCGCCTCTGCTGCTTTGCGGGCGGTTCCCTTGGGAAGACTCAGGCGCTGGGCGGCCGCCCCGTACAAGGGCTCCTCCCATGCCAACAGTCGTGCGGTCTTGCGCTGCCCGGTCTCCAGCCCGGCATCGATCGCCACGAACTCGTGATGGCTGCGGCCCATCACCGTCGCTCGTGCCTTTGCCCACGTCTCGTCGTCGGCGGCAGTACCCGGCTCGGTCGCCTCCCACAGATGGTGGGCCAGAAACGCCACCCGTTGCGGATGTCCTCGTGCCTCGGCCAGCAAATACGGCAAGGCTTCACCGATCTCTCGGCCGGTGGAGGAGAACTTGGTTTCGACGAATGAGGCCAGCGCTTCGTTCGGGAGCCGTCCCAGCCGGAACTGCTCGGCCTGACCGTAGAGCGGGGCCGTGTTGTCCCCAAAGATCGTGGTGAGGATGGACTGTTCCGATCCTGAGAAGAGATACGACACGCGCTCACGTTGATGCTGGATGGTCGCTCTGATCAGTGCCTCGGCGTTGGGAACGTGCGCAACGGCCTGAAATTCGTCCATCACGACCAGCACCCGGACGTCCGCCTTCTCGGCCGTTTCGAACGGAAGTCGAAGGAGGTCCTCGAGCTTGCGGGGCGGATCGATCTCGCCACGCTTGACGCCGACCTTGGCAGGTCCGAAGCCGATCTCGGCGGCGAGCTCGGGGGAGCGACTGGCCAGCCTGCGCAACGCGGTGGCGAACCCGCCCTGATTCAGCTGGCGGTAGGCGTGCCCGATGCGGGTGGAGATGTCGTCCATCGTCTGGACTCCGAGGAGATCCACCAGCACGACCACGAGTTCCTTCGACTCGGCGGCATCGGAACGGATGCGGTGGATGAGGCTCGTCTTGCCGTAGCGGCGGGGTGCGTACAGCAGCACGAAGCGACCATGCATCGCCCGATCCGTCAAGGCGGCGATCTCGACATCCCGTCCCACCACGTCTTCGGGCGGCGCGGGGCCATCGAACACGAAAGGCGAGGTTTCTACATGGAACACCGACATGGTATGCCGGGAGGATACCTGCCAGGTACGACGAAAGCGAAGGCAGGCAGATGAACCTAGACAAGTAATCTAGACAAGAAGGTAATGCTGTAATACAGTAATGCGAAAGGGAGGCCAAGGAGAAGAAGGAGGAGGTTGCTGATGACAGAATTGAGTGCGTGGTTCAAGGGCCGGCTGCCCGACGACTGGTTCGAGGAAATCGAGGTCCACCACGACGACGAGGAGATCATCGTGATCGGGTCCCTCACTGAGCCCGACCTCGGCGAAGACGCTGGTGAGGACGACGTCGATGTCGCCGTCAGGGCGCGCATCGCCGGTTTCCGAAAGGACACCAAACGGCAGCGAATCTCGATCGCCCGCGACGCCGAAGCGCGTTTCGGGAAGAAGGTGTCGTGGGGGGTCAAGGTCGGGGACTACCAAGCGCTGTTCACACATCTGGCGGCGCCGGCAATGACCCGGCTGCGGATGCGAGAGCGCAAAGTGCTCGACACCCTCATTGCCAGCGGTGTCGCTCGCAGCCGCAGTGAGGCGCTGGCGTGGTGCGTGCGTCGTGTGGGCGAGACCGAAGCCGACTGGCTGCAGGAGCTGCGCGATGCGCTCGCCGGCGTCGAGGCCGTCCGCGACAAGGGCGAGGATCGGGATAGCTGAGGCGAACCAGGGGGGGCGCTACGCTCATTTCGTGGCCTTCCACCTCGCCCAACTCAACGTCGCCCGCATGTTGTACCCCGCCGACGATCCACGCATCGCCGGTTTCTTCGCAGCCATCGACGACGTGAATGCGCAAGCCGACCAAGCGCCCGGGTTCGTGTGGCGCCTGCAAGACGAGAGCGGCAACGCCACCGAGGTCGACGTCTTCGGCGATCCGATGCTCATCGTGAACCTGTCCGTGTGGGAGTCGGTCGACGCGCTCAGAGCGTTCGCCTACCGCCAAACCGACCACCGGGCTGTGTTCAGACGCCGGATGGAGTGGTTCGAGAAGATGACCGAGGCCCACCTGGTGCTGTGGTGGGTTCCGGCCGGCGAGATCCCCACCCCCGAGGAGGCTCGGAAACGGCTCGAGCATCTCCGCAGCCACGGCCCCGGACCCGAGGGATTCACCTTCAGTTCGGTGCAGCCGGCTCCGTGAGCGCGTTCGAAGAGGCGATCGCCGCGCTCCGTCGAGGAGAGGTGGTCGGGATGCCGACCGACACTGTCTACGGTCTGGCGGCCGACCCACGTAGTCCAGAAGCCATGCAGCGGCTGTACGAGCTGAAGGGGCGGCCCGAAGGCAAGCCGGTCGGCTTGCTGGTCGCTGGCATCGACCAGGCATCCGAGCTCGTCGTCCTGTCGGTCGACGCCCAAGAGCTCGCTCGACGTCATTGGCCAGGCCCGCTGACATTGGTCGCCCAACCCAAAGTCGTGTTGCCCGATTGGGTCGGTCACCGACTGACGAGGTCGGTCGGGGTGCGGGTGCCCGACCACCCGGCGGCGCTCGAGCTGTTGTCAGTCTTTGGTCCGCTGGCGGTCACGTCGGCCAATCGGTCTGGTGGTGCCGAGACGATCGACCACGTCTCCGCAGCCCGCGTCTTTCCAACCGGAGTGGCGGTGTGGCTGGAGGGAACCTCTCCCGGCGGAACAGCCTCGACCGTCGTCGACGTGACCGGCCGTCGACTCAAGGTCATCCGCGAGGGCCCTGTCGCCGTCTGACGTCAGGCCGGCCGCTCGACCAGCTTCGAGTAGTGGACGAAGGTCGAGGTCAGGTCCATGCCCAGCTTGAGATAGAGGTCGAGGGCGCCGGTGCGGGAGTCCGTGTTGAGGCCCATCTTGGGAAAGCCCTTCTCTCGGAAGGTGCCGAATACCGCCGCCAACAACGCGCGGGCGATTCCTTGCCCACGTGCGTCCGCCCGCACCGCCAGCTGGTCGATCCATCCTTCCCCGGGATAGGCGATCCCGAAGGCGGCGCCGATGATCTCATGTTCGCGCTCGGCGACCCACAGCAAATCGGGATCGAAGTCGAGACGGTTTGTGGTCCAGGCAGCCCATTCGTCGAACGAGGTGGGGGTGCGATTGGGCCATTCGTTGAAGGCGTCTTCGACCACCTGATAGATCTCGTGATCTTCGACGCCGGGTCGATGCGGGCGAACAGTCACCCCGGCCGGCGCATCCGTGGCCAAGCCGACGCCGTCGGGGAGCATGAGGATCCACGAGGTGTGGCGGTGCTCGTAGCCGTTCTTCACGAAGAGGTCGATGGCGCTCGCCGCCTTATCGCTCACGGTCTGTCCGATGCGAGCGGTGCCGCCCGGTTCTGCGTCGGCGGCGGCTCGCTTCTCTGTCCAGCGCAGCAATGCGCTGCCAAGCCCACGATTGCGCGCATCGGGATGGATCGAGACTTCGGCCTTCTGTCTCGACACCTCGGCGTGGGCGACCGCACGATCGTCTTCGAACACCATCACGGTGTCGTCGGCGAGTTGGAAGCCAGGGCGGCTCCACGTGGCGTGGATGTCCTCGACGGTCACCATCGGCTCGCCCAGGTCGATCAGCTCGGCTTGCTGGACCAGTTGGGCGACGGTGTCGAGATCGTCCCAGGTTGCGGGCCGGGCGCTGAATCCGCCCGGGAGGTGGAGATCGAACGTGACTTCCATCGGCCGACTCTACGCGGCGGCATCAAGCGCGACGAGGCGCGATACGCCTGCGTGCGGCGGGGAAGGCACTACGATCGGTAGAGAGCGCATCAGGAGGCGCCGTGCAGATTCTCTACGATCCCCAGCACGAGTTCACGTATGGGGACGTGTTCATGATTCCCGTCCTGTCCGACGTGTCGAGCCGGCTGGCGGTCGACCTCACCACCCCCGACGAAGTCGGCACGACCGTGCCGATCGTCGTCGCCAACATGAACGCCGTCGCCGGTCGGCGAATGAGCGAAACCGTCGCGAGGAGAGGTGGTCTGACCGTAGTCCCCCAGGACGCACCGCTCGAGATCGTGCAGTCGGTGATCGACGGAGTCAAACGCGCCCACACGGTGTACGACACACCCATCACCATGTCGCCGAACGGAACCGTCGCCGAGGCGCTGGCCTTGATCCACAAGCGTGCGCACGGAGCCGTCTTCGTCGTCGACGACGCCGATCGTCCGGTGGGGATCTTCAAGGAAGCCGACGCCCACGGTGTCGATCGATTCAGCCCTCTCGAACAGGTGATGCACCGGTCGTTGGTGACGGTCGAAGCAGGAACCGATCTGGACGCGATGTTCGACCAGATGGAGGCGGCTCGAATCACCGTGGCGCCCGTGACCGACAACGGGCGCCTTGTGGGGGTCATGACCCGGCGGGGGGCGCTGCGATCGGCGCTCTATACGCCCGCCCTCGACAACGACGGGAGACTCCTCGTTGCGGCGGCGGTCGGCATCAACGGGGAGCCGGCCGACAAGGCCGAGGCCATCGCCGCCATGGGGGCCGACGTCATCGTCGTCGACACCGCCCACGGCCACCAGACCAAGATGCTCAAGGTGTTGCGCGACGTTCGGTCGGCGACTGGCGCCGTACCGTTGGTGGCCGGCAATGTGGTGACTGCGGCCGGCACTTCCGACCTGATCGAGGCGGGTGCCGACATCGTCAAAGTCGGGGTCGGCCCGGGGGCCATGTGTACCACTCGAATGATGACCGGCGTCGGTCGCCCTCAGTTCTCGGCAGTGGTCGAGTGCGCCGCACGAGCTCGAGAGCTGGGCAAGCACGTCTGGGCCGACGGCGGGGTGCGGTTCCCCCGCGACGTCGCCCTGGCCCTTGCGGGTGGAGCGGCATCGGTCATGATCGGGTCGCTGTTCGCCGGCACCCACGAAGCGGCCGCCGACGCAGTCCGCGACTCCGACGGGCGCCTCTACAAGGAGAACTACGGCATGGCCTCGCAGCGAGCCGTGCAGCTGCGCAGCCGGGGGGACTCCGGGTTCGAGCGAGCCCGCAAAGAGCTGTTCGAGGAAGGCATCTCCAGCAGCCGTATGTACCTCGACCCGGAACGGCCCGGAGTGGAGGACTACATCGACCAGATTGTGGCGGGTGTCCGCAGCGCATGCACGTATGCCGGCGCGTCAACCATCGACGAGCTACACCGGCGGGCGGTGATCGGGGTGCAGAGCACCACCGGTTACGAGGAGGGTCGACCGGTCTCGAGCAGCTGGCGCTGATCGCCTCCCGGCAGGGCGGCGTGTCATCTCCGGGTGTCGCTCAGGCGTTCATGTCTTGGTCGTGCTTCAAGGCGGCGCCGTTGACGCAGTAGCGCAGTCCTGTGGGATTGGGGCCGTCGTCGAACACGTGGCCGAGGTGACCGCCACAGTTGCTGCAGACGATCTCCGTGCGGACCATTCCGTGGGAGGTGTCGGGCTTCTCGCCGACATTGTCGCCGATGGCCTCGTAGAAGCTGGGCCAGCCCGAACCCGACTCGTACTTCGTGTTCGATTCGAACAACGCCGACCCGCATCCGGCGCAGTGATAGACGCCGTCGCGTTTCTCGTCGAGGTAGCGGCCGGTGAACGGCCGCTCGGTGGCGCCCCGGCGCAGGACACTGAACTCCTGCGGCTCGAGCTTCTCGAACCATTCCTGTTCGGTGGCGGGCATGTCGGACATGAGGTCTCCTTCCGATCCGGTGTCAGTGTCGCACACGCCAGGTGATGCGAGACCCAGTTCACTGAGTGTTCACCGTGCAGCGCTCCTCAGGAGATCGGCCGAGCGCTGGTAGCCTCTTGGCCCGACATGGCTCCGTGGGACGAATTGGGTGAAGGCGTCTACCGGCGTCGCTACGAGTTTCTCGACCTCAACGTCGGGCTGGTGCTCGGCGAGCACGGTGTTGCCCTCATCGACACGCGGGGCTCCCTGCGAGAAGCACAAGCGCTGCTTCGTGACGTGAAAGCGCTCACCGATCTGCCGGTTCGCTGGGTCGTCAACACGCATTGGCATTGGGATCACACCTTCGGCAACCACATGTTCCCCGAGGCGGCCCTCTACGGTCACGTCGAATGTCGGCGCATGCTGAGGGAACATGGCGAGCGCGCCAGGGACCATCTTGCGTCCCGGATCGGACCCGACCGCCGCGAAGAGATGGAAGAAGTGGTGATCCGCGCTCCGGAGATCGCCTTTGCCAACTCCATCGAAGTCGACCTCGGCGGAAGGAAGCTGCTGGGCAGTCATCGAGGGCGCGGGCACACCCGAACCGACGTGATGGTGGCGATCACCGATTCGGATGTGGTGTTCGCCGGGGACCTGCTCGAAGAGAGTGGGCCTCCTTCGATGTCGGAGAGCTACCCGCTGGCATGGCCCGATACGCTCCGGGCGTTCGATCCCATTCTGACCGGTGCCGTCGTGCCCGGACATGGGGACGTGATGCACCGTCGAGACGTCGATACGCAACTCGAATCGCTCGACGCGATCGCATTGAGGGCGCGCGAGGCATACGGAAACGGCCGGCGCCTGGAGGACGTCGACCTGACGTCGGGTCCGTTTCCCGAGAGCACCATGAAGGACGCCATGAGGCAGGCCTACAAGGAGCTCGACCGGGAGTCGGCGGCCTGACCCACCTTGCGCCGGATGCCGCAGAGGGGCTGGTACCCTGCCCCCGCGCCGGCAGCAGGAGTTCTCTCAATGATCGATGACCGCCCGCTCGAAGTGGTCGACCCGCAGATGGCTGCGCTCATCCGCAAGGATCTCGAACGGCAGAACACCCATCTCCATCTGATCGCCTCGGAAAACTTTGCGTCACGCGCGGTGATGGAGGCCACCGGTTCCATCTACACCAACAAGTACGCCGAGGGGTATCCCCACCGCCGCTACTACGAAGGCTGTGAGGTCGTCGATGAGATGGAACTGCTCGCCAACGATCGGGTCCGGAGCCTCTTCGAGGCGGAGCACGTCAACGTCCAACCCCATTCGGGGGCGCAAGCCAACATGGCGGTGTACTTCGCGCTGTTGCAGCCGGGCGACACGGTGATGGGCATGTCCCTCGATCAGGGTGGGCACCTCACCCACGGCTCGAAGGTCAACTTCTCGGGGATCCTGTACGACTTCGTCCCCTACGAGCTGGACCGAGAGACCGAGCTGATCGACATGGACGAGGTTCGAAGGGTGGCCCTCGAAACCCGGCCAAAGATCCTCTTGGCCGGCTACTCGGCGTACTCGCGGCATCTCGACTACGAGGCGTTTCGGTCGATCGCCGACGAGGTTGGGGCCGTCTTCATGGTCGATGCCGCCCACTTCATCGGCCTCATCGCCGGTCAGGCATACCCCAACCCAGTGCCGATCGCCGACATCGTGACGGGGACCACCCACAAGGCGTTCCGGGGCGCGCGAGGCGGTCTCATCATGGCCAAGGAGCGTTTCGGCAAAGACATCGACAAGGGGCTCTTCCCCAACGTGCAGGGTGGGTCGCTCTACAACCACATCGCCGGCAAAGCGGTGGCCTTCCACGAAGCCGCTCAGCCCGAGTATCAGGAGTACGCCGCCCAGGTGGTGCGCAACGCTGCCGCGATGGCGGAGCGGTTCCTCGAAAATGACGTGCGGGTCGTCTCGGGCGGCACCGACAACCACCTCCTGATGATCGACATGCATTCGATCGACGATGCGCTGACCGGGAAAGAGGCCGCCGTTTTGCTGGAAAGTGTCGGCATCACCACCAATCGCAATTCCATTCCGTTCGACCCCCGCCCGCCGTTCGTCACCTCGGGGATCCGGATGGGAACGCCTGCGATCACGACCCAGGGCCTCGGGGAGCCGGAATGCGAGGAGGTCGCCGACCTCATCACGCTGGCGTTACGAGAGCGAAGCGACGAGTCGGCCACGGCCAAGGTCGCGGGTCGGGTCGCCGAACTGGCACGTCAGTACAGCCCTTATCCGCACGACTTCTCGGGGCACGTGTAGAGGCTCGGGCCGATCGCAATATCCGCCGAACCCATCGTCCCCGACGACTTCGTCGTTCCCGTCAGCTTGGAGCACGACCGCTTCTTGCTGCGGCCGTTGGGGCCCGATCACAACGAATCGGACTACGCCGCGTGGACGTCGAGCATCGACCACATCCGTCGCACCCCCGGGTTCTCATGGGATGGTTGGCCGCATCCGATGTCGATCGAGGAGAACCGGGCAGACCTGGAGATGCATCGGCGGCACTTCCACGACCGGGTCGGGTTCACCTACACGGTGCTCGACCCGGCCGACCTCGCTCGGGTCATCGGCTGCGTCTACATCTACGGCGACGGCTCGACAGCCTACGTTCGTTCGTGGGTGATCGAGGAGCACGCCGACCTCGACCGCGTTCTGTGGGGGACCGTGAACGACTGGCTCGAGGCGGACTGGCCGTTCGAATCGGTGGCGTACGCCTCTCGCGTCTGAAGCGACGTGCCGATTGCCCTCGAGGCCAGTGAAGGCGTGGCACGAGGATGCCATCGCCGACGCCGACTAGCGGGCCACCCCGGTGAACAGCGCGACCACTGTGTCGGATTCGTCCATCGCCCGGCGAGTCGCAGGGTCCAATGTGGCGGCCAGGCCGGCGGTGCCGGTCGGTTCGACGGCGATGTCCGTTGCCGACGTGGCAGCGGCGTGCGCCCGCTCCACATGCGCTTCGGAGATGACCGCCGGCCAGCCACCCGACTTCAACATCGCCTTGACCACCGGCTGCCAGTCATAGGCGACATCGTCGAGGATGCCGGAGGCCGCTGAGGTCCCCACGTTCTCCCACGGCCACATGTATGCGTCGGGGTTGGACACCAGTGCTTCGATGAGACCCGACTCGGCGCCGGGGCTGGCCACGATGCGGTCGGCACGTTCGGGCCACGCTGCCGAGCTCACAGCGCTGGTGAGCCGGTCCCACGCCCGGGGGAGGGGGGCGCAGGCCTCGGTCTGGACGGCATGCAGCACCGGCGTGATTGGAGCGCCATTCTCGCCCAGGCCGTGCACGAGGCCCTTCCACGTGGCGGCGGCGAGTGCTCCACCGCCGATTTGGACGAAGAGACGGACGGTGCCGGCGACGCCCAGTTCGGCGAGTTGATCGGCCAGCTCCCAGCCCAGCGTTCGGCCGCCGTCGATGGTGGTGGGGGTGGCGGTGCCCTGGACCGAGAAAGGAGTAGCGCCATCGGCGACGGCTTCGAGAAATCGGAGGTAGGTCGGGTCACCCGCTTCTCCAGGGCGCCGCTCTTCGACCGAGATCGTCGAGTCCAGGTCTTGCAGCGCCGTCACGACGGGCGGGTCGGCCCAGGTGGGAATGAAGACGCGAAGCGGACGACCGACCGCTTTGGCGACCACCGCCGCCGCCAGTGCAGCGTTGCCACACGAAGCAATGGCCAGCTCGCCCGTCTCGTCGCCCGTCACGGCATGGTGGAGGGCGACTCCGAACAGGTGCCGGGCCTTGTGGGAGCCGCCAACGTTGCCGGTGTCGTCCTTGACGACCAATCGTTGACGCAGGTCCAGCGTCGACGCCAGCGCTGTCTGGAAAGAGGCGGGCGTCACCCGGAAGCCGTGACCGTCGACGGCGGCCACTGCGGCATCGAGTCGGTCGACCAGCTCGACGAACCGGTTGTCGTCCCAGCCCCGATCCAAGGCGATGCGGTACGAGTCGAGGCGGGTGTGGTAGCGGACGAACGGGTTGGCCGACTCAGCCAAGGGTGGCTCCGGTGCGGTCGTTGAAGTCCTCGATCATGGCGTCCCATCGGTCGGTGAGCGGCCTCAGCCCGTGCCAGAATTCTTGCGACCGGCGTGCTTCGAAGTCGTCGAACTCGACGCCTTGCTGTTCGACCCAGGTGTAGTAGCCGAGGTTGAAGATGCGGCGGCGCCCGACCTCGCCCAGCTCTTCGACGTGGGCGGTGTCGGCGCCGGCCAAGTGCCTGGCATAGGCGGCTGCGGCTGCCCGGTCGTCGAATCCATCCGGGTGGTCACGGGTGAGGATCTTGTCGATCTCAGACGTGTAGAGCTCGGCACCATCCGTGGCGACGGTCACGATGGTGTCGCCGGCGCCGAGCCCGTGAAACTTGGCGATCTTGACGGCCGCCAGGATGTTCGCGATCGAGGAGAAGCCCAGATGGCGAAGCTGCTCGACCGTCTCGGGCGGCACTCCTTGGTGGGACAGATGCTTCTTGCCGGTCTCTGTGTTGAAGAGGAGCAGCAGCGTGTCGGTGGCCCGGTCGGAGATCGCCACGACGTCGTCGGAGTTGGTCACGTTGTGGATGAGAGGGATGTGTTTGTCGCCGATCCCCTGGATGTTGTGCTCGCCGTACCCGTTGTAGAGCATCGTGGGACATTCCAAGGCTTCGACAGGCACGATTCGGGCGCCGTGCCGCTCCTTGAGGTAGTCACCGGCGCCGAGGGTGCCTGCCGAGCCCGACGCGGAGACGAACGCAGCCAGCCGGCCGCCACCGGCGTGTTCGAACACATGCTCCAGCGCCGGACCGGTGACCCGGTAGTGGCCGAGGTGGTTCCCGAACTCTGAGAACTGGTTGAGCACGATGTTGTGAGGGTCTTTGGCCAGCTCTTTGCAGGCGTCGTAGATCTCCTTCACGTTCGACTCGGTGCCGGTGGTCTTTATCGTGTCTTCGGGGCCGGCCGTCCACTCGTTGAGCCATTCGAACCGCTCCTTGCTCATCCCTTCCGGCAAGACAGCCACGCCCCGGCATCCCATGATTCGGCTGATCGCCACTCCGCCTCGTGCGTAGTTGCCGGTGGATGGCCAGATCGCCCGATGCTCGGTCGGGTCGAACTCGCCGGTGACGATCCGGGGCGCCAGGCACGAATAAGCAGCCAGCACTTTGTGGGCGCGGATCATGGGAAACCGATTGCCGAGGGCGACGAGAATCCTCGCGTTGACGCCGGTCAGCTCGCCGGGCAGGTCGAGGTACTCGGGGACGTCGGTCCGGCTGATCCGGTCGGCGCCGTTGTACCAATGAACCCGCCACAGGTTGCGAGCATCGGCGTCGTCGGCCCCGACGCCGGCCATGCTCGCCGAAGGGGCCGGCGCCAGCGAGGGGTTGGCCATCTGGGCGAACGTGGGGAGGAGGATGTTGCGCTCCCGGAATCTCGCCGCAGTGTTCTCGAGCGCACGGGCGTCGGCGATGTCGGTGAACAGACCCAGATGCGCCGCCGTCATCGCGAAGTCCCGTTGCTCCGGATGGCGTTCAAATAGTTGTAGATGGTGATGCGACTGACTCCCATGGCGTCGGCCACGTCTTCTATCGCTTTGCGCAGAGCGAACGCGCCCCGCTCGTCGAGGATGCGGATGGCAGCCTGCTTGTCCTCCCGGGACAGGGCGGAGAGAGGCCCACCGAGCTCTTCTTCGACCGATCGCACCTGAGCAGCGGTGGTGCCTGAGAAGTCCAGGCGGACCGCCACCGCGGCTTCTCCCTCCCAATGCAGCACGACGTCCGCGTCGGAGGCGTCGGCAGGCGGCAGAGCTTCTGCCCCGATCGCATTGAGCAACGGGTCGAGCGCCTTCTGGAACTCATCGACGGTCATCATTCGGCCGCCACGTTGAGCGTGACTCGCGTGGCGCCGGCTGCGAGCGCCGCTTCGAGCGCAGCAGCGAGTGCGGGGATCACGATGGTGGCCGCACCGGAGGTGGTGTTGCCGAATGGTCCCTGTTCCACCTCCAGGCCGGCGGCCCGGACTCGATCGACGGCGGCGTTGACGTGGGACCCGGGGTTGCCTTCCTCGAACGGCTCCACGAGGAATTCTGCCGAAACACGGCGCTCTCCTGTCATCGAGCGCTGCCGTATTGGTCGTCGAACTCGTCGAGGATGACTCTCTTGGCGGCGGGTTCGAGGAACGCTGCTTCGAGACTGTTGCGGGCCAGAGTCGTGAGCGCGCCTTGTTCAAATCCGAGATGCTCGACCAGCGCCCGGTAGTTGTCGGCGACGTAGCCGCCGAAGTAGGCGGGATCGTCAGAGTTGATGGTCACCAGCACACCTTCCTCCATGAGCGTGGGGAGGGGATGGTCGGCCAGGTCCTGCACCACCCGCAGCCGAAGGTTGGAGAGGGGGCAGACCGTCAGCGGTATGCGTTCGTTGGCGAGCCGTTCCATCAACGCAGGGTCCTCGATGGCCCGCACCCCGTGGTCGATCCGTTCGACGCCGAGATGGTCGAGTGCCCCCCAGATGTACTCGGGTGGTCCTTCCTCGCCGGCATGGGCGACGGCCCGCAGTCCTTCGGCCCGAGCCAGGTCGAAGGCGTCGACGAACTTCTCGGGAGGGTGGCCGACCTCGGAC
This sequence comes from Acidimicrobiia bacterium, assembly GCA_041586155.1. Taxonomy (GTDB): domain Bacteria; phylum Actinomycetota; class Acidimicrobiia; order Spongiisociales; family JAENVV01; genus JBFGJH01. Next base: position 16,860 of record JBFHAT010000042.1, read on the forward strand.
GAGTCGAGCCCCACCCCCAGCAGCCGGTCCTTGTACGGAAGGGCGGCTTCCAGGATTCCCATCGCTTCGCCGCCCGATAGGTGGCGCAGGAAGCAGAGGATCAGGCCCGTCGACATCGCCAGGTCGTGGCTCCGGGCCAGCGCCGCTCCGATCCCGCTGATGGGCACGTCGATGGGTAAGCCGCGCTCGGTGTGGGTCTGGGGGTCGAAGAAGATCTCGGCGCGTCGCACCCCGTCCGCGGCGGCCCGCTCGAGGTAGGCCCAGGTCATCTCTTCGAAATCTTGTTCGGTGCGGAGCACGTTGGCGCCCTCGTAATAGATGTCGAGGAACGACTGCAGATCGGTGAAGTCGTAGGCGGCGCGCAGCTCGTCGACCGACGCAAAGCGGGTCTCGACGCCGTTGCGGACGGCGAACTCGAACAACATCTCAGGCTCGAGCGTGCCCTCGATGTGAAGATGCAGCTCGGCCTTGGGAAGCTCGGTGATCAAGGCGTCCATCGGGGCGAGCCTACGTATTCTCGTCAGATCGCGGCCGTGGCCGCATAGGTTTCCGGCCGCCGGTCACGGAAGAACTGCCAATAGTTGCGGGTCTCTTCGATCATCGACATGTCGAGATCTCGGACCACCACCTCGTCGTCGGTGTCGGAGGCCGGTTCACCGATGAGGCGAGCGCGCGGGTCCACGAAGTAGGAGCTGCCGTAATAGTCGGTGTTCTCGGCCGGCTCGGGCCCCACCCGGTTGATGGCGCCGACGAAGTATTCGTTGGCGACCGCAGCGGCGGGTTGTTCCAGCTGCCAGAGGTACATCGAATGGCCCCGGGTGGTGGCCGAGGGATTGAACACGATCTTCGCCCCGTTGAGCCCCAATTCTCGCCAGCCTTCGGGGAAGTGACGGTCGTAGCAGATGTACACGCCAACCTTGCCAACGGCCGTGTCGAACACGGGGTAGCCCAAGTTGCCGGGCCGGAAGTAGAACTTCTCCCAGAACCCCTGCACCTGTGGGATGTGATTCTTGCGGTACTTGCCGAGAAAGGTCCCATCGGCGTCGATCACGGCCGCAGTGTTGTAGTAGGTGCCATCGTCGACCTTTTCGAACATGGGGACGACCAGCGCCATGCCTGATTCCCGGGCGAGATCCTGCATCAGGTCGGTCGTGGGGCCCGGCATCGTCTCGGCGTACGAGAAGTAGGAGCGATCCTGCACTGTGCAGAAGTAGGGCGACGAGAAGATCTCCTGGAAGCACAAGATCTGGGCGCCCTGGTCGGCCGCCTCTCGGGCGTACCCCACCTGCTTGGCGATCATCGACTCCTGATCGCCGGTCCAAGCGGCCTGGACGAGGGCTGCCTTGACGATGTCGGACATGTGGCTCCTTGACGACGAATCCAGCGGGGCAGCCGCGATCATACCTTGACAGAATGTAAAGTTCACGGTCTGATGGATGCCATGTCGAGCTCCCGGGGACGCCCATGTCCCGCACACTGACCGTCGCCGCCGCCCAGATGGGCCCGGTGCAACGCAGCGACGACCGAGACCAAGTCGTCGAGCGGCTGGTGGTGCTCTTGCAGGAGGCGGCGGGGCGAGGCGCCGAGCTGGTCGCATTCCCCGAGTTGGCGCTCACCACCTTCTTTCCTCGCTGGCACATGCCGCTCGACGAGGCGGACCAGTTCTACGAACGGGAGATGCCCAACAGGCATACCAAGGTGCTGTGGGAGGAGGCCACCCGGCTCGGTGTCGGCTTCGCGCTGGGGTACGCCCAGCTCACCGACGACGGACATCGCTACAACGTCTATCACCTGGTCGACCGGGCCGGGGAAACGGTGGGCGTGTTTCGCAAGGTGCACATCCCCGGTCATGCCCAACACGAGCCGTGGCGACCGTTTCAGCACGCCGAACGCCACTACTTCGAGCCGGGTGACGATTTTCCGGTCTGGCGCGCCTTCGGCGGCCTGGTCGGCATGGCCGTCTGCAACGACCGCCGCTGGTCGGAGACCTACCGGGTGATGGGCCTCCAGGGTGTGGAGGTGGTCCTCGTCGGATACAACACGCCGCTCCACTACGAACCCGACCCCACCCAGAATCCGCTCGCGTCGTTCCACAACCAGCTCGTCATGCAGGCGGGCGCCTACGAAAACGGCACCTTCGTGGTGGGTGTTGCCAAGGGCGGCACCGAAGAGGGAGTGGAGTCGCTGGCGCATTCGATGATCGTGGCGCCGTCGGGCCAGATCGTGGCCCAGGCGATCACCAACGATGACGAGGTGATCGTGGCCGAGCTGGATCTCGATTTCACCAAGCAGTACAAGAACACGCTGTTCGACTTCGACCGATATCGGGTGCCGGTGGCGTACCGGCGTATCACCGAACAGCGTGGCGCCGTCCCACCTTCGGAGGATCCTGCATGACCATTGCCCCTGATCGCACGATCGCCCTCACCGTCAACGGTGCGTCCGTCTCTGTGTCCGGGGACCATCCGCATTTGCTGGCTGCCTTGCGCGAAGAGCTGGACGTGACGTCAGCCAAGGACGGCTGCTCGCCGCAGGGCCAGTGCGGATGCTGCACGGTGCTGATGGACGGCAAGGCCATCCAGGCGTGCCTGGTGTCGATGGACAAGGCGGACGGCAAGGAGATCGTGACCCTCGAGGGGTTCGACGCCGAAGAACGCGACCGGTACGCCCGAGCCTTCGCCGCCAAGGGCGCCCTCCAGTGCGGCTTCTGCACCCCCGGCATCGTCGTGCGGGCCAAAGCCCTGGTGGATCAGAAAGGGGCCGATCTCGATCGCCGCACCATCGAAGGCCGACTCGGTGCGCATCTGTGCCGATGCACGGGTTACGTGAGCATCGTCGACGCCATCGAGATGCTCGCCTCCGGCGTGGAGATCCCCGAGCCGACGCTGCAGAGCGGGGTGGGCGCGTCGGGTGCGAAGTACGAAGCCGCCGAACTGGCCCTGGGCGACCGCGGGTACATCGACGACCTGCGGGTCAGTGGCATGGCCCACGCCGCGCTGAAGCTTGCCGATCACGCCCGCGCCGATGTCTTGGCCATCGACACCTCCGAAGCGGAAGCGGTACCGGGTGTGATCGCCGTGTACACCGCCGCCGACGTGCCCGGCGACCTACGCGTCGGTTTGATTCACAAAGACTGGCCGGTGTTCATTCCGGTCGGAGGGCGCACTTCGTATCTGGGCGACGTGCTGGCCGTCGTCGTGGCCGAAGATCAGCGCACCGCCCGTGATGCCGCAGAGCTGGTCCGGGTGGACTACACCGTGCACCCGCCGTTCAGTGATGCCGTGAAAGCGCTGGAATCGACGGAAGATGCGGTCTGGGGTCTCGACGGCAACGTGCTGTCTGTGTCGGAGTACGCCCGCGGTGACTTCGATGCCGCGTTCGCCGCGGCCGCCCACACCGTCCACGAGACCTTCTACACCCAGCGCGTCGAACACGCCTTTCTCGAACCGGAGTCGACGGTGGTGGTACCCACCCCAGGCGGTCTCCACATGTACTCGGGCGGTCAAGGCGTCTGGGACGACCGTGATCAAACCGCGGCGGTGCTGGGTGTCGATGCGGCCACGATCACCACCGAGTTGGTGTCCAACGGCGGCGCCTTCGGGGGCAAAGAGGACATGGCCAATCAGGCGCAGACCGCTCTGGCAGCCATGTTGACCGGCCGGCCGGTGAAGTGCACCCTCACTCGGGAGCAGAGCTTCTTCATCCATGCCAAACGCCACCCGATCCGCATCGAGTCGTGGGCGGGCTGCGATGCCGACGGGAAGCTCACCGCCCTCAAGGTGCGGATGATCGGCGACTCCGGCCCCTACGCCTCGGTCGGGATGAAGGTGTTGGAGCGAGCCGCCGGACATGCGTCGGGGCCGTATGTGGTGCCGAACATCGATGTGCACGCCACCGCGGTGCGCACCAACAATTCGGTCTGCGGCGCCTTCAGGGGGTTCGGCGCCAACCAGGCCCAGTTCGCCATGGAAGGAGTCATGGACCGGCTGGCCGCCCAGGTGGGCATCAGCGGCTGGGAGATGCGGCATCGCAACGCCATCGAGCCGGGGGCGTTGTGGGGGCCGGGCCAGATCATGGACGACGGTTCGGCGGGCGCCCGAGAATGCCTGGCGGCGGTCAAGCCGGCCTACGACGCGGCGGTGGCGGCCGGCAAGGCCGTCGGCATGGGCCTTGGGCTCAAGAACTCGGGTCTCGGCAACGGGTTCCTGGAGATCGCCAAGGCCGTCGTCCACCACCACGACGATGGGACCATCGACGTGCGGCACTGTTGGACCGAGATGGGCCAAGGCGTCCACACCGTGGCGCTGCAGGTGGCAGCCGAAGAGCTGAACGTGCCACCTGATCTGATCCGGGTCGTGGTCGACACCACCCGCGAGCTCGGCGCCGGGCAGACCACCGGATCGCGGGGGACGCTGATGGCTGCCGGAGCAGTGCAGTCCGCCTGCCAGGCGGCCGTCGCCGACGGGTGCCGGGTGGGGGTGGACTACGAAGGCGAATACCGGATCGACTGGACCAACAAGCTGGGCGACGATGTCGAGAATCCGATCCTCCACTCGGCGTTCGGCTATGCCGCCCAGGTGGTGATCGCCGATCCGGCCACCGGCGAGATCGAGAAGGTCATCGCCGCCCACGATGTCGGCAAGGCCGTCAACCCCCAGCTGTGCCGCGGTCAGGTGGAGGGGGCGGTCCACATGGGATTGGGTTACGCCCTCACCGAGGATTTCCCCACCGACGCCGACGGCCGGCCCACCAACATGACGCTGCGCAGCCTGGGAATCCTCCGGCCCAAGGACGTGCCCGAGATGGAGGTGATCCTCGTCGAGACACCGCAGCCCCGGGCACCGTACGGCATCAAGGGAGTCGGCGAGATCGGGCTGGTGCCGACGGCCGGGGCGGTCGCCGAGGCGCTGCGAGGCGTCGACGGCAAGTGGCGCAACCGCCTGCCGCTCCTGGCTCACGATCCACTGGAGGTCGCCGAGGGCGCATGAACACCACCCCCGGACTCGTCTGCGCACATCACCATCTCTATTCGACGCTGGCCCGGGGGATGCCGCCGCCGCCCAAGACCCCGACCACCTTCCAGGAGATCCTCGAGCAGATCTGGTGGCGGCTCGACGCCGCACTCGACCTGGAGATGTTGGAGTGGTCTGCCAAGCTCGGTGCCCTGGAGGCGCTCGAATCGGGCACCACCGCCATCATCGACCACCACGAGTCACCCAACGCGATCGAAGGCAGCCTGTCGGTGATCGCCGACGCATGCGCCGAGATCGGGGTGCGGGTCAAGACCGCCTACGGGGTCACCGACCGCCACGGCGCCGATGGGGCGCGGCGCGGGCTGGACGAGAATGCCCGCTTCCTCGACGGCGGCGGCGACGGCTTGGTTGGCATCCACGCCGCGTTCACCTGCGAGCAGTCGACGCTGGAAGCCGCGGCCGGCCTGGCGGAGGAGAAGGGCGTTGGGGTCCATGTGCACGTGTGCGAGGGGCCCGAGGACAAAGACGCCCCAGTCCGGCTCGATGGGCTCACGCGGTCCGACTGGCTCCTCGCCCACTGTGTGCATCTACCGACCGATCACACGCTGCATGGCACCATCCTCCACAACCCCCGCTCCAATCTGAACAACGGCGTCGGATATGCCGACCCGGGCCGGTTCGCCAACCCGGTGGCGCTCGGCACCGACGGGATCGGCGCCCA
>JBFHAT010000043.1:0-21140 GCA_041586155.1 Acidimicrobiia bacterium
GGACTGGGGTAGGGGGGATCGCTCCCGCCTCGCCCACGGACACACTGCCGCTTCGTGCCCACCCCCCCCACCGCCACCGAGAACGCGCAGCGTTCTCATACCTGGCCCTCCGGGCCAGGATGGCGGTACCTTCCCCCCAGCTCACCGCTGGGGGGACTATCCCCGGCGCGACAACCGAGCGTTCCCTCAGGCGTTTGCGCAGCAAACGCACTGCGGCGGACCGGCGTCTGTTTGGTCCTCGTGCAAGAGCCCGGCAGCGACCAAACCACCAACTGAGAGGCGACGAGAGGCGAGGACCAAAGTCCGCCGCCAGAAGACTTAGCGGCTGGGCACCACCTCGAAGCCTGGTTCTTCCGGGTCGTGGTCGACGAGCTCGGCGGGGAACCCGGGGGCGGTCACCTGCACGCCGACGTCGTCCTCGAGGCGGCGGATGATGTTCGACGACCACTCTCTCGGACCGTAGCGCTCGAGGCCGTCCTGGAAGATGTCGACGAGCAGCGGTGACAGCTCCAGGCCCACCCCGGTCTTTTCGGCGAGCGCCTGGAAGAGGCTCACATCCTTCACGACGAGATCCATCGTGAAATTGATGTCGCGGCTGCCGTTCAGGATCACTTGGCTCTCCGTTTCGTGCACGAACGAATTGCCCGACGAGATCCTGAACGCCTCGTAGGTCGTGTTCAGGTCGAGACCGAGAAGCCGGCACGTCACCCACGCTTCGGCAAGCGCAGCGAGGTTGGCGGATGCCAGATAGTTGGTGACGACCTTGAGCGTCGACGCCGAGCCGAGCGGCCCGGTGTGAAGGATCTGGCGGCCCATCGCGGTCAGCAGCGGCAGCATCCGCTCGAAGGTGTCTCGGTCGGAACCGCCGAAGATGGCGATGTTGCCCGTCGCGGCGCGATGGCACCCTCCCGATACGGGGCAGTCGATCGCCGACGCGCCGGCGGCTTCGACCTTGGCGCCGAGCCGGCGAACCTCGTCAGCGTCGGTGGTGCTCATCTCCGCCCAGATCTTGCCGGCCGACATCCCGGCGATGACACCCTCGTCGGATTCGAGGACCGACGCCGAGATCGCAGGGCTCGGCAGGCAGGTGATGACCACATCACAGGTTTCCGCCATGGCTTTCGGGGTGGCGGCTGCTTTGGCTCCGGCATCGATCAGCGGTGCCATCGCCGCCGAGGAGAGGTCGTGGACCATGACGTCGAAACCGTTGCGCACCAGGCTCCCGGCCAGCTTGCTGCCGACGTTGCCGAGACCGATGAACCCAACCTTCATGTTCGCATACCTCCTCTCGCGGGGAGGGTACCCGTCGCCCGTGAGCTTGCGTGGCGACGAGCGGGGCGCCGGTAGCATCGATCGCCTCTGCACAGGGGGGACAATGCGCCTACCACGGACCGCCCGCTTCTCCGTCAAGAACCCACTGGTGCTCGCTTCGGTGGCGGCGCTGGTGACCCTGACGGCAGGTTGCGATCGCGCCTCCTCGTCGACGACGACCGTTCAGGAACAAGTGCGCGAGACGACGACGTCGACCCGTTCGACCACCACGGCACCGCAGTCGCCCACCACCACAACGGCGTCCCCCGATCCGGCCGTCGACTACTGGCAGTTTCAGACCCATCCCAACGGCGTTCAGCTCCGGTTGAACCGGTCCCAGGTGGACGGCGAATCGATCTTGCTGGAAGGGGCGATCACCAATGGCTTCGACCGCGCGGTCACCCCGTTCCGCCCCGGCCGGACGTTCGCAGTCGACGACTCGGGCGAAGAAGTCGTGCCGGCCAACCTCTCCGAGCTGGAGTCCACCCGCATCCCGCCCGGCGCCACCCGACGCTTCACCCTGCGGTTCGAAGGTCTTGCCAGGCCCCTGGTCGGGCTGGTCGTCAACGAAGGCGCTGAATCGTCGGCCACTGCGCCCACCACCACTTCGCCGACGTTCGAGCTGAGACCGCTGGTCCGCCGCAACGCCGAGCCGGCCCTGCCCGAGCAGATCGACCCGTTCGAAACCCTCGAGCATCCGTCTGGTGTGTCGGTGACGGTCCGAACCATCGCCTTCGGTCCCAACGGGGTCGGTGTGGGATTCGATGTAACGAACGACAGTGGCTCGGTCGTCGCGTTGAACGATCACGGTGTCTCGTATCTCCGAGACGACCTCGGCAACCGCTATCCGCTGATGGCGCCCGACCCGAATCCGCGCCTGCGGCTTCCACGCCGCGGCACCTTCAGCGGGGTGTTCGTGTTTGCGGGCCGAGTCGTTCCCGAGGCGACCGCCGTGCTGCTCGTGCTCAACGACGGTCCCGGAGCCTCGCCCACCGACCCGTCGACCACGTCTCCGTCGCTTGCTTCGGAGCCGTATGCGATCGGCGAGGCCGGCTCCTCCATCGTGCCGACTTCGGCAGATACGGACCTCGCCGCTCGTTCGGAGGGGATCTCGGTGAGCGTCTCGCAGGCGGCGTTCAACGCTGAAGGCGTCGAATTGACCGTGCTGATCGAAAACGAGCAGGACCGGCGGCGGGTCCTCACCGCGCCTGGACACACCTACCTGGAGGACGACATCGGTGGCCGCTACCCGCTCGTCCCCGACCCGACGGATCCTCAGATTCGCCTCGATCCGGGCGGGCGGCGCGGAGGCACGCTTCGCTTTCGCGGCGCCGTCGATCCCGCAGCATCACACCTGCGCCTCCTCATCAACCGCGGCAGCGACCCTGCGCCCGGTGTTCCGACCTTCGACATGGGTCCCATCACACTGCAATGGGAGGAAGAAGCCGCCGACCTGCTCGTCTTTGGAGAACGAACCGAATTCGCCAGAGAATCACCGGGTGCCACGGAGCTCGATCGAGTGCGCGCCACCCTCTCGGATTTTTCGGCCACCGTGACCGAACGCGGGATCGAGCTCACGTTGCCGGAGGTGTTGTTGTTCGACTTCGACCGATTCGATTTGCGGCCGGATGCGACCGCCACGTTGTCTCGCATCGCCGAACTGGTCGGGTTCTACGCCGGCGACCCGGTGTTGATCGTCGGTCACACCGACTCGGTGGGTTCGGCCGATTACAACCTGGAGCTGTCGGAGCAGAGGGCGCGGAGCGTGGTCAGGTCGCTCATCCAGGACCACGGCGTAGAACCGAACCGCCTTTCGTTCGAGGGTCGAGGGGAGGAGGAGCCGATTGCCTCGAACGCCAGCGCCGCCGGTCGCCAGTGGAACCGAAGGGTCGTGGTGATCATCTCCACCGAGCGCGGATTGCCCGAGTCGCCGAATCAGGGCAGCGGATGATCATGCCGGCCGGCCGGCCGGCGGCTGTAGACGCTGGCCGATTCCTTCGGTCATGCGATCGAGCACCATCGCCATGAGCACCAGCGCCACTGCCACTTCAAACCCCAGCCCGAATTCGGACCGGGTGAGCGCTCGGATCGTCTCGAAGCCGAGCGCACCACCGCCGACGAACCCGGAGATGATGACCATGGCCAACACCATCATGATCACCTGGTTGATGGCCGCCATGATCGTGGTAGCAGCCAACGGGATTCGGACGCCGAACAGCGTCTGACGGTCGGTGGCGCCGAATGTACGGGACGCTTCCACCGTTTCGGCTGGCACCTGGCGGATTCCCAGCGCAGTGATGCGGATACCCGGCACCATGGCGTAGAGCACCGATGCGATGATCCCCGGCACGACCCCCACCGTGAACAGGATCACGACAGGGATGATGTAGACGAGCGAAGGGATCGTCTGCAATGCGTCGAGGAGGGGGCCGATGGCCGCTTCCACTCGGGGGCGGCGTCCGGCCCAGATCCCGATCGGGATGGCGATGGCAACCGCGATCACCGTGGCGGTCACCACTTGCACGAGCGTGTCGATCGACAGCGCCCACATGCCGAGCGAACCGACCACCAGCGTCGACACCGCACCAAACAGCGCCAGCCGCCATCCCCGGATCATCCAACCCACCCACCCGACGACGAAGACCAGCAACGGCCACGCCGCCACCTCGGTGAGCAAGTCCCGAACAGGAACGATGACACTGCCGACGATGAAGTCGTTGATGGGGCGGGTCAACCAGGACAAGTTGTCTCGCGCCCACACGACCACGTCGTCGATCGGGTCGAACAATCGGTCGGACCAGACTTCGGGGAATTCGATCAGCCCGGTCAAGCGTCCGCCGATCACCCCGACCACGAGCGCGGAAGCTCCAATCCAGCGCCATCGACGAGGAGCTCGCTGTGATGGGTCGAGCGTGGCGAGGCTACGCCACACCCGCTCGAGCACCATGGCGACAGCCACGATGGCCAGGCCGGCGGCGATCCCCCGCCCGGTTCGGCGCTGCGACAGGCTCTGGAAGACGTTCTCCCCCAGCCCGCCGGTGCCCAGCAGCGCCGCCAGCACGACGATGCCGAGCGCCATCATGATCGTCTGGGTGAGGCCCGTCAGGATGGTGGGCAGCGCCATGGGCAGCTGCACCTTTCGCAAGATCTGCAGCTTGGTTGAGCCGAACACTCGAGCCGCCTCCACCGTCTGTGGTGGCACCGAACGGATGCCCAACGTCGTGAGCCTGACGACCGGCGCAAGGGCGTAGATGACCGTGGCGACCGTTGCGTTCACGGCGCCGATCCCGAAGAAACCGAGCAGTGGCAGGAAGTAGACGAACGCAGGGACGGTCTGCATGGCGTCGAGGACCGGGCGGATGAACGAAGCGAACCCGGGCCGCAACGCTCCCAGCACGCCGAGAGGCACTCCGATGGCAACGGCGATGGCCACGGCTGTGGCCATCAGCGCCAGCGTCTCCATGGTCGGCTCCCACAACCCGATGAGCCCCGTGTAGAGCAACACACCGGCCGCTACGAGCCCGTGCCTCCACATCTTCACCCGGGCCGGGAGATAGAAGGCGCCCCCGACGACGACGTACCAGGGAAGCCACAGCAGCAACGCCTCGATCGACTCGAGCACCCAGCGAATCGCCGACGTCACAGGTGTGAAGAATGTGGCGAAGAGCGGATGCGAGAGCCGGTTGCGGCGGATCCAGTCGCCCATCGCGTCGACGGGCCCCGAAAAGGTCTCGTCGAGTGCAGCCGGGAACTCGCCGCTGCCGAAGAGGCCCTGCAGAATCAGGATCCCGGCGACCAGCACGGCGACGGGGATGAGCCGCTTGAGCCAGGGGGTCGCTCCCGGTACCGCAACGGGAGGGGCCGAAGCCGTCATGTGTCGAGCACTGCCGCCACCGCCGCCCGGTCGACGACTCCGACCTCGCGGCCTTGGACGTCTTCGACGGCCAGCGGACGGGGATCGGTCAGCAGCCGAGGAAGGAACTCTTCGACCGGCAGGTTGGCGGCCACCGAGCCGGCGGGACTCGCCCCGTCGGCAGGGTGCATCACGTCGCCCGCCGTCAGCACCTTGGCCTTGGGGATGTCTTTGGTGAACTCACGCACGTAGTCGGTGGCGGGGTTGGTGATCAGCTCGGCGGCGGTTCCGATCTGGTCGAGGGCGCCGTCTTTCATGATGGCGATCCTGTCGCCGAGCTTGATCGCTTCCGCGAAGTCGTGGGTGATGAAGACGATCGTGCGATGCATTCCCTCCTGCAGGCGGAGCAGCTCATCTTGCATGTCGCGACGGATGAGCGGATCCAGCGCTGAAAAGGGCTCGTCGAAGAACATGATCTCCGGTTCGACGGCCAGCGCCCTCGCCAGTCCCACCCGCTGCTGCATCCCCCCCGACAGCTCCTGGGGAAAGTGGTACTCGAATCCCTGTAGTCCGACCACGTCCAGCACCTGCTGCGCACGCTCGTGCCGTTTCGCCTTGGAGACACCCTGCACCTCGAGGCCATAGGCGACGTTGTCGATCACTCTCCGGTGGGGCAGAAGGCCAAAGTGCTGGAACACCATCGACAGCTTGCGCCGCCGGATCTCACGCAGCGCGGTCTCATCCATGGCAGTCAGCTCGTCCTCACCCAACCGCACCGTCCCTCGGGTCACGTCGGTGAGCTGCGCGATACATCGGATCAAGGTGGACTTTCCCGACCCGGACAGACCCATCACCACGAAGGTCTCGCCCTGGTGGACGTCGAAGGAGACGTTGCGCACGCCGATCGTGCAACCTGTCTCGGCGAGGATCTCGGCGCGGGTCATGCCTTGCTCGGCCAGCGGAAACACTCGATCCGATCGAGATCCGAACACCTTCCACACACTCCTGATCGTCAGGTAGGAAGGGCTCATTTCTGGCACGTGGGGTAGCCTAACCCGCACGCCCCCGGACGGTTCGGGCGGCAACGGAGGATCCAACCATGAAACCAACCTTGAAGAAACTGATGGTGCCAATGTTGGCTCTCGCGCTCATCGCCGCTGCGTGTGGTAGCGGCGCCGAGGGTGAGGGCGAGACGGACGTGACCACCGGCGGCGGCGAAGCGCCATCGGGTGACAATCCCACCATCAATCTGATCGTCAACCCGTGGACGGCTTCGCGCCTCAACGCCGAGGTCGCCAAGGTGATCATCGAGAGCGAGCTCGGCTATCCGGTCGAGCTGACGGAAGTCAACGAGAACGACGCCATGTTCACCGGCATGGCCGACGGGACGCTCGACGCGGTGCTTGAGATCTGGCCGTCGGGCGTGACCGACGCCGAACAGGCCTACTTCGACGACGGCACCGTCAACAACATCGGCGAGTTGGGCGCAGTCGGCAAGATCGGCTGGTTCGTGCCCAGCTATGTGATCGACGAGAACCCCGAGCTGGCGACCTGGGAGGGGTTCAAGGATCCCGAGAACGCTGCGTTGTTCGCCACCGCCGAGACGGGCGACATGGGGCGCTTCTTGGGCACCGATCCTTCGTACTCGCAGTTCGACGAACAGATCATCGAGAACCTGGAACTTCCGTTCGAGGTGATCTTCTCCGGCTCGGAGCCGGCGACGGTGGCCGAAGTGGACGCCCGGGTGGCGGCCAACGAGCCGATCGTTCTGTACTGGTGGACACCGACCGCGGCGGTGGCCAAGTACGACCTGGTGAATGTCGAATTGCCCGCCTTCAACGACGAGTGCGGCGCATCGGCCGCAGCCGGCGACGGCGGAGTGGACTGCGACTACCCCGAGGATGTCTTGTTCAAGGCCGCCTCAGCACAGCTGCAGGAGAAGGCACCGGACGTGTACACGTTCTTGGAGAACTTCACGATCACCACTGACGACCAACTGTCGATGCTGCCTCCTGTCGAGATCGACGGCGACGACCCGGCAGCCGTGGCCGAGAAGTGGGTGCAGGACAACGAGGACGTTTGGCGGGCTTGGCTCCCATAGCGCAAGACGTCTCTAGGCAATGGCGAGGGGCCCACCGGGCCCCTCGCCGCGTCTCGTCGGTCGTCCGTCTCATCCGAGCGGCTCGCCGGCGCGCACCCATTCAGCCATGTCGGGAGTGAGCGGAACCGCCAACTCGGCGCATGCGCCGGTGAGGGCGATCCCGCCGTTGACGAAGACGGCCTCGCCTCTCGTGTAGTAGGGGCCCGGGTCACACACGTCCGCCCACTCGTCGGGATGAAAGGTCTGCAGATAGCGGCCGTAGACCGACACCGCAGCCGACGGTAGCTCTGGTTCGTAGGCACGCCACCTGACCGTTCCGTCATTCATCACGTCGTACGGCGAGGTAAGCGCCCCGATCCCGAATTCCGAGAATGACTCGTTCTCGGCGAACGAGATCTCGCATTCGACGACGATCCCTATCCCCGTGTCGGTCGTCGCTTCACACGGTGGGATCTCGCCGGGTGACCCTGGTACCGGCGGGTAGGCCGCGTGGTACACGGTCTGCCATTCGTAGATGTTCCGATCGTCTACATCGATGTCGCCCGTGCCGTCCGTGACGATGTCCGCCACTTGTTCGATGTCTCCGTCGAGCATCGCCTGCCACAGGCCCTCGACCTTGGTGACCGCCGCAGCCCGGCGCTCGGCATCGGCCGAATCGTCCGGCTCGCCGGGGGCGCTCGACTGCTCAGGGACCTGCGTCGCATCGGAGGCGACAGTGGGATCGGCGGCGGGTGGGGGCACCGGCACGCTCGGCTCGGGCGCGAGGGAGGGGGCAGGCTGAATGGCCGGCTCAGGCCGATCGTCGGCCGTGAGTTGCAGCACGGCGACGACTGCCAGCACCAGGGCTGCCGCTGCCCCGAGCACCACCGCCCATCCCCGCCGGCGCGGCTCTGTCGGCGGGGTCAGCCTGGTCGGCGCTTCGTGTGTCTGCATGTCGTTCCTCCGTCGGTCGTGGGGGTGGAGCTCTTCGAGCGCCGACACGACACCCGGATCGGGCACCGGGTTGGCTTCGATCAGCAGATCGAAGATCTGGTCGGCGTTCATCATGAGCCCTCGCCTCCTCTTGCACTCGCCGGGGGAACTCGTGCAGTGACCGGCTCCAGCGTCGTGAACGCTCGAGCCAGCCGAACCTTGGCGCGGCTGACGCGCTTGTGGACCGCTTCGGTGGAGCAATCGAGCACTTGGGCGATCTGCGCATGGTTCAAACCTTCCCATGCGGCCAGCCGGAGGACCTCGCGGTCGGCAGGCTTGAGGTGTCCCAGGGCCCGTCGGACCTGCTCGTGCTCGGCGGATTGGACGACGACTTCCTCCGGGCCCGGCGGCGGCACCGGCCTACGCTCGGCGGCTCGTTGCGCCAGCCGGTGGAACCTCCCGGCCCCGCGCCGCTGGCCGGCCAGGACCCGGCGGGCGACCCCATAGAGCCAAGCGAGGGTCTCGTCACCGCGGGGAAGGTCGTCGCGCCGGCGCCACGCGACCGCAAAGACATCGGCGGTGGCGTCGTGGGCGTCAGGGGGATCGGCCCGGCGCAGGCAATAAGCCAAGATCATCGGCCGGTGCCGCTCCACGATGACGTCGAACCATGGCTCCATTCGGGTCACGTCGCCGTCCTTCTCCTCATACCCTATCGATGGCCGGCGGGACCCACGGGTGGACTGGTAATACCTACAAGACCGGCCGCTCCTCGATTCATGTCCACCCGGTGCCGTGGCCGGCCATTGACTCAACGAGCCGGTCAGCAAGAACAATGACCGGTGACGCCGGGGGGCGTGCCGGCGCGACGGTTCGATCAGCGAGCCGCTGCGCCGCGTTGGCTCGTACCGTCCACCGATGAGAGCCTCAACTCAGTGCCTCGAGCACCAATCCGCTAGTAGGGCGCCTCCACGTGGCCGGTCTCGACGTAGACCGACTTGAGCTGGGTGTAATGCTCGACGGCAGCCAGCGAGTTCTCCCGACCCAGACCCGACTGCTTGTAGCCGCCGAACGGCAGCTCGATCGGGGTGATGTTGTAGGTGTTGATCCACAGCGTCCCCGCCTCGAGTCGGGCCACCACACGATGGGCCCGGGCGAGGTCAGTGGTGAAGACTCCGGCAGACAGCCCATAGTCGGTGGCGTTGGCCCGTTCGACCACCTCGTCCTCGGAGGCGAACGTGAGCACGGACATGACCGGCCCGAAGATCTCGTCGACCACGATCGCCATGTCGTCGGTGCAGCCGTCGAAGACCGTTGGCTCCACGAAGTAGCCCGAGTCGAGGCCGGCCGGGCGGCCGCCGCCGACCAGAATCTTTGCTCCGGCCTTCTTGCCCAGCTCGATGTAGCCCAGCACCTTGTCGAGGTGGTCGGCCGAGATCAGCGCCCCGACATCCGTGGACGGGTCGAGTGGGTCACCGATTCGCATCTTGGAGGTGCGGGCGACCAACCGGCCCACGAAGTCGGCGTGCACCGACTCGTGCACGAACACCCGGGTGCCGTTGGAGCACACCTCGCCCTGGGTGTAGAAGTTGGCGAGCAGCGCCGCCGACACGGCGTCGTCGAGGTCGGCGTCCTCGAAGATGATGAGGGGCGACTTGCCACCCAGCTCCAACGTCACGTCTTTGAGGGTCGAGGCAGCTGCCGCCATCACCTTCTTGCCGGTGCCGACCTCGCCGGTGAGGGACACCTTGGCGATCCCCGGATGACGGGTGAGCGCCTCCCCCACGCGGGCGTCTCCCTGCACGACGTTGAAGACGCCCGGTGGGACGCCCGCCTCGGTGTAGATCTCGGCCAGCGCCAGGGCAGTGAGCGGTGTCAGCTCGGCCGGTTTGAAGATCATCGAGTTGCCGCACGCCAATGCCGGTGCCGATTTCCAGCAGGCGATCTGGATTGGATAGTTCCAGGCCCCGATGCCGGCGGTGACTCCCAACGGCTCCCGCCGGGTGAAGCCGTAGTTGCTGCCCAGGTCGTGGTAGTCGCCGCGGATGGTCGGGGCGACGCCTGCGAAGAACTCGAGACACTCGGCGCCAGAAATGACGTCGACGGTGCTCGCCTCGGCGATGGGCTTGCCCGTGTCGAGAACCTCCAATCGGGCCAGCTCGTCGTTGCGCTCTCGCAGGATGGCCGCGGCCCGATTGAGGATCCGGCCGCGCTCCGCGCCGGTCATCTGTGACCAGACCGCAAACCCTTCCCGGGCGGAATCGACCGCCCGGTCGACGTCGGCGTCGGACGCATGCTGTACCGCGGCGAGGACCTCGCCGGTGGCGGGGTTGATCGTGTCGAACTGCTCGGCGGAGGTGGCATCGACGTGGCGGCCGTGGATGTAGAGGCGTTGCGTGCGAAGCTGCATCCCCCCACGGTATCCCATCGGTTCACGAATCGCTCGCTCGGTACCAGTCGACGTGCTCAGGTGGCAGCGGGGTATTGCCGAGGATCAGGTCGGCGGCCTTCTCGGCGATCATCATCACCGGTGCATAGATGTTGCCGTTGGTGATGTGGGGCATCACCGAGGCGTCGACCACCCTCAGCCCTTCAACGCCGTGCACCTTCATCGTGTCGGGATGAACCACCGCCATGTCGTCGAGGCCCATCTTCGCGGTGCATGACGGGTGCAGCGCCGTCTCTCCTTCACGGGCCACCCAGGCGAGGATCTCTTCGTCGCTCTCGACGCCCTCGCCAGGCGACAGTTCGCCGCCGTTGAACGGATCGAAGGCGGGTTGATTGAGGATGGTGCGGGCACAACGGATCGCTTCGACCCATTCCCGCCGGTCTCGTGCAGTCGACAGGTAGTTGAACCGCAGCGCCGGCTTGGCGGCTGGGTCGGTGGAGGTGATCTTCACGGTCCCTACCGAGTCGGAGAACATCGGCCCGACGTGTACCTGGTAGCCGTGGCCTTTGGCCGGCACCGAGCCGTCGTAGCGTATGGCGAGCGGCAGGAAGTGCAACATGAGGTTGGGCCAGGCGACGTCGTCGTTGGAACGGATGAAGCCCCCTGCTTCGAAGTGGTTGGTTGCTCCCGGTCCCTTGCCGAACAGCCACTGGAAGCCGATGATCGGCCGCCGCCACAACGCCAGGTAGGGCTGCATCGAAACCGGCTGGGTGGAGGCGTATTGAACGTAGACCTCCAGGTGGTCCTGCAGGTTCTCTCCCACACCGGGCACGTTCGCCACGACCTCGACGCCGAGCGCCTCCAGCTCGGCGGCGTTGCCCACCCCCGAGAGCTGCAGCAGCTGAGGGGTGTTGATGGCCCCACCACACACGATGACGTCGCGGGCCCCCACCCGATGAGCGGTGCCCTGGTTGAGGTATTCGACCCCGGTGGCCCTTCGCCCTTCGAACAGCACCCGGGTGGTGAGCGCTCTGGTGACGACGTCCAGGTTTGCTCGGCGCTTGACCGGATGGAGGTAGGCCCGTGCCGCCGACAAGCGCCTCCCCCGATGGCGATTCGTGTCGAACGCAGCGAAGCCCTCTTGGCGGTACCCGTTGACGTCGGTCGTGAGCGGGTACCCGGCCTGCTGGGCCGCGTCGAAGAGCGCTCGGAACAGCGGGTTGTCGGCCGGGCCCCGGGTGAGGACCAGCGGGCCTTCCCCGCCTCGGAACTGGTCGGGACCGGCCAGCGTCGTCTCCATCTTCTTGAAGTACGGCAGGCAGTGCGCGTAGTCCCAGCGTTCGAGCCCAGGGTTGGTGGCCCAGCGCTCGTAATCGAGCGGATTGCCCCGCTGGAAGATCATGCCATTGATGCTGCTGGATCCTCCGAGCACTTTGCCGCGGGCGTGGTAGATGCGGCGGCCCTCCATGTTGGGCTCCGGCTCCGATTCGTACATCCAGTCGTAATGCTTGTTGCCGATCGGGAAGGCCAGGGCGGCGGGCATGTGAATGAAGACATCCCACCAATAGTCGGGGCGCCCAGCTTCGAGAACGAGCACACGGTGGGACGGATCGGCCGACATTCGGTTGGCGAGCGCCGAGCCGGCTGAGCCGCCACCGACGATGATGAAGTCGTACCCGTCGGTCATGGCGCGATGGTACCGATGCCTTCCGCCGAGGCGATGACGACGTCCAGACGACCCCGAAGCGCCGTGCTCGCCTAAAGTCTGAAGGCCGGCAACCGATAGACCCATAGGCACCAACTCTCCCAGGTACCGCAAACCGATGCGATTGTCGCTACGCAAGACGATGGTGTTCGCCACGGTCGCCCTGCTCGGGCTGACAGTGGGGATCATCTTTGCCTCCACGTTTCTGTCCACGCGCGCCGTTTTGGTGGGCGAGGTCCAGGCAATTGTCGAACGCGACGCCCGCCGGGCGGCAGCAGCCACTCTCGACTTCATCCATCCTGCGGAGCAGGCGGCGATCATCGCGGCGGATCTCGTCGCCGGCGATGCCGGGGCCATAGAACCCGTTCGCCTCGAGCGGCACTTCCTGACCGTGCTTCATGAGGTTGGTCAGATCGACGGGATGTTCTACGGCGACAACTACGGCAACTTCTTCTACGTGAACCGCGACAACACTTTTGGCGGCACTCGCACCAAACAGATCGACGTGTCGGGCCCTGAACGAGTCGTGACCTTCAACTGGCGGAACGGCTCCGGAGAGATCGTGTTCACGGAGTCCGATCCCCACGACAAATACGACCCCCGCACCCGCCCATGGTTCAGCAACGTCACCTCCAGCAGCCACCACGATTGGACGGATCCGTACGTGTTCTTCAGCTCGGGCCAGCCGGGCATCACCACCTCGAGCCCCGTCCTGGTCGACGGGGTGCTCGTTGGAGTCATCGGCGTGGACATCGAGCTGGCAGGTGTCTCCGACTTCTTGAGGACCCTGGACACGAGCGCCAACAGCAGCGCAGCCATCATCGGACCGGGACTGACCGTGGTTGCCCATGAGGACTCCCAGGCGGTGGTTACCGAACACAACGATCAGCTCCGCTACCGCAGCGTGGGCGAGCTGAACGATCCGCAGATCGAGAGGGCGTTCGAGACGCTTCGTCAGACAAACCCGACCTACACGCTGGGCACACCCACGCGCTTTGGTTTCGACCTCGGCGGCGAACCACACCAGGCTGCGTTTGCTCCTCTCCCGGCTGGCTCGCTGCCATGGCTGGTCGCCGTCAGCGCCCCCGAGTCCGACTATCTGGACAAGGTGCGCACGGCCGAGCGAGGAAACGCCGCGCTGGTGGCTGTCGTCGGGCTCATTGCCCTGCTGGCCGGAGTCTGGCTCGCCAGGACGTTCACGAAGCCACTGCGCCAGCTACGCGACCACGCCCAGGCGGTCCATGAGGGCCTGCCCCGCGAACCGATCCGCTCACGTTTCACCGAGATCGCCCAGACGACAGACGCGCTGTTCGCCGCCCACAACGAGCTGGAAGCACGGGTGGCCGAACGCACCGCCGATCTCCAGCAGGAGATCATCGAACGGCGTAACGCCGAGCGGAAGGCGCTGGAGGCCAGCAACGCCAAGAGCGACTTCCTGGCCCACATGAGCCACGAGCTGCGAACCCCGCTCACCGCAATCATCGGTTACGCAGGGATATTGAAGTCGAAGGAAGGAGAGTGGTCCCGGACCGAGATGGCGGAGCACGTCGCCGTGATCGAAGACGCAAGCAACCATCTCTTGGAGCTCATCAACGAGTTGCTGGAACTGGCCAAGATCGAGGCCGGTCAGCTCGACTTGACCGAGAACTCCTTCGATGTTTCCGAGGTTGCACGGGAGGTGATGCAACTGGTGGAGCCACGAGCGAGACGACGCGGAGTCGCCGTGGCGCTGGAGTCAACCCAGGACATGCCGATGTACGCCGACCGGCGCCGGATCAAGCAGGTGCTCCTCAACCTGATCACCAACGCCGTGAAATTCACCGATGCAGGCGGGCATGTGCGCGTCGGCATCGACCGCATCTCCGAACACATCACCCTCACCGTCGCCGACACCGGGATCGGCATGTCCGACGACGAGCTGGCCAAGGCGTTCGAGATGTTCGGTCAGGTCGGTGAGGCCGACGGCGATGCGACCCCCGGCACCGGCATCGGATTGCCGCTGACGCGCGAGCTGGTCGCCAAGCACGGCGGCCGGCTCGAGGTGAAATCCGAAAAAGGAGTCGGCTCGACGTTCACCGTCACCTTCCCGCCCGAGCGGACGGTGGTACCGATCTCGGTCTGAA
This sequence comes from Acidimicrobiia bacterium, assembly GCA_041586155.1. GTDB lineage: Bacteria > Actinomycetota > Acidimicrobiia > Spongiisociales > JAENVV01 > JBFGJH01. The sequence continues at coordinate 14,392 of JBFHAT010000043.1, forward strand.
CAACGCGAGGAGGGTGGACTTCTCGTCCACCCTCCTGCCTTCCCCCCCCTTTTTTCCCCCCTCTCAGCCCTACGGGAGACTGAACTCGTGGGTCTGTGGATTGAGCCGGTCGAGTCTCATCTCCCCGTTGAGTCCGGCTCGGCGGACCTTGAAGGTGTTCAACCCTCTGGTGATGTCGGATTCGTAGATCACGCCGTTGTACCAGTACGACGACCATGACCCGCCGATCTGGCAGAGGCCACCGCAGAACGAGCCCGGCCCGAGGGTCACGGGATCTTGCCAGGCGATCACAACCGGATTGGCCGGATCCGTGAAGTCGGTCACCCAGGTTCCGCCCTGGTAGTTGCCACTCACCACGACGTACCGTCCGCTCCGAAGTGGCACGGTATTGAAGTTGTGAATCGTGCAGTTCTCGTCTTCGCCTTGAGGATGGGGAAGCACCCACTCTCCGAGCTTGGCGCCCGTGTCGGCGTCGAAGAAGAACATCGTGCGGTCGACATCTGGTTGCGACGCCGCGCACTCTGCGCCACCGCCTCCGGCCGGCTCCCAACCGGCCACGATGACCTCACCGTCCCACGTGAACGACGTGGAGTGCCATCGACCGTTGGTCGTCGAGTCGGCCACGCCCGGCTCGGTGATCGCCATGAGCAGATCGGGATCGCGCTTGTCGGTGATGTCCCACACGTTGATGGAGTCGGCGCTGGCACAAGCCGCCTTGTTGACGTCGCCCAGAATCACGGTGACGTCGTGGCATCCAGTGCGGACCAACGGGTCGGCCGGTCCTTCCAGTTCGACGCGATCGACCAGATACACAGCCCCGGGATCGGCGAGCGGAACGGCGATCACGTCCATGAAGTCGCCCAAGGCGTTTTGGCCGTCGGTGTCGAGACCCACTCCGCAGCCGCTGCTGCTGGAGATGTTCGAATAGACGATGAGCTCATCGTCGTCCACCCCCGCCGCGGTTGCCGTATGCGAACCGCACGGGAGCTCGAGCGAGCCGAGCAGCTCCGGGTTGGCGGGATCGGCGATGCTCCAGACGTGAACACCTTCCCATCCGGCCGGGACGACCGTGCCGCCGCAAGTGCGGTCCTCGGCCTTCTTCGAGTTCCAGGTTCGGACCAGGATGTCGTCCCAGACCACGAGATCACCCTGGTCCCCGTTACACGACGGGTGAGAAACCAGGGTTGGGTTGCGGACGTTGCTGATATCGATGACTCGGAATCCGTCATAGTTGCCTTGGTAGGCAAGGTGCCCTTGGAACGCAATGTCCGAGCTGATGACTCGTTGCCCGTCGGGCACTTCGAACGTTCCTGCCTGTGGGCTGTGGCCGTAGGCAGTGATATTGGGACTGCTTGGCTCCGTTCCATGATCGGCTCCTGCGGGGATGGCGAGGGCGAGTGCCGTCGCCAGGACGAGGAGCAGGAAGTGAATCCGCCGCATGTGGCGTCCTCCTTTCACAACAGCGCGCATGCGCTGTTCTCGACGTGTATCGGAAGCCGCCCATCACCGAACGTAGCCAGCGCCCGCAGCGCTGAGGCTCGCACTTTTCGCGACTTCGCCACGCCCGGTGGCGAGGCGGCTCGGTCCGACACTCAGCGCGGCGATCGGCGGCATCAGAACGTGGTCGCGATCGCGCCATTCGCGCGTGTTCGTCGCTTCGCTTCAGCCCTGATTAAGGCCGGTGTGGTTGGGTGGATCCGAGACATCGGAGGCACACACATGCGGATCACGAGACGTCAGATGCGAGCAGCGATTGCTCACCGGCCCGTCATCGACTTCACGACACCCGTCCTGCGGACGCCTCGCCGCCGACGCCCTCGGGTGACGCCACCCCTGCCGAAGCCTCGGCTGGCGCTGTCGCTGAGAGTTCGAAGGATCGCTTCCGCCTAGCACTACGGCACGGCTGGAGGGACCGTCGGCCCCGCCCTCGGGCGGGGCCTACACATTGCTCTAGCGTGGATGCATGCGCGAGCCCGTTCATCACATCGCCGCGGCCGGCTTCTCGTCGGATGCCGCCCGGTACGAGCGGGCCCGACCCGGCTATCCGGCCAAAGCAGTGGCGTGGCTGGTCGAGAGTCTGGCGATCGGTCCTGCCTCGAGCGTGGTCGATCTGGCGGCGGGAACTGGCAAGCTGACCCGGCTGCTGACAGCGACCGGCGCCACCGTGGTGGCGGTCGAACCGGTGGCAGCGATGCGAGCCGAGTTGTCCGTCCACTGCCCTGAGGTGACGGTGGTCGACGCCACCGCCGAAATGCTGCCCTTTGCCACGGCTTCGGTTGACGCGGTGACCGCGGCACAGGCGTTCCACTGGTTCGAGCCGCTGGCGGCGTGGGCCGAGCTGGGGCGTGTGCTGCGACCGGGAGGTGGCGTCGGCTTGTTGTGGAACGTTCGGGATCGTTCGGTGGAGTGGGTGGACGACCTGTGGCGGATCATGGATGCCGTCGAAAAGCAGGCGCCGTGGCGTGACCATGAGTCGGCGGCACGTCACGGCCTCGAGGATCGCCCCGGTTTCGGCGATCTCCATGAGCGCCGCTTCCGCCATTCGGTGGCGATGACCGAACAGGACCTCGTCGACCGTTTCCTGTCGGTGAGCCACGTGGCGGTGCTTTCGGTCGACGAGCAGCAGCGCATCGTGGCCCAAGCGGTGCAGACGGCCCGGGGCCACCCCGAGGCTTGGCAGGGCGATCGGCTGATGATGCCGTATCGAGTGGACGCCTACTGGACTCGCCGCCAACCGTGAGGTCGGAAGCGTTCGCGGCGGCGCTTGCCGCGGCCCTCGATTCGGAGATCCGCTCCATGCGACCGCTGGGAGGGGGCGATGTGGCCGACTCGTATCGAGTCGTCTTGGACGACGGCGACACGGTGTTCGCCAAGACGAAGCAGGATCCGGTGCCGGGATTCTTCACGACGGAGGCAGCCGGCTTGTCGTGGCTGCGAGAGGCCCAGGCGGTTGCGGTGCCGGAAGTCATCGCTGTCTCGGATGATCCGCCGTTCTTGGTGTTGGAGTGGATCGACCCGGGCCTGGCGGGCCCGACCACCGAACAGGACCTTGGGCGGGCTCTGGCCGATCTTCACCGCTTCGGCGCTGCCCGCTTCGGCCGCGAGGATCGACGTTCGACCGGCAGCCGTGGCCTGCCCAACGAGCCGTGTGACCGCTGGCCCGAGTTCTTCGCCGCCAACCGGCTGCTGCCACTGGCTCGCTTGGCCGCCGACCAGCGCGCGCTCCCCGAGCGATCGGTACGGGCTCTCGAGCTGGTGGCGGATCGGATCGACGAGCTGTGCGGGCCTCCCGAGCCGCCGGCCCGCCTTCACGGCGACCTGTGGGGCGGCAACCGCTTGATCGGTGCCGGCGGGGTGAGCTGGCTGATCGACCCGGCGTCATTCGGGGGCCACCGCGAGTTCGACCTGGCGATGATGCGTCTCTTCGGCGGATTCGGCCACGACTGTTATGACGCCTACGAGGACGCCTTCCCGCTCGCCGATGGTTGGGAGTCACGAATCCCTCTCCACCAGCTCGCTCCGCTGACGGTCCACGCCATCAAGTTCGGCGGCGCGTACGTCCCCGCCACCGAACGAGCGCTCGCCCAGGTGTTGGACGGCGCGTAGCCGAATCGGCCAGCCGGCAGAGTTGGTTCTCGTGCCTAACCCGGGACCTTGGCGCCCTTCTCGCCCACCTCGATCCGCAGCAGACCGGGGCCATGCACCTCGGGGAAGCCCTGCAGCGGGCCGATGCCGTAGTTCACGACGTACACGCTGGTGTCGTGCTGGTTGGTTCCGAACGCCAGCGACGAGGGCCAGTCGAGGCCGTCGGCCTGTGTGGCGACGATATCCACGGAGTGGTCTGCGTTGACCCGGACGACGGTGCTCTGGCCGATGACGGCGGCATACACGCTGCCGCTCCGTCCGAGGGCGATGCCGTCGATGGCGAACAGCTCCGGCGCCTGGTGCCATATCGACGCCTCGCCGGCGGTACCGTCACGGTTGATCGGAATCGCCACGATCGAAGCCTGCTCGGTGACTGCGACGTACACGGTGCGCTTGTGGACTTCGATGCCGTTGGCGCCGATCGGCACGCCAGGAATCAGGACGCCCTCTCCTTCGAGCAGCGGTGACTGGATCCAGACCTCGATGTCTCCGCCCCGCGGGATGCGCCACACGGCCCCGGCGAAGGTGTCGGTGATGTACAGGTTGCCCCGCAGGTCGAAGGCGACGTCGTTGGCGAGCCCGATCCCGGAAGTGCCGTCCAGGCGGTACCCCTCGCCGGTGCGCCGGTGGAACTTCCACACCCCGTTGACGTCGGGATTGGTCGAGCCGACACCGGCGTAGAGGTTGCCGCTCCGGTCGACGGTCATCCCGATGATGCCGAAGTCACCCGGGTTGAGGCCGTCGATCTGCCCGAACAACTCGGGCTCGGTCGCACCCTTGGGCAGTTTCCACACCTGTCCGAGCGGCGAGTATGGATAGAACACGTTCCCGGCCTTGTCGACGGTGACACCCTCGGGAAGCTGTCCCAGATCGAAGTCGAACGAGAGCAGCGTTTCGGCGTGACTGTCGGCGACCGCCGATCCGGGTATCAGCAAGGTGGCCACCAATGCGATGGCGGCGAGAACGCTCAGACGGCGCAGGCTGGACATGAGACTCCCCTCCTCAGCTCCCACCCGAGGCTACTCACGGTCGTTGAGGGCCGGGAGGCGAATCTGACCGACCCTCCAGAGGAATGCCCACAAGCCCTCGAGGTGGGCACGAATCACGCGGATAGCCACCGTGTCGAGGCCTCCGAGGACCCTTCTAGAGCCCGGCGATCTCGTAAGCCTGGTCTTCTTCGAGGGTTTCCTTGTCGAGCAGGGCGGCGGCCAGGGCGTCGAGCTTGTCGCGGTGCTTCTCCAGGGTGTCGCGGGCCCGATGTTCGCATTCTTCGATGATGCGTCGCACCTCCTCGTCGACGAGCTGGTGGGTGTACTCGGACACGTCGTCCCGTCCGAACGGGCTGGCCGGCTCCCCCTCTTTGATCACGGACACCGGACCCACTTTCTCGGACATGCCCCAGCGACCCACCATGTTGCGGGCGATCTGGGTGGCCTGCACCAGGTCGTTTTCGGCGCCGGTGGTCCGTTCGCCGAAGACCATCTCCTCGGCGACCCGGCCGCCCAGCGCCCCGACGATCCGCCCCAGCAGGTAGTCCTTGGTGTACGAGTAGCGGTCGGCGTCTGGGCTCTGGAAGGTGACACCGAGCGCCCTCCCCCGCGGAATGATCGAGATCTTGCGTACGGGATCGGCTCCGGGTTCCAGCATGCCGAGCAGGGCATGGCCCGACTCGTGGTAGGCGGTCCGTTCCCGGTCGGCCTCGGTCATCATGATCTTTCGTTCTGCCCCGAGGATGATCTGCTCGAGGGCATCGGTGAAGTCGGCCACGTGCACCTGGTCGTGGCCCCGCCGGGCGGCCATCAGCGCCGCCTCGTTGACGAGGTTGCGCAGGTCGGCGCCGACCATGCCGGGGGTGGACGAGGCGAGGGTGCCCAGGTCGACGTCGGGGGCGAGTGGCACGCTGCGGGTATGCACTTCGAGGATGGCTTTGCGTCCGATCTGGTCGGGCGGCGACACGGTGACGTGACGGTCGAACCGGCCCGGTCGGAGGAGGGCCGGGTCGAGGATGTCGGGCCGGTTGGTGGCGGCGATGACGATCACGCCCTCGTTACCGGAGAACCCGTCCATCTCGGTGAGGATCTGGTTGAGGGTTTGTTCGCGTTCGTCGTGACCACCGAACGACACGGCTCCGCCGCGTGCCCGACCGATGGCGTCGATCTCGTCGATGAAGACGATGGCGGGGGCGGCTTCTTTGGCCTTGTTGAACAGGTCGCGCACTCGGCTGGCGCCCACCCCGACGACCATCTCGATGAATTCGGAGGCGGCCATCGAGAAGAACGGCACGTCGGCTTCGCCCGCCACGGCCTTGGCGAGGAGGGTCTTCCCGGTGCCGGGCGGTCCGGACAGCAGCACCCCACGGGGAATGGCGGCACCCAGCTTGGTGTACTTCTCCGGGTTGCGGAGGAAGTCGACGACTTCGACCAGCTGATCTTCGGCGTCGTCGATGCCGGCGACGTCGTCGAAGGTCACCCGGTTGGGGGTGGGCTCGTATTTCTGGGCTCGACTGGCTCCCAGGCTTCCCAGTCCGGACAACCCCTGGCCGGCTCGCCGGTAGAAGGAGACGAACAGCCACAGGAGGAGAAGCGTCGGCCCGAACCCGAAGACGATCTGCTGCCAGAACGGAGTGACGTCGGACGGTTCGGCGTTGACGACCACCTCGTTGTCGATGAGCCGTTCGAGCAGGTTGTCGTCGGCGAACTCGGGGCGACGAGTCTCGAACGTCTCCGACGTGATGTCGGGGTTGTCGGGATCGGCGACCGCAACCGCGAAGGTGCCTTGGATCTGCTCGCCGGTGGCGACGATGCTCTCGACGTTGCCGGCATCGAGCTCCTCCAAGAAGGCGGTGTAGGGGAGCGTGATCGGAGCGGCAGGTGAGAGGAACCAGCTGGAGATCAGCCAGTTGATGAGAAACGCGCCGAGCAGCACCGCCCAGAACCAGCGGCCGCCCGGCATCTGCTGGCGAAGCGACGGTCGCCGTTTTTCCTCTTCCTCAGGAAGTCCTTCGACCCGCCACTCGGGCGAGCGCTCGTTGCTCTCTGCGTTCTTCTGGTTGGCCATGTTCACCTCGATCGGAGCGACTTCACCCGGGATCAAGTCTGCCCGAC
>JBFHAT010000044.1:0-20266 GCA_041586155.1 Acidimicrobiia bacterium
CGAACGCTCGCCCGGGCGATGCAAGGCGACCTCACCTACCGCTACGAGGATGGGTGCAGCGTGTTCGAACTGACGTTGCCGGGGGCCACCGACGTCGGATCCCCGACACAGGAACCTGCCGCAGGCGTCGCCGCCAGCTGAGACCAGGAGAAGGGTCAGTTGCCCACGTTGTTGTCGACGAAGACATAACCCCCCGTCTTGAAGGGCTTGATACAGGTCATCCCGTCACCATTGCCGTCCAGAGTGGTCAGATTGACCTCCGGCGGAATGTACAAGGAGCTGACGTCGACCAACCTCCACTTCTCCGAGGCGCCGTTGGGACAGCCTCCGATGTTCTTGGCGAGAGCCGGTGTCGCTCCCAAGACCATGAGGCACAGCATGATCGCGAGCATCAGTCGTCGCATCCTCAACCGTCCTTCGCTCGGCGCCCGGGTGAGGCGCAACCGCCGAGGAACGTACACCTGTGCCTCGACGGTGCACCGTCCCAATTCGAAGGTCGGTGGCTAGCCTCCGCCAATGGATCTTCTCTCCGAGTTCTTTCGCCACAACACCATGATGAATCAGCGGCTGGTGGCCACGTGCAAGGAGCTGACCGCCGACCAGCTCGACGCCCAAGTACCGGGCACGTACGGCGGCATCGCTGCGACCCTCGTCCATGTGGCCAACGCTCAGGAGTCGTACGCGGCTCGGTTGCTCGACATCGAACGGCCCGAGAGACTGTCTGACGACCCCTTTCCGGGTTTCGAGGCGCTTTCCGCTCGGTTCGAACAAGGCAACGCCCAGCTCGAACAGGCCGCCTCTGGGGCTGATCAGGATCGCATCGTCCATGTCACTGGCGATGATCCACCGAGCACGTGGCGAATGCCCGTTGGGCTGATCCTGGTCCAAGCGATCAACCATGGCACCGAGCACCGCTCACAGATCGCCACCATCCTCACCCAGCTCGGTGTCGAACCGCCCAACATGGATGGTTGGACGTTCTTCGATGCCAGCGGCCACATGATTCTGGTCTGAGCGCGGCGCCCAGCCCGGGCGTAGGCTCTCGCCCATGCCCGACCGCAACGTCCTCGGTGGCGAACTGGAGCCGTGCGGAAGCGAACCGCTCACCGGGTTCTATAGAGACGGAAGCTGCACGAGCGGAGCCGAAGACCTCGGCAGCCATACGCTTTGCGCCGTGGTGACACGCGAATTCCTCGACCATCAGCGCAGCATCGGCAACGACCTCATCACCCCGATGCCGATGTACCGCTTTCCGGGTTTGGTGCCGGGTGACCGGTGGTGTGTGACGGTGCGCAACTGGCTGCGTGCCCACCTCGACGGCGCAGCTGCACCCGTGGTGCTGGCCTCCTCGCACGAGCTGGCCCTGGAGGTCGTGCCACTCGACGTGCTTCGGGAATACGCAGTCGACGTGCCAACCGATCCGGGAGTGCTCGGAGACTGATCCGCTGGCTGTTCGAGCGAACGCTGAATTCCCATCCGCCGGACAACGGACGAAATTGGAGGAGCAATCATGGAACTGGACTTGCCGGCTGTCCCCGAAGCTGATCCGGAGTTGCCGGGCACGATTGAGTTGGGGGCCTTCTCCATTTCCTTGAACGTGGCCGACCTCGACGCGTCACGCGCGTTCTACGAGAAACTCGGATTCGTCGTGGCGGGCGGTGATCCGGCACACGGCTACCAAATCCTCAAGAACGGCGAGACGACGATTGGGATCTTCGAAGGGATGTTCGAAGGGAACATCCTCACTTTCAACCCGGGGCTCACCAATCGCATGGAGCGTCTGGAGCGGTTCCTCGACATTCGCGAGATCGAACAACGCATACGCGATTCGGGCATCTCGCTCGTCACCGAGGTGGACAGCGAGACGGGCCCGGCATCGGTCACCCTGACCGATCCGGACGGCAACGCCATCCTCATCGACCAGTTCTTCTTGGACCCTGCTGCGCGGGTGCTGAGGCGGGCGAGTCACACTGATCGACCAACCCGGACACCCTCGAGGCCACAGTGAGTCTCCGGGACTCGGTCGATACCCTGGTGCGATGGCCGACGTCCCTTTCGCCGATGACAAAGACTGGACATGGGTGCTGCGAACAGAATGCACCGAATGTCGGTTCGACGTCCGGCATTTTCCTCGCGAGCAGATCTCGAACCTGATCCGCGACAATGCGGTGCGCTGGATTCCGATCCTCGAGCTCGACGACGAGCGGCTGCGGCGCCGACCACGGCCCGACCGCTGGTCGGCACTCGAATACGCCGCCCACGTCAGGGACGTCTTCGAGCTTTTCGACCACAGGCTCGACTTGATGCTCACCGAGGATGCACCACACTTCCCGAACTGGAACCAGGACGAGACCGCTTTGGACAAGCACTACGACGAAGCGGATCCGGCCGATGTGCTCGAGGATCTCCAAGCCAACGCCACCCGCCTGGCCGTCCGGTTCGCCGCGGTCTCCGGCGCTCAGTGGGAGCGCACAGGACACCGGTCCGATGGCGCCAGCTTCACGGTGGAGAGTTTCGCCCGCTACCTCATCCACGACCCCGAGCATCATCTCCACGATGTGGAGCATGGACTGCGGATGATCGCGTCGGAAGGCTGACTCCCATCTCGCCGTCGCAAGCCGTCGGGGACGGTGGCAAGGTTGCCCGATGCAATACCAACTCCGCGATTACCGGATCTCGCCTGAATCAATGGCGCAGTTCATCGAGGAATGGCGACGCCATGTCGTCCCACTGAGAGAGCGATGGGGATTCGAGGTGGTCGGCGCCTGGTCGAGCGCCGACACGAACCGCTTTGTCTGGGTAGTCGGATTCGACGGCGACTTCGAGGAGGCCGACCGGGGGTACTACGGATCTGCAGAACGCAAGGCAATGACGCCAGATCCGGCTCGTTTCATCCAGGAGGCGCGCAAGGAGTTAGTGCGAACGGCCTTGGAGGCATAGGTGTTGCCCGTCACCGGATTGCTCCACACCCAGGACACAGGGTCTTCACCACCGTCGACCCCATCCCGTCACATGTCGGGCATCGCTCGATCGTCTTCGATCCCACGTTCAGCACGGTGACACGCCCGGCACCTCTGCACTCCGAGCACACGGAACGCGCCGCCACCTGACGACGGCCACCACATCGGGCGCACGACCCAATCACCGACCTCGCCATTGCAGCGGTGGCGTCGGTGCGGCTGGAAGCGTTGACCGGGTCGCCACGTTGCCGCTCAGAGCGCACTGACGCGGCCTCATCCCTGCGATCGGGCGCGCAGTGATCAGAGGAGTGCCGTTCGAGCTGGGCGAATCCGCCGAGCATTCGGTATGCCTCGATCACATCCCGGACGGCGGCGCCGTCATTCGGACCAGACGTATCGGGATGTTGACGGCGGACCGCCTGGCGGAAGGCCGCCCGAATCTGCTCCGGAGTGGCATTTCGATCGACGCCCAGTGTCTCGTAGGGATCGAGCGCCGTCATCATCCGCGGCTCTCTGCCGAATCGGGTCGCGCACGCTCACCCAGGTCGAGCAAGAGCGCCTCATACACGAGATCGGTCTGTTGCGCCCGGCAATGGTGGAGTGCGCTGATGATCCAGCCGACTCTGTGCCTGATATCCCCGGGCGTGAGGCCGGTTCCGTCGGATTGGGCGAACTGCTCGAGCAACGATGCCACCTGTCGGACGAGGTCGTCGTACTGTTCGCGAAGGATGCGGATGCGCGACCCGAACCGGCGCGGATGCCCGGATGCGATCAGGGCCAGAAGCGAGTCGGGTCGCTTGAGTTCAGCGAGCTCCTCCGCCATCGCCGCTGCGAGCGCCGCCAAGCCGGACGCCACCCGTCCCAGCCACTCCTCCCCCGCCGAGGCGCGGGCGAGTGACTCTTGGAGGCGGCTCATTGCCTGGTGGGTGCGGTCTCGATCTTCGCGACTGGCGGCATAGGCAGCGCGGTGTCCCTGCTCATCGGCTTTCATCGATCACCTCGTAGAACTTCGTGACGGCGCCCATCACGTCCCGCCCGGCCGGTCACCGATGATTGCGTCAACGATCACGCTGTCGCCGCCCCGGACGATGTCGAGTTCCAAGGTCTCACCGGGCACCGAGTCGAGGATCGCTGCCACGGCGTCGTCGGAATCGGCGATCTCGTTGCCGTCGATCGAAACGATGACATCCCATTGCTCGATGTCGGCCCTATCCGCCGGGCTTGCCGGAACTACGTCGATGATCAGAGCTCCCTGGTCTGTCCCAAGCTGGAAGCGTTCGGCGGCAGCCGGCGAGTTGTCGACCATTTGCACGCCGAGATAGGGCTCGCCGACGCCCAATCGATAGCGCTCGATGAATTGGGCGGCGGTTTCGACCGAGATGGCGAAGCCGATGTTCTGCGCACCCCCGGCGATCGCCGTGTTGACCCCGACGACTTCACCGACGGCGTTCAGTAGCGGACCGCCCGAGTTGCCCGGGTTGATCGCCGCGTCGGTCTGTATCAGATCCTGCATCGTGCCCAACGCCGTCCGGATCGTCCTGGATTTGGCTGAAACGATGCCCGCCGACACCGTCGGCTCGGTGGAATCCAGGCCGAGGGCGTTGCCGATGGCGATCACCGGATCGCCGACTTCGATCTCATCCATCTCGGCGAACGGCAGAGGGGTCAGCCCATCGGTGTCTTCGAGCTGCAACAGCGCCAGGTCCCTCGAAGCAGCCTCTGCGACAACCGCAGCGTCTCGCTGGCGGCCGTCTTCGGCAGTGACGATGACCCGGGCCGCACCCTCGATGACGTGGTAGTTGGTGAGGACGAGTCCTTCGCCGTCGATGACGATGCCCGTTCCGGCCCCGGCCGGGATCTCTTCGGGCACGCCGAACAGATCCAGCCTGACTCGCTCTTGGGTCACCGAAACGACCCCGTCCCGTACCTCTTTGACGAGGTCGGACACGTCGAACACGGCAACCTGGAGAACCGAACCCTCTGGCGCGACGGTCTGAGTCACCGTCGATGAGGTGGTGTTGACGCCGGGTGTCGTGGTCGCCGCCGACGACGCCACGGTCTGATCCGCGGCGCTGCACGCCGCGAACACGACACTGAGGATGAGTGCGAGGGATCGTCGCATGACGGGTGCACCCGTCCGGCCCGGCCTCGACGCGCCACAGACCGGACGGGTCTGCGCTACCTCAGGAGGCCACCGCCGCTTCGAGCTGTTGGTGATCACCCGCCGAAATGGCGATCTTGCGAGGTTTGGCTTCCTCCCGAACCGGGATGGAGATTTCGAGCACGCCCCGCGCGAACTCGCAGTCGATGTGCTCCGTGTCCAGTCGATCCGCCAACCGCACATGCCGAAAGTGGGTTCCGGATGGGCGCTCGCGCCACAGCCACCTGGCGTCGTCGGTGTTCTCCGACGCCCTCTCGGCGGAGATCGTGAGCACTTGGCCCTCGATCTTCACGTCCACGTGGTCAGGGTCCACCCCCGGCAGGTCGAAGCTCAGCCTCACCGTTCCATCAGACTCGAATACGTCCATCGGCATGATCCGGCGGGCCGAACCATCCTTTGACCCGTTCCGATCCACATTTGGATCGAGGATGCGCATCAGCATGTCACTCCTTTCGGTCGCAGCCGCGACACTCGTCGATCCAATCACCGACTCTTAGCTCGGTGATACACATCAGGTTTTCTATACATATCGCACTCAGATTCGAGTTGTCAAGGGGTGGATCCGAATCTCGGTCAACCCGCCAGAAACGACATTCTCACGGTGCGAACGGGGTTGTCGATGTTGGTGTCGACGAGGACGATCGACTGCCATGTGCCGAGGGCCGGCCGACCGCCGAGAACGGGGACCGTGATCGACGGGCTGACGAACGCCGGTACGACGTGGTCGCGACCGTGCCCCGGCGACCCGTGCTGGTGACGCCATGCTCCCTCACGTGCCGGCAGCAGCTCGTCGATCGCCGCCTGAACATCGGCGTCCGTACCAGCACCCATCTCGAAGATGGCGATACCTGCGGTCGCGTGCGGGACGAAGACCGACACGAGGCCATCTCCCTTGCCATGGCAGAACTGGGCGACCCTGTCGGTGAGGTCGACGGTGGCGGGCTCATTGCCCGTGGTGACGCGCAGCTCGATCGAGTCCAGCTCGCCTACTCCCCCGCTGGGTGGACCGAATGCACCGCCCAAGATTGGTCGACCCACAGTGCGACGATCTCGGCGTCCGGATGCATCTCGCCGAGCCGGGCTGCCGCCCGGATCAGCTGTTCCTGCTGGTTCGTCGCCGGGACCGGATTGCCGGCGCAGTCATGGTGGGCAGTGATGGCGATCTGGGTAGAGCCGTGCCGGTCGCGGGACACTGCGACGTCTCCGAGGATGGTGGCGCTGCGACCGGTCTCATCGGCAACGTGGCGCACCATACCGGCGGCGGTGATGGTGTCCAGGTAGCGAGCGCCAAACGAATCGAGCAGGAAGTCCGCCACCGGCCGTTGGATGCGGCCGTCCATACAGTTCAACACGGTGGCGAATTCGTTCATCAGGCGAATCTAGACCACGAGCCGCACCTCGCTCGGCTTCGGTTGACCCTCGAGCCAGTCGAAGTCGTATGTTGTCGTGATGGGGTTCGACGGCCGACCGTGGACAATCTGAGCACCCACCGAACGCTCGCCCGCTTCGTCGTGGTAGCGGTTGGGCTGATGATCGTCGGGCTGTTCGGGTATTCGGGCTTCGTGGCATTCGTTGGCCAGGAACAACCTATGGCCGCCGGGATGACTGCCCTGGCGGCCGGCACGGGCTTTGCCGCGTTCTTTTCCCCCTGCTCGTTTCCCCTTCTCCTCACGTTTCTCGCCCGACGAGCTTCAGATCGCGATGCAGTCGCAAGCGCCCTGAGGGTCGCCCTGGGAGCGGCACTGCTCCTGGTCGTTCTGGCCACGACGATCTTGCTCGGCGGATCGGCTATCGCCTCCGTCGTACGGTTCGAATCGGGACCCGGCCGGGCCTTTCGAGTTGCGATCGGCACCGGTCTGGTTGCCTTCGGCCTCGTGCAGGCCGGCGGCTTCACCCTGCCTTGGCTTGATCGTCTCGCAGGCCTATCGACAAGAGTCTTGGAGCCGCACGGCGCCGAACATGGACGAGACGTCATATATGGGTTCGGCTATCTGCTCGCCGGCTTTGGGTGAACGGGACCACTGCTCGCCGGTCTGGCAGCGCAGGGCCTCGTGAGCAGCGCTTCTCAGACACTTGCGGCCTTCACCGTCACGGGTTTCGTCTTCACCGGATTGTTGACGACGGCCGCTGTGGTCGTTCCGAAGGCCTCCGACCGGTTTTTGAATCCCGTCCGGATGGCCGGCCCCACCGTCAAGCGATGGAGCGGTTACCTGCTCGTTGCGGTTGGGATCTGGTTCGTGTCTCTCGCTGCGATACCGAGCCCATTGTGGCGACTGTCATGAACCAAAACGCGCCCTGGCAAGACGTTCAAGCGACTCGAAGGTATAGCATTGGCGCTGCGTCGTCGGAGAAGGTGTCTGTGCAGATCGGACAAGTCGCCAACGCCGTCGGCCTCGAGGCCTCGGCCATTCGCTTCTACGAGGCAAATGGAATCGTCCCGGCGCCGGCGCGCACGCCCTCGGGCTATCGCTCTTACAACGAAGATGACATCGAGCTCTTGCGGTTCGTCCGCCGCCTTCGTTCGCTCGAGCTACCGCTCGACGATGTACGAGAGATCGTTGCCCTCAGGACCACCGGCCAAGCGCCTTGTGCTCAGGTGAGGGAGGCGCTCGATCGCGAAGCAGAGGCCATCCGCGGACGGATCATCGACTTGGTGCGACTGCGCGACGAGATTTCCCGCCTGCGGTCCGAGGCAGCTGCTGTGAAGGACGATTGGCCCAGTTGGTGCGTCTGCCATGTCGTCGATTCAGAGCAGACGAGTTGACAGGTGCTCTCAGGGCGGCGAGGGCGGGCCGCTCGTGATCTCGCCCGCATCGACCACTCTCATCCCTTCCGAGCCGGGCTCGGCCGGCGCGATGTCATCGTCATTTCGCTCGGGGAGACCGGCCGGCGCCGCCGGCGTTCTCGTCGTCTGGACGGTGAACCAAATGACAAGCGCAACAAAGGCGACAGCCGCAACGACTACGGCAGCGATCAAGATCATGCGACGACCTACCCCCATATCGAGCGCCCCAAACCAAGGACCAGCGATGCTGTCACGCACCGCCCGACGTGGCTGAGCCGATTCGCCGGCGTTTGGGTCGCGAGCTGTGGCGCTTGGCGAACCTAGTCCGGGCTGGTGAAACCCGACGGTCATTCCGCGGCCGTGCCTTCGAGCGAGCCGTGTGGGCGCTCGACCATCTCGACCCGGGCCTATCAGACCCGCCCGACCGCATGCGAGATGTGCCCGGGATCGGACCCGGCATCATCCGGCTCATCGATGAGTTTCGCTCCACCGGCACGTTGGCTGAACTGCAACAACTCGCCGTGGCGCTCCCCGAAGATGCCGCTGCGATGCGGCGTCTCCCCCGTATGACGCCGAAGATCCTGTCGGCGCTCAAGGGTGAGTTGGGGGTGGACACGCTCGATGACCTGGAAGGCGCCCTCGACTCGGAGGATGCGCTGGTCATCCCGGGAGTCGGAAGAACGACGGCGGAGACGTGGATGGCGGTGCTGGCGCTTCGACCGCAGTCTGCGGCCGTCCCGTCGTTCGATGCGTGGGTGTCGTCTCGCGTGCTGTCCGCCCACCTCGACACGCACCTGGCAGGTCACACGGCCATCGCCGGCGAGGTACGACGGTTAGTCGAATGGGTGGAGACATTGGACCTGGTGTGTGTGCCAGGCGTGGATCGCGCTGGAGTCGACGAGTTCTTGCAGACCTCGGCCGCATGGTCGGGCGGTGCTGAGCTCGCACCGGAGACGTTCGCGATCACCACGCATGGCGGGATGAACGCCCGTGTCCATCTGTCCACGGACCGCGACCACGGCTCCACCATGGTTCGCGCAACCGGACCGGACCGGCATGCGGAACCCCTGCTGGCTGCGGTCGAGCCCCGCAACTACCCGGACGAGTCGTTGGTATATCGGGCCGCAGGACGCGACTGGGTGCCGGCTCCGGCTCGGGACGGCGTCCTCGACGACCATGTGAATGTCGTCCTCCTCGGCGACCTGAGGGGTGACTTTCACCTCCATACCGACCGGTCGCCGGACGGTCGCCAAAGCCTCGAGTCGATCGTGCGAGCCGGCAGTAGGCGAGGATTCGAGTACCTCCTGATCACCGACCACACCAGCGGTCTACGTTTCGGCGGTTTGACCAGTGAGGAGCTACTCCTCCAGTCAGAGGAAGTCGCCGAGATACGGCAGCGCTTTCCCGGTATCCGGATCTTTCATGGAGCCGAGCTCAACATCGAACAGGACGGCAGCCTCGACGTCGACGAGGAAGCGTTGGAGGCGCTCGACTTCGTCGTCGCGGGAGTGCATTCGTACTTCGGGCTCGGGCGCGTTGAACAAACCGAGCGGGTGTTGCGTGGTCTCGAACACCCGAAGGTGCGAGTCCTCGCCCATCCCACCGGCAGACGCATCGGGATACGGCCTGGGCTGTCGATCGATCTCGAGCGCGTCGTCGAATCGGCCGCGGCACGTCAGATCGCCCTCGAGGTGAATGGCCATCGAGATCGACTCGACCTCGGAGCCGACAACATCCGGATGGCCCTCGCGTTCGGCGCGGTCTTCGCCGCCAACTCCGACGCGCACCGCGCCGAAGAACTCGACAACGTCGCCAATGCAGTCGGCACGCTGCAGCGAGCGCTCGTACCGGCCGAACGCGTCGTCAACACGTGGCCGCGCGACGAACTCGAGCGCTGGCTGGCAAGGGATCTATGACGACGACCCGCCGCTAGGCCTGGTTACTCTGGTCCGCCAAGCAACGACGAGGGATCAGTCATGCGCATCGGCATTCTCACCGGCGGTGGAGACGTACCCGGTCTCAATGCATGCATCAAAGCCGCCGTCAACCGGGTCGTCGATGAAGGTCACGAGGTGATCGGGATCAGGCGCGGCTGGGGCGGCTTGTTGTACTCGAATCCTGACGAGCCGGCGGCTGACGCCAATCATTTCATCGAGCTCGACGAAGCGCGAGTCCGCACCGTTGATCGCACTGGGGGCACATTCCTCCACACGTCGCGTACCAATCCCGGGAACGTCCGCCCGAAGGAGGTCCCTGACTTCTTGGCGGGCGAGGCTGAAGGTGACGGGCCGTTCGACTTCACGAACCATGTGATGAAGGTCCTCGACGCCAAGGGCATCGACGTTTTGATCCCGATCGGTGGAGACGACACGCTTTCCTATGCCCTGCGCATGCACGAAGAGGGCGTTCCGGTCATCGCCATTCCCAAGACCATGGACAACGACGTACACGGCACCGACTATTGCGTCGGCTTCTCGACCGCGGTCACTCGGGGTGTTCAGTTCATCCACAACCTGCGGACCAGCACCGGGTCTCACGAGCGGATCGCCGTCGTCGAGCTGTTTGGCCGGTACAGCGGCGAGACCTCCCTGATCACGGCCTATTTGGCGGGCGTCGACCGGGCCGTCATCTCCGAGATCCCGGTCGACATCGACCGACTGGCCGAGCTGATCATGGCCGACAAGGCGCGTAACCCATCCAACTACGCCATGATGACCATCTCCGAAGGTGCCGTGATCGAAGGTGGCGATCTCCATCTCTCCGGCGAAGAAGACGCGTACGGGCATCGAAAGCTGGGCGGCGTTGGCGAAATCATGAGCGAGCTGCTCAAGGAGAAGACCGGCCAAGGGATCATCTTCCAACAGGTCGCCTACCTGATGCGCTCGGGCATCCCCGATTCGCTCGATCTGATGGTCGCCACCAATTACGCCGTGATGGCCGCCGACTTGGCGATCGACGGTTCCTCCGGCCGGATGGTTGCGCTGCGCAGCGGCACCTACACCAACGTGCCGATCAGCGTCACCGGCGAGGGCGTCAAGCGAGTCGACGTGGGCGAGCTGTACGACGCCGAGCAGTATCGGCCCAAGGTCCGTCACGTCGGCGGCAAGCCGATGTTCTTGTACTGATTTCTGCTCCGATCGGGAACTCCTTGCGTGGAGCGGTCGTCTGATCGCTCGACACCACCAGGAGGTTCCCTTGAGATACGGCCCCATGGCCTGGCTGTTGGCGCTGTCTCTGTCGTTGACAGCATGCGGAGGTGCTGCTTCTGATTCCGTCACCGGCTCGACGACCACCACGCAGACTCTCGCCCCCACCTCGACCACGCCCGACACCACCTCGCCCACGACCACACTTGCGCCGCCGACCACGTCGGCGCCTCCGACGACATCGGTGGCGCTCGGTTGCGGTGCAGCCGGCCTTTCCCCGCAACCGGTCGCTCAAGACCTCCCCGATGCGGTCGCGTCGGTGAGAAATGCCATCGTTGCGGCTGCGGTGGAGTGCGACATCGATGCGCTCGCCAAGATCGCCGGCGACTCGTTCACGTATTCGTTCGGCGGCGGAAACGACCCGGCCGGCCACTGGCGGGAGCTCGAAGAGCGATCGGCGACCGCAGGCGAGGTGTCTCCTCTGTTCATGATGGTGCGACTTCTCGACCTGCCGTACGGCACCATCGACCTCGACGGCACCACACTGTATGTATGGCCTTCGGCTCACGCCTACGACAGCTGGGACGCGGTGCCCGACGCCGAGCGCCAAGCCCTTCTCAGCGCCTACGGAGCCCAGGACCTGAGCGACTTCGCCGACTTCGGCGGCTACGTCGGATATCGATTCGGCATCACCGACGACGGCGACTGGATGTACTTCGTCGCCGGGGACTGACGTGCCGGCGACAATCGGCCCGCCCCTGCCCATCGCGGGTCGGGGCCTCCGGCTACGGTTGACTCACGCGTGCAGAAAGGCGGAATCCATGGCGCAATACATGGTGCTGTACACCGGCGGGATGGGGATGGGAGCGACCCCCGAAGAGCAAGAGAAGATCATGGGAGAATGGGGCGCCTGGTACGAGATGATGGGTCCCAAGATCGTCGACGGTGGAGCGCCCTTCGCCGAGGCCAAGCACCTGGCCGGCAGCGGAGTCCAGGACGGACCGCTGGGAGACCGGCCCGCCACCGGCTACACGATCATCGAAGCCGAGTCGCTGGACGATGCCGCGGCAGCGTGCGCCAACCACCCGCACCTCAACCATGAAGGGCAGGTGCAGGTCTTCGCCTGCATCGACATGGGAGGCGGAGGCCAGTAGCCGGCCGTTCCTCGAGACCGAGAGAGGCCACCCGTCGCGCTGGCGGGTGGCCTCTCTGGTCCTCTCGATTGGTCGATGTCGATTTCGGCGATTCTCGCATGGCGGATGTTGGCACCGAGGCCGTCGCCGACCGGGTCTGGCGCCGTCAGCGCCCGAAAAACAATCAGCAAAATCATCTAGCAAACCGCGCCTGGGTGTGAAGAATTGGGCGCATGGGTTGGGCGCGGCGCCACCAGCAGTTGCCTCGGTCGACGCGTCGCCGATGGTTGGCATTCGGACTGACGGCAATCGCCGGCTTGATGGCAGCCGCTCTCGTGTGGATGAACGCGGTTTGGGATGTCTCAGCCAGCGTGGCTTCTCCCGCCGCTCGGGCAGCCAGCATCACGCCAGCGACCGCACCGGAAGCCTCCCCTGAGCTGAATGAAGTTTCCTTCCAGCAATATGAGACCGCCTATCGACAGTATGTCGACTGCCTGAGGAGTGGCGGGTTCGAGGTTGCTGGTCCACTCCGATACGGCCGCGATGCTGAAGCCGGATTGTCGCTGGCGGTGGGGACACGACCCCACACTGCAGCTGCAGCGGCTGGTCAGGGGGCAGGTGGACCTCAGCGCCCTCAACAGTGCGGACGTCAAGTGCTTCGAAACGCACGTTGCTCAGCTCGAGCAGCGGTGGCTGCGTCAAGAGGCGACCAGACAGCTGAGCCGCAGAGCGTGGATCGGGAATCTCATGGCCTGCAGCCAGGAGAACGGACTTTCGGCTTCCGAAGCTCTCGAGCTGGACGAGGTATTCAATGGTGTCGGGACCGACCTGAGTGACCAACTGATCCTCGAGCTCGCTCACCAGGCGATCGTCGCTCACGGGTGCCAACCGTGGCGAGGGTGAGGCACAGCGGCACGCCGCCCGCGAGTAGCGACGATTCTTCGTCGGTCAGGTGCCAATCTGGAACAAGACCAGAACGATCTGCCAGGCTGGACGCATGCGATCAGAGTCTGTCACTTTCACCAACGCCGACGGCGTCGAACTCGCCGGCCGGATCGACCTACCGGTCGGAGGTACGCCGATCGCGTACGCTCTCTACGCCCACTGCTTCACCTGCACGAAGAACCTGCGGGCCATCGGCCGGATCACCGAGACGCTGGCGCTCCACGGTATCGCCACGCTGCGTTTCGACTTCGCCGGACTTGGAGCCAGCCAGGGCGACTTCGCCGAGACCAACTTCACGTCGAATGTGTCTGACCTGACCGCAGCGGCTCGCTTCCTAGAGGCCGACCACCATGCTCCCGAGATCCTCATCGGCCATTCGCTGGGCGGCGCCGTTGCGCTGGCCGCAGCACCGCAGCTGCCGTCGCTCCGGGCGGTGGTGACGATCGCCGCTCCATCCGATCCCGACCACATCAAACGACACCTGGCCGCCGATCTCGGGAAGATCGAGGAACACGGGGAGGCGACGGTGACCTTGGCAGGTCGTCCGTTCACGATCCGCCGTCAGTTGCTCGACGATATCGAATCGGTCGACCTGGGAGCGTCGATCGAGCGATTGGATCGACCCCTCCTGGTAGCGCATTCGCCGATCGACACCACCGTGGGAGTAGAGAACGCAGCTGAGATCTTCTTGCGAGCGCGTCACCCCAAGAGCTTCATCTCACTCGACGATGCCGACCACCTCATCTCCAACGACACCGACGCTCGATATGTGGCCGAGTTGATCGCATCGTGGGCCAGTCGCTATGTCTCCGGCGACCTTGCTTCTCATGCTCAGCCCGATTTCGGCCTCGACGCGCCAGAGAGTGTCACGGTGGTCCGCATCGAGGACGGTTTTCGCACGAACGTCATGTCCAACGGGTTCCCGTTGATCGCCGACGAGCCGGCCTCGGTAGGAGGGACGAACACGGGTCCCACGCCGTACGACTACCTCCTCACCTCGCTGGGGAGCTGCACCGCGATGACGTTGCGCATGTATGCCGACCGCAAGGGATGGCCGCTCGAGTCCGTGACCGTAAGACTGAGCCACCGCAAGAGCCACGCCCGCGACTGCGCCGATTGCGAAACCGACCACGGATTGATCGACGAGATCAACCGAGAGATCGGCCTACGAGGCGATCTCGACGAGACCCAGCGGCAACGCCTGCTCGAGATCGCCGCACGCTGCCCGGTGCACAGGACATTGCACGGCGAGGTGATCATCCACGACCGCCTGATCCAGGGCAGGCCTTCGAATTAGCCACGGTGACCGACCTAACCTCCCCGCATGCGGTTCGGCAATGTCCTCATGGTGGTCGGCGGGGCGCTCGTGCTGATCGGCGCCCTGGTCCGCCTCGGTCTGTTGTCGTGGTTCGGCAACCTGCCCGGCGATATTCGCATCGAGTCTGACAGCTCCCGCGTGTTCATTCCGATCACGTCGATGATCGTGGCCAGCGTGGCGTTGACGCTTCTGGTCAATGTGGCCGGCTCCTTCTTTCGAGGCCGCTAGCGGCTCCGCGTCATCCGACCCTCACCAGGGGTACGCTCGGCGTCATAGCGAAGACGCACGGACACCGGTGCGTCCGCCTCGAGCCGTTCGAGCTGCCGTACAGCCTTCTTGACCGGGAGCACGAACGAAGCTGCCCGCTTGTCAGGGAACAGCGAGGTCTTCCAGGTGGTCTCGCCGATCGTGACCTCGACGGGGACCGACCCGAATCCGCCGCGTTGGCCGGCTTCTTCTTCGATGTCGTCGGACACGTCGGCGGGAAGGGTGACGAAGTGCCATCCGGCTTCGCCGGGATACAGCCAGAGCTTGCCCGTGAACTCGAACTCCGCCTCGCTCACCCACGGCTCCTCGTTGATACCGACCCGATCGCAGGGGGCCCGACGGCTGCCGATTGCCGGACGGGCTCCGTCTTCCTAAGACCAGAATTCGTCGACTGCGGCCTGATCGTCGAAGAACGCCCAGAACTCTGTCATCTTGCCATCTTGCATGTGGAAGATGTGGACCGCGCGGCTCTCCAGCGACCTCCCACCTCGCTCGGCCGTGGCAGAGACCAACGCCACGCCATGGTCGTCATTGGCGAGCATGTCATGGATCTGGTTCCTGAAGCTGCCGCCGGTCTCTTGCGCCAATTTGGCGAACAGCCCGAACACCGCCTCCTTGCCCTCGTAATCACCCGAAAGGATGTTGTTGCCCCCTGAGTGCCACACGATGTCGTCCGCCATCAAGGCGCTCATCGTCTCCAGGTCGCCGCGTGCGAACGCGTCGTAGCCTCGTCTACCCGCTTCGAGGTTGGGGTGATCGGCCATCGTGCACCTCCCAGATGCAATGCCCTCCACGAGAGGGATCTGGGCCCGACCTTACCGCTCCTCCGGCGTCATTAGCTCGACTACTCGCCTGGGTATACGATCGAAGTCCGCCTTCGCACTCGCCAGATGCTTGGCGCTTCGCCCGTCGCTCGCTTGAAGGCCCGACTGAACGCTTCTTGAGAGTCGTAGCCAACGTCGGATGCGACCGCTCCGACGGTCATCTCGGTGTTGGCGAGAAGGTCGCGGGCCATGTGGAGGCGCCAGTCGGTGAGATAGCGCATCGGCGATCGACCGAGGATGCGACGGAACCGATCGTCGAGCACCGAACGGGATACGGCAACCTCCCCCGCCAGGTCCGAGACCGTCCATTTACGTTCGGGATGCCCGTGCATCAAGGACATGGCTGGAGCCAGAATCGGATCGTGCAGCGCGGCCAGCCAGCCCCGGTCGGCAGCGGGCGCCGAAGCGAGGTGCTGGTGGAGGACTTCGATCAAAAGCAGCTCGGGCAATCTCGTAGCCACTGCGTGGTCGACCGATCGCCCCGTTTTGGGCGCTGCCCGCTCGAGCGCGAACTCGATCGAAGCCTTGACCCAATGGGAAGCCACATCGGAGGGACGGACGACGAACACAGGCGGCAATGCCCGCATCGTGCGATCGAACAACGGGTCGGCGGTGTGGAGGTATCCGCACACGATGTCGGTTCTGGGCCCGCCTTCCCCATGCCTGATCTCCGGGAGCTCATCCCACGGCGGCGGGTCCAGAAGCGAGGCGATCGGGACGGTTGCGGCATTGCGTTTCCCGCCCATCTGGTGGCGGTCGGCATAGGGGAGAACGATCACGTCGCCCTCGGTCGCCCAGTGCCGCTCGCCTCTGTCCACTTCGATCCAGCAGGTCCCATGGGCCACGATATGAAAGAGCACCATCTGCTCGGCGTCGGGCTGGAGGAGATCGATCAGTCCGTCGGCGGATGGCGACTCATACGCCCAGCCGTCCGTGTACTCGGCCCGCAAGAAGAGGGCACCACCCAGTCGCAAACGTTCCAGCGCCGGCCGCAGCTGCGCCGACTCGTCCCCCACCACTGTTTCCTCCGTCATCGGATACCCGGGGTTTCAGCAAGGTATCTGAGTGATCCAGTCATTCCCATGTTCGACGACCTGGTGAAGAGTGTCCTCAGGACAAACCGTACATCAGGTGCGGTCAGGGAAAGGAGACGACATGCCCAAATTCGTGATCGAACGGGATCTCCCAGGCGCAGGTGAGCTGTCCCGAGCAGAGCTGAAAGCCATATCTCAGAAATCGGTGGAGGTGCTGGCGGGCATGCGGGGCCGAGCCCAATGGCTTGAGTCGTTCGTCACCGACGACAAGCTGTACTGCGTGTACATCGCCGACGGAACAGAAAGCGTACTCGAGCATGCCCAGGCGGGTGGGTTCCCATGCACTACCGTCAGCACGGTGCGTAACATCATCGATCCGACGACAGCTGTCGCCTGACACTGGCCGAGACCGGCACCAACAGCGATGGTGGACTCCTTTCCGAAAGGGTCCACCGTTGACCGGGCAGGTTTCCTCATGGCTGTTGTTCCGAGCATGGCGAGGCGGGCACCTCGCAATCACCAGGGAGGTCACGTTTACGAGGGGGTCACGCGCGCTCGGCCGGGTTTATCCTGGCCTCTGCCCCAACGATGGCGAGGCTGGCGTGGATCGTCGGATACAGGACAACGTCGGCAGTGAGGCCAGAGACCATCTGGCCAACGAGCGAACGTTCCTGGCGTGGGTCAGAACCGCCCTCGCCGTGATCGGTCTCGGAGTGCTGCTGGGCAAGCTCGTCGAGACCGATGGCCTCGTCGCGGAGTTCATCGGTCTCGCCATGGTGGCGTTCGGCGCGGCGATGCTCGTCTACTCGGTCATCCGGTTCGAACAGGTGACCCGCATGCTCTCACTTGGACGATTCCCGGTTGCTCGGTGGGGTCCCCTGGTTCTCGCCGCGCTCGGGATCGCCGTCGCCGCCGGCGCCATCCTCCTCTTGGTGGTGTAGTCGATCAACGGTCTCCGTCATTCACGGCTGCTTTGGGCCAGGTCCATGCGTAGTAGGTGATTGCGGCCAGCAGGCCGACCTCGACCGCGCTGCCGAGCACGTAGTAGCCCCACTCGCCGATCGCTCCAGCGATGATCGTCAAGGCGTACACGCCGGCCAAGGCGATATTGACGGCGCGGTTGAGCTTCGGGCGCAGGACCATGGCGGCAAACACCATCAGGCTGGGGATGACCACATACAGAGTCGCGCCCAGCAGGAACGGCTGACCAATGGCGAATCCGCTGATCTCGCCCGCCTCGATGTCGGCTCGGAAATCGGCTCGATACAGGCTGAACAGGTCGACGTAGGCGAACACGAACAGCATCGATGCCCACAACGCTGAGATCTTCACCCTCGTATCGACGGGGGCGGGGTCCAGGGTGTGGTGATTCGAGGTCCTGGCTTGGGTGGATTGGGTGGACATTGCTCTCTCCGATCGACCCCTCTGATCGGGGGTTTGCTCAGTAGGAGGCTTACTTAGTAATCTTACTATTTACTTAGTAAGCTGTCAATGTGGCAATGCCGGATTCTGGTCCCGAGCGTCTTCCGCTCTCGCGAGAGCGCGTGCTGATGGCTGCGGTTGAACTCGTCGATCGGGCTGGGCTGGGCGCCCTGACCATGCGGCGGCTGGGTGCATCGCTTGGAGTCGAGGCGATGTCGGTCTACAAACACGTCGCCAACAAGGACGACATCCTCGACGGGATGGTCGAGCTGGTCATCGGCCAGATCGAGACCCCGAGCCACGTCACCGATTGGAAAGAGGCGATGCGCAGGAGAGCGGCTTCGGCCCGGGAGGTACTGGGCGTCCATTCATGGGCGATCGGTTTGATCGAGTCGCGCGGAGCGACAGGTTCCGTTGCCCTCGGCTACCTCAACGCCGTCGTCGGGATCCTCCGCTCGGCGGGGTTCTCCATCGATCAGGCCGCCCATGCCTTTTGGCTGCTCGACAGCTTCGTGTACGGCCACGTCGTTCAGGAGACGAGCATGCCCGTGAGCACCCCCGAGGAGATCACCGAGTCGACCAAAGCAATGCTCGCGCGGATCACACCAGAGGAGTATCCGCATCTCGTCGAATTGGGGCAACAGGCGATGCGCTCGTCGTTCAGCTTCGACGGCGAGTTCGGTTACGGCCTCGATCTGATCCTCGACGCGCTCGAGCGTGACGTGTTCGGATCAACGAGTCATTGACATGATGCCGGACGCTGGCTCCCGCACGGCCGCGAGCGTGAGGACGGTTGCCATCGTCTGCGCGATCACGCTGGCGGGGTGCACCTCGGGCCAGTCCGCCGACCCTGCGAACTCATCTTCGGCTCCCCAGACTGCATCGACCACGGCTGAAGACCCGGCCATCACTACGACGACCGCAGGAGCCCCGACCTCATCTTCGAGGCCGGAGTCGACCGACGCCGACGGCACCTGCGACCCCGACATGTCGATCACCGGCGACTTCGACGGCGACGGGTCCGAGGATCGGGCGATGTTCGACGCATCGTCCTCCAAGCTCAGAGTGTGCAGTTCACGTACCTACTCGATCGCTGGGTCGGGACAGGGCGAAGTCCTCCTTGCCGCCGACCTCAACGGCGACGGCATCGACGAAATCCTCACTGGCGGTACGACGGCATGGGGAGCCGGCGCCGACGTCGTCGCCCTGGTCGGTGAGACGCTCGACTACGTGAAGAAGGCCGACGGCAATCCGCTCTCTCTGTGGGAGGGTCTGCCGGCGGAAGGATTCCTCGCGTACGGATGCGGTGACTTCTTGGACGACGACACCCGTCTCGTCGCCGTGGTCGAGGGGAGGTACTCGCCCGATGGCACAGCATCTTGGGGACGGACGCTGTACCGCATCGACGGGCACGAAGCAGTCGAGATCGCTGCCGATGGCGGCACATTCGATGCCTCCTCTGCGCCCGACCCCCTCTCGACGGAAGAGTTGGAGGCCCTGCGCGGCGGGCCATGCTGACACTGACGGAGGAGTGCAATGCCTCCCCATTCGTGGTTTTGCGGACTACGGTCGGAATATCGACCAAGACAGCCCTGTAGCACAGCAAGCAGACCCAACCGTGGGCGGCCTGCCGGGGAGGAACAGTCGCAGGAAATGGGTCATCTTGGGGATCGTCGCAGTCCTCTTGGTCGCACTCGTCGCGTCGATGCTGCCTACCTTGTTGCTCTTGTTGAGAGGAGACCTGGTCGACATCGGCGGCCGCTCGATGTTCATCAGCTGCGAGGGTTCGGGGGCTCCCACCGTCCTGCTCGAAGCCGGCCTCGGTTCGGTGGGCGACGACTGGAAAGACGTGCAGGAGGCCGTGGCCCGAGACACACGAGTCTGTTTCTACTCGCGAGCTGGGATGGGCTTCAGCGGAACGGCAGACGAGCCCGTCCGCACCGCCCGGGATGCGACCGACGATCTGACCCTGCTGCTTGAAGCTGCCGATCTCTCCGGCCCCCACGTCTTGGTCGGTCATTCGTTCGGCGGGTTTGTGGTCCGCCTGTACGCCGATCAACATCCCGAGGACGTGGTGGGAATGGTGTTGGTCGACAGCACACACGAAGGGGAGCTCACGAGGTATCAGGAGAGTCTCTCGGTAGAGGCGTGGGAAGTCCTTTCCCAGGTTCAGGGCGAAAACGCCGAGAAGATGGACCTGGCGGCGAGCAGCGAACAGGTCTCGGAAGCCGGAGACCTCGGTGACCTTCCCCTCATCGTGATCTCGGCCGA
>JBFHAT010000045.1:0-19444 GCA_041586155.1 Acidimicrobiia bacterium
CGCCACGCTCGCGGCCGCCGACACGGCTTCAGGATTGCCCCGCCTCACGGTCGCTCCGATCACACCGACAGTGTTCGTTTCTCGGATCGAGGGCGCCAACGGCGGTCGAAGTCACTTTCAGTGATGGTGCATGTCGATCGTCCACAGCGGTGACATAAGAGTCGCGCAACGCAACTGAGTCGAGCGACCCATTGCCCCGACCACTCGCGGTGGTTATGCTCGCCGTGGAGGGGTGGAATGGCGCGGGTTTCGATCGGGCTGCCGGTCTACAACGGTGAGAACTATCTACGCGAGACGATCGAGTCACTGCTCGGGCAGACCTACGAGGGCCTGGAGCTGGTGATCGCCGACAACGCGTCCACAGACGGAACCGAGTCCATATGTCGCGAGTTCGCCGCCACGGACCCACGGGTCAGATACTTCCGCCACGATCGCAACCTCGGCGCGGCGCCCAACTACAACTTCACCGTCGAGCAGTCCCACGGCGAGTACTTCATGTGGAACGCCCACGACGACCTGCGCGGCGACCGGTTCGTCGAGGCGGCCCTTGACATGCACAAGGAGCACCCAACGGCTGCCTCCGTCATCTCCGTCACAACCCGCATCGATCAGCACGGCAAGCGGATCCGGCGCCGGCGCGCACCCGCCGGCTTGCTCTCCGACGACATCGCCGAGCGCCTGCACTCGACGCTCATCGACCGCCACCCCGGAGTGCTCATCTTCGGACTGATGCGGCGAGAGGTGCTCGACGCCACCAACCGGCATGGTGCCTTTCCCGGGGCCGACCGTCTGCTGGCCGTCGAGCTGGCGCTGCGGGGACCGTTCGTTGAGATTCCCGAAGATCTGTTCTTCATGCGAGATCATCCGTCGCGGTACGTCAGGATGGAGCGAGGCGCCGAAAAGGACGCTTGGTGGGATACCGCTCGCGCCGATCACTTCGACGCCCCTGCGCTGCGGCGCATGCGCGGATACCTCGCAGCGATTCGCAACGCCGACATGACCTCGGTCGAGCGCAATCGTTGCTTACGCGCCCTCGTTCGCGCCTCTGGCCACAACTCGGTGGCCATCGGACGTGAGACGGCTCGCGACTTCGTGCTTGCAGGCGTCGCCCGGACGCGGGCACGCTTCCGTCGCAGCAGCTAGGACGCCAGGATGACGCGCATGTCGGGGCTGACGGCGCCCGCTCGCTGAGCAGCCTGCAGATACCGGATCCGGAGCAGAGTTCCGAGGAAATCCTCCTCAGACGTCTGGAAGGTGGTGAAGGCCGCATGGAGCTCGTCGATGCCCTTCATCACGGTCCACACCGGCTCGAACTCGGGCAGCGAATCGGCGATCTTGGACCCGTCAACGCGATAGTTCCGGATGTCGGGCCCCGCCTCGTCGGCGAGGGTGATCGTCGACCCAGGTACCGCAGCCTCGACGGCCTCGGCGAGTTGGCGGATCTGATAGTTCTCGGTGGTCTGAGCCACATTGAACACTTCGGCGTGAACGACGTCGCGCGGCGCAGCGAGCACGGCGGCGAACGCCCTTGCGATGTCCTCGATGTGGATCAGCGGTCGCCATGGCGTGCCGTCTGAGCGCATCAGTACTCTTCCTTGTAGCACCGCATATCCGACGAGGTTGTTGATCACGAGATCCGCCCGGAGACGAGGAGACGCTCCGTAGGCGGTGGCATTGCGAAGAAACGTCGGGCTGAAACCGTCGTCGGCGAGATGGAGGAGGTCTTCCTCCGTCTTGATCTTCGACCAGCCGTATGGCGTTACCGGGTTGAGCGGCGAGGACTCGTCGACGGTGCCTCCGGGCGACGCACCGTACACCGAACATGAGGACGAATACACGAAGCGGCTGACTCCCTGCCGTTTGGCCAGCGTCGCCAGCCGCACCGCGGCACGATGGTTGATGTCGTAGGTGACTTCAGGGTGGAGGTCTCCCACCGGGTCGTTCGAGATTCCGGCGAGATGGCAGATGGCGTCGAATCCCTCGACGTCCGACTCGTCGACATCCCGGATGTCCTTGCGGATCGATGGCACATCCGGAACATCCCTGCCGAACGTGCAGTCGGCGAACAGGTAGCTGTCCAATCCGACGACGTCGAATCCCTCCTTCTGCAACAAGGGCACCATCACCGATCCGATGTAGCCGTTGTGGCCGGTCACGAGCACTCGGATCGTCACGCCCAGACCTTCCACGGTGCCGTACCGTCCCGCCACAGTCCCTCGAGGTAGACCTTCTCCCGCATCGTGTCCATGCATTGCCAGAAACCGTCGTGGCGATAGGCCATCAGCTGCGAATCTTTCACCAGCCGCTCGATGGGCGT
Organism: Acidimicrobiia bacterium; assembly: GCA_041586155.1. GTDB lineage: Bacteria > Actinomycetota > Acidimicrobiia > Spongiisociales > JAENVV01 > JBFGJH01. Next base: position 2,318 of record JBFHAT010000045.1, read on the forward strand.
GCCCTCCCACGGCCCGCTGTCGTCGTCGACGTAGTCGAACACCTCGGGCTCGAGCACGAAGAACGCGCCGTTGATCCATGCGTCACGAAGCGGCTCGTCGGTGACCGTGACGACGCGGTCCCCATCGACTCGCGCCTGCCCGAGGCGCGGGGGCGGATGGACCGCCGTCACCGTTGCGATCTTGCCATGCGATTTGTGAAAGTCGAGCAGTGATCGGAGATCGACGTCGGAAACTCCGTCGCCCCAAGTGAGCATGAATCGCTCCGAACCAAGATGCGGCGCCAGTCGCGAAATCCTGCCGCCGGTGTGGGTGTCGTGGCCGGTTTCGATCAGCTCGACCACCCATTGCTCCGCCGCCGACTCACCTGCGGCAGTCGTCGCTCCGGTGGTCAGGTCGATCGTCAGATTGCGGGTGTGGAGGTGATAGTCGGTGAAGTAGCGACGGATGTGGTCACCTTTGTATCCGAGGGCCACCACGAACTGCCCGAAGCCGTAGTGGTCGTAGTGGCGCATGATGTGCCACAGGATCGGCCGACCGCCGATCTCGACCATCGGTTTTGGCCGGTTCTCCGTTTCTTCGGCCAGTCGGGTACCCATGCCACCGGCAAGGATCGCCACCTTCATGCGCGGCTCCCACCCGACAGCTGCGCCAATGCCGAACGGTATTCCTCAGCGGCTTCGTCGCTGTACCACTCCCACGAGTCGTGCGCCCCCGGGAGGGTGCTCACCGCAACCGGCCACTCGATGGCGAATGCGGGGTCATCAAACCTGACGGCCCTCACGGATTCGGGCGCATAGGCCCGGCTCGTGAGATAGGTCACCTCGCTGTCGTCTTCGAGCGTCACATACCCGTGCGCGCAACCAGTCGGGACCCACACCGACCGGCGATTACGCGCAGTCAACTCAACGCCGTTCCACCGCCGGTAGGTCGGAGAATCGGGCCGTAGATCAATGGCGACGTCGAACACGGCCCCCTGCGTACACCGAACCAGCTTCACCTCGCCGTGCGGGGGGAGCTGGTAATGGATTCCCCGCAGCGTGCCCTGGTGAGGACTGACTTGGAGGTTGGCCTGCTCCCACTCGGCGTCGAGGCCGTGGTCCAAGAACTCGTCCCGACACCACGCTCTTGCGAAGTAGCCCCTGTGATCTTCCACCGGCTCGATGTCGATGTGCCATAGCCCCTTGATCGCACCCGTCGTGAACTTCACGCCGGCGCTCCCAGGGCTTCGACCCGCGGCGTCAAACCCAGCCGATCGAGGTCTGTCGAGATCTCGGCGACGTACGCCGGGTTCATCACGATCACCAGATCCGGACGGATCTCGATCAGGTCGTCCGGCGCGATGACCGGCAACGCCGAGCCTGGCAAGAACATCGATTGCTTGAACGGATTGATGTCGACAGCGGCAAGGAATGCGTCGTCTCGTTGAATGGCCGACAAGAAGGCGACCGCCTTAGAACCGGCTCCCCACAGAACAGCAGTCGCTCCGTCCAGGTCGTCGACGATCGTTCGCCAACGAGCGATCTCGGCGGTCGCCTTCCGTCCGAAATCGTCGGCGAGCGACACGACCCGTTCCACACCAGCCGGGTTGACGGGGCGATCGTCATGACCGAGGCGGCAATCGAGCAGCAAGTATTGGTCGTCGAATCCGAGCCGTAGGCTCGAAATCTCGAATCCGCCGGCTCGGAACACGCCCTCCAGTGAGGGGCCCGTGAAGTAGGAGCAATGCTCGTAGTACACGTCCCAGAACGCTCCCTCCGCCAGGATGCGCTCCGACTCCGGCACCTCGATGAACATCGCGGCCCCGTCGGTTTGCTTGGCCGACTCGTGCAACAAGCGCACGAACGCTTCGACGGGCTGGATGTGCTCGAGGGTGTGCCGACAGACGATCAGGTCGCCGGTCAGGTGGGTGTTGTGCTCCCCGAAGTACTCACGGATGCCGCGGATGGGTGCGTTGTGGTCGATCCGGTCCGGGACGAACGCGGGATCGATGCCCACGCCCTCGGCGCCCGAGCGAACGCAGAGCGTTTGCAGAAACGAAGCCTTGCCACAGCCGACCTCGAATACGACCTTGCCTTCCAAGTCATAGGTAGCAGCGAGGTGCTCGACCAGCTCCGCCTCGAACTCACGGAAGCGGGGCGAGAAGGCCTGGCTCTCCTCGTAGGGCATCGTGTAGTCGACCGCCTCGGGTCGAAAAGCGCGGTTGAAGACGAAACCGCAGGCACTGCATGACGCCATGTCGATCGCCCCCCTTGGCCAGGTGCGTGCCGTCTCCTGGGTGTCGACGAGGATGAGGCTCGACAAGGGCACGTCGTCGAGCCGGAAGAACCCGGACAATGATTCGGAGCCGCACGCGGGGCAGGAGCCGACCATCAGCCCGGCACCTCCTGGCGCTTCGACACCTGCCATGGCGGAGTACCGTGCGCGGTCAGTGTCTCGAGATTCCGCTTGTCGCGGAGAGTGTCGACTCCACTCCAGAAGCCGGTGTGCCGGTAGGCAACGAGCTGATCGTCCTCGGCCAGCCTGGCCAGCGGTTCCTCGTAGAGGACGTCGGTGTCGTCCTGAAAGTAACGGAGCGCTTCGGGCTCCATCACCATGAACCCGCCGACGATCCAGCCCGCTTCGATCGGCTTCTCGGAGAACTCCAGCACCTGATCCCCATCCAGGTTCAGTTCGCCGAACCTAGGCGGCGGATGGACCACCGTCACCGTCGCCAGCCGTTGGTGAACCTCGTGGAGCGAGAGCAGGGCTTCGAGATCCACGTCGCCGACTGCGTCGCCGAAAGTCAGCATGAAGCGCTCGTCTCCGAGATGCGGCGCCAGGCGGCGTACCCTTCCTCCTGTCTCGGTCCATTGGCCCGTGTCGATGACATCGACTGTCCAGCCGGCGGTCGGATCATCTCCGTGCGGCCGCACCACCCCACTGCCGACGTGAATGCGCACGTCACGGTGCACCGCTTCGTACTCGGCGAAATATCGGCTGATCATGTGACCCAGATAGCCGCTGGCGACGACGAACTCCCCGTAGCCGAACTCCCAGTAGTGGCGCATGATGTGCCAGATGAGCGGCCTGCCGCCGATCTCGATCATGGGCTTGGGCACGATCGATTCGGGGGTCGGGAGGCGGCTGCCCACTCCGCCGGCGAGAATCGCGACTTTCATCGTGCGCGCTCCCCGCCGAGCGACCAGAGCGCTTCCAACGATGCGTACCCCTGCAATGTCCTGCGGCCCGGTGCCCCCACGCCAGCTCCATCTCCCAGCTGCGTCCCTGATTGTGGCACATTTTCCGGCGCTGTCCACCTGAGGCCACTCTCGGTGGCTCTCGTGGGGCCCATCATCGAAGGCCTCCCGGCTCGACGGTTGCTCAAATCAGGCCCAATTGCCACTGGGAGTGGTGGCCCGGCAGCCGCCATCGGGACCATGGTCCCGGTCGAGATAGACCTTCGTACGTGGATTCATGCGCCTCCATCGCCGATGATGCTTGTGAAAAGTTTCACATAAACGAGGTAGGAGGATCGTCATGATCACGAAACGACTCAGGAACCTTGGGTGGGTTCTCGCCGTCGTCGGCCTGGGATTCATCGTCGCCAGCGGCTTTGCGTTTTTCCAGGTGCGGGCGGGATACGACTCGCTGCAGTCCTTTTCCGAGGCGCAGAACGTCACCCTCAACTACAACGAGGACGGACAGCTCACCGATCGCGGCACGGTCGAAGGCGCGGAAGCGATCATGGCGCTGCTCACCGAGGACTGGGGCTACCCGGTCGTGGAAGCCGACCTCGACCCCAACGACCCGCTGGTGAACACGGCCAGTGAGTACATGTATCAGATGGCAACCGTCGGATACCACGTGCTGCACGGCACCCAGACGGTCGTTGTCCCCGAGGACGTCGAATACGAAGGCGAGATCATCACCGCCGGCGAGTACGAAGTCCCCGTGGATGGCCGCTACTGGACGCAGTTCGATCGTCAGAGCCCGCTCGACGGACCGGCTCGCGAGCAAGCATGGAGCGGCACGGTGCATGGCCTGTTCGCCGAGCTCGGCGTTGGCACGGTGACCCACTCGGCGCTGCAGCTGGGCCTGGCCCTCACCGGTCTCTTCGCCGGAGTCGGAGCGTTCGCTCTGCTGGCTGGACTCGGAATGGTGTGGGTGAGCAAGGGTGATTCCACCCTGATCTTCCCCGCAGGCAGCAAAGAGGAGGAGCTGGTCAAGACATAGTCCCCTCCGCCTCGAGCATGAGGGCCCCCGGCCTCCGGGGGCCCTCTGCTGTTCCCAGAGGTTTCTCAGCGGATTCTCAGGTTCCCCCAGCCACAATTGCGTCCAGGCTGCAGGAGGCTCGAGGCGTGAAGATTCTGCTGGTCGAAGACGATCCCTCCGTCGCCGGCGCCGTCGACACCGCTCTCACGGCCGAGGGTTATGAAGTCGTCGTGAGCGACGATGGTGCTGCCGCCCTTCCGCACGCGCTCGGTGAGGCGTGGAGTGTCATCATCCTCGACATACTCTTGCCAGGCCTCAATGGGTTCAGACTCTGTCGAGAGATTCGCAAGTTCGACGAACAGACCCCGATCCTGATGCTCACTGCCAAAGATGGTGAGTAAACGATGGCTGATCGAGCTCGCTCATCAACTGGCGACGGAGCGAAAGAGGGCGTCGTGACGTTCGATCATCCCCTGCTGCTGGCCTCACTCCTCGCGCCGGTGATGGCAGCGAAGGTGTATATCGTCCGGCAGCGCCGCGCCAGGAAGTTCACGCTGCTCTTCACGAGCCTGGACCTGCTCGATACCGTAGCGCCACATCGCCCCGGGAGAGCTCGCCATCTCGCCTTCGCCAGCGCAGTGCTGACTGGGGTGTTGCTGGCGGTTGCCGCCGCCGGGCCGCAGGTTTTGCTCGCCACGGAGCGTCGCGTTGCCCGGATGTTCCTTGCGATCGATGTGTCCCTTTCGATGGACGCCACCGATGTGGCGCCGAATCGGCTCGCCGCCGCCCAAGCGGCCGCCGACCGGTTCGTGCGCGAGCTTCCCGATGATGTCGAACTGGGTCTGATCTCGTTCTCCGACGCTTCCCGCCTGCTCGTTGCGCCGACTCTCGACCGAACGGCGCTGATCGATGCGATCAACCGCTTGGCACTCGAGCCGGGCACGGCGATTGGGGAGGCCGTGTTCACCGCCATCGACCAGCTCGCTGCCTCCGGGCAGGACGGTGCCGGGGCGCATGTGGTTGTCTTGTCTGACGGTGCCACCACCTCGGGCCGGTCCAATGAGATGGCGGCGTTCGCCGCTACCGAAGCAGGCGTTGCGGTTTCTACCATCGCCTTCGGCACTGGCGAGGGAACAGTCACCGTCCAGGGAGAAACGATTCCCGTCCCGGTCGACGAGGCGGCACTGCAGGAGTTGGCAGACGCCACCGGGGGAACGGCCGTCATGGCAGAGTCCGCCGATGCGCTCGCCGCAGCTTTCGACACGTTGGAACGGATCGCCGAACCCACGACCGAACCTCGAGCGATCGCACCGTCGCTGGCCCTGGCCGGAATGATCACGCTCGCAGCGGCAGGGTCCATCTGGCTCGCCTCGGGGACGTGGGTCCCACCGGGGGATATGGTCCACGATCGGACGAAGCCGTCGAGGCGGGCTTCGTCGGTTGACCGATCGCCCATCGCCCGGCTAGAAAAGGTCGCCCCGACTTCACAAAGCCAACCGACCCGAGGAGGCAACCATGCAGCTGGCATGTAACGACGTCGTGCCGGGACTTGGATGCGACTACGTGGCGGCCGGCTCCGACGCCGACGCCGTCCACGCAGCGATGATGCAACACGGCGGCACCATCCACGCCAACTTGCTGGCCGATTTGCCGCCAGAAGAGGTGGCCGAGCGCAAGGAAGCGATGGACCAGCGAATACGCCAACTGATCGTCGAACACAACTGAGATCCATCCGTCGGTCGCGAGCCATCGTCGGCGCTGAGGCGTATGCTGCCTCCCGATGGACTACGACAAGCACACTGCTCTGATCGTCGTCGATGTTCAGAATGACTTCGCGGATCCAGCCGGGAACTTGTACGTCGCAGACGGCGAGCACACCATCCCCCGCATCAACGAGGAGGTCGCCGCCGCAATCGAGGCCGGCGCCACGGTGGTCTACACGCAGGACTGGCACCCCGAGTCGACTCCCCATTTCCAGAAGGATGGCGGAATCTGGCCGGTACATTGTGTCGCAGGCAGTTGGGGAGCAGCGTTCCATCCGGACCTTGCGGTGGCCGAAGGGGCGGCACATGTCCGCAAGGGCGTCGACGGGGAGGATGGGTACTCGGGCTTCACCATCCGTGACCCGATGTCAGGCACCGAGAGCGGTACGGGATTGGAAGGCCGGCTGCGCGCCGCAGGAATCGAGCGGACAGTCGTCGTCGGTCTGGCGCTCGACTACTGCGTCAAGGAAACGGCGCTCGACGCCAACAGGCTCGGCTTTCCCACCACCGTGATCATGGACGCCACCCGATCCGTGAACCTATCCCCTGATGACGGCAACCTCGCGGTCGCTCAGTTGGCGGCCGCAGGGGTGTTGACCACCTGACGACCTTGCCTCACGGTCCCCCGACCCGACTTTCACGTGCTTCTGACACGAGCCGTTGCTGAAGCTCCTTCATCCCCTCCGACAGCGACACGTGATAGATGTGTGGCCTCACGAGCCGGCGGACACCGGGGTCGAGGCGTTCGAGGTCGGCATCTCGGCGGGCGCGCAAGTCGTCGAGCAGCGGCGGCTCCGACCGGCGCATGCCGTCGGCGAACACCTCGACGAGCAGTTCTTCGGTGTGATCGATGGCCCCCGCAGCCAGCTCTCGAGAGACGTCACGGTGGGGGTGATAGAGCGTGAGGGGCTCAGCCGGGTCCAGATTCTCCTCAGATGTCGCCACGACGTCCGCGGTCGCCAAGCCACGCTGGTCGTAGACGCGCCACACCCGTTTCGATCCAGGAGCCGGCACTTTGGCAACGTCCTCTGACACCTTGATCGCCGGCAGCCATTGCCCGGCTCGGTGGACGGCAGTCAGCTTGTACACGCCGCCCAACGACGGATCGCCATGCGATGTGATCAACCTCGTCCCCACTCCGTAGACCATCCGAGCGGTGAGCCGGTGAGGGTCGACGCCGTACCGGGGCGCTTCCTGGTCGATCTGGGACAGGATCTGCCAGATCGTCAGCTCATCCAGTTCCGATGACAGGACGATTGCCACCTCGTCGAACCCGGCGCGGTCGAGCATGTTGGCCGACTGGATGGCGAGGTGGGCGAGATCACCCGAGTCGAGACGGATCCCGACCGGCTGGTGGCCATCGGCGCGCAGCTCCTCGAACACGATGATGGCGTTTGGGACCCCTGAAGCGAGCGTATCGATCGTGTCGACGAGAAGCACACACTCATCCGGGAAGGTTCGTGCGAAGGCGCGAAACGCCTCGATCTCCCCGGCGCCGAGCGCCATGAACAGCTGCACCATCGAATGGGCATGCGTGCCTTTGGGATCGACGCCCAACATGGTGGACACGGCGACATTGGATGTGGCATCCGCTCCTCCGATCAGCGCTGCTCGCCCGCCGGCGTACACACCCGCTTCTGGTCCACGCCGCATGCCGAACTCGAGGACGGTTCCGCCCCGGGCCGCTTCCTTGACACGGGAGGCTTTGGTTGCGATGAGCGTCGGATAGTTCAGGCGGTTGAGGAGGGCGGTCTCGAGAACCTGTGCCATGGCGAGCGGCCCCCGCACGATGGCGAGCGGCACATTGGCGTGCACCACCCTGCCCTCTGGGATCGCCCTCACCTCCATCGAAGACAGGTCGCCGTGCTCCCCCAGCCAGGTGAGAAATCCCTCATCGAAGCGTGGCCCTCCGTCAGGGTCACGCTGCCGCCGCAACATGCCGAGCTCTTCGGGGCCGAAACGAACCGCCTCCATCCATTCGAGAAGCCATTCGAGCCCGGCGGCGACGCAATAGCCGGCCTGATGGGTGCCGTAGTCCGGGTAGGAGCGGAAGAAGTAGTCGAACTGCGCTTCGTGCTCGGCCAGACCTTCTCTCCAGTACACCTGTGCCATCGTCAGCTGGTATTGGTCGGTACCGAGAATGCCTTCTACGAGGGCCGGCGCTGGCTGGAACATCGCACCATTGTCGCGCGGGCACACTCACGGGCGAGCGCGTAGGTTCGACTTATGCAATATCTCGTCACCACGGCGTGTCGGCTGGACCGTTCGAAGGCCCGGGCTTTCTTCGCCGAGATCCAGCAGTGGGAGGTCGAGGCGATGGATTCACCTGACGCTCCACTGGAGCACGCCGTCTATCTCGACCGGGACGATCCAGACCAAGCCCTCGTGCTGACTCGCTTCGCCGGCAAGGAGCAAGCAGATCGCTTCATGAGTGGCCCGCTCCACGCCGACTTTCGCGACCGGTTGCTGCGGTGTGCCACCGAGGTGGCTTCCACCGACCGGTACGACCTGTTCTATGCGGCCGACCGATCAGGGAACAAGGTGATCTACGGAGAGCAGGCCTGACCGACGCAGCGAGCATCGGGTTCGGGGAGTCGCTGAGACCTTTTCTGGTCGCTCTTGGGTTTCTCGCGATTGGCGAGTGACGCGTATGGTTGCCGTCAGGGGAAAGGAGCACCCATGAGCAACCGCCCGGTCCATTTCGAGTTCTATTCGACCGACCCCGATGCGTCAGTTGCGTTCTTCCAGCAGGCGCTCGGATGGAACTTCGACAAGTGGGGGGATCAGGCGTACTGGTTGGCGTCTACCGGTACCGACGGCCCCGGAATCGATGGTGCAGTCGCCGCAATCGAAGATGGAGGCGCTGCTCGCACGATGAATACCGTGGACGTCGCCGACCTGGAAAAGGCCATTTCGGCATGCGTCGACGCCGGCGGGCAGACCGTCGGCGATGTGATGGACATTCCCGACATCGGGCGGTGGGTCCAGATCCGGGAGCCCGGCGGCAACATCTTTGGCCTCATGGAGTCTGTCGAGCAGGCTGAGTAGAGCTGTCTGCTCGGACCTGTCGAAATCGGCAAGGGCTGATCGTCGTCATGATGTGAGATGTTCCACGCAGGGTGGAGCCATGACGAGGAGGCTGTGATGGCCAAGTACATGTTTGCGTACCACGGTGGCGGCACGCCGGAGACAGAGGAAGAGGGAGCCCGGGTCATGGCCGCCTGGACGAGTTGGTACGAGAATCTGGGAGCAGCGATCGTCGACGGCGGCGCCCCGACCGGGGCCGCCAAAACGATCGCCGCCGATGGTTCGGTGAGCGACGGGGGCGGCGCCAATCCGTTGACAGGATGGACCGTCGTTCAAGCCAATTCGCTGGACGACGCAGTGGCATTGGCCAAGGGCTGCCCGATTCTGGACGACGGCGGCTCCGTCGAGGTGGCCGAAGCCATCGACATGTAGCGTCCGGGCAAGTCCGAGGGGGAGCACGCCTGAGCGTGCTCCCCCTCGTTCGTCACCCGCGCCCCCGGCGGGCCACGACTACCACCCGAGTGCCGGCTAGCGACGTCCGGGTGAGTGTGGTTCGAACACCGCGTTCATGAGGCGCTCTTCGGCGTCGGCGAGGATCTCGGAGGCCCGCTGCTCGTCTATGAGTCCTTCGGACAACGCCTGCTGGACACGCTGGTCGACGACGTCCACCAGTACCGCCACGAGCGAATCACCTGACGATCCGTGTTCATCGGCCAGCTCGGCCAGCGTCCCGCCGGTACGCACGTGAGAGACGATACGGCCTTGGTTCAGTCCCAATTCGCCCTCGATAGCGTGCATGAAGTCCCTGCGCAGTTCGCCGCCCAGACCCGGTCGGTGCGGCTTCGTATCGAATACGGCTCGGTCGATCCGCTCTTCGGCCTCGAGGCGAAGCTGCGCTGCTTGCGCATCGTCGAGCCGCCCGTCGGCGGTTGCCGCATCGATTCGTTCGTCGACTACTGCCATCAGAGCACCAACGAGTGCATCGCCGGAAGAACCGTTGGCTTCAGCCAGGTCCGCCAGTGTGGCTCCTTCGCGCACCAAGGAGATGACCTCCCCTCGTGACAGTCCGGTGACTTCCAAGACCACGTCCACGAAGGCACCGTCGAACCGTCCCTGACGGTGGGCCTGGCTGATCGCAGTCTCCTGCGCCGGCTCGGAGGTGGCCTCCTGCGCCATCACCGGGACAGCGACGAAGCCGGCCACCGCCACGGCGACAGCCGCCAACGCGAGCTTGGTGTGCACGATCATCTCGGTCTCCTTTCGGTATCTGACTGAGATGGTCGGCCCGGGCTGTTCGAGGGTCGTAAGGAAGAGGTGAGAACTGTGGCCGAGATCTGACTCACCGTGGCCCTGAGGATCCATCCGGGCGTCACACCACTGGGCGTAGGGTGAGCGCGATGCTGGTCGGATTGATCGCCAACCCCTATTCATCGAAAGACATCCGGCGCCTGACCGGTCTGGCGAGGGTCGTCGACGTTGAGGAGAAGGCCAATCTGGTGGCCCGGCTCCTGGCCGGGATCCGGGCGGGAGGTGACACCACCGTCGTCGCGCTGGATGACTCTGCAGGACTGGTGCGTCGCGCCGTCGACCTCGCCGGGGGAGTTGCTCCGCCGCTCGAGTTCCTCGACCTCGACGTGGAGGCAACGGAGGAAGACACCCGCTCGGCATCGGAGCGATGCTCCAAGCTCAACGCAGGCGCACTCGTCGTCGTTGGCGGCGATGGGACGGTCCGCGCTGCCGCCGAAGGGTGGCGAGATGCTCCACTAGTACCAGTGGCAGCCGGCACCAACAACGCGATCGCTCTCACCGAGGAACCGACGGTGATTGGCCTGGCTGTGGCGCAGGCGATTCGAACTCCAGGTGAGTCTTTCGTCCCCACGGTCGCTCTCGAAGTCGAGGCACGCCACGGCCGTTCGCTTGCCGTGATCGACGCCGTCGCAGTTCGAGACCGCTGGGTCGGGACCGGCGCGATCTGGGACCCGAAGCAGCTCGTCCAAGGCGTCGTGACGTCGTCGCGGAGGACGGCCGTCGGCATCGCTTCGGTGAGCGCCGCGCTCGGTCCACTTGCCCGGGACCACGCTCGACACATCATTTTTGGCGGACCGAGGAGCGTCCGGGCGGTGTTTGGACCTGGGCTGGTGCGTGACGTTTCCATCACCAGCTTCCAAGACATCCCGGTGGGCGCGGCAGTGAAGCTCTCGCCCGCGGCGGGACTCGTAGCGCTCGACGGGGAGCGTCGGGTGCCTGCCTCCGAATGCATGATCCGCGTCGTGACTGGACCGAGAATCCTCGATCTCGACCGGACATTCGGGACTTTCGACCGTTTCGACCAGATCTCTCAGGAGTAGGGTCGGCTCCAAGCCCGGGCGGTCGGCGCACCCTGGATCGCGATCCAGGAGGAAGGAGGTCGACCATGGCTATCCCTCGCGAACACCTGGTCGATATGTACGAGACCATGGTGAAGATCCGACGGTTCGAGGAGCGCATTCGCGAGCTCTACTTCGCCGACAAGCTGCCGGCGTTTGACATCGCCGCCGGACTCATTCCCGGAGAGATGCATCTCGCCGCCGGGCAGGAGCCCGTTGCGGTCGGAATGCGCCCCCATCTCCAGGAGGGTGATGCCATCACCGCCACGCACCGACCCCACCATCTCGCGATCGCCCAAGGGGTGGACCTCAACAAGATGGCCGCCGAGATCTTCGGGCGCGAGACAGGCCTTGGCAAGGGCAAGGGGGGCCACATGCACCTGTTCTCGGTGGAGCCCAACTTCGGGTGCTCCGGAATAATCGGCGAGGGCATGCCCGTCGCAGTCGGCGCAGCCATGGCGTTCCGCCACTTCGGCAAGGACAACGTGGCGCTGGCGTTCTTCGGCGAAGGTGCCGCCAACCAGGGCGCCTTCCACGAGTCGCTGAATCTCGCCGCGCTGTGGAACCTGCCGGTGGTCTTCGTATGCGAAGACAACGCCTATGCGATCTCGGTTCCGAAGACGGCGTCGACGGCGATCGCCGACAACAGCGACCGAGCCTCGGCGTACGGAATGCCCGGCGTCTTGGTCGCAACGAACGATCCGGTCGCCGTGTACGAGGCGATGGGCGAGGCAATCGCGCGGGCACGCCGTGGCGACGGCCCCAGCCTCATCGAGGTGAAGACCGATCGTCTATGGGGACACTTCGAAGGCGACGCCGACGCATATCGAAGTGACGAGTTCAAGTCGGAGATGAGCGATCGCGACCCCCTGACCGCATTCGGCAAGCGCCTCCTCGAAGAAGAGGTCCTCAACGAGGCCGACATGGCGTCGATCCAGGACGCCATGTACGCCGAGGTCGAAGGAGCGCTCGAGTTTGCGATGACCAGCCCGTACCCAGCGCCCGAGAAAGCACTCGAGGACGTGTTCGCAGGAAGGGTGGTACAGCTGTGACGACGCAGACCGAGCGAAAGCTCACTACTCAGAAAGCAATCGCTGAGGCGATCGCGCAGGAAATGGAAGAAGACGATCGTGTCTTTGTGATGGGCGAGGACGTCGGCGTGTATGGAGGGATCTTCGGCGCAACCGAAGGGCTCCTCGACAGGTTCGGCACCGGACGCGTCATCGATACACCGATCTCGGAGACGGGGTTCATCGGCGCGGCCGTTGGTGCGGCCATCAATGGCATGCGCCCCATCGTGGAGCTGATGTTCGTGGACTTCTTCGGGGTCTGCATGGATCAGATCTACAACAACATGGCAAAGATCCACTACTTCAGTGGCGGCAACGTCAAGGTCCCCGTTGTGCTCACCACCGCCGTCGGTGGTGGATACTCCGACGCCGGGCAGCATTCCCAGACTCTTTGGGGCATGTTTGCCCACTTGCCCGGCATGAAAGTCGTGGTGCCCTCCAATCCGTACGACGCGAAGGGCTTGATGATCTCTGCTATCCGTGACGACAACCCCGTGGTGTACATGTTCCACAAGGGCGTGCTCGGTTTGGGCTGGATGACCAACAACCCTCGGGCCACCGGCATGGTGCCCGAATCGGCATACGAGGTGCCAATCGGACAGGCGGCCGTCGCTCGAGAAGGAACGGACGTGACGATCGCCACGATCGGTCTGTCCGTGCACAGGGCACTCGACGCCGCCGAAGAGCTCGAATCGAAGGGCGTGTCCGCCGAGGTGCTGGACCTTCGATCGCTGGTCCCGCTCGATCGGGACGCGATCGTCGAGTCTGTTGAGAAGACCCATCGGCTCCTGGTGGTGGATGAGGACTACCACAGCTTCGGCATGTCGGGTGAGGTGATCGCCACGGCGACCGAAGGAGCGTTCGACTATCTCGACGCACCACCGACACGCGTAACGACTCCGGATGTCCCCATCCCATACAGCCATCCGCTCGAAACGTGGGCGTTGCCTTCGGTGGAGCGGATCGTGGAAGCCGGTTCGCGGTTGCTGGTCGCCGGCTGAACAGCCGATGAACCTCGAGGTACTGATGCCGGTGATCACCGCCGAAGGCGACGCGGCGGTGGTCACGGCATGGTTCGTTGACGAGGGTCAGGTCTGCCAGGAAGGCGAACTGATAGCCGAGGTGCAGGCCGAGAAGGTGGCCGACGAAGTGAGAGCCCCGGGGTATGGCTTCGTAGTGAACCGGGTCGCCATCGGCGACCCGGTTCCCCAGGGTGAAGTCATGTGCCGGGTGGTCGACACCATCGAGGCTGACGCCAACCAGGGGAAGGCAATGGAGGATGTCGCAGCCGGGCCGCGCCCGGATGCAGCGGCGTCTCCCCGACCGGCGTCACCCGCTGCCAAAAGACTTGCGCGAGAGAAGGGAGTGGACCTGTCCACAGTGTCAGGCACCGGACCCGGCGGTCGCATCACCGAAGCCGACGTGCTGACCGTTGTCAGCGTCGGCGCCGCCCACGCTCCCAGGCTGAGGGAGGTCATTGCCCGCAACATGCGCCGAAGCCACTCCGAAACCGCTCCCGTCACGCTGTTCACGACCGTCGTGATGACTGAGCGACCCCAGCACGTCAACGCGTGGGTGATCAAAGCAGTCGGGCGAACCCTGGCGACCCACCCGGGCCTCAACGGGCGACGGGACGGTGATTCGTTCACACCCGCCGCACAGTCGCGCCTCGCCATCGCCATCCAAACCGACGAAGGCCTGTTGGCTCCCATATTGGGAGACCCCGAGACCATGACGGTCGAGGAGATCGCACGTGCGATCGAAGAGCTAGCGGCCCGTGCCCGGGCGCGAGCCCTCACTGCAGCCGACTACGAGGGAGGCACGTTCACCGTCACCAACCTGGGAGGGTATGGCGTCGAGGGATTCACTCCGATCATCAATCTGCCGCAGGTGGCCATCCTGGGCATAGGCGCCCTTCGCGACGCGGCGATCGTGGCCTCGAGCGGCGATCTGGTTGCCGGGTTGCACATGACCCTCTCTCTGACGTTCGACCACGCGTTCGTCGACGGCGCACCGGCTGCGGAATTCCTACGGGACCTCAGCGCCGTGTTGATCTGAACACCCGACGTTCAAGAAATGCGGCGCCGTCGCCGATTCAAGCTCTGATACAGCCTTCTACGGAGTGTGGGTCAGTTATGCGTCGAATGGTTGCCATGATGGTCTTGTTGGTGAGCGCGGTGGCAGCACCGGTTGCGGGCGGAGCTGCCGAAGGCACCGGCGCCGTATACGGAGAAGTCATCGATGCCGTTACGGAGAGGCCCGTGGCCGACGTCTGCGTCCGCGTCTACGGCGCCGAGATGACACCAACCGAGTTCTCGGCCGTGAGCAACAGCGACGGCGGCTACGAGATCGGCGGGCTCCCACCAGGTGAGTACATCCTCGAATTCGACGACTGCGAAGCCGACGCATATGCGACGGTTCACGACGCGGTGATCATCACCGCCGGTAAGGCAGTAGTGGCCCACCAGTTCCTCGCACTCAACGCGGGATACGGTTCGATCGTCGGTTTCGTGCACGACGAAGAGTCGTTTGAGAGCATCGCCGGCATCTGTGTCGACTTGTTCATGGCCGCCGACGACATCCTGGTGACCCGCACCCTGACCGGATCGGATGGCGGTTTTCAGCTCAATCCTCCGGTGGGCGACTACCGGGTCCGTTTCAAGGGGTGTGAAGGCAACTCGTACGAGACCCAGTGGTACGACGGCGCCGCCGGCTGGGAGACTTCGTCGGTGGTCTCGGTCGCCGACCATCAGGTAGTGCTGGGTATAGACGCGGCAATGGTGCCGGTACCGGTCGCCGAAGGAGCAGTGGTCTGGGGCTACGTCGTCGACGGGGTCACCGCCGAGGGTGTAGCGGGCTACTGCGTGTCCGTCTACCACGGCGAGAGCAAGGTCTCGACGGTCCTCACCGGTCCCGACGGCGGCTACGAGATGGAGATCGACTCGGTCGAGACCCGCCTCAAGGCGTGGGCGTGCGAGGGCCACGAGGATTTGGGAACGGTGTGGTACATCGATGGGCTCGAGTTCGGCGATGCCGACGGGTTCGTGCCCGCCGCCGGCCAGGTCACGCAACTCGAGACGATCGTCGTCGGCGACGTCAGGTTCTCTGACGCAATCGATTCGATCTTCCACAGCGACATCGTGTGGCTGGCCCAGGAGGGTGTCACCGCCGGCTGCAATGCCTCACGAACGTTGTTCTGCCCGGGCGCTCCGGTCACGCGAGGTCAAATGGCCGCGTTCATCCACCGAGCGTTGGGCGACGTGCTGGAGCCCAAGGGAGAGGTCACGTTCACCGACGACGACGGATCGATCTTCGAAGCCGACATCGAATGGCTGGCCTCGGTGGGCGTCACCGACGGCTGCGGCGACGGGACGTACTGTCCCGACGACAAGGTCACTCGTGCCCAGATGGCGGCGTTCCTGCACCGAGCCCTCGGCGACATCCTCGTGGGCGAGGGGACTATCGACTTCGCGGACGACGATGGCTCGATTTTCGAAGACGACATCGAATGGCTCGCCTCGGTGGGAGTCACCACCGGCTGCGGTGAAGCCGACTTCTGCCCGCAAGATCACGTGACCCGGGCGCAAATGGCGGCCTTCCTGCACCGAGCGCTCGGCAAGTAACAGATCCGAGCTGGTTGCGGCCGGCTCGCCCGGGGCCCGCTGCACGCATGCCGGGCCCCGGGACACCCAAAGCGCGACGTCCTCAGCCCACCGCGATCGTGATGACCGATGCGAGGTCAGCAGAACACGTCAACTCGTTCCCCACTGGTGACTTCCGCCTCTGGCGACTCATGCAGCGACGCCTGATACTTTTCGCGAAGGAGGTGCGTGATGAGAAACACGCTGATCGCGCTCCTCGCCCTGATGGTCGCCGGGTGCGGCTCCGGGACGAGCCCCACGTCGCCATCCGACACCGCGGCTCTTCCCACGACGTCTGTCGTTGCCGCCGACACGACGGTAACGGTCACCCAACCTCGAGTTTCCAGCCCCTCGTTGCCGACCCCGACGGTCGTGGTCGATAGCGCCGAAGCCCCACCAGCGGTGCGGAGCATCACCGTCGGAGGCATGGGAGCCGAGTACGCCGAACCGAATCGCTGCGTCATCGACATCGGTGTCACCAGCCGGAGGCCCACTGTCGGCGAGTCGGGCCGTGCTGTGGCCGCAGCGGCCGACGCCATCACCGCCACCCTCACCGCGGCTGGAGTCGACGCGTCGGACATCCAGACGTCGGAGTTCGCAGTCGGCCCCTACTACGACGACTACCCGATCATCGCCGGCTTCGAGACCCACATCGGCTATCGCGTCGCCTTGCCTGATGTCGGTGGCGTAGGCGGCATCCTCGCCGAAGCGATGGACGCGGGCGGGGACGATGTCCGCGCCTGGGGGATCCGCTTCGAAACCGACACAGACGGACTGATGGAAGCAGCTCGGGCGGAAGCATGGGCAGACGTCACGGCACGCGCCGAGTCGCTGGCTTCACTCGCCGGCGAACCGCTCGGCGAGGTGCTCGACGCCCACGAGAAGGTACTGATCTCTTCGTCGCAGGGAATGATGCAAGGCGGCGAAGGTGATTCGGCCTCGTTCGACATCCCGGTCTCGCCCGGCGTGGCCGGGGTCGTGGTCCTGCTCACGGTCACGTTCGCCATCGGCGAGTGATGTCCCACGGCCCGAGCCGGCTGGGTTGGAGGTTCAGCCGGTGCGACGGGC
>JBFHAT010000046.1:0-19421 GCA_041586155.1 Acidimicrobiia bacterium
AGGGTGCCGTCGGCGAGACGCATGTCGGCCAGAACCGGGTCGTAATCCCGCCGGCTCATGAACCCGCGCAACGGCGAGAACGCCCCGCACATGAGGAGTTCGAGGTCGTAGATCTGACGGCCGCGCAGGTCCCATGAGGGGAAATCTCGCGACCCGGCCTTCAACTCGCCCGCGCGCTCGGCGTCGACGAGGAGGTCGATCAGGGCGCCTCCGTGGGGCTGGATGAGATTGGACACAGGTGGTCCCTTTCGTGAAGTGGGTTCTCTATGCCGCGCCAGGAAAACCGGCGGGCGGAATCGGGCGGAATTGTAGAAGGACGAGTCGGGCAGGGCCAGCCGAGGGCCGGAGCGACGACGGCTGGCGCTATCGTCATCGGTGATGGAGGAGATCGCACCCAGCCCGATCGTCGTGTTCGGCGCGCCCCGCTCCGGAACGACCTACCTCAACGCCATCCTCAACGCCCATCCGGACGTGTTCATCACGCACGAGACACGAATCTTCGTGTGGGCCGAGCGCACACGCACCGAGCTGCTCGAGCGTCCCCAAGTGTTCCGTTCGCATCGGGACACCTTCCAGGAGTATCTCGACACCCAGCTCCCCACCCTCATCCAGGGCTTCTACCGCCATCTCCGTCCCCAAGCGCGCTACTGGGGCGACAAGAACCCGCATTATGCCTCGCCGTCGAACATCGCTTCGATGGACCTCGTTCACGAGTGGTTCCCCACTGCACGCTTCATCCACATCATGCGTGACGGCCGAGACGTGGTTGCGTCCTTGTTGCGCAAATCGACACCAGACGGGACGGAATGGGCCTCCTTCGAGCAGGCACATGAGGTCTGGACGGGTCACATCAGCACAGCCGCCGACTGGATCGCCGGACATCCCGGCGTCGGCTACGAGCTTCGCTACGAGGACCTGATCGCCGACGACGTCGAAGTCGCTGCCGCGGTGTTCGAGTTCTTGGGATTGGATATGCCCGAATCCGTGCGCACGTTCTGTCTCGAGCAGCGTGAAGAGCGCACTCCGATGAGCGGTCCCACTCGCGACCTCGCCGACGTTGCCCGGTCGGAGTGGGCAGACGTGCTCGACGGGGAGGAACAGAAACTCAGCCTCGAGCTGTTCGGCGACCACCTCACACGGTTCGGATACGCCTAGCCCTGCTTCGTGCGGTGGGCGAGGCCGGCACTACGATGTCGCAAACCCAGGAGTTTCATATCTCTTCCCTGCAGCTAGCAGCCGACACCATTCGGACGTTGTCAATGGACGCCGTGCAACGAGCCGACAGCGGCCATCCGGGAATGCCGATGGGCATGGCCGACCTGGCGGTCGTCCTTTGGAGCGAATTCCTCAAAGTCGACCCGACGGCGCCCGAATGGCCCGACCGAGATCGGTTCGTCTTGTCGAACGGGCACGGCTCGATGCTGCTGTACTCGCTGCTGCACCTGTCCGGGTTCCCGGTGACCATGGACGACTTGCGTAACTTCCGTCAGCTCGGCAACCCGACCGCCGGGCACCCCGAGCGGGAACCTCACCTGGGGATCGAGATGACCACCGGACCGCTGGGCCAGGGGTTCGGAACCGGAATCGGCATGGCGATCGCCGAGGCCCATCTGCGAGCCCGGCTCGGATCCGACCTGATCGACCATCACACCTGGGGGTTCGTCTCGGATGGCGATCTGATGGAGGGGGTCTCCTACGAGACGGCATCGTTGGCGGGCCACCTCGCCCTCGGCAAGCTCACCTACTTCTACGACGACAACGAGATTTCCATCGACGGCTCCACCGACATCACCTTCACCGAAGACGTGGCGGCGAGATTCGGTGCGGCCGGATGGCACACCGTCGAGATCGACGGCCACGATCGTGCGGCGATCCGTCAAGCCACGCAAGCATGTGTCTCCGAAGAGGAACGCCCCAGTCTGGTGATCGCCCACACCCACATCGGATACGGCAGCCCCAACAAACAAGACACGGCATCGGCCCACGGTTCTCCCCTCGGCGACGACGAGATCGCGCTGACGAAGGAGGCGATGGGATGGCCGTACTCGGAACCGTTTCACGTGCCCGACGAGGTGAGGGACTTCTTCGCAAACGCGATGCAGCGCGGACGGGATGCTCATGCCAAGTGGAGAGGCCGGTTGGAGGCGGCCGGGAACGAGCAGCGTGACGAGTTCAACGCCTTCTTCGACCCCGCATCCGTCCAGCTGGCGCAACCCGATCTGGAGATCGGCGCCAAAGTCGCAACCAGAGCTGTCAACGGGATGATCTTCGACCAGATCGGGACCAAGGTGCCCGGGTTCATCGGCGGTTCCGCCGATCTGGTCGGTTCCACCAAGACCGAGCTGAGCGAAGGTGGAACGTTCTCGGCGCGGAACCCAGCCGGTCGCAACATCGCCTTCGGAGTGCGGGAGCACGCCATGGCAACCGTCGTCAACGGCATGGCGGTCCACGGTGGGTTGCGACCCTACGGGGCAACATTCTTCATATTCAGCGACTACATGCGGCCCGCACTGCGACTGTCGGCCCTGATGGAAGCGCCCAGCATCTGGGTGTTCACGCACGACTCGGTGTTCCTCGGCGAGGACGGCCCGACCCACCAACCGATCGAACATCTCGCCTCACTCCGTGCCATGCCCGGAATGTGGGTCGTTCGCCCTGCGGACGCCTCGGAAGCCGTCGAGGCATGGGAGCTGGCCCTCAACAGAACCGAGGGCCCCACATGCCTGCTACACAGCAGGCAGGGCATCCCCGTACTCGACCGCCGCGGCCGAGAAGGACTCGTCTCGAAGGGCGGATATGTGCTCCGTGACGGCGACGATGTGGTGCTGATCGGCACGGGGTCGGAGGTCGCGCTCGCCGTGGAAGCCGCCGAAGAGCTCGCACCGAAAGGCGTGGCCGCCAGGGTGGTCAGCCTGCCTTGCTGGGAGGCTTTCGCGGCTCAGCCGGCGACCTACCGAGCCGAAGTGTTGCCCGAAGGCGTCCCGCGGGTGTCGGTTGAGGCTGGCAGTACGTTCGGGTGGAGTGCGGTAGTCGGCGAGCACGGAGTTTCCATCGGAGTCGACCGGTTCGGGCTCTCGGCGCCGGCTGCTGATATTCGTCGCGCCCTGGGTCTCACCGCCGAGGCGGTGGTGGAGGCGGCACTGGACCTGGTCGGGGGCTGAGCCTTGGCCCAAGCAGTGCAAGCCGCCCCTCCCCCCGAGGGCTATCTGGCATCGTTGTGGCGCCGCCGTGAGCTGGCGACCCTGCTCGCAACCTCCCGCATACGGGCGCGCAGCACCAACACCTACCTCGGCCTGGCCTGGGCTGTCGCCAACCCGCTGTTTCTCGGTGCGATCTACCTGTTCGTTTTCACGGTGTTGTTCCGGGCGTCACGGGGGGAGCAGGATTACATCCTCTATCTGCTGTCGGGCATCTTTGTCTTCTACTACTCGCGGGGAGTGTCCCTCGGAGGCCCCGCCATCCTGCTCGGCAACGCCCGACTGATCACCAACGTCAACTTCCCTCGTCTTCTCCTGCCGATCGCATCGGTGATCGAAGCGTTCCTCGAGTTCCTCGCCTACCTGGCCGTCTACGGGATGCTGCTATTCGGCTACGGCGTGGTCACAGGAGATTGGCGGATCGGTCCCAACCTTCTCTGGCTGCTGCCGGCGATGCTGATCCACACCGTGTTCAATTTGGGTGTGGCGACCTTGTCGGCCCGCGTCGCGGTTCCGTTTCGGGATGTGACGCGCATCCTGCCGTACTTCAACCGCCTGTGGCTCTACATGTCGCCGATCCTGTGGCAAGTCGACCGCCTCGATGGGCTCCCGGCCATGATTCGGCGGGTCCTCGAGCTGAACCCGATGGCTCCGATCTTGGCGGTATACCGGAGCGCGCTCATGGACCGTTCGCTCGATCCGAGCGATTTGCTGTTGGCCGGGGTCTGGGCGTTGGTTCTCGCCGTCATCGGGACGATCGTCTTCGTCAGGTTCGAGAAGCGCATGGCGAGGTACCTGTGAGCGTGCCGGTGATCGTCTGTGACGCCGTCGTCGTGCGGTACCGTCCCTATCTGGACCTCAAGCCGACGCTCAAGGGAACGGTCGCCCGGATGCGCCACAAGGCAGTGGACGAGGTGATTGCGCTCGACGGGGTCACGTTCTCGGTCGAGCGAGGAGAGGCGTTCGGCGTGATCGGCGCCAACGGGGCCGGAAAGAGCACCCTGCTACGGGTGCTGGCCCGAACCCTGCCGCCCGACGAAGGCTCGGTCGTGATGAACGGTCGCGTCTCGACGCTGTTGGCGCTCGGCGTTGGCTTCAACACTGAACTGTCGGGCCGGCGCAATGTCTTCCTGGGCGGGCTGGCTGCCGGGATGACCCGCAGTGAGATCGAAGCGAACTTTGATTCGATCGTCGATTTTGCCGAGGTCCGCCATGCGATCGACCGGCCGCTCAAGACGTTCTCATCCGGGATGTTCGCCAGGCTGGCATTCTCGCTCGGCATCCACCAGCATCCCGACGTGATCTTGCTGGACGAGGTGCTCGCCGTCGGCGATGAGGCGTTTCAGCGCAAGAGCCAGGAGGCGATGCGCGACCTCCTCGACGGCGCCGGCACAGTGGTGCTGGTCTCGCACGCCCTCGCCAATGTGCGTCGGTTCTGCGATCGTGTGCTGTGGCTCGACGCCGGGAAGATCCGTCAAATCGGGCCGGCGGACGAGGTGGTAGAGGCCTACGTGCAGCACGTTCAGGCTTCGGCTCCCATCAACAAGGCCAGCAGGCTCGAGAAGCCTTGGAGCGCCCACAAACGGTCCTTGGTCGTGATGCGGGTGCTCGCCGGGGAGCACATCGATGACGTGGCGGAAGAGATCGACGTGCCGCCCGAACGCATCGAACGCTGGGTGACGGCCTTCCAGAACGCGGGGCGCTTGGCACTCAAGACCGTGGACGCCCCCAAGTCGGCAGGCTGAGGCGGCATGGAGAAACTCGTCGTCGTCATCGGGATGCACCGCAGCGGAACCTCCCTCGTAGCACGCATCTTGGATCTGCTCGGCGCCGATCTCGGGCCTGAGGATCGGCTGATGGAGGCCAAGCCCGACAACCCGACGGGCTTCTGGGAGAACCTCGACATTGCCGGACTCAATGACGACCTGTTGGCTCAGCTGGGGGGTCGTTGGGATGACCCTCCGGCGCTCGATCCTGGTTGGGAGTCGGACCCGGCCCTCGAACCGTTCCGAGACCGGGCTCGAGCGCTGATCGATCGGTTCAGCGGTGAGGTCGTGGCCTGGAAGGATCCGCGACTCAGTATCACGCTTCCATTCTGGGAGCGACTGGTTCCGATCACGTCGACCCTGCACGTATGGCGCCGCGCGTCGGAAGTGGCGGCCTCCTTGGAGCGGCGAGACGGCATGTCACCCTCGACGGCGGAGGACTTGTGGTTGCGGTACAACGCGACGGCATTCTTGAATGCGCCCGCGGCCCACCACGTCGACTACGCCGCAGTTTTGGAGGACCCGGTGAGCTTCGGCAACGCCATCGCGTCGGTCGCCGGGCTACCTCCTCCCGGAGATGAGGCGCTGACGGCCATCGAAGCCTTCACCGATCCCGGCCTCAGACATCACCGCGCGTCTCGATCTGGCTCCGGCAGCCTCGCCGATCTGCTGTACGAGGAGCCGCGCATGCGATCGATCCTGGCGCCCGTGCTCCATCGACAGTGGCGGGCCGAGCGCGCCGCCGTTGGGCTCGAGGCGGTGCGAGCTGAAGCGGCTCTCCACCTGGACAATGTGCGGAATGCTCGCCAGCAGATCGAGCACCTGATCGCCGAACGCGACGCGGCTCTGCGGGCTGCCGAAAGCGCCCGAGAGGACACGGCCGCCGCCTGGGAGGCCGTCGAGCGCCTCCGGGCCGAGCACGCGCGGCTCGAGGCCAAGCACGCCGAGCTCATCGCCCGGCACGACCACAGTCAGACCGAATGGGCGCGTCTCGAGCAGCGCCTGCAGGGCACCGGGAAGGAGTTGCAGGATGTTCGCGCGGCGATGGATGCCCTCGAAGCCGAGGCTGACCGACTGAGAAGGTGGCGTGCCGACCTCGAGAAGCGATGGTGGTACAGGATCGTGAGAAGCGCGCCATGAGCCGCGTCGGCTTGGTCGTGTCTGAGCTGCCGGTGCGGGCAGAGATGGCGAGCTTTCTCGACGCCGAACTCATCGCGACGCTCGACTGCGACAAAGTGGTCTTCGCCGACGTCGACGGGCCGGGCGCCGCCCTCTTGCGCGCCGAAGGTCTCGAAGTGCACATCTCGCCCAAGCGTCGCGTCGACCTCCCTGGTGGCCAGAGCGTCACCGCTGATCACGCCCAAGCGTCTGCCCTCCTGGTCGAACATCGCCGGAATCCGTTCTCGCAGATCCTGTACGGGGCGGACCGGCCCATCGACTTCGCGTGGTACGAGTCGGAGCTGGCATCGATCCCTCGTGGCGCCGTCCTCGGTGGGGGTGCGCTCGCCGAGGCTCCGCTCATGCTCGACCTACCCGGGCTGGTGGCCAGGCACGGACGCCAGATCTGGGCAGACGCCTCGTCCATGGCTGCCGCCGATTTCCTCGTGACTCCGATCGCAGCAAGCCAGATGGGCTTGGCCGACACCGACTCAGCCTGCTTCAGGTTCGCCGTGTCCGAGCGAGAGCGCGACGGTCCAATGCCGAGCGAAGCGCCCAGCCTGGCCGTCGTCGTTGCGCTCCATGCCGACGCCGCCCGGCTCGGCCAGATCCTGGCCAACGCACGCGCCGCCATCGGCGCAGTGTCCCACACGACGGTGGTGTGCATCGTTCGTGACCGCAGCCTCGGAGTGGAATCCGTCAGCCGGCTCGTGCTCGGCGCTGCGTCCGAAGACCAGCGCCTGTCGACGGTCATTGCCCACCCCGGCGCCGACGGAGTGGCAGTCGGATTCCTCCAAACGGCCGACGTGATCGTGGCCGCCACGGCGCAAGACGCATGGTTGCCGGCGGTCGCCGATCTACGTGGGCAGGTGCCCATCGTGGAGTTGGAGCCGAGCGACATCGTCGACAGGGTGTGGCAGCCCGACTCGGCACCCGCCAGAGCGAGCGACGATGCGATGCTCATCGAGTTCGACGGCGAATGGTCGTCGACCTCTGAGCGGCTACTCAGCCTCTGGGCGGATTCGGATCACTCGTTCTTCGTGTTACACACACAGGAGGGCGCGAAGGCGGCTCGCTCTCTGCTGCCCCTTCGACTGGATGGCTGCGACATGGTCGTATTCGGTATGCCGGGACCGGTGACGGGACACGCGCGCCCTGACCGGGTGTTCGCCGGCGCAATCGGATTTCGACGGTCAGTCATCCCGTCGCTCCTGCGTCGCGGAGAACGAGTCGACAGCCTGTGGGAATTGATCGTCTGGACCTCCGGAGTCTCGCTCGCGGAGCGGGTACGTCGAGTCGTGATCCCTGAGCGTTTCGGCGGATCGGGCCGTGACCTTCCCGTGCTGGACGTCGCCGGCATGCCTGTGTGGGTTGATGGGCGCGGCCCGCTCGCGCGTCCACTGGTGGCCAATGTGCAGCCCGGCCAAACCAGCACGGTACCGGCTGTTCCGGCGACCCCACAGGCCGACATGCGAGCCTGGGTACGGTCGCATCGGTGGGCGGATCGGGCCCGATTGGCGTTGCCCTGGAAGTTCGGTCTGCTCGCTCGAGCGATGAAGGATCGATGGTCATGACCCAGCCCTCGCTGTCGATTCAGCTGGTCCAATGGGGAAAGACAGACCTCACGGTGCGGTCCATTGCGTCGCTCAAACGCTCCGTCTACGACGGTCCGATGGAGATCCTCGTCTACGACAATGCCTCACCGGGCGGGCCGGGTCCGGTTGCAGACGACAAGGACGTTGTGTTCGTCGCAGGCGAGGACAACATCGGGTTTGGCCCGGCCCACAACATCCTCGCTGAACGCGCTCAGGGCGACTTGATCATCATTCTCAACAACGACACCATTTTGGAGCCCCACGCGTTGAGCCGCCTCGCCGATCGCATGATGGCTCCTGATCGCCCCGGCGCGGTCACGCCCATGTACCGCGACTTCGATGGCTCCGTGCTGGAGATGGGAGGCTACCTCGGTGTGAGCGGCTCGGGCTGGCAACTCTGGAGAGGGATGAATCCACCGTCCGTCTTCACCCGGATGTCCTATCCCGCCCATTACGGCTCGGGCGCCTGCCTGATGGTCCGTCGTCGCGACTTTCTCGACTTGGGAGGATTCGACGACATGTTCGCGCCGGCGTACTACGAAGACACCGACCTCTGTCTGAAGCTGGAGCAACGAGGTGGAGCAACCATGGTCGAGCCGACGGCGGTGGTGTTCCATTATGAAGGGGCAACGAGCGGTCGTGACCTGAGCTCAGGACCCAAAGCATTCCAGATGCGAAACCGAACCCGATTCGTCCACCGTTGGTCGAGCCGTCTCGACCAACTACCGCCCATCGACCTGACTGCAGCGATCGCCGCCGCCACCCGACCCGACCCGGGCGGCATCCGTGTCCTGGTGGTCGCCCCGCAGCTGCCCAAGCCGGATCGCGACGCAGGATCGGCCCGATTGCTCGCCATGGTGGGGGCGCTGCGCGAGCGAGGCCACTCGGTGCACCTGTGGGCGGAGCACGCATCCGACGCCGGTCGGTACGCCCCACTCATCGAGAAGGCGGGAGCGTTCTGGTCCGGGCGTGCCCCTCACCGCCGGTGGGCACCCACTCCGGGGGAGCCGGAATCGCTCACGACGCTCGAATCGGTCCTGCAGACCGTCCAATTCGATCTGGTCGTGATCGCGTGGCCCTCGATGGCAGAGCGCTTTGCGCCTGACATCCGCCGGCTGGCGCCCGATGCGCCCATCGTGGTGGATGCGGTCGACCTCCACTTCCTCAGAGAGGAGCGAGCAGCCGGAGCGGGTGCCGCCTCCAACCGATCGATGGAACGCGCTCGTGAGGTTGCCGTCTACGAGCAAGCCGACGGCGTCATCACCGCTTCGCCCGTCGAGTCGGACGTGCTCGCAGACCTGCTCCCGGGCCAAATGATCCACAGCTACGTCTCGGTGAGTGGTGTCACGCCGGCTCCGGGACCGGAGATCCACGCCGCGACCCGGCTGGTGTTTCTCGGAGGGCTCGCCCATCCGCCCAACCTCGACGCGATCGAGTATTGGGTGGATCGTCTGGCCGACCCGGTCGCGGAACGGTTGGGGCGGCGGGTTTCGCTCTCGATCGTCGGGTCGGGCACCGAACTGTTGCCTCCCGAATGGCTGGAGAAGGCCGCCGACCGAGTCGACGTCGTCGGATGGCTACCAGAGCTGGATGGGATCTTCGCAGAGACGCGCGTGTTCTTCGCTCCGCTCCGCTACGGCGCCGGCACCAAGGGCAAGATCCTGACCGCCTTGTATCACGGCGTCCCGATCGTGACGACCCCAATGGGGGCCGAAGGACACGAGTCCTTCGTCGAGTCGGCGCTGGTCGTCTCCGACGACGA
Organism: Acidimicrobiia bacterium; assembly: GCA_041586155.1. Taxonomy (GTDB): domain Bacteria; phylum Actinomycetota; class Acidimicrobiia; order Spongiisociales; family JAENVV01; genus JBFGJH01. Next base: position 9,479 of record JBFHAT010000046.1, read on the forward strand.
CGAAGGCCTGATCGACGCGTTGGTCACGCTCTTCGAGGACGACGATCGCTGGCGTGAGCGATGCGAAATGACACTGGAGGCAATGGTGGCGCTCGAGCGTCATCAGCAGGCGCTTGATGGCATCTTCGTCGATTGGATCGAACGTCGAGCGGCACGTCGCTGAACGGACCGAGCCCGCATGGTCTTCTCCTCTATCTCGTTCCTCTTCTACTTCCTGCCGATCACGGTCGCGCTCTACTTCATCGTCCCGCAACGGGCCAAGAACTTGGTGCTGGCAGTCTCCAGCCTGGTGTTCTACACGTGGGGTGGAGGAGCGTTCGTGTTCATCCTGCTCGTGTCGATCTTCGTCGACTACTTCTTCGGTCAGCTGGCGCAGCGCGGCCACGACGACGACGATCGGGCCAGGAAGAGACTGGCGGTGGGTGGCTCGCTTGCCGTGAACCTCGGCTTGCTCGCCTACTTCAAATACGCCAACTTCTTCGTGGCGCAGCTCAACACCCTCGGCGACCGGTTCGGCCTCGGGGAGATCGCATGGCAGTCGGTGGCGCTGCCGATCGGCATCTCGTTCTTCACGTTCCAGTCGATGAGCTACACCATCGACGTCGCTCGCGGCGCCGCTCGCCACCTCCGAAACCCGCTCGACTTTGCGCTGTACGTGGCGCTCTTCCCGCAGCTCGTCGCAGGCCCGATCGTGCGCTTCCATGAAATCGCCCACGAGATGAGAGGCCGTGAGTCCACCCGCGACGACACAGCAGACGGCGTGCTTCGCTTCGCACACGGTCTTGTCAAGAAGGTGGTGATCGCCGATTCCGTCGGGCGCATCGCCGACGCGGTGTTTGCAACCCCCACGGAGTCGCTCACGACCTCGACCGTATGGCTGGGAGTGGCGGCGTACACGCTGCAGATCTATTTCGATTTCTCCGGCTATTCCGACATGGCGATCGGACTCGGGCGCGTGTTCGGGTTCCACTTCCCTGAAAACTTCAACCGGCCCTATTCAGCGGTCTCCGTGACGGACTTCTGGCGCCGCTGGCACATCACGCTCTCCAACTGGTTTCGAGACTACGTCTACATCCCGTTGGGAGGCTCGCGGGTGGAGGCCGGTCGCATGTATGCCAACCTGATCTTCGTCTTCTTCGTGACCGGCCTGTGGCACGGTGCCAACTGGACGTTCGTCGTGTGGGGTTTGTACCACGGGGCGTTGCTGATCGTCGAAAGGGTGACCGATCAGCGCGCATTGGTGGCGAATCCCACGCGAGAACCACTGCGCCGATTCATCACCCTGACGGCCGTCGTGTTCGGATGGGTACTGTTCAGAGCGAACACCCTCGGCGACGCATGGGCGATGTGGAGCCTGATGTTACGACCGGTCGGCGGCGCGATTCCTTCGGCAGTGTTGGAGGCAGCGACGACCAAGAATCTGATGATGCTCGTCATTGGTGCGATCGTGGTGTTGCTTCCCAGGTCGTACAACGGTTGGCGTACGGTCGTGGGCGAGAGAGGCTGGCCGCCGGTGGCGGCGAGGGCAGTCCTCACGTTCGGTCTCCTGCCCTATGCTCTGCTCCTCGTCACGAGCGGCACATTCAGTCCGTTCCTCTACTTCCAGTTCTGATTTCCTTGCGATCGATCGCCTCGCTCGTGGTAGCCCTTCTCCTTTCGGTGCCGCTGTTGCTGCGGATAGGAGGCGTCGAGCCCGGGGCCGTCGAGAACCGTTCACTCGCCACCTTGCCGAAGGCCGGCGTCGAAGGCGTGCTCGACGCCTCATATTTCAGTGCGCTCGACGACTATCTCGAAGATCACACCCCGGGGCGGCCCGAAGCCATCACTGCGGATGCGTGGGTGGACGTGGAAGTATTCGGCGACAGCCCGACCCCTGAGGTGTTCCTCGGCGACGAGGGATGGCTGTTCTACCGCACATCGCTGAGCGGCCCATGTGAGACGAACGCCGACGGGGAGCAGGTGGTGGCTCGCGTCGAAGCCCTGAACGCCATGCTTGCCGAGCAAGGGAAACGGGTTTTGTGGACCATCGCTCCCAACAAGGAGACCGTCTACTCCGAGTACCTGCCGGCTGAAGCCGGCTCTCTGGCAGCATGCGCCGCCGAGCAGCGAGCCGTACTGCGGACAGCAACCAACCGTGCCCGTCCCGGCGGATACATCGATCTGTTCAGCCTGATGGAGCAGGAAAAGGCAGCGGGGTCATTGCTGTATCACCCCAACGACACGCACTGGAACTCACTGGGTGCGCTCCACATGGTCGAGGAGGTCGTCGCCCGCCTCGATCCAACCCTCCACCCCGCTGCTGATCGTCGGCTGCAGGGCGTGACGATGCACGAGGGCGACCTCACCCGGATTCTGGGGAGGCCGTCGGTCGAGCCCACCGAGCGGTACGTCATCGAGCGAAAGGGGGTTCGGGTCACGAACGAGCCGCTCCCCTATGAGGTGCAGCCGCCCATCCGGCATTTCACCGGCACCAGCACCGGCCCGCCGCTCTTCGCGGAGCCGACGCTGGTGATTCACGACTCGTTCATGAACCCGGCGCTCACGGAACTGTCGCAGTACTTCGCCGACGTCACGTTCGTGCATTGGAATCATTTCGAGCCAGCCCTTTTCGCCACTCTGATCTCCGATGCGGAAGTCATCGTCATCGAAGTCGTGGAGCGAGGCTCGTACCGGCGGCTGGCGATCCAGATCGGAAGCCCGGAGATGATGGAGGCCTTGGCGGCCGATCGATGACGGTCCGCCGGGGCGTTGGCTGGCCTTCTGCGGACGCTCTACGCTTGCCGGCATGGACGTAGAGATCTGCGAGCGCCCCGTGTTCGTGCTGGGCGCGCCGCGCTCAGGCACCAGCATGATGCAATGGGCGCTCCGTCAGCATCCCCACCTGTGGGGCGGGCAGGAGAGCGACTACCTGATTCCTCTGTACAAGGCGCTACGCGACGTTCATGAGTTCGGATCACGAAGGGAACGCCTCCACTGGCTGTCCGGCCAGAAGGTCTCATACGAGGAGCTCCTGCGCCACGTCGGGTACGGGATCAACAGTCTGTACATGAGCCGGTCGGGTGGTTTGCGATGGGTCGAACAGACACCCCAGTACACCCTGCACCTCGATGCAATGCGTCTGCTGTTTCCCGACGCTCAGTTCCTGTTCATGCTGCGCGACGGGCGGGCCGTGGTGCAGTCGCTCCGCAAGTTCGTCAATCCTGTCGAGCATGCCGAGGCCTGCAAGATCTGGCAGCGGTTCGTGGAGGCAGGACGAGCCTTCGCCGGCGGGCCCCACGGTGACGCGTTTCGATTCGTCAGCTACGAGGGGGCCGTTCGCGAAACCGAAACCGAGCTGCGGGCGGTGTTCGACTTCATCGATGAGCCCTATGAGGCGGCCAGCACCGAGTTCATCACTTCGAGCCGGCCCATCAACTCGTCGTTCTCCGACGAGACCTCGTCCGGGCAGAAGCTTGCGCCGCGTTGGGCCGGATGGACCGCCCAAGAGCGCCGGACATTCCACGAAATTGCCGGAGAGACGCTCATCGAGATGGGATTCGAGGAGGATTCGAGCTGGGTCGACGCCACGCCGGTAGCAGTCGATGAAGGTTGAGCGCACCGCAATCCCCGACGTCCTGCTGCTCGAGCCCACCGTCTTCGGCGACGAGCGAGGCTTCTTTCTCGAGGCGTGGAACAAGACGGTGTTCGACGATTGTGTCGGCCGGCCGGTTGATTTCGTGCAGGACAACCACAGCCGGTCTGCGGCCGGGGTGTTGCGGGGCTTGCACTATCAGCTCCCCAATCCGCAGGGAAAACTCGTGCGGGTGACCTCCGGGGCGGTGGTCGACGTTGCGGTCGATCTACGGCGTTCGTCGCCGACGTTCGGACGGTCGGTCCAGTTCGAGTTGTCGGCGGACAACTTCCTGCAGGCATGGGTGCCCGAGGGCTTCGCCCACGGGTTCTACGTCGTGGACGGGCCTGCTGAAGTCCAGTACAAGACCACGACGTTCTACGAGCCCGACGGCGACCGGGTGATCCGGTGGGACGACCCGACCCTGGCCGTTTCGTGGCCGCTCTCGGGAGGGTCCCCGGCTCTGTCTGCAAAGGACGCGTCCGCTCCGTTTCTCGCCGACGCTCCCTTGTTCGACTGAGACACCGGCTCCGGCTCAACTACGATGCGTTCCGCCCGCCCCGAGGAGACATGTCCCGCACGTATCTGATCACCGGCGGTGCCGGCTTCATCGGCTCCAACTTCATCCGACACCTGCTGGCTGTCGAGCCGGCCGCGCGTGTCATCAACCTCGACAGCCTCACGTATGCCGGTGTGAAGGCCACGGTCGACGAGCTCGATGCCTCACCCGCCCACACATTCGTGCATGGTGACATCCGCGATGCCGGACTTGTGGATACATTGATGGCCGACGTCGATGTCGTGGTGCATTTCGCTGCGGAAAGCCACGTCGACCGTTCGATCGAAGGCCCGTCGGTGTTTCTCGAGACGAACGTGGTCGGCACTGGCATCCTGATCGATGCGGCGCGCCGGCACGGGGTAGACCGATTCGTGCATGTGTCGACGGACGAGGTGTACGGCTCGATCGAACAGGGCTTTGCCCCAGAGACTGCTCATCTCGACCCGTCTTCGCCGTATTCGGCGTCGAAAGCCGGCAGTGACCTGCTGGTGCGTTCCTACGGCGTGACATACGGCTATCCGGCCATCATCACACGATGTACCAACAACTACGGCCCGTACCAGTTCCCCGAGAAGATGATCCCGCTGTTCGTGACCAACCTCCTCGATGGTCGGTCCGTACCGGTCTACGGCGATGGTCTCAACGAGCGAGATTGGCTGTACGTCGAGGACCACTGCTCGGCCATCCACCTCCTCGTCGGCGAGGGCACCCTGGGGGAGATCTACAACATCGGTGCCAACGCCCAGGTGTCGAACCTGGAGCTGACTCGCCGGCTCGTCGCAGCCACGGGTCGCGACGAGAGCCTCATTCGCTTCGTCGAGGACCGGCCGGGTCACGATCGTCGCTATGCCGTGGACTCCACGAAGATCCGTGCGCTCGGTTGGGCCCCGGCGCACACGCTCGATGAACGGCTTGCCGACACGATCGACTGGTACCGGCGGCGCACCGACTGGTGGCAACCTCTGAAACCGGACCGGCTGTGAAGGGAATCGTTCTGGCGGGAGGGGCGGGGTCGCGGCTCGACCCCATCACCCGGGTTGCCTCCAAGCAGCTCCAACCAGTGTATGACAAGCCGATGATCTACTACCCGCTCGCTACGCTCATGCAGGCGGGGATCCGTGACCTCTTGGTGATCACCACCCCGCACGATCAGCCTCGGTTCGCCGAGCTGTTGGGTGACGGCAGTGGCTGGGGGGTCGAGATCTCCTACGCCGTGCAGCCCGAGCCGAAGGGGATCGCCCAGGCCTTTCTGGTGGGGGAGGAGTTCGTCGGAACCGAACCGGTGACGCTCATTCTCGGCGACAACATCTTCTATGGGCGCCTCGGGCTCGAGGAGGCGATCGACGAGCTGACCGAGGGAGCGGTCGTGTTCGGATACCCAGTGGCCGACCCCGAACGGTACGGCGTCGTCGAGTTCGACCCGGCCGGCAACGTCATCTCGCTCGAAGAGAAACCGAGTCACCCAAAGTCCAAGTACGCCGTGCCCGGGTTGTACGTATACGACGGGCGCGTGGTCGAAGTGGCAAAGTCGATCGAGCCCTCGGCCCGGGGCGAGCTGGAGATCACCGACGTCAACCGCGTGTACCTCGAAGAGGGCACGCTTCGGGTGCAGCTGTTCGACCGCGGGGTCGCATGGCTCGACTCGGGTACGCACGACAGCCTGCTCGACGCAGCGAACTTCATTGCCACGATCGAGCACCGGCAGTCCCTGAAGATCGCCTGCTTGGAGGAGATCGCCCTCCGGCAAGGGTTCATCGACGACGCCGGTTTTCGGAGGCTCGTCGTCTCGATGCCCAATTCGACGTACCGGGCGTATCTGGAAGCGATCGCCGAAGAGCTGTGATCGTCATCACCGGTTCGACCGGCCAGGTCGGCTCTGCGCTGGCCAAGCTGATTCCTGAGGCCACCGCCCTCGATCGGGCTGCCCTGGATCTCGCCCGCCCCGAGACCATCGCCGCTGCTCTCGACCGATTGCAACCCAGTTTGATCTACCACTGCGCCGCCTACACGGCGGTCGATGCCGCAGAGGAGGACGAAGCCACCGCCCGGACGGTCAACGCCGAGGCGGTCGCCGAGCTGGCCCGTTGGACAGCCCGCCGTGGCGCCAAACTGGTCACCTACTCCACCGACTACGTGTTCGATGGGACAAAGCAGGGCGCCTACGTGGAGAGCGACGCAACCAACCCGATCAGCGTCTACGGCCGAACCAAGCTGGCGGGCGAGGAGGCGGCGTTGGAGGCGGATCCCGGTGCTTTGGTCGTTCGCACTTCGTGGGTCATCTCCGGTAGTCATCCCAATTTCGTGGCCACCATGGTGCAACTGGGCCGGCGACAGCCGCTCCATGTCGTCGCCGATCAGCATGGCTGCCCAACCGTCGCCGCCGACCTGGCCGCCTCGACCATCGCCGCGGTCGATCGCAGCGTGGCGGGCAGGCTTCACCTGACCAGTGAGGATCCCACCACCTGGTTCGAACTGGCTCGCGCCTCGCTCACCGAGGCCGGCCTCGATCCAGAACTCGTCGCTCCGTGTGCGACCGACGATTACCCCCGTCCCGCCCCACGTCCGGCCAACTCGGTGCTCATTTCCGAACGGCGGGCTGGCTATGGGATTCCGCAGATGCGATCGTGGCGGCAGGCGTTGCCTGGTCTCGTGGAGGAGTTGCTCACCTGGATCTGAGGCCTCGCCAACCGGTCGGCCTCCTGGCGCGTTCGAGTTCGGCAATGTCCTGGCGGAGTTTCCGCCGCTCGTAGACCAGGCGCCGCAGCCAGACGGCGGCGACCCTTGCTTCCCGCAGACGACCGCCGACGAGGTCCCGATCGACATCCGGCAGCAGCGCCGGGTCCGGCACGTCGGATGACCACCGGTCGAGGAAGACGTCGAGGTTGCGCCGGTACAGCGCCCCCCGATTGGAGAGCTGGCTGGCCACCGTCGCTTGGGACTCGTGCTCGATGAGGGCACGTTCGTCGAGTACGACGTCCAGCCCGTTGGCCCACACCGTGAAGAGCAGATCGAGGTCCTCGGCACTGGCCACCTCGTAGCGCTGGTCGAATCCCCCCAAAGCCTGTGCGACATCGGTTCTCATCAGGTAGACAACGCCGCTCGGGATCTCGGTGAACGGCACCAGCGTGATCGCCTCGCGGCCAGGCGTCGTGCGCACCGACACCGGATTACCCGCCGCGGTGACCGCCGGGACGACCAGACCGACACCGGCGTTTTCGAAGTTCGACAACACCGGCGCTGTCCAGCCCGGCGGGAACACGGTGTCGTTGTTGATGAACGCCACCAGCGAACCGCCGGCGACGGCCAGACCCGAGTTCATTCCTGGGCCAAACCCGAGATTGGTGTCGTGGCAGACGGCGACGTCGGCTGCCTGGTGCACGTAGTCGACGGTGGCCGGGTCGGATCCGTTGTCGACGATGATGAGCTCGTAGGCCACATCGGTGGTTGCTCGCAACGACGTCACACAGCGCTCTGTGAGATGGCGCTGGTTCCAGCTGAGGACGATCAGCGAGAGGGCGGGATGGGCCACGACCGGTGAGTGTATTCACTCATGTCCATTTGGGCGTTTCAAGCAAACTGCCTAACCTGCCGATACCCCCCAGGTTATGTCCCGATTGTTCGCGTTATCGTTCGTCGCGCTGGTAGCGATCGCCTCGATCGCCATCCCGGCGCCCGCCGGCGCTGCCGCCGACGACATCTACCCGATGTACTTCCCGGTGGTCGGCCCCAATTCCTACACCGACACGTTCGGTGCGCTGCGCGGCGGAGGACGAACCCACGAGGGCACCGACATCATGGCCGACAAGATGACCCCGGTCGTCGCCGTCGCCGACGGGGTCATCGGAGGGCAGGCAGAGGACGGCACCTGGTATGAGGGCTGGTTCCACGGCGAGGGCGATTGCTGCGCGTTCGAGATGCTCCACGATGACGGGTGGCGCTCCACCTACATCCACCTGAACAACGACACCCCCGGGACCGACGACGGGCTCGGCTGGGGTTTCGCCGAGGGGATCGGACCAGGGGTGCGCGTGGAAGCCGGCCAAATCGTGGGCTGGGTTGGCGACAGCGGCAATGCCGAAGCCTGCGACTGCCCGCACGTGCATTTCGAGCTGCATGCCCCCGGCGACGTTCTGGTCAACCCGTATCCGAGCCTGCAGGCCGCAACGGTATTGCAGACCCCGTACGACCCGAACGATCCCAGCCAGACGCCGCCCCCTGATCCGGCGCCTTCGGCGAATTCGGGCACGTTCGTCGACGACGACTCGTCGGTACACGAAGCCAACATCGAGCTGCTCTTCGAGCTCGGCTTGACCCAGGGATGCAACCCACCCACCAACGACCGGTATTGCCCGGCCGACACGCTCACCCGGGGCCAGGCGGCCACATTCCTCCAACGTCACTTCGCCTTCCCAGATGCCGATCAGGACTATTTCACCGATGACAACGCATCGGTGCACGAAGGGAGCATCAATGCGCTCCGGGCCGCCGGCGTTGCGTTCGGCTGCAGCGAGACGCAGTACTGCCCGGCAGCGACGATCACTCGTAGCGAGCTTGCCGCTTTCTTCGTCTCTGCCTTTGCGCTCCCCCCGGCGGCCTCGGGGCCGTTCGCCGATGTGTCGGGTGATCCCTACGAGGCGGAGATCAACGCGCTCGCTGCTGCCGGTCTGACGCTGGGATGCAATGAGGCCGGCGACCTCTACTGCCCCAACGCCGGCCTGAAACGCGGGCAATACGCCAGCTTCATGATTCGTTCGCTCGAATGGGACGGGACGATCAGTCCGTAGTCAGAGACTCGTAGAGGTCGATCAGTTTCTTCTCTTCGACCGCCCAGTTGTACCGCGCCGCCGCGGCGACGGTGGCAGCTCTGTACGGAGCGGGATCCGTGAGGATGGTGCGGGCGGCGGCTGCGATCGCATCGGGATCAGCCGGATCGCATACCTCGCCGACGCCGGTCTCTTTGACGATACGGCCGATCTCGGGAGAGTCGGATCCGATGATTGCGACCCCCGCCATCATGTACTCGAAGAGTTTGTTGGGGAGTGAGGTGTAGTAGCTGATCGACGAGTTGATGATGTTGGCCAGGCCGATGTCTGCTCCGGCCGTCCAGTCCACCAGCTCGTGGTTGGGGATCGGGCCAAAGAACTTGACGCGGTCTTCCAGCCCTCGGTCGCGCACCATCTTTTCCAGCGTTGGCCGGTGATAGCCGTAGCCGACGACCACCATGACTGCGTCGTCGAGCTGGAGGGTCGCCTCGATGCCCTGTTCGATGCCACGGTTCTCTTGGATCGAGCCTTGGTACAGCAGGATCCGGGCTGAGTCCGCGATGCCCAGCTCGGCGCGTAGATCGCGAGGTCGAACCTCCATCGGCGGCGGCACGTTGATCAGCTCGACGATCGGCTGGTCGACACCTCGATACTTCTCGCGTAGCCACGAGGTCCATGAAGGGCTGGCGACGATGATGGCGTCTGCGTGAGGCAGCCAGCGTCGCTCGTTCCAAGTGGCCCATTGTTTCCACCAATACCCCATGCGATTGCGTTCCGTGGCCAGCTCATGGGAGTCGTAGACCAGCGCGGCACCCGTGCGACGCTTGCACATCGCTCCGACGTACAGCGTGTTGAGATCGTGGCTGTGGAACACGTCGGCGCCGCTGCCGACGCCCACCTCGATCATGCGCCGATTGATTGCCCACGTCTTCAGTGCTCTGCCCTGCCTGCCGAGCAGCGCCCGCACGACCCGGAACCCGAAGCGCGCCACGTGCGCCACTCCCCGCAACA
>JBFHAT010000047.1:0-18427 GCA_041586155.1 Acidimicrobiia bacterium
AGCATCCCCCGCAGGTGGTGTTGGTGGAGGCGGCGTCCAAGTTCCCGTCCGGATCGGAGTCGTTGACCAGCACATCGAACGTGACCGATCCGTCCTCGGTCACCGACACCGAATCATCAGCCGCCACCGGCGGATCATTGGGGGTGGGCGGCGTCGTCGAGTAATCGACGTGGAGGAGAGGAGCGCCTGCGGAGTCGCCGTCGTAGGACTCGGCGGTGCGTTCTCCGCTCCCTGTGAACACGATGACGACGGCATTGCCCTGCGTCCATCCCGGTCGGTCGACGATCTCCTGCACGACGCTCGACAGGTCGGGCGTCTGCTGCTCGGGGCCGGCCGCGCCCTTCGCGTTCCACGGCGGCGGCGTCCACACGACCGACGCAGCGGTGACTGCTCGCGACGAGACGTCGCCGTTGGCGTTGGTGAATGTCGGTGCGTCGTCGTGGGCTTGGCCCCGAATGGTGAGATCGGTGGGGCCCGAGTCGGTTTCGTCGACCTGGAACTGAACCCACGCCGATGTGACCGTCGCGCCGGCGGGAATGTCCACGTTCGTGAACCTGATCCCGACCTCCTGGTCGTCGCCTGCGTCGGAGATCAGCTCGAGATCCGAGCTGCCCAGCGAGACGCTCCCTGTTGCCACGGACTCTTCGGCATCGTCCGAGCTCGTCGCCACCCGCACCTCCGTCGATCCGGCGGACGGATCCACGACCGTGATCACCACCTCGTCGCTGACGTTGAACATCGAGTCGTCTGCGGTCAGGCGCAGGACGAAGGTGCCCGCCCCGGGAAAGGTCGCAGTCGTGTCGACGGCGGATTCGTCGGCGAATGTCACGCCCGGAGGCCCGCTCGTCTGGCTCCACTGCGACGACGTCGATCCGGGCGGATCGGGCAGCCCGTCGTCCGTCACGGAACCCTGGAGGGTGGTCGACAGTGTGGGAAGGGACGTGTTCTGGTCAGGCCCGGCGTCCACGGTGGGCGGCGAGTTGCCGGTCGATCCGGAGTCGCTCTCGTAGCGGCCGATGTCGGGCGCCGGCCCGGAGTATTCCGCCGGCGTCAGGTCGAGAACCACTTCGCCGCTGGGCAGTGCGAACAGGGCGATACCCGCATCGATTGCAGGGCTTCCGGGGAGAGGCTGGTAGAGGTTGTCGAGCAGCGGTTCTGCGTAGACGGTCGTGGTTTGGTCGACGTTGCTCCCACTGTTGTCGACGCCGTTGTTCCAGAACAGGTTGTGGGCCAGCGTCGACGCCCCGTCGATCTCCTTGACGGCGATGTTGGTGTGGTCGGTGAACACGTTGTTGAGAGCGACCGTGTTGTCGCCTCCGGTGATGCCGTGGTCGTTGCCCACGAACGTGTTGTTGGTGACGACGATGCGCTCGACGACGCTGGCAGCCCGGTAGTCCTCGGTGGTGTCTCCGGCGTCCATCATCCCCACGCCGGCCTGAGCGTTGTTGGCGATGATGTTGCGATCCACCACGAGCAGCGCGTCGGTGTCGGCGATCGTGTCGTCGTCGATGAGCTGGATGCCGTCCGAGACGTTGTCCGTGAAGCGGTTCCCGCGCATGGTGATGGTCAGGTAGGGCCCCGTCGTGTTGGTCGTGCGGATCTCGACCCCATCACCGACGTTGAATCGAGCCTCATTGTCCTCGATCAGCACCGAGGAATGGTCGATGTCGACTCCGTCGTCGCCGTTGAGCTCCATCAGGTTTCCCAGCACCATGCCGGCGGCGTCGGTGCTGAAGTCCACGGCGTCCGTGTCGAGGTTCTCGAGCTTGTTGTCGATGATCGAGGCGATACCTCGGATCTTGACCCCATCCTTGCCGTCTCGGATCGTGAACCCGACGATGCGGGCTCCGACCCCCGCACCCGAAGAGAACGTCACCGTCTCGGCCAGGATGCTGGTCGCCGAGATGATCGTCTGATCGACGGCGGACGGATCGCCGGTCGTGTAGTAGGTGGAGGCCAGCGTGATCGACTTGGAGATGTAGATGTCCTCCACGTACGTGCCCGGCGAGACCAGCACGAGGTCCCCGGTTTGGGCTGCGTCCACGGCCGACTGGATCGTGGCGTGGTCGGCCGGAACCTGGATCGTGTTCGGGTGCGAGGCTCCGACAGTGATGGTGGCCTCGTCGCTCGACGTCGCCAGGCCGTCGTCGACGGTCAGCCGGAGCACATATGAACCCGTCGCCGAGAAGGTGGCCCTGGTCATCACCTCCTCGGCGTCACCGAACTCGACGGTGCCGGGCCCACTCAGCACCGTCCAGGACGCCGCCGGAACGGCGGCCGGATCGGGCAGACCGTCGTCAGACATCGTTCCGAGCAAGAAAGCAGTGTCGGCCAGGGTGATGGATTGGTCGGGACCGGCGTCGGCGACGGGCGGAGCGTTCAGCTGTCCACTCGCCGCCGCCGCCCGACCTTCGTGAGCGAGGCTGGGGCCCGCCGGCACGGTGCCGGCGATGGCCACCGCCAAGGCGAGGACGGCGCGGCGGACGTGCCTCAAGGCGCCGGCCGAACGGCGGTGGCGGCCGTTCGCCGTTCCGCCCTCATCCGTCCTCGGACGTTCGGTTCCGCCATACGTCGTTGCCTCCCCACCCGAGCGTTCCGGTGTCCTTACGGGACCAGGTATTCAATGTGGAGCATGCCTGGCGCGTTGGCATTCGAGTTGCGGGACTCGGCCGTGCGAACGCCGGTGCCGGTGACGATCAGCACCATGGCATTGCCGGACGCCCATCCGGGACGATTGACGATCTCCTGGATCACCGACGTCAAATCCGGCGTCTGCTGATCCAGCCCACGGTCTCCTACGGCATTCCACGGCGCCGGAGACCACAGCACTGTTTGACTGGTCCGCGGCCGGGTCGAGATGCTGAACGACGTGGTGGTGAAGGTCGCCGGGTTGTCGTCAGCTTGGCCGGCAATGGTCAACGTCGCCGGATCGGCGGTCACCTCGTCGACCTGGAACTGCACATAGGCGTTGGTGATCACGGCGCCCTGCGGGATTGACACCCCCACCCATCGCATCCCGACGACCTGGTTGTTGTTCCGGTCTTGCACCATTTCGAGGTCGCCGCTGGTCAGCGAGATGGTCCCGTTGGGACGCTCCTCGGCATCATCGGAACCCACCGCGATGTCTGCCTCGAACGTGATCGGCGCAGCCGCGCTGATAGTGATCGACACGGGGGCGTTGTCGCACAATGGCTCGGTGTCGCACACCTCGTACGTGAAGCCGTCGTTGCCGGTGTAGCCGGGGTTCGGCGTGTAGAGGAATGTGCCGTCGCCGTTGTTGACGAGCGATCCGTTGCCCGGAGTCGAGCAACCCGCGCACGAGGTGTTCACCGACGTGTCATCGAGGTTGCCGTCGGGATCGCTGTCGTTGGCGACCACGTCGATCGTCACGGCCGTGTCGACGGTGGTGCCGGCGATGTCCTCGACGGCGGTGGGCGCTTGATTGGGCGTCGGCGCCGTCAGGTACTCGATGTGGAGCATGCCCGGCGCGTTGGCGTTCGAGTTACGCGATTCTGCGACTCGCTCGCCGGTTCCTGTGATGATCAGCACCAGTGCGTTGCCCGATGCCCATCCGGGGCGGTTCACGATCTCTTGGACCACCGCCGTCAAGTCCGGCGTCTGCTGATCAGGCCCACGGTCGCCCACGGTCGGCCACGGCACCGGATTCCACGGCACGCTCGCAGCCGTCGTCGGCCGGCTGGAGATGCCGAACGCCGTCGAGGTGAACGTGGCCGGGTTGTCGTCAGCTTGGCCGGCAATGGTCAAGTTCGTTGCCACGCTCGTGGCCTCGTCCACCTGGAACTGCACATAGGCGTCGGTGATCACCGCCCCCTGCGGGATGGGAACGCCCACCCAGCGCAGACCGACCACCTGGTCACTGCCCCGATCGGCCACCATCTCGATGTCGCCGCTGGTGAGCGAGATGCTGCCGTCGTTGCGTTCCTCGGCATCGTCGGAACCCACCGCAATGTCTGCTTCGAACACTGTCGGCGTTCCCCCGCTCACGGTGATCGACACCGCCGCGGTTGCGCACGACGCCTGCGTGTCACACACCTCGTAGGTGAAGCCATCGCTGCCCGTGAACCCTGGTCCCGGTGTGTATTGGAACGTGCCGTCACCGTTGTTGACCAACGACCCATTCGTAGGGTTCGAGCAGCCGGGGCAGGCCGTGTTCGAAGTGGTCGGGTCGAGGTTTCCGTCGACGTCGGTGTCGTTGGCGACCACATCGAGCGTGACCGGTGTGTCGACCGTCGTGCCGGCCACGTCGGCTACCGCCGTGGGTGGATCGTTCACCGCCGTGACGTCGATCGACACGGAAGCAGTGTCACACAGGCCGAGACCGTCGCACACCTCATAGACGAACCCATCCGGCCCGTTGTAATTCGCATTGGGCGTGTAGTCGAATGTCCCGTCGCCGTTGTTGAGGAGGCTTCCGTTGGTCGGGGTCGAGCAGCCGACGCAGGCCGTGTTGGCGGTCGTGGGATCGAGGTTGCCGTCAGGGTCGGTGTCGTTGAAGACCACATCGATCACCGCGGTCGTGTCCTCCGGGGAGGTGACGTTGTCGTCGTTGGCGACCGGCGGGTCGTTGACGACGGTCACGGTGATCGAAACTGTGGCCGTGTCACACAACGGCTCGGTGTCGCACACCTCGTAGATGAAACTGTCGTTGCCTGTGAAGCCAGGGTTGGGTGTGTAGTCGAACGTCCCGTCGAAGTTATTGACGAGGCCTCCGTTGGTCGGGGTCGAGCAGCCTGCGCAGCTCGTATTGGCGGACGGGGGGTCGAGGTTCCCGTCCAGGTCGGTGTCGTTGGCGACGACGTTGATCGTCACCGTGGTGTCCTGCTGCGTCGCGGCGCTGTCCGGGTTCGCCACAGGCGGTCGATTGGCGACCGTGCCTGTGTCGAACTCGACGTGAAGCATGGCAGGCGCGTTGGCGCTGCTGTTGCGAGACTCGGCGGTGCGTTCACCCGTTCCGGTGATGATCATCACCAATGCGTTGCCGGACGCCCATCCGGGACGATTGACGATCTCCTGGACGACGGACGACACGTCCGGGGTCTGCTGATCCGGCCCGCGCTGTCCGATCGTCGTCCATGGCACAGGACTCCAGCCCACGCTCGCTGAGGTCCGTGGCCGGGTGGAGATGCTGAAGGCCGTCGACGTGAACGTCGACGGATTGTCGGCGGCCTGGCCTTGGATGGTCAGGTTGGTCGTTTCGGTGTTGACCTCGTCGACCTGGAACTGCACCCATGCGTCGGTGATCGTCGCCCCCTGGGGGATGTTCACACCTGCCCACCGCAGCCCGACGGTCTGATTGCTGCCCCGATCGAACACCATTTCGATGTCCCCGCTCGTCAACGAGATGCCACCGCCGTCGCGTTCCTCGGCATCATCCGAGCCGACCGCGATCTCCACTTCGAGAATGCCGACTGACACCGTCATGTCGTCGCTGGCGGTCAACTCCGAGTCGTCGGCGGTGAGACGCAAAACATAGGTGCCAGAGCCCGGGAAGGTGGCCGTGGTGTCCTCCGCGTTCGGGTCCCCGAACGTGACGGTGCCAGGGCCGCTCACTTGACTCCATGTTGAGGTCGTCACCGCGGGAGGGTCGGGCTTGCCGTCGTCAGAAACGGTGCCGTCCAGGTTGGCCACGTTCGTGTCGAGCAGCGACTGGTCGGGTCCGGCCGAGACCGACGGAGGCAGGTTGACCGACGAGCTCGGCGGGTTGAACTCGTACAGCAACCCGTCGTTCTCGGACGGGTCGGAGTTGTTGTCCACACCTCGGTCGACGATGTACCAGCTCGTCTCGCTGGGGTTGACGCTGCTGGGAGCGATGGCGATGCCGGCCGCACGAGGGTTGGGGCCGGCCGACGAGACGTCGACCGTCTGGATCAAAGTACCGTCGTTCGTGACCTCGATGACGATGTCGGGCCCCCGGTCGGCGATCACGAAGGTGTCCGAAGCTGCGTTGTAGTCGATCCCCTCGGGGTCGTCTACGCCGAGCGCGGCGACGTCGAACTGTGTGACGGTGTCGTCGACTCCGTCGAAAACGCCGTTGGGGCCGGGAGACACCTTGAAGACCTCGCGAGCCAGCCCGTCGGCGACAGCGACTTCGTTGCGGAGCGAGTCGTAGGCAACAGCCTCCGGGTCGCTGCTTCCGAAACTCTCGGTACCGAAGGAGCTCACGATGACGTCGTCACCGCCGGTGCCGTAGAGGCCGTCCGGGCCAGGATCGAGCTCGTAGACGGTGCGGTCGTCGTCCGACGAGACAAAGAGGTGACCGTTGGCGGGATTCAGTGAGATGCCCGTGGGTTCATTGGTGAACGAAGTGGTCACTCCGGTCTCTTGCACCGAGCCGAGGTTGGTGAATTCCCACAAGTTGACGCCGGCAAACAGCGGCATCTCGTTCACTTCGGAGTCGGCCATCAGAAGCCGATCTCGTGCAGGGATGTACGTGATGCCCGCCGGGTCGGGACTCGGAGGACTGAACGCAGATGTAGCGATCGTCTGGACGAGCGTTGCCGGCGTCGACGCGAACGTGACGAGCGGAGTGAGTGAGATCTCGACGATCCGGCTTTCGGAGGTGGTTGCCGTGGCGGTGGACTGCGTGGCGAACGTGCCGGTGCTGGTTGCGGTAGCGCTGGTGACGCCGGAATCGGCGGTGCCGTCGACGACGTACAAGCTGGTCGCAGCCGGGTCGTCGGTCGGGTCGCCGCTCGGGCCCAGCACGATGCTGCTCGGAGACGTCAAACCGATCGAGGAGGTGTCGTATGTCGTGACGAGGCTTCCGGAGGCGTCGACTTCGTAGATGGCGCGGCCGTCATTGCGGGCGACGTAGAAGTGGTCGGACGCCGGGTCGAGGGCCAGGCCGGTGAGGTTGGAGCCGGGAACGCCTCTGAGCGGCACGAACGTCGTGGCTCCCGCTCCGAGGTCATCGACGAGGCTCTGGCCATCGCCTCCCGGGTCGGTTCGAACAATGCGTCGACCCGTGCCGTCCAGCGTGAACAATGCCCCGGAGTCGGGGTCGAAGGCAGAGCCGCGCACGTCGCCGAGACCGTCGGCCGGCAATGCGGCCCGCTCCTCGCTGCCGCCTTGCCCGCGCACGACGTTCCCGCTGAGCCCGACGAACTCGCCAGAGACGTTGTCGACGAATACGAGGCGGTCTTTCGACCGGTCGAAGGCGACGAGACCGGCATCGGTCACGCTGACACCGCTGGTCACGGTGCCGAGAGGATCCTCAGTGAGGCTGAACCTTCCGATCTCGCTGCCAGTCGGTGCTGCAACGGTGATCAGCTCGACAGACCCTGAGTCGAATGCAATGCCACCCGGTGCGGAGAAACCAAGCTCGGTCGGGTAGATCGATCGGATCTCTCGAGCCGCTTCGACCCCGGCCGCCGAGACTGCCGCTCCTGTCGGTATCGCCAGCAGCGACGTCACCAATGTTGCCGCGACGACAAGTGTCAAGCTCGGACGATTCCGATGAGATTTCACGTTTCCCAGCCTTCCCCCGATTGCCCCGGCATTTCGCCTCCCGTTTGTGGGTGCGGCGGCACTCCGGCTGCACCGACACCCTCCCAGGGTCTCCCTCACCCTGGGCGCCCAACCCACTGTAGCCGTCAGAGGATCGGCGGCGAGCCAGTTTTTGCACGAGGATCTCAAACGGGGCGGTCACCGCAGCGGCGCAAGAGCTCGCAGAGGAGGTGTCGACCTGACCGATGGTTCGATGCCGTCCGTTAGTGTGCTCCGTCATGGTGGGGTCTATTCGATCGAATCTCTGTCCCCGCGCCCAACGCCGCTCGCCTGGGGCAGTGAATGCCATGTCCTGGGAAGCCTGGTTCGACTCCCGGGAAGCGAGGTAGGCGCCATGGCACGAATGACGGCACGGACCGGACAGATACGCGACCGCATGACGATGGCCGGCTACCGGGGTCTGAAAGCGGCAGCCCAACTGTCACGTCGCCCTGACGAATCCGACCGGAGGTATGTGTTCATCGTGGGGATGCAGCGGTCCGGTACGACAACCCTCGTGCGAGTGTTCGAACGCGATTTCCGAACTCGAGTGTTTCAGGAGCACAGCCGTCTCTCCGACCAAGACGCAGATCGAAACATCCGCCTCAACCCGCTCCCCGACGTGGAGCGGGCGTTGCGTCCGGTTCGGGCGCCGATCGTGGTGCTCAAACCCCTCGTCGAAACCCAGAAGACACCTCTGCTCCTGGATCGCTTCGAGCCTTCGCTGGCGATCTGGTGCTACCGGCACTATCTCGAGGTGGCGCAGTCCAACATCAGGCAGTTCGGGGATCGCGGCGGCAAGAACAACCTCCGGCCGATCGTTCGCAGAGATCGGACGAACTGGCGTGCCGAGTTGGTCCCGGACGATGTTCAAGAGACGGTCGACCGGCTCTTTTCTGAAGAGATGCCCCAGCTCGACGCAGCTGCGCTCTTCTGGTGGGTACGGAATCGACTCTTGTTCGATCTCGGACTCGACGAAGACCCGCGGGTCCAGATGCTCAGCTTCGACCGTTTCGTGACCGACCCGCGCCAAGCGATGGTCGACATCTACGAGCGCCTAGGTGTGGCGTATCCGCGGAATGAAGTCACGGCCGCAGTTGATGCAGGCGTGGCTCGGCCAAACCCCGAGAAGGCATTCGCCGAGGAGATCTACCAACTGTGCGAATCTCTCTGGGAGGATCTGAAGGCGGCGGAGCGCCTTTCGTGAGCGTTCCCCGGGGCCGCTGTCAACGCGCCCGAGCGGGACGTTGTGGCAAGCTCATCCGACCCAGCGCGACTGCCTCTTTGATCATGGGCCGCCCGACGATCCAGAGCGTGAGTCCGTAGCTCGCGACCCCGCCCGTCACGAGTGCGATGACCTGCCACAGCAACGAGAGATCGCCTACCACCGGCTTGAAGCCCCAGACCGTCGCAGCCATCGCCAGAGACGACACCAGCGGCGGGACGATCTGCCGGAGGTAGCGGCCGGGTTCGAGCGTGATGAGCTTGTGTGCTCCCCACATCCACAACGGGGCCAGGACGAGGCTGATGATCGCGAAGGCAGTTGCCACGGCAATGATTCCTGCACTGACCACCAATGTGAACGCGGTCGTCAGGATGAGCGCAGTGAGGCCCATGATCGCCAATCTCCACGACGGCTTGCCGAGCGATTTCATCACGATTCCATTGACGAACAGCACGGAGTTGAGCAGTCCGGCCAGAGCCAGCACCTGCATGACCGGCACGCTGGCGTCCCATTGAGGGCCAAAGACGAGGCGGGTCACCTCCGGGGCGACCACGACCAGCCCCAGGAAGGCAGGAAAGGCGATCATGCTCGTAAGGCGGATCGCCTTGTAGTACGCATTTTGGACACGGGGGCGGTCGTCCTGGACACGGGACAGCACCGGAAAGGCCACGCTGCCGATGATGGCGGTCGTCACGTTGATGAGAAGCTGCAGGATTCGGTAGGCGACGACGTAGAGGCCGAGAGCTGTAGGGCCGAGCACGGAACCCACGATGAGGTTGTCGATGCGCGTGTTGAAGAAACGGAGGATTCGAAAGCCCAATACGTTGACGCCGAATCCGATGAGGTCACGAAGGTGTCGCCGAGAAAACCGAAAGTGCGGGCGCCAATCACTGGCCGTCCAGAGCGCAATCACCCCGACGACTTCGATCGTGAGAAGCTGCGCAACCAGGCTCCACACTCCATACCCTCGCAATGCGGCCACCACACCGACGATGCCGCCCACGATGACGGATGCAAGGGTCCGCAGCGTGAGGCTGGCGAAGCGGAGCTCACGGGACAGGATCGCGCGCTGCACGCTGCTCAGTCCGGCCAGCCCCAGGACTGGTGCGAGCCAAACGAGGACCGGTGCGATGTCGGGCTGGTTGACGATGTTGGCGATGAGCCACGATGCGGCGGCCAGGCCGGCGGTGAGTACGGCTCCCAGCCCGATGCTGAGCCAGAACGCCGAGTCGAGGTGCTCGGGTTCCAAGTCTGCGCGCTGGACGATCGCGTCCGCCAGTCCTTGCTCGGTGACCAGCTTGAGCAGTGCCGTGAACACGGAAGCGAGCGCGACCAGCCCGAATTCCGCTGGTGTGAGCAGTCGAGAGAGCACGGCAAAGACGACCAGCGTCGCCACCTGGTAACCCCAGTTACCCGCCGCCGACCAGAACACTCCCTGGGCGGCTTGCTTCTGAAGGCTCACTTCGTGACCTCAACCGACGGATGAGATTGGTGTCGCACTCGCCCCCCAGCTCGATTCGCTGACCGCCGCCTGGCCACGCCATGTCCGTGGTCCAGTGTGCAGTCGACGGTCACGACATCGCACTTCACGTGAAGCCGGAAGCATACCGCCGGCCTCACGCCGTCCCGGATGACGGGTAGCCGAGCGCCAGGTCCAGATAGCGATCGGTGACGACCGCGAGTTCGTAAGGCCTCCAGCTGGCGGCGGGTGCGGGCGGCACTGCGCCCGCCAACCCGGCCTGCATCGCTGTGGTGAGTGATGCGATATCTCCCATCGGCACCAGCTCCCCGTATCGACCGTCTGCCAGGATCTCACGGGGCCCCGATGGGCAATCCGTCGACACGACCGGCGTCCCGCAGTACATCGCTTCGATCAAAACGGTGGGGAGTCCCTCCCATCGAGAAGACAGGACAAACAGATTGGCCTGGCGGAGGTAGGCGTAGGGGTTTTCGACGAATCCGGGTAGCGAGACGTGAGCTTCGAGGTCGAGGCTCCGCACCAGTTCCTCGAGCGCCGCCCGTTCAGGTCCCTCCCCCAAGATGATCAAGCGGGCGTTGGACTGCCGGCGCGCCTCGGCGAACGCGGTCACCAGGGTTGCGAAATCCTTCTTGGGAGCCAGACGGCCGATGCCGATCACGACCGGAGGTTCGCCTGGAGCGAACCAAGGGTGACCGATGTGGGCTTCCGCGGCCGCTTCGACTTCGGGTGTGACCACTGGGTTGTAGACCACGTCGATGGTCTCGCGCGGGATTCCCGCAGTGGAGGAGAGATCGTCGGCGACACCTGACGAGACCGCGATGATCCCTTGGGCGCTCGGGTATGAAGCCCTGATCAAGCGCGGCATCAGGCGGGCGCGACGTCGAGCGGTTTCGTGCGTGACTTGCGACAGCGTGTCATGTTCCGCCACCACCACCCGGGCCGGAGCTCCGGCGAACCGGCGCGCCCACAGACCGATGATATTGGCGTGGCTGATGGCGGTGAGCATGGCATCGGGACGGGCTCGCCGGAGGTACCGGGTGAGAGCCGGGAGGCTCGACATCACCCGCGATGCCCCGAGATCCACCACTTTGACGGAGTCGGGAACGTCAGACAAATAGGGGCCCTCCGCCTTGCTCAGCACGAGGTCGACCGATACTCCCCGGCGAGCAGCCTCCTTGACCAGGTTGAGTGTCACGCGTTCTGCGCCGCCACCGACCAGAGAAGGAAGAAAGACCGCCAGGCGGTGGCCGTCACCTGAGGTCATGCCGGGCGTATCTCATGCCGTGAGCCGCCTGGTTTCCGGCTCGAGCAGCTCGCGGTAGATGGCGGCGTAGCCATCGTTCATCTGCTCCAAACTGAACCTGGACGTGACCAGCTCCCGGCACTGTTCCCCGAGAGCGGCGCGCTCGGCCGACGTCATGGCCTGAAGACGGGCGACGGCAGACGCGAAGCCTTCGATATCGCCCGGTGGAATCAAGGGAATCAGTGCTTCGTCGGCTCCGAATTCGCGGTGGGGTGGGATGTCGGAGAGGATCAGTGGGACCGAGCAGGCCATCGCCTCCATCACCGCGACCGGAAGACCTTCGCCGTGGGATGTCGAGATGTACGCATCGGAGTTGACCAGGTGACGAAAGACCTCTTCGCGTTCGATGAGGCCCGTGAGGTGAACCCGATCCGACATCCCTCGGGCTGCAATCGCAGCTTCGAGCTCTGCGCGCATCTCACCGTCGCCGACGTAGACGAGCCGGCTGTTCTCATCGCCGGCCTTGGCAAAAGCTTCGAGCACGACCAGCGGGTCTTTGACTGCTTCGAGGCGACCGATCGACAACAGCGTGAATCCCTCGTTGGGTGTGCGTTCGATCGGGGCGATCGCAGCATCGATGCGGGCGATGTCTGCACCGTTCTGGACTACTCGAGTCCGGTGTCCCACGAGGCGTTTGAGCATGCGAGGAAAGCTTTCGTGAGCAGCGTGGCTGCAGAACACCACCCGGCGGAACAGCGCGAACGAAGGAATCATCAGCAACTTGTTGCGCGTCTTGAAGTCGTAATACGAATCGTGGACCGTGTACACCAGCCGCGGTCCCAACTTCGGTCGCCGCCACAGCAGCATCGCGATGAGCATGAAGACGCCCGCCTGCGGCGAGTGGGCGTGGATGGCGTCGTATTCACCAGCCTGCAATGCCTTGCGAAGGGCCCGGAAGAACCCGAGGAGCGTGTCGTCGCCGGCGAACACCCGGATTTGGGGCGGCGGGGTCAGTTGTGGAGTGAAGTAGGTACAGAGCGAGATTTCTCGTTCGTGCATGACCGGGAGGGAGTGCTCGTTGTATTGGCTGTTGGTCGACCGCAGGACGAGGATCACGTGAAGGATCCGCAGTGGACCCATGGCCTGGTCGGTCACAACGAGGCACCCTTGGCGTCTGGCCCGGGCTGATCGGAATCAGAGCGCAAGCGTTGGAGCGCATCCGCCGCCACCGCGGATGCAGACTGAGTGCTCGTGTCGTAGCGCATCACCACCGGTCCTCCCGGGCGCTCCATGCGAGCGAGCACCTGTTGATAGCTCGCCCGGTAATCGTCGATGAACCTCATCGCCTCGGCGTCTGATCGGCCCTTTACCTCGTGATCTTGAGATCGGGTCTGGACCCGGTCTTGGAGGATGTCATTGGGTGCATCCAGCCAGATCACGGCATCCAACACATCGAACCACGCTCCCGCGACTGCCGCCCACCAAGGGCTCGACGGCTCTGTGCCACTCATGGGTCGTTCCGTCCGCCCCAGACGGGCCAGCCCGTAGACGGGACCCTGGTCGATGATCGTCAAACCGGTCCGATAGGCAACATGGCGCTGGAGGCGCCGTGGCCATTCCATGAGGTAGATGACGAGTTTCAGCTCGGTCCAGGAAGGAATCTTGCCCCGGGCTGCCGATCGGGCCAGAAGCGGGATCAGACGAGGGACGCTGCGCAGCACCGATGGGAGATGATCCACGCTGCGCAACTGGAGGGGCTCGTCGCTTCGGGAGGCGGGATGAGCGGCGCCCATCGCGCTGGCCAGTGTCGTTTTCCCGGCACCCGCCACGCCTGCGATCTCGACGATCAGCGAGTCGTCGTCGGCTCCTTTCACGCAAGGGCCTCCCATATCATCGCTTTGAGCTGGGACGCAACCTCTTCCTTGGGTCGGGTTCCATCGACGATCGAGACGCCGGCTGATTCCCAGTCGATCTCCCACACCTCGGCTGAGCGGCGCAAGACGTAGTCGAAAGGCTCGTCGGTCTTGCGCTGAGCCGCCGTCTCCGGATCGACCTTGAGCACCACCACGACCTCAGGCATCTCGATGGCGTCGTGATACCTCCGCTCAATCCGTTGCAGCATCCGCCCGACCCGAGTGCCGGACTCGGGTCTGTCCAGACGGTCGATCAGAGGGACATCCATGGATTCGAGGGAGGGATGGGGATAGCGATCCGAGATGACCACCCCCCCTCTGTCGGCAAAACGGCGGGCCTTGCGATAGGTGAGGTAGCGGTCACGACCCGTGCATGCCAGCCAGGCCATGGCCCGATACGGCGGTTCGTCGGAGGAGCGCCTTGCCATCGACACGAGCTTGAACGCTCCCCGCACGGCGTAGGTGACCACCGACCAGTCGGGCTTGCCGAGATGGATCTGACGGACGTCCAACTCGTGGCTCAACCAGCGGGAGACTTCTTCCACTGCGGTCGATTTGCCGCTGCCGTCGCCTCCGATGATTGCGACGATCGCTCCGCCGTGGGCCAGGCGAAATCCATGTTCGATACCCATGCGGCGATGAAGTGTTCCGGAGACACGGCGGCCCACTCGCAGCGCTCCGTCTGCCAGCTCGCCGTGTTGTGCATGAGCGACCAAGCGGCGCCGTAGCTGCCTTCCGATGCTGAGGCGTGCTCGCAGAGAGGCCTCGTTCTCGGCCACTCGAGCGCAGTCGGCGATGAGTCTGGTCGTGAGCCACGGCACGCTCGTTTGGACGATCTCTGCGAGCTTGTCCCGACTTATTTCCTGCTCGAGGTGGGCGAGCTCGTCTCGTTCGGAAGGTTTGGGGCCGGCCCGTCGGCCGCGCAGCGCCTGCCATGCGACCTCGTCCCAGATGGCGTACTTGAGCACCATCCTGATGAGCAGGACGATGTACTCGAGCTCTGGAGCAGGTACCCGAAGGAGTCCAGGCCGCGTAGCGGATTCCAGAAAGGCCTCTTCCAACGGGACCCGATAGTTCTTCGTGCGGTCGTGTCCGAGAACGAGCTGAAAATGAGCGTCGACATGTACGAGTTTGCCGGTCTTGTCATCGCGACCGAAGTAGTCCTCTTTGGCTGGAGGAAACGGCTTCTGCTGTCGCTCTACTCGCACGAAGCCGGCCCGCGACAGGACTTCTCGAAACGCCGTTGCCTGGCTTCGATCGACGAGCAAGTCCAGATCATTCTCGCCTGCCTCCGACCGGTCGATGGCGGCATTGCTCTTCCAATGGCAGTAGCGAATGCCCTGTTCCTCGAACAGGTCGGTGAGGCGCGCGACGAGCGCAATTGGAGCATGAGGACCCGTCATGAGCCGAAGATGGTATCAGCGCCCCGCAAGGGCAAGTCGGGCGAGAGTTCGTCGCAAGAGCGATGGCACCGCTCCGTGAGAAGTCCCGGCGTCGGTTGAGGTCTGGCTGGTGGGCGTGGAAATGGTCGCTGGTGAGACATGGTCGTCGTGGCCGCCGGTTTCAGATCCGCACCAGCGGCCGAATCTTCCGGAGCCGGGCCGGCCCAATCCCGGGCACGTCGAGGAGGTCGTCGACGGACCTGTATCGTCCGATCGAGCTGCGGCGTGCCACGATCGCCTCCGCTGTTCTCGGTCCGATTCCGTCGACACGGACCAGGTCGTCCGTCGACGCAGTGTTCACGCTCAGAAGCCGGCCGGGATTCGCCACCTCCAGTGGTCTGAACCCCACGGTGTCGGTCGCGTAGCGCGGCCGCCCCGGGGCATCGGCGATCGGTCCCGCAGTGACTGCTGTCGTCAGCGACAACGGCCGTGCGTCATCTGGGTCCTGACTCGACGAAGGTTGCACCGGTTGGGTTGCATCGCCGATGAACCAGTGCGCTCGAGCTGCAACCGATGCAACGAGCACGAGGTTGAACAGCACCCACGTCAGCTTCCGCGTTTCGAGACTGAGAGACAGCGACCCCACGCCCCATACTGCGACAACTGACAGCCAGAGGCGCCTGTCGGACGTCGGAAGGGAGCGGAGGTACCGCAAGGTGCCGGCGACGAATCCGACGAACAGCGCAAGCCCGACGATGCCGAGTTCGAGCGCGACAGTGATGACGACGTTATGCCCGACCTTGCCGGTCGGTAGGGTCGCGCGGCTGGCCCCTGGTCCGATACCGAGCACAGGACGATCGAAGAATGCATCGCGCGCCTCCAGCCATATGCCCGCTCGGCCGTTGAGATCGCCGTCGATGAGCTCCTCGTCCACCGAAGCGATTCGCTCGAACGACGACTCGGGAACCACCTGGATGGCCGTCGCCGTTGCCACTCCGAGAAGAATCAGCAGTGCGATGAATCCGGCAGGTCGAAGGCGACGAATCGTGACGAGGATGTAGAACAATGCGACGGAGGTCGCCAGAAGCCCGCCTCGTGAACCCGTGAGCGCCACCGCGACCGCGGCGACCGGAAGGTAAGCCCCGTTGGCGATTCGAAGAGCGCGTCGTGGCGAGTGGTGGGCTAGGTACCACGCAAACGGCATACCCAATGCCAGGGTCATAGCGAGATAGTTCGGGTCCGATCCCGACGATGCAAAGCGCCCGTAATAGGCCTCCACGCCGCGAGCGAAGTTGACGAACACGCTGCCTGCTGCCACCGACAGGCCGATGACCAGAGCCTGGATCGACGCCCGTACAGCCGCAGCCGAGTCGACGAGATCCCATACCAGCAACGACAGAGCCAGCAGTTGCAGGAATGTCTCGATCCGATCGAGCGTGCTGCCCGGGTCGAATGACCAGAAGACGCCGAGGCCCACCCAAACGACGAGGCCGTATGCGAATACGTGGGAGGCATCCGGCTTTCTCATCGTTCCCGATGCGAGCGCAGAGACAGCCCAGGTGGCGAACGCAGCAAGGCCAAAGAGACGGGCGACCGTTCCCAGGCCGGGCAGCTTGACGACGTCCTCGAACGGGATCGTGACCAGTGTGGCGAGCATCAACTGGTAGGCGATTCGGCGCATGGTCATGGCCGCACCTCAGGCGCGTTGTGCCTTGCTGACTCCTGTCCGTCTCTCACCCGACGGTCCTCCACCCCTTGACGCGTCGCGTCCAGTCGTACCGGTCCGATTCTACGGCTGTGAGCAGCTCTTCGGGTGAGACGGTTGTTCGATTCCGCGACCTGCAACGCGTGGCCGGCGGCATCGGCTTGGGTCGAATCGTCTTCGGCGTCCGAGAGTCTGCTCGGCGCGGTGGCTACGATCGCTCGTCATGAAGTGTCTCATGGTGCTTGTGCGAACTGGCCGGTGCGTCGTGGCAGGATCGAAGCGGGTGGGACGGTGAAGTATCACCACGTGCAGCTCGCCATCCCGGCGGGGGGAGAAAAACAGGCGAAGAAGTTCTGGCGCGACGTCGTCGGGTTCGACGTCATCGACAAGCCCGAAGGCCTACGGAGTCGGGGCGGGGTGTGGTTCCGCAACGGCCAGGCGGAGCTGCACTGTGGAGTTGACGAGGATTTCCGCCCCGCCCGCAAGGCCCATCCGGCGATCGAGGTAGACGACCTGGACGAATTGGCCAGGCGCCTGGCGGCCGCCTCCCGCTCGGTGGTGCGCGACGAGCTGTTGCCGGGCTATCGCCGCGTCTACAGCGAAGACCCCTTCGGCAACCGCCTGGAATTCGTGACGAAGGGGTGACCGAAGTCACCCCTTCGTCGTTCCTAGCTTGACTTCGGCGTTGCGCTCATCTGCTGCTAGTCCCAGAACGCTCCTTGTGAACGAGCCGCCCCGGTCACGATTCCGGGTGCCGAACCAGTTGCCGAGTACGTCAGCTGGACGCCGTGGCCGATCAGCAACATGGTGTTGCCGTCGGTGTGTCCGCAAAGCGTGAAGGTGTTCGTTCCGCTGTTCACGGCAAACACCGCGGTGCCGGCCACATTGTCGTAATTGCTGGTCGAATCGACCGACCCATACACGAACGTATCATTGGTCAGCACCGAATCACATGCGGCGCCTTCTTCGATTCCAAACCGGACGGCGTTGTCGAAGCCATCCCTAAGCACCGATGCGTGATAGTTGACTAGGACGTAGCCCGGCGCAGGTGCCGTGATCGACACGGTCTCGAAGTCACTCAGCAAGTTGTCGATCGGTAGAAGCTCCCCATCAGTGCCCTGGGTGCCTTCGATGATGGTCTCGTAGTGGTCGGGAGCCTCGCCGCCCAGCATGCCGGCATCGTCGGCCGTCACTGCGGTGGCGGCGTCGACGACCTTCTTTTCGGCCAGGCGGCGCATGAAGGCGGCCATCTGCTGGCGGGTGACGTTGTCGCCCGGACAGTAGACGGTGCCGTCGAGGCATCCCGTCGTGATGGCGTTGTCCTTCATCCAGGCGATGTCGTCATGGAAGATGTTGGTGTCAGGCACATCGGTGAACTGGTGCGATGCGTTCGCGGTCAGCGGCACTACCACCAGTGTGGTGATCAGAGCAACGATTCCATAGCGGATCCAGCTTGTGCGCACGCGCACGACGTACTCGCGGGTGGAGCTCATCCTTCCCTCCTTGGTTGTGAGCCGGGTCAACCCTACGTGACCCGCTTGACGGCGGCTGAACGGGTCGGTCAGCCGCCGAATCCCGACTGAGTGCGGGCCGACGTGGCGGTGGCCGGGGCGGAGCCCACCGCCGAATAGGTGAGCTGCATGCCGTGGCCGATGAGCAGCATCGACTCGGTTTCGGCCTGCCCGCACAGCCGGAACGTCGTGGTGCCCGCCGGGACCTGAAACACTGCCGAACCGCTCACGGTGTCGTGGGTGATCGCTCCCGCCACCGAGCCGTAGGCGAAGGTGTCGTTGGTGGAGGCATCACAGATTGCGCCCAGTTCGATCCCGAAGCGAACGGCGTCGTCGAATCCGTCGTGCAGTACGGACGCCTGGAACGTCACCAGCACCACGCCCGGTTGCGGAGCGACCAACGCCAGCGTCTCGTAGCTCGACAGCGTGCTGTTAACGACGATCGACTCGAGGTCCTCGCCC
>JBFHAT010000048.1:0-18287 GCA_041586155.1 Acidimicrobiia bacterium
TTCCTTGTACGGACCGCGACCTCAGCGTCCCGAATCCCAGGGGGCGGTCGCCGAGGGGACGCGGCCATGCGCTCCCATCACCGCGTCGAGGGCATCGATGACGGCGAGCGCTTGCTCCTCGGAGAGGTGCGCACTGAACGTCTCTTGGACGTCGCGAACGTGGACCCTGACCGCCTGGCGGAGATGGCGACGTCCGGCAGGAGTCAGCTTGATGATCACCGCCCGGCCGTCCTTCGGATCCGGGCGACGCTCGACGAACCCCTGCTCCTCCAGGTCGTCGACGACCCGCGAGACGCGGCTGAACGAGATCACCGTCCTTTCCGCCAAATCGCTCATTCTTGCCTCGTTGTTGTCGGCGATCAGGAGATTGACCAGCACATCGAAGGAGCTCATCGACATACCGATCTCGCCGAGGTTCTGAGCGAAGATCGGAGACAACAACGCCCAAACGTCGACAATGAGACTCCACGCCCGAAAGCCAGGGTCATTACTGGTAACCATCGCCGTCAGTATAAATCATTTGCTTGCGCAAACAAATTTATGATAAAGTATGAGAGGCAGAAGGAGGAGGTTGCCAATGTCGACGAACGACAACAAGGCGCTCAGCCGCCGCGTCTACGACGAGATATTCAATGGGCGCAATCTGGGTCTGATCGACGAATTACTACGCGAGGACTTCGTCGAGCACGAGGAGCTGCCGGGCCTTCCGGCCGGCAGGGAGGGGATGCGCTACTTCACCCAATCGACGCTGGAAGGGATCCCGGATCTCTCCGTCGAAATCGAGGACATGATCGCCGAAGGCGACAAGGTGGTCGCTCGCGTGCGCTTCACCGGCACCCACGAGGGTGAGTTCATGGGATTCGCCGCCACCGGCAACAAGATCGACTTCGCCGCGATCGATGTGCTCGCTTGGCACGACGGCAAGGCGACCGACCATTGGGGTGTCACCGACACTGCGGCCATGCTCACCCAGGTCGGCGCAATCGATCCGGTGGACTGAGAAGTCCGCAGTCGCGGTTCGAAGCACAACAGCTCAGCGAGAGAGGCCCGGCAATGCCGGGCCTCCTCGGGTGAAGCTCGCCTCCTGTCGCCCTCATCTGCCCAAGTTCGCAAGGGTCGGCTACCGCGACTCTGCCTCCTGCACCAGCGGCGCCACCTTCGTGCCGAGCAGTTCGATGGTTCGCTGAACCTTGTCGTGCCCGAGCGTGCCGACGCTGGTGTGCAGCATGAAGCGAGAGATACCGAGGATGTCCCGCCAGCGAAGAATCTTGTCGGCGACCTGCTCCGGCGTACCCAGGACGAGCGAACCGTCAGGACCTCGCATGGCGTCGTACTGGGCCCGCGTCATCGGCGGCCAGCCCCGCTCTTGGCCGATCCTGCTCATCGCCGCCGCATACGAGGGGTAGAACTCTTCAGCAGCTCGCTCCTCTGTGTCGGCGATGTAGCCATGGGCATGGACCGCCAGCGGCACCTCGGTCGGATCGTGACCGGCCGCTGCCAAACTGCGCCGGTGGATCTCCGCCAGCACGGCGAACCGAGACGGGTCGCCGCCGATGATCGCCAATGCCACCGGAAGGCCCCGTTCGCCGGCCCGCACCATCGATCCCGGGTTGCCGCCCACACCGACCCAGATGGAGAGCGGCCGATCGGGTCGGGGATAGATTCCTTGTCCCTCGATGGGAGGTCGGAAGCGGCCCGACCAGGTGACCGTCTCCTGATCGCGGATCTCGAGCAGCAGATCGAGCTTCTCCGCGAACAGGTCGTCGTAGTCGCGCAAGTCGTAGCCGAACAACGGAAACGACTCGATGAACGACCCCCGCCCGACAAGTAGCTCGGCGCGTCCGTTGGAGACGATGTCGAGGGTGGCGAACTGCTGGAACACCCGGACGGGGTCGTCGGTCGAGAGAATGATCACTGCCGGGCTCAGCTGGATGTGCTGGGTCCGCCCGGCGGCCGCAGCCAAGATCACGGCAGGCGCCGAGGCGGCGAAGTCGGGGCGGTGATGTTCGCCGATTCCATACACGTCGAGGCCGACCTCTTCCGCCAGGACGATCTCGTCGACGACTTGTCGCAGCCTGTCGCCGTGGCTGATCACCGCGCCCGACTCGGCGGGGATGGTCTCTGCGAAGGTGGTGAGGCCCAACTCCATCTAGTGATTATGGCCGCTCACTTCCGATCCGACCTACGTGCGAAGACAGGACGGGCCCGCAGGACGGGGGGAGCCCAGCCTGCGGGCCCGAAGCGTCGGATCAGGAAACGAGATCCTCGAGCAACGAACGCAGCTCCGACCAGCTCTCTTCCAGATCAGTGCCGGCCTCAGCTTGCACGTTGTCGAGCGTCGACTCGAAGCTATCCATCGCCTGCTCGATGGCGGCGGAGTCAACCGCTCCTTCGGCCTGCAACGTAGCGGTCGCGCTGGAGATCTCGGACTTCAGAGCCTCCCACGCCGCCGACAGCTCGGCTGCGGCCGGCGACTCGGCGACGTCGGCCGCGACGCTCTCCACCTGCTCCTCGACCTCTTCGACGGTGTCGCTCACGTCGACTCCGGTCGCCTCTTCGACCAGGCTGGTCAGGGTCGACTCGGTGGTCGAAGATCCACAGGCTCCAATCAACAGTGCGAGCACCAGGAGCGAATCAGCAATGTCCGGCTCACGATGTTCCCCTTTCAGTAGTTCTGAATCGGTTGCCAACACCCGCCTCGCATCGGCGGGGCCGGCAGGGGTACCCAGAGACCACATACGTGAAACGTGGTTTGACGGGCGCGCAGATGGGTACCAAGCGCATCCATCGTCGAAGGAGTCGTCATGCCGCAGCCGGGATGGAGCAAGAAACGGGAACGCCAGTACGAGCACATAAAGGACAGCCTCCTCGAGCGAGGCGAGTCAGAGGACGAAGCTGAAGAGATCGCTGCACGCACTGTCAACAAGGCGCGAGCCGAAGCCGGCGAGGTCAGAGAATCACGGAACGAAGAGCGCCTGGTGGCACGTCAAGGACCGAGAGGGAGGACCTATGACCAGCTGTATGAGGAGGCTCGTCACCTCGATATCGAGGGTCGCTCCAAGATGAACAAGGACGACCTGCAGCGGGCCGTCGAAAAAGCCCGCCAGAAGGACTGACCGCCATGGCTGTGCAATTCGGAATGACCCTTTCCAGCGAGGAGCACGGGCCGGACCGGCTCGTAGAGATCGCACGCCTCGCCGAAGAGACCGGGTTCGACTTCGTGTCGATCTCCGACCACTTTCACCCATGGATCTCCGAACAAGGCCATTCCCCGTTCGTATGGTCGGTGCTCGGCGCCCTCTCGCAAGCCACATCCGACATCGACGTTGCCGTGGGCGTGACGTGTCCCAGCATGCGCATCCACCCCGCAATCCTCGCCCAGGCCGTCGCAACGACAGCGCTGCTCCTGCCTGATCGTTTCACATGGGGGGTTGGTTCGGGCGAGGCGCTCAACGAGCACGTGCTGGGAGACCCGTGGCCTCCTGCCCCGTTACGGATCGAGCGCATGGTCGAGGCCATCGAGGTGATACGGCGTTTGTGGAACGAGGATTCTGTGACCCACCGCGGGACTCATTTCACCGTTGAGGACGCCCGGATACTCGACAAGCCGCAGTCAAGCCCTCCGATCATCGTCTCAGCGTTCGGTGAGATGGCGGCAAGGGCAGCAGCGGAGCATGGCGACGGCCTGTGGATCGGGGGCAACGGGAAGCAGATCGTCAACGAGTGGCGCGCGGCCGGCGGCACTGGTCCCGTCTATACCCAGGTGACGGTGTGTTGGGCTGGCGACCGGCGGAAGGCTGTGGAGACCGCGCATCGGATGTGGCCCAACACCGCTCTCCCAGGCCAACTCAACCAGGACCTCCGAACGATGCAGCACTTCGAGGAAGCCGTGCAACTCGTCACGCCGGAGAGAATCGAATCCGAGGTGCCGTGCGGTCCTGAAGTCGAGCCCTACGTCGAGGCGACTCGTGAGGTGATCGAAGCGGGCGCCGACCACGTCTACTTCCATCAGATCGGTTCCGATCAGGAGGGGTTCGTCGAGTTCTGGGAAGATGAGCTGGGCGAGGCGTTGGCCGACTTGGCTTGATCCGGCACGGTCCCCGTCCCGGGGTGACGGCTGGGGCGGCGTCGCCCGTGCCTCGAATCCGTTGAAATCAGCCGGGCCGTGCCGCATACTCCCGGCCATGCTGAGCACGGCCCAGCTCGACCAGTTCCAGGCAGACGGCTATTTGGTCGTGCCCGACGTCTTGGCCGCCGCCGACCTCGAACCGGTGATCGTCGAGTATGACGCCGCCCTCGACCGTGCGGCCTCATACATGGTCGAACGTGGCTACCTCTCCGACTCGCTCGATCGTCTCGCCTTCGAGGAGAGATACACCGCCCTCATCCGTGAGAATCCGGCGCTGTTCCACTTTCTGGGGATCTCGCTGCCACTCGATTACGAGGACCTCGACCCCGACTTCGTCCGTGTACACACCGGTCCCGCCCTGTTCGGCCTGCTCCGCAACCCAAAGGTGCTGGATGTCGTCGAATCGGTGATCGGCCCCGAGATTGCGCTCAACCCAGTGCTGCAGGTCCGTCTCAAACCGCCCCAACGCCTCCTGTCGGGGCCGATGGCCGAGTACTCGAACGTCGGTGCCACCACCTGGCATCAGGACTACGGGGCGGTGATGGACGAAGCGATCGACACCGACCTGCTGACCGTCTGGGTGGCGATGACCGATGCGACCGAAGAAATGGGCTGCCTACAGGCGATTCCAGGCTCACATCAGCCGGGCACACTCACGCTGCACTGCCCCGGCGTCGTGAACCAGGCCGAGAACTACATTCCCCAAGCCCTGTTGGACCGCCACGTCTCGGCCCCGGTCCCCATCCCCTGCACCCGAGGTTCTCTCATCGTGCTGTCCAAGTACACCGAGCATGGAGCGCTGCCCAATACCTCCGACCGGCTCCGCTGGAGCTTCGACCTGCGCTACCAGCCGGCCGGACAGCCCACGGGTCGGCCTGCCTTTCCGAGCTTCGTCTTGCGGAGCAGAGCCCGACCTGAAAGCGAAGTGACCGACCCCGCCGACTACGCCGCCGGTTGGGAAGCCACCCGGCTCCGCATAGTCTCTGGCCAGCAGGACGGACCGCTCTACGAACAAGGTCGCTGGTTGGCCAACCGTGACAGCCCTGTATGCGCCTAGCTGGGCCTGACCAGGTCGCGAAACCTCGGCTTCCCACAGCGATGCGTTTGTGCGAGTGTTGGCCGGGCGACAAACGTCGCTGAAGCGAATCATGGACACAGCTGTGCCGGCCGTGCCCGTAGTTGGTACCGGGCCGGCCGGCGCATCCGGTCAGCCGGTCGTTGGCGCCTCCCAGATCACTGCAACGGCATCGTCGGCGAGCGCCTGACCGGCCTCTTCGTAGAGGTTGCGTGCCACCTCGACTCCGGCAGCCCGCAGCTCGGAGACATGGTCTGGATAGCGGGCAATTGCCGCGATGCGGGCCTCGGGCAGGAACTGGCGAATCCGCTTCACGCATTCGAGGTTGGCGCCATGGTTGCTCATGGCAGCCACCACCAGCTCGACGTCGGGCTGAAAGAGAGCCCGCTCCCAAAAATCCCGGTCGAGTGCGTCGCCGCGAATGACGTTCCTACCCTCGGCGGTGTGCTCTGCAACGGTCTCCGGTAGTCGATCCACTCCCACCACCGGCCCCCGGTCTCGTTTGACCAGCTCGTCGTACGCCCCTGTTCCGACTCGACCCATGCCGAAGATGACCACCCGAGCCGGACCGGCATCAATGACGGCGTCGTCGGCTTGGGCCGGATGCCGTTCGAACCGGGACAGCCGCTCGCCCCACCGGTCGTAGAGGCGATAGCGCGCCGAGTTGGCGGCCGCACCTACGATGAACGAACCGGCCACCGCTACCCCAATGGCCGACACCCACTCCTGATCCAGCAGCCCCTCCGCGAGGGCAGCGGCAGCGACGATCAGCCCAAATTCGCTGTAGGTGGACAGCGTCAAAGACGTGTGGAGCGCAGTACGTGCCCGCAGCCGGAACCGCGTGACCAGCCACAGCAAGCCGGCGCTGCGGGCAGGGATGAGCAGCACCGCGACAGCGCCGATCACCCAGGCGGGCACGATGGGGGTGCCACCCAGCCCGATCGACAGGAAGAACCCGACCAGGAACAGATCCTTGAAGGCCAAGAGCCGGTCGGAAAGCTCCTCCGCTCGCGGATGCCCCGAAAGCAGCAGTCCGACGACGAGCGCTCCCAGGTCGGGCTTGAGGTCGACCAGCTCGAACATTTCAGCGCCGACACCGACCGCCAGGGCGAAGCCGAGGAGGACCATGATCTCACCGTGCCCGCTCCGGTCCAACAGCCAATGGAGGACAGGCCGTGCGACGAAGAACGCCGGGATGAGGGCGAGTGCCCAGAGGGAAGGCGTCTGACCCCCGACCAGCACGAGGAACACCACCGCCAGGATGTCTTGGATGATGAGCACGCCGATGGCGAGTCGTCCCGACAACGAGGCACCCTCGTTGGTGCTCTCGAGCGCCTTGACGGCAAACACGGTGCTGGAGAAGGACAACGCGAAACCGATCAGGGCGGCCCCTCGGACATCGAGGTCACTGGCCAGCGGTATTCCAACCGTCCCCAGCACCAGCAGAATCACCGTGGCGGCGGCGGTTCCGACCGCAGCGAAGATACCGGCGGTACCCCACACGGCGGGCCGGGCAAAGGTACGCAGCCGCAGCTTCAAACCGATTCCGAACAGAAGCAGGAGCACGCCGAGGTCGGCGATGGTCTCGATCGTGGAAGTCGTCTCGTAGCCGAACGCATGCAGCACGAACCCGGCGACCAGATAGCCGACGAGAGGTGGCAGGCGCATCATGCTCGCCACCAAGCCGAGCGCAAACGCCGTGATCAGCAAGACGATCTCCATCCGGCGATTATCGCTGACGCACAATCCCCGTTGCTCCAGGACCGGGGTGTTCCAGGAGCGCCGGTCGGTGACATCGAAGGCAGAATGGGCCGCAGCAACCGCGGAGGAGACCATGACGAGCGAATTTTTCGAAGGCGTCGGCCGGGTGACGTTCGGCGGCCTCGACAGCGATGACCCGTTCACCTACAAGGTGTACGACCCGGATCGCGAGGTGCTCGGCAAGCGTATGGAGGACCACCTGCGCATCGCTGTCTGTTACTGGCATTCGTTCAACTGGCCTGGATCCGACGTGTTTGGCGCGGGCACATTCGACCGGCCCTGGCTGGGCGCTACCGACGACCCCATGGCCGCTGCGCGGCACAAAATGGACGCAGCCTTCGAGTTCGTCGGCAAGCTGGGAGTGCCGTTCTTCTGCTTCCACGACGTCGACATCGCTCCTGAAGGCGCCACGTTCTCAGACTCGGCGAGCAACCTCGATGCGATGGTCGACTACGCCGAGAAGAAGATGAGCGACACGGAGGTCAGGCTCCTGTGGGGCACTGCCAACCTGTTCTCCCATCCACGCTATGCGGCCGGCGCCGCCACCAATCCCGACCCGGAAGTGTTCGCATATGCGGCAGCCCAGGTAAAACACGCACTCGACGCAACCAACCGGTTGGATGGAGCCAACTACGTGCTGTGGGGAGGGCGTGAGGGTTACGAGACCCTGCTGAACACCGACCTGAAGCAGGAGGCTGATCAGCTCGCCCGGTTCCTGTCGATGGTGGTGGAGCACAAGAACGCGATCGGATTCGAGGGGACGCTGCTCATCGAACCGAAGCCGCAGGAGCCGACCAAACACCAATACGACTACGACTCTCAGTCCGTGCACGGCTTCCTGGACCGCTACGGACTGACCGACGAGTTCCGGGTGAACATCGAAGGCAATCACGCGACCTTGTCGGGTCACAGCTTTCATCACGAGGTCGCCTATGCGGTCGCCAACGGGATCTTCGGCAGCATCGACGCCAACCGGGGCGACTACCAGAACGGCTGGGACACCGACCAGTTCCCCAATTCGGTCGACGAGCTATCGCTCGTGCTCTACGAGATCTTGCAGGGAGGCGGTTTCTCCAGCGGCGGTTTCAACTTCGACACGAAGTTGCGCCGCCAGTCGATGGCTCGCGACGACCTGTTCCATGGACACATCGGCGGCATCGACACGCTGGCGCGTTCACTCCTCGTAGCAGCTGAACTGATCGAAAGCCGATCCCTATGGTCAGCCAGGCGCGATCGTTACGCAGGATGGTTGGGCGATCTCGGAGCCCGCATTCTCGAGGGCGGCGAGACCCTGGTGACACTCGAGGCCAAGGTCGCGAGCGGGACCATCGACCCACGACCGGTGTCGGGCCGACAAGAACAGCTGGAGAATGAGGTCAACCGGGTCATCTGGTCAACGTCCTGAGTCGTCCCAACCGAAGACACTGTTGGCGGTTGGCGCGCGCTTTACGTCATCTGAATCGAGTGAGGTCTCCGTATGTCGAGCGAGTGGGCTCACTGGAAGCCTCCAGAGGAAGGGAATCATCATGCGCCGTCGTATTTCGGCTCTCGTCGTGACTGCCGCCATGGCCGTCGGGTTGCTGGCCGCTCCAGCCATGGCCGCTCCGCGGACGCCAGACACCGACTGCCTGCGGGCCGGTCAGGAGACGCTCAGGTCGTTGGGTGCCTTCTCGGCTGCGGCTCGCGGCGAGGTCAACTACGCGCTGTTCGACGAGAACTCGGGCAACGAATTCGAGGGCCTCATCCGCACGGACCTGGGCGACGAGGCGTTCCTGCCGATCAACGTCGTATTCCAGTTGCACCTCGACTCGCCGGAGCTGTTCGCCTGGTGTGACTGACGTCGCCTGCCGCTCGAAGAATGAAGGAGAAGCCCGTGCCGGGGCTTCTCCTTCGCGTTTGGGTTTCACGTGTGCCTGCTACCTGCCGACCGTGACCGGGCTCGCCCCATCGCAAGATCGCCAGCATGTTCGGGGTCATTTGATGCCCGACGTTGCCACGTTCTCGACGAAGTAGCGCTGCGCCATCACGAACACGGCAAAGGGAATGACCACCGACAGAACGATGGCGGCGAAGATCAGGTTGGGTCCCTCTCCTGCCTGGCCGCCCAGCGTCTGCAACGCAATGGTCAGCACGAAATCCTCGGTATTGGCGCCATTGATCGAGACGAGGGGCCATATGAACGAGTTCCAGGCGTACAGGAACATGAACGTCGCCAGGGTGGCAATGGCCGGCCACGACAGGGGCACGAAGATGCCCCATAGGATCCTCCACCGCTTGGCGCCGTCGATGAATGCAGCTTCCTCGAGATCCTTGGGGATCGACACGAAGAACTGGCGCATGAGGAATGTCCCGTAGGCATTGAAGATGAACGGCCACACGAGCGAACCAAGCGTGTTCACCCATCCGAGCGACACCATCAGCCTGAACAGCGGGATGATGAGGACGACGAACGGGATCATGATCGAACCCACGTACGCTACGAACAGCTTGTCACGACCGGCGAACCGAACTCGGGAAAAGGCATAACCGCCCATGATCGACGTGAAGAGGGTGCCCGCCACGACGAGGATCGTGACGAGGATCGTGTTGGTCAATGATCGATCGAAGTCCCGCAGTTCGACGATCTCCCGGAAATTCTGCCATTGCGGCTCGATCGCCTCGGCGCGCTCGGCCGTTCGTATCACCGCGAAGGTCTCCACGGCCGGATCGTCGACCGCTTGGAACCGTCCGACAACGGTGCCCCGCAAGAGGGCCAGCTCGGTGACGTCGTTCCCCACCCGCACCGAATAGATAGGGACGGCCTCGCCGTCGACCATGGCCGTTGCTCCGGTCGCAGTTGCCAGCTCCAGCGGCCAGGCGAGTTGCCTCTCAGGGTCGTCTGGGGGAGCGAACAACCCGGCGTCGACGCCGCTCTCCGCCAGATAGACCGTTTGACTGCCGGCGCCCGGCACATCGACGCTGAACAACTCGACCTGCTCACCCCCGACTTCGGCAGCCGCCGGCGTTCGAGGCCACACCTTGGGTGGGTACCGGAACGTGTCGTCCGGCGTCTTCAGCGCTGTCGCCGCCATGAACACGAACGGAAACAGCATGATCGCCGCCACGGCCAGCAAGATGAGGTAGGCGCCGCCCCGGCCGAGCACGGTGCGTCCCATCCGCCGGAACCGAGCCTGACGACGATCCACAGTCATGTCGACAGCACTCCCTCATCGCCGCCACGAGAGAAGTAGAGGAGCGTCACTCCGAAGATGATGATGAAGAGCGCCCATGCAACCGCCGATGCATAGCCGATCTGGAACTCCTGGAACGCGTTCTCGTACAAATAGACCACCGGTGTGAGGGTGGCGTTGCCGGGACCGGCCGGCCTGCTCGGCGCCTGGAGAATGAACGGCTCGTTGAACAACTGGAGGGCGAGGATGGTCGTCGTGGCCACCACGAACACCGTGGTCGGTCGGAGCAGCGGCACCGTGATCGACCGGAACTTTCGCCACGGCCCGGCCCCGTCGATGTCGGCCGCCTCGTACAGGCCAGTGTCGACGCCTTGCATACCGGCGAGGAACAGCACGATGTTGAATCCGAGCTGCTGCCAAACGAACAGAATGATCACGGAGAAGAGCGCAATCGATTCGTCGGAGATCCACTGCGGTTGGGGAGCTTCGACGGCGGCGCCCGTGAGCCCGTTGAACCATTCAGTGAGCTTCAAGATCGTGAAGTTCAGATATCCGACTGTGGAGTTGAACAGCTGCTTCCAGATGAGTGTGACGCCGACCACGCCCGCAATCGACGGCAGGAAGTAGACGGCCCTGAACGCCTTCATTCCGGGCAGCTTGGAGTTGAGGAGCGCAGCTATCAGCATGGCCGGAGCAACGGCTGCGGGGATGGCGACCAGGCCGAACACGGCGATGTTCCGCAACGAGCGCAGAAACAGGTCGTCGGTCAGCAGATCGGCGTAATGCCGAAGCCCGACGAACGTTGCGTCGGTGAGTCCGTCCCACTCCGTGAAGCTGATGAAGAGCGAGACGATGAGCGGCCCGGCGAAGAACGCAAGAAACCCGAGCACGTTGGGGGCCACGAACAGGAGACCATCCAGGGTTTCGGCTTCCGACTGTGTCGTGCCGAACAGTTCCGCTGCTCGATGGCTCCAGAGGATGCGTGCAAACACGCCTCCCGTCACCGCCACGAAGGCGACGACGGCGACGTCTGGTTGAACGAGCCGCCTACCGAACTCGATGGCCCCTGGTATCAGGCCCATCGTGACGAGCAAAACCACTGCCCCTGCCGCCATCGTCCACCGCGCGGCGGTAGCGAGGCCCGGTCCGGCTCGCCCCATTCGGGGAGCCAGTCCGGCCGCCACCCACCCCAGCACGATGACTGCGAGCCAACCCACCGACTCGTTGAACGCGGCGCCCACAGCGTCGAGTCCCACGAATATGCCCATCCGATTCAGAGCGACGAACCCCAAGACGACCGCGATCAGGAAGTCGATGATGAAGCCCCAAAGGCGTCCACGATGCTCGTGACGCACGGTGCCGACCAGAGCTGCGGCAGCGGCGGCGGTGAAGCCGGCAAAGGCGACGACGAGCGCCCACCGTATCGGCCCGTCCAAGACGATCCCCCGTCGGGTGAGCGTCGCCACGACGCCGCCGATGAGCAGCACGACGGCGGCTACCCGCCACGCGACCAGCGGCCGGAACCAGGCGGGCGAGCCCGGATCCGCGGTTGATGGACTGACAGTGACCGCGGTCATCGCTCCTCAGATGAGATCAGTCGCAGCTTACGCGGGAGGGGCCGGGTTTCCCCGGCCCCTCCCGCAACGGTGTCGATCAATTGCTGAAGGCTGCCGCCGTCTCTGAACAGATGTTGGCTTGGAAGTCGTCGATGTCACGCGCACCGGTGACCACAGCCTGGATCTGAGCGTCCATGGCGGACACGAACTCCGGCCAGCTACCGGCCCACAGCGGACCCTCGGTGGTCGGGTTGTTGTTGAGCCCTTCCAGGAACGCCTGGTTGTTTTCCGGCGGAGTGAACGTGAGGAAGGCATCGAGCGCGTCCTGACTGACTCGGCTCGGAATGTTGGCACCCAGTTCCGAGATCTGCGCCTGAACGTCTGCCTGGGTCAAGGCCTGCACCAGATCCCACGCCGCTTCCGGGTTCTCGGTGGCCGAATTCACCACGTAAGCACCCCAGAAGAGCCAGTTGCCAGGGCCGCCCGGCCCCTCCGGCAGCCCAACCACATCCCAGTCGAAATCGACAGTGCGGATACCGGGAGTCGCCCAGCGTCCGTTCTGGAACATGCCAACCGTGCCGGCCCGGAACGGCGGCTCGGGATCTTCGCCGTAAGGAATGACCGCGTCCGTCGAATACAAGTCACGCAAGGCGGTCAGACCAGCGATCGACTCAGCCGAATCGAGGGCACATGCGGTCCGGTCGTCGGTGAAGAACCCGCCGCCCGTTGCGTTCATCCAGGCACCGTAAGGACCCCACCACGCCGACTGGCCGTAGCCCTTGACTTCACCGCCGAGCGCGGCGACATCGCTGACGATCTGGTTGAAGGCGTCCCACGTCCACTCGCCATCAGCTTCGAGTTCTCGCGGGTCGGCAGCTCCTGCCTCGGCGATCAGGTCGTTGTTGATGTACAGCGCGAACGTCGACACGTCACGAGGCAGACCCCACAGGACGTTGCCCGGCTGGCCGGTCTCCAATTCTGTGGTCAAGTGACCCATCGGGCCGGGATAGAAGTCGGCGTCGTCGTGGCCGGTGGCGTCGGCGTACTGGCGAAGATCCAGGATGACCCCACGCGACGCGAAGTCGGCAATGTCCGTGCCGGGAATCCAGAACACGTCGGGCGCCGTGCCCGCGGACAGATTGGTGAGGAGCGTCTGCTGGTAGCCGGCTCCTTCATTGGATCCGGGCTCATAGGTCAGGCTGATGCCGTCAAGAGACTCGGCCAATTGGTCGGAGATGGTCGAGTAGACGGCCGCCTCCTCAGGGTTGTCGGGACGGGTCATCCACCGAAGTGACACGTCGTCGCCGGCGGGTTCCGTTGGCTCGGGCGCTTCTGTGGTTTCGGGCGCCTCTGTGGGCTCCGGCGCTTCGGTGGCGTCGGGCGCCTCCGTCGCGTCGGGTGTCGCTGTCGTGTCGGTCCCGGAATCGGACCCGCATGCCGCGAGCACGAGCGCCAAAACCGCGAACAGCAGTACGAGCTTTCGCATGGTTGGATATCTCCTCGACTGGGGAGCCGACCGGCCCTGGCCGGTTGGCGGGCCGGATCATAACGCCCGAAGACGCCAGGCGTTAATGCGGTGGTGCTCGAGCTCGATCAGCCCGTGCAGTCGAGGCGGGTTATTCGCACGGTTCTTCGAAGAGGCAGCCTTGCTGCTCGATGTAGATCGCGTACTCGTCGGCATATTGGGCACGAAGAGTTCCGCCGGCGGCTGCATCCTCCACGCTCTCCCACTCGCAGCATTGCACGCGCGCTACGTCGTCGACATGACTTCGCTCGAGCCAGACCGAGAAGTTCCCCTCTATTGCCTCGACCAGCGGATCGGCGACGATCCTCTCGTTGTAGAAGGAGATTTCGCCGTCGTCCGACACTTCGATCGTGGCGACGATGTTGGTCGCGGGTCCGCCGGCGATCTGTGCCAGGTAGGGGTGGTGGTCCAGCTCGCAGATGACCCTGATACGGCTGACGTCGGCGCTGTCCTGAGTCCGGCAGACCGGGTCGATGACAGTGGAGCCCTGCGCGATGTCCCACGCCATCACCTGTTCGAAGCTGGATCCCAGTACACCGGTGATGTCGGCGTCATCCGCCAGCATGTCCGTCATCGCCGTCAGATCGCCCTGATTGAACGCCTCGTAGTACTGCGTCGCCAATTGGATAGCCGCGCTCTCGTCGCCGAAGGTCTCGACGCTCTCCGACACCGGCACAGAGCCGGCCGGCTCGGGCGTCTGCGTCGCATCTCCGCCACGGGTCAAGACGATTGCCCCGACCACAGCCAGCACGACTGCGGCGATCGCAGCGGCCGCCGGTCCCCGCCAACGACGCCGGGGCGGAGGTGGCGCTTGATCTGATGGACGTTCGATGGTGTGCATGTCGAGACTCCTCAGCTCGCTGTGGGGGCCGGCCGACCGCTCGAACAGCTGACCGACGATCTCCGGCGGCTCGATCGCCGTTGCGGTGACTTCGAAGTAGGTGCGAAGT
Organism: Acidimicrobiia bacterium; assembly: GCA_041586155.1. Taxonomy (GTDB): domain Bacteria; phylum Actinomycetota; class Acidimicrobiia; order Spongiisociales; family JAENVV01; genus JBFGJH01. The sequence goes on from JBFHAT010000048.1 coordinate 14,167, forward strand.
TGCTGCTTGAGGTCAGGCATCGATCTCCACCTTCAACGACTTCCGTAGCTTCTTGAGGCCCCGACGAAGATGGGTCGCCACAGTGGGCGGATCGATCCCGAGTAGGTCTGCCACCTCTCGCTGGCGCCACTCGAATCCGTGGACCAACACCACCACCACCCTCTGTCGCTCGCTCAACTCGGCAAGCGCACCAGGTAGAGCCGGCTCGACTTGCGGCTGCACGCTGACCGGAGCCGGAGCGAAGACGGGCCTTCGGTTGGTCCGTGCCCGGCTGCGGCCCACCCGGTACAGGTAGCCGGCCGGGTTTTCCATCGCCGACAGACGGTCCCAGTGTTCCCACCCCCACGCCCATGCCTCGGCCGCAGCTTCCCGCCCCTGTTCCTGTCCGAGGGCGGCAGCCAGCGCAACCCGCAGGCGCGGCTCCACCTCTCGAACGAAAGCGGTGAACTCATCCCGTTGGTCGGGCTGCGCCGGCCGGATCGGCTTCATACCCCTTAAAGGTCTCAGGATCCAGGTCGCGTGACAAGGGCGGGAATCCAAGCCCGGACCAGCTGGAAGGCTTGGGTCGGGTTTGGACGTGACCCGTAGCGGGTAGGAGTGTCCGTGGCGGCACCGCCGCCCCTCGACAGAAAGGACATCTCATGGCTGGGATCACCACAGGCGGACTGTTGGTCATTGTTGGCATCCTGGTGGCGATCTTCGGCAGCACCTTCTGGGGCATCGTCATCGCCCTCGTCGGCTTGGTCGCATTCGGCGGCTTCGCCAAGGGCAAGTGGTACTGAGACCCGTACCGCACACCACCGAAATCTTCCACCGCTCCCACCCACAGGACGAGAAGGCGGCTCCGACGGCACGGGCCGCCTTCTCGTTATCTGGCGCGCCACGAGGTCGGCTCCGGTACCCTCGAATCAGGGAGTACGGAAAGGAGCCTCTCGATGGCCTATTCAGTGACGTGCGCAGATACCGGTGCAGATTGTCCCGGTCACTTCAAGACCGAGACCAAAGATGAACTCGTCGACCATCTGAAACTCCACGTGGACGCCAGCCACCCGGGGCTGGAGCTCTCGGCGGACCAGGTCGACGCGCTGGTCAAGGTCCACTGAACGCGACAGAAGGGCCCTCTCCCCCGAGCCGGGCCCTTCTGCCTGCTACCAGCCCCACCCCACGGCCGGTTCGGACTCTGCCGTCGAAAGGAACGTGCCGGCGTGGGATTGGGACTGCTCATCAACGTCGCCCCGTCGCGGCGTGCATGCGGAACAGACAACGCAATGCGGCAACGGGGCGCCCGATGACATCGCCGTCGACGATATGCGAGACGGCGGGCTGCAACCAGGGCCGTTCGGCCCGAACATCAGGTGCGGCCGACCGTTGACGGGTCGCGCGCTCGTTCACTCGGGAGGAAGCGCCCAATCGTCGGCGATCATCGGGTACAGGTGATCGACCAAATAGATCGCCCCGGCCGTCGTGTAATGGACTCCGTCGTCGAGACGCATATCCACCACTTCACCGTCGCTGTTGGGCAGGAACTCGGCGTACCCGCCATCCGGGCCGGTGAAGATCGGCTCGGCCGGGAAGAACGTCACCATCGGGTGATCGGCGGCCACCTCCTCGTACACGCGGTTCATCAGATCGATGCGCGGTTGGAAGGTGTCCGACTCGACGACGGGAAGGCCCATCCAATAAACCCACCGCCCCTGCTCCACGAGCAGCGTCATGACTTCATCGACGCGGCGCCGGTACTCGGCCTCCCACTCGGGTGTGCCCAAGTCGATCCAGGTGTTCTCGTCGACGTAGATGGCCTGACCGTCATTGCCTCCGAAGTAGAGCACCACCACATCGGGGTCGAGTTCCTCGCCGACCCGACGTAGCCGCTCCGGCCAGTCGATGAAGTCGGGCCTGCTCAGACCTGACTCGAACTCGTAGACCACCTCGCTTTCGACAAGGCCCGACTCGCCCAAGCGGTTCTGCAACATCGGGCCGAATTGCCCGACCATCGAGTCGCCACCGATGTACATGACGAGTGGGTCGTCGACGGAAACCTGGCGCCGCTCCGGCAAGCCCGGGACTGCGGTTGTGGGAATAACGGGTGTGGCCGGAGCCGGTGGCGGCTGCGCCACCTCTGGTTCGGCTGCCTCGGCTCGTCCCAGCAGCTCGTCGATGGCGGCCCGTGGCCTGTCCAGCCGCAGCGCATGACTGATCGCGTAGATGGGCTCGGCCAAAGCCAGGGTGGTGGTGCGCACCCAGCCCTGCTCCTGGCGCTGAGCCGTGCGGCGGATGTCCTCGGCGTTGACCAGCAGCCCCAACAGCAGAGCAACCACCACCACCACGATCACATGCCCCGCCGGCCAGCGTTCATGACGGTGGGAGGAAGGCTGCAAGGGAGGCTTGGGCGTGACCGTCATCAGAACTGGAAGTAGATGAAAGGGGCGACGCCTTCGGGTCCGAAGCCGTCGAGGACGAGCAGGAACACTCCGAGGCCGAGCGCAGTCGCAACGGGCCCAAGCTGGCTGAGCCGAGCGTGCAGAGCGACCTTGAAATCGGTGGGGAAGTATTGGACGAGGATGCCGGCAACGATCAGCGCCAACACAACAGGGGTGACCGCCGGCGCCGGGCCCCAATCGCCGAGGCGGAGGAGTATCTCGCCGGCCGTGCTCATCGAGTCCGCCCGGAACAGGATCCAGCCGAGACACACGAGATGGAAGGTCACGAACCGGGCGCGGGCGCGGCCCCATGGTGAGTCGAGGGCGTTCGGTCGCACCTCCGCTCGCCATCTTTCCCAGGCGAGGAGCGCCCCGTGGTACGCGCCCCAGATGACGAACGTCCAGGCGGCGCCATGCCAGAGGCCACCCAACAGCATGGTGAGCATCAGGTTGCGGTAGTTGAGGAGTCGACTGCCCCGGCTGCCTCCCAGCGGGATGTAGAGGTAGTCACGCAGCCAGCGACTCAGCGTCATGTGCCAGCGGCGCCAGAAGTCGCCGATCGACACGGCGACATAGGGGTTGTCGAAGTTGTCCGGGAACCGGAACCCCATCAAGACCGCCACGCCGATGGCGATGTCGGTGTAGCCGGAGAAGTCGGCATAGATCTGTACGGCGTAGCCGTATACGGCGACCAGTACCTCTAGTGCCGTGAACTGAGACGGAGCGGCGAAGACGGGGTCGACGATCGCGCCGGCGAGAGTGTTGGCGACGACCACCTTCTTGAACAGCCCGCCGGCGATGAGAGTGAACCCCCGCATCGCCGGCACCGCCCGCGGGTCTTTGCGCTCACCGAGCTGAGGCAGAAACTCGGAGCTGCGGACGATCGGCCCGGCGACGAGCTGAGGAAAGAACGCCAGGTAGACGGCGAAGTCCAGGAGCGGAGCCTGCGCCTGCTTGCCCCGGTAGATGTCGATCACGTACGAAAGCGCCTGGAACGTGAAGAACGAGATCCCCACTGGCAGGGTGATGCGAAGCAGCGGCACCGGCAGGTCGATGCCGAAGCGAGCGAAGAAATTGATCAGCGACGTGGCGAAGAACCCGTAGTACTTGAACCAGGCCAGTAGCCCCAGATTGGCGGCCACACCTGCGGTCAGCGCAGCTCGGCGGCTCGACTCGTTGGTCGCCCGGGTCATCGCTCCGGCCGACGCCTGGTTCAAAAGGGTCGACAAGATGATGAGCCCGACGAACCGCCAATCCCACGCCCCATAAAAGACATACGAGGCGACGAGCATGAAGCCCTTCCAGGCTTGCCGGTGGGGCAGCAGCAGCCAGTTGGCGGTCAGCACCACCACGAAGAAGATGGCGAACTGGATGGTGGGAAATAGCACGTGACCAGGACCTCGACGGGGCCCGGCGATGCTAACGGAGCCCAACAGCCCTGGGGCAAGGAATCCACCAGGCAGCAACCCCCACCCCCTTACCCCAGCCCACCTACCGGCGGCCTGCGGTAACCCTCCGCGCACTCAACACTGGGGGGACTATCCCAGAACGCTCGCAAGCCCAGCGTCCATAGACGCGTTTGCCAAGCAAACGCACCGCGGCCGACCGGCGTCTGTTTGGGTCCGGTGCGAAAGCCGGAACCACATCCTGAACCAGCTGCGCGGCGGCGAGAGGCCGGACCCAAAGTCGGCCGCCCAAGAA
>JBFHAT010000049.1:0-17854 GCA_041586155.1 Acidimicrobiia bacterium
CGCCCCCCACACCCGACCCCTCACCACGATATAGCGACGGCGTCGCCCCCCCACACCCGACCCCTCACCACGATATAGCGACGGCGTCGCCCCCCCACACCCGACCCCTCACCAGGATGTGGCGACGTACTTCGTCTCCAGGAACTCGTGGATGCCTTGGCGGCCACCCTCGCGTCCGAGGCCGGACTCCTTGACGCCCCCAAACGGAGCAGCCGGATCAGACACGAGGCCCCGATTCAGGCCGACCATGCCCGACTCGATCGCCTCCGCCGCACGGAGCCCTCTGGCCAGATCAGCCGTGTAGAGGTACGAGATGAGGCCGTACTCGGTATCGTTGGCCAACGCGATCGCCTCTTCGTCGTTCTCGAAACGGATCACCGGAGCGACCGGGCCGAATATCTCGGTGCGGAGGATCTGGGCGGTCTTGTCGACATCGTCCAGCACGGTCGGCAGATAGAAGTACCCAGGCCGCGCTGGTGCCGTTCCCCCGGTCCTCACCTTGGCGCCGGCGTCGACCGCCTCCTGCACGAGTGCGGCGATGTCATCGCGTGCCGTCTTGTTGATCATCGGACCGACTTGGGTCGTCCGGTCGATCCCTGGACCGACCCGCAGGGAGGCCATTGCTTCGGACAGTCGGGTCGAGAACTCTCCGGCGATCGCCGCATGCACGACGAACCGGTTGGCGGCTGTGCACGCTTCTCCGGCGTTCCTCATCTTGGCGACCATCGCCCCCTCGATGGCCTGATCCAGGTCGGCATCGTCGAACACGATGAATGGTGCGTTGCCGCCCAGCTCCATCGACGTTCGCAGGACCCGCTGCGAAGCCGCCTCCAGCAGGGTGCGCCCCACGGCGGTCGAGCCCGTGAAGGAGAGCTTGCGAACGCGGGAGTCTGCCAGCACGGCGTCGATGGCGCCTGACGAGCCGCGGGCGGAGATGACGTTGAGCACACCGGCGGGCAGTCCGGCTTGCTCGAGGATGTGGGCGATCGCCAGCGCGGTGAGCGGCGTGTCGGACGCCGGTTTCAGGATCATCGTGCAGCCGGCGGCGACGGCCGGTCCGATCTTGCGGGTCGCCATGGCGGCCGGGAAGTTCCACGGGGTTATGAGGACGCTCAGCCCCACCGGCTGCTCGAAGGTGAGGATGCGCTTGTCGCCGCCCGGGGCAACCCGGTTCTCGCCGCCGACCCGAACCGCTTCCTCTGAGAACCAGCGGAAGAACTCGGCGGCGTAGCGGACTTCGCCGAGGGCGTCACCGAACGCCTTGCCGTTCTCGAGCACGATCAGCTCGGCGAGGGTCTCTTCGGCGCTCCGCATGACTTCGAACGCCTTCCGGAGGATCTCACCCCGGTCGCGCGGTGCCGTGGCCGCCCACGCCTCCGCAGCCTCGTCGGCAGCAGCCACCGCTTCGAGTGCTTGGTCCGACGATGCAGCATCCACCTCGGCCAGCACCTCTTCGTTGGCGGGGTCGATGACTTCGATCGACGATGCACCGCTCGTCCAGCGGCCGTCTATGAACAACTGCGTCTTGGCTTCGTCGCGCAGCGTATCGAGGATCTGGGTGCTCATCGTCTCCTCACTCGTCGAGCTCCCGGAGCTTACCCCTCGCTGGCGAGGGGTCGGCCGGCGTCAGCGTCCGGCGCCGCGCAACGTGCCCGTGACCTGCGAACCGTCCAACTCGTACACGAAGCACTGCACTTGACGATCCCCCGCGTCCCACGACTCCTCGGTCGGCCAGAAATAGCCGAGATCCAGCTCGGAATCGACGTATGCGAAATCCACGAACACGTCGAACTGGGCGATACACGTCTCTTCGGCGTATGTGAAGACCGCCTCGTCGCCGGGATAGGAACCGTCGGCTTCCGGATAGGCCACGACGGCATAGACCTCGTTGTCGTGCGGCTGGGCACAGTCCACGATCTCGACCGAGGTCACCAGGCTGGCGCCATCCTGAGGATCATCGAAGCACTCCCCCACTTCCAGGGCCAGTACATTCGAGCCGCATGCAGTCGCCAGCACAGCCATCACCACCAGACCCGCGAGCACACTCGAACGGGTCACGGTAGATGGGCTTCGGCCAGACGCCGCAGTGTCGGAACCGGCAGATCGAATTGGGCGGCGTTGCGTAACGCTCGGGCGAGTCGGTCGGGCGCCGACCGGCCCGTCGCCTTGTGAGCTGGATCAGCCTCGATCGCTCGCTCCATCGTGGCCAGCGCGCCGGATCGATCGACAGCGTGCCCCACCAACGCTTCCTGAACATCCAGCACTTCGGAGGCGACCGCCTCCGACAAATCTCTGTTCGAGTGCCACACGTCCTCAACCGTGCCGCCCACCTCCAGGCCGGCCAGGTTGGAGACCAGGATGTACAGGTTCTTGGCGACCAGCGCCTCGGTGAGCTGCCGACCGTCCTCGATCTCGAAAGCCTCGATGCCGCACTCCTCCAGGGCCAGCACCATCAGCGCTGCTTCCGGCCCGCCCACCGGCGATGGCAGGATCTGGGTGACGGGCGTCCCCGGTTTCTTCTCGAACCACACCACGGCAACCGTGGGGTCCTCGATGCCGTGTCGCTGCCATACGTATGGGAGAAGCTCGTTCTGGAGGAGACCCACCTTGGGGCGCCACCGCTCGGGCAGCGTTGCAAGCGCCGAATCCAGATCTGCCTCACCGACTGCCACGAGGCACAGACGAACCCTGCCTGGACGCTCGGTGGCCTCGACCGCGGCCTCGACCGAAGTGGATCGCAGCATTGGGACCACCGTGGCACCGGCGCGCAAGAACCCCTGAGCGAAAATGGTGCCGAGCTCGCCCATTCCACGTACGACGACCGTGTCCATGCGCCGGCAGGTTACCGCCCTGTCAGCCCGGCCAATGCATCGACCGTGTAGGTGGCAGACGGATCCCAGAGCAGGAACTCGTCGATGCCTGCTTCGTACGTGGCTTCGATCTGAGCCCGCACCTCGGAGGGACCGTACGTCACCCCCAGCGAGAAGTCCTGCAGCCAGGCGATCACCGTTGCGTCAGTGCCGTCGACCGCAGTCTGGAAGTCCACCAGCGATCGGTACACGATGTCGTACGGCTGCCGGTTGGGGTTGTCGACCCCGTACTCTCCGGGCGCCCAATGGCTCGGATAGACCATCGGCGCCACGTAGTCGACGTGGTCGGACATCCGGGGGATGTCTTGGGCGATCTCGAGCGGGCGGGTGGCGGCAATGCCGAACACCGAAGCGCCCAGACGGCTGCCGTGAGCCGTGACTCGCTCATGGCTTTCGGCCAGAAAGTCCACGATGGCATCCTCGGGGCTCCTGTCCTGGCCGGGAAATCGCATCGCCTCGAGCGGGGCGTCTGGACGGCGCACATAGTCGTAGAGGATGTCGTCCACGCCCAGCGAAGCGGCTTCTTCGGCCAGCGCGATCGAGTACTCCCTCACGACTTCGTTGTATGGGTTTGTGAACCCGCCGTACTGCGCGTAGGGCTCCCCACCGGGGGTGAGGACGAGCATGTCCAACTCGTTGGCGGCGATGGCGTACTCGGCCAAAACAGGATCTCGGAAGTTGACGATCCGCCCGATCACCCGCACTCCTCGACCGTGCAGGTCCTGGACGACTTCGCGAAGATCGAAAAGCTCCTCGACCGCTCCGATCTCGTGGGCGAGCTCGACACCGGTGTCATACCACACCATGCCGGATTCGTCCTTGAGGTCCAGCTGCACCGTGTTGATCAAGCCTTCATCGACCATCTCGACGATCGGATCCCGCAGCGAGGGGGTGACCCAGGTGTACCCGGTGGCGTGGACGCCGCGAATTGGTTCTTGCCCAGGCGCTCCCGGCAACGCCAGAACGATGGGCACTGGCGTCGACGCTCGGTTGCCAACCTCGTCCACGGCTTCGAGCAGCACGCCCCGCGGGGTTTCGTCAAATGCGATCTCAAAAGTGTCGTCGGCCGCAACCGGCACATCGGTCCCATCGACGGTGAGCGTTGCCGCCTCAGACACGGTGCCCTTGATGGTGACCGGAGAGTTCACTGCCACCGGCTCGTTAGGCTCGATGATCGTGATGACGGGTGGCTCTCGATCCACCACGAATGTCCGGACCACGGTGGCATCCGGCCACGGGGCGATGCGGTCCACGGACACATGCAGCGAATGTGTACCCGAGGCGAGATCGTCGAACACCAGCTCGCCGCCGGTGAAGTCCAATTCCTCGCCGTTGATCGTTGCGCGAGGCTCACCAACCAGAGGCCCTCTCACCGACACGACCGCCGCCGGCACGGCTTCCCCGAACCGCGCACCCTCTTCGACGCCTGTCACTTCGAGGTCGACCATCCCGGTGATCAGTAGATAGGCGCCGCCGATGACGGCCGCGGCCAGCGTGGCCAGCACGATGCGACCTCGGCGGTTGACGCGATATCGAACGGTAGTCATGGTTGGGAGCGGTCGAACCCGGCATGGTACTGCCTTGTGCCCTCGCGGGGAACCCGATCAGGCGCCGCGTCGTCCCATGCGCATGACCGAACTCCGCTCGATTGCACTCCTCGCAACGGTCACGATCCTCATCGTGAGTCTCGCTGCCGCCCAGGTGTCGGCCGGTGAAACAAACGATGTCGCCCTCGCCGATCCAGGTGTCCAGGTGCTGGCGGCCGAACAGGTCACTGCCGTCGCCGTGGTTGCCCAACCCGTGGCGCCTTTGGGCGATCCCCGGGGTGTGCCGTGGGAGGAGGCGCTGCTCGCCGCCTCGATCATCGCCCTGGTCGGCTATGGAGCCGGGGCCGCCTACCGAGTCGACCCGTCGAGCGGGTAGCCGGTGGCGGCGAGCACCTCGTCGACCTGCTTGGCGATCTCGATCGAGGCGCTCCACGGCATACCTTCACTCTCGATCCGGCCGTCAGCGAGGCACTGACGCACTTCTTCCATCTCGTACTCGTACCCGTTGATGCGGAACGGCTCCTCGATCGTCTCGGCCGTGCCACCTATCACAAGCGAGGCTGACTGGCCCTTCCAGAACATGGGCAGCTCGATACGGCCCTGATCTCCCCAAATGGTGGCCCGGCTGTCCAGATCGGCCCGAGTGGTCGCCGTCAGCACGGATAGCTTCGTTCCGTTGTAGGTGCCGATGATCGCCACCCCATCGTCTACCCCGGTCGGAGCCGTGGAGGTCCGCGCGGTCAGTGTCGACGGCTCGCCCAGCATCCAGTGAGCGAGATGCAGCGGGTAGATCCCGATGTCGTACAACGCCCCACCACCAAGCGCCCGGTCGAACAGCCGGTGGGACGGGTCGAAGGGGGCGTTGAAACCGAACGTCGCCTGTACGCCGCGCACCCCACCGACACGGCCATCGTTCAGCCAGCGGAGCACGTGGCGGTAGATGGGCAGGAAGCGCATCCAGACGGCCTCCATCAGAAAGACCCCCTCCCTCCGCGCCAGATCGACCAGCGAGGCCGTGTCGGCCGCCGACATGGTCATCGGCTTCTCGCACAGTACCGGCACGCCTGCTCGTAACGACTCGGCGGCAGCGGCGAGATGGGAGGGATGTGGCGTTCCGATGTACACAGCATCCACTCCGTCGGCCGCTGCCGCAATCGATGTGCCGGAATCGGAAATGCCGTGCCGAGCTGCGAAGGCGGCAGCGCGCTCGGCGGATCGACCCACCACCGTCACCACTTCGTGATCTTCGAGACCGGCGGCGGCCGTCACGAACGCCGTCGCGATCTTGCCGTGGCCGACCGTCATCCATCTCATGCTCAACTCCTCAACCTGTCAGGACGGTAGCGGTCCGGCTCGACGCCGGCCGACGAAAGGTCGCCATCGAGCTTCCCGCCACCGACCATGCAGGCCACCAGCCGGCCGGCGGCCGGGGCGGTCTGAATGCCGGTACCACCCTGGCCGACCAGCCAGACGAACTCGGGTCGGTCCGGCTCGGGGCCGATGACCATCCCCCTGTCGGGAGCGAAGGTCCGGAGTCCGGTCCAGGCAGAGGCAACCGTTCGAATCGCCAGGGATGTGGCACCGTTGATCCGATCGATCGCCAGTGCCACGTCGATGTCCCGGGGGCGGGGGTCGCCTGGACGGTCGGGGATCTCTTCAGCCGGAGAGCACAGCAGTTGTGGCCCTTCCGGTTTGAAATAGAACCGATTGTCGGCATCCACAACCGCAGGCCACCCGCCGGATGCCTCGGTTCCGGGGGTCGTGAACGCCGTTCGCCGCATCGGCACCAACCCCACCGGCTCGACACCGCAGCGGATTGCGACCTCGTCTCCCCATGCCCCGGCGGCGTTGATCACGAACCGAGCCTCGAACTCGCCGGTCGTGGTCGTGGCCTTCCATCGGTCCGCCGACCAGGCAGCCGCCAGGAGCGCCGTGGACCGGACGACCTCAACGCCGTTGTCACGTGCCTGGCCCATCAGTGAATCGTGGACCAGCATCACATCGAGATCGGCGACATTGGGCTCATGGGCGCCGAGCACGATCGACGGAGAGAGGACCGGGCACAGCTCGAGCAGTGCCTTCGATGAGTCCACGACGCCGACGTCGGGATCGAGTGACCTGGCCGCCGCTTCCGTCACCTGCGCCGCCTGATCTGCCCGGCCGATCGTGAGCACACCGCGCCTGCCCAGGGCCCCGATGCTTTCGAAATACGCTGATGACGCGAAAGCGAGGGGGACGCTGGCGAGATGTCCGTAGGAGGGGTAGTACAGGGCGGCGCTGCGGCCCGTGGCGTGGCTGGCGAGCCTGGGCTCTCGCTCGAACAGGACGACCTGCAGATGAGGGGGCATCGCCGCCGCCGCCCCAGCGGCAGCGATCCCCCCTCCGATGATCGCCACGTCGTAGATCACGGTGGCATGCTATTGATGCGGCTCAGTCCGACGCTCTCAGCGGGACGAATTGGCGGCGATGGCGTCTCGAACGAACACCGCCAATCCCTTGGAGCGCTGATCCCAGTATTCGGCAAAGCGGGCGTCGTTCACGTACATCTCGCCCAGACCGGCGTGCGCTTCCTTGGTGCAGGCGTAGAAACGCTCATCGATATGGCGCCGATGACGCTCGGCGATCTTGGTCGCCTCGTCGCTCGTCGCATCGACACCGTTCTTCAGCAGGTCCGCAAATGCCTCGGCGATTCCTTCAGCCTCGGCTTTGACCTCTCGCCAATCGTCTGCCGTGTAGCGATCAGTGCGACGGGCCGACTCCCGATACGCATCGGTGTCGCCCCACCGTTCTTGCACCTCATCTTCGTATTGGGATGGGTCGAAGTCGCCGAACACGGCGACGAGATCCTCGTCACTCATCTTCACTCCTTGCTCTTCTGCGATCAGGGCTGCCTCAACGGCAACCAGCATCTGATCGATTCGATCTCGTTTACGGACCAACAACCGGTGCTGCTCGACCAGGGCCGATGACCTCGAATGGTCTTCGTTGTCGACCATCTCCACGATCCGCGCCAGCTCGAACCCCAGCTCTCGATAGAACAGCACGGTCTGGAGCCTTTCGAGGTCTTCCCGCTCGTAGAGGCGGTAGCCACTCGCCGAACGGCGGGCGGGTCGTACGAGCCCCAACTCGTCGTAATGGTGCAACGCCCTGACGGTCACGCCCGACATTCGGCTCACATCGCTCACGGTGTAGGTCATGAAGCCGAGCATAAACCCTAACGTAACGTGAGGGTCCAGCAGTATGTTGCCCATGGGTAGGCTGCGGAAAGCCCATCACACGGAGGCACCGTGCCTACACCCCACATCAACGCCGACGGACAGGCATTCGCAGACACGGTGCTCATGCCTGGAGACCCGCTCAGGGCGAAACACATCGCCGAAACGTTCCTCTCGGACGCCCGAGAGGTGACGAACGTCCGCAACATGTTGGGCTTCACCGGCACGTATCAGGGGGCTCCCGTCTCGGTGATGGGCAGCGGCATGGGAATACCCTCGGCGTCGATCTACGCCAAAGAACTCATCACCGAATATGCCGTGAAGAACCTCATCCGCGTGGGAAGCTGCGGCGGGATCGCCGACGACGTAGCCATCCGCGACGTCATCATCGCCATGGGAGCGTGCACCGATTCGGGGGTCAATCGAGCCCGTTTCCTCGGCCTCGACTACTCGGCCATCGCCGACTACGGATTACTGCGCGCCTCGGTCGACGCTGCCCTGAGTCGCGACATCGACGTTCGCGTCGGCAACGTGTTCTCGGCCGACCTGTTCTACAACCCCATCGGTGAGGAGATCTTCGCTGCATGCGATCGGATGGGGGTGCTGGCAGTCGAGATGGAAGCCGCCGGACTGTACGGCGTGGCCGCTGAATACGGCGCCGCTGCAATCGGGATCATGACGGTGAGTGATCACGTGAAAACCGGAGCGCAGACAACAGCGGAAGAACGGCAGACGACATTCAACAGCATGGTCGAGATCGCGCTCGAGGCGTCCCTCAGCATCTGAAACATGGTGGGTGACGCCGATCGTGACGTGGACCGGGAGGTCGGCGTTGGGCCACATCCGTTGCCCTGGCCCGACGACTCGCGACTCGATCCCGAGCTCTTGACACACGGCGACCGGCGCAACGTCGTCGATCACTACCGCTACTGGAGCCGGGAGGCGATCATCGCAGACCTCGACTCGCGGAGGCATCGCTATCACGTCGCCATCGAGAACTGGCAGCACGACCTCAACATCGGGACCGTCGTCCGCACTGCCAACGCCTTCCTGGCCGCCGCCGTACACATCGTCGGGAACAAGCGATGGAACCGCCGCGGTGCGATGGTCACCGATCGGTACCAACACGTCGTCCACCATCCCACCGTGGCCGACTTGACTGCATGGGCTGCGAGCGAGCAGCTCCCGTTGATCGGCATCGATCTCCTCCCCGGGTCGGAACCGATCGAGTCGACCACGCTGCCAGAGCGATGCGTACTGCTCTTCGGTCAGGAGGGACCGGGGCTGTCTGAGCCTGCCAGGGAGGCCACAGACCAGATCTGCTCCATCACACAGTTCGGCTCCACTCGATCCATCAACGCCGGGGTAGCGGCCGGGATCGCCATGCACACCTGGATTCGCCAGCACGGACAGCTCGAACGACCGTCCGGCCAGACCGGTTGATCAGGCCTCAGCCAACCGAAGCTTGCACGTTCTGCGGGTCGTCGACCGCCAGAGCGAACCGGAGGCTTCCCTCCTCGGCCTGGAGCAGATAGATGGCCTCGATGTTGACACCCGTGTTGGCCAGCGCCTCTGCCAGCTCGGCGAGCGCGCCAGGCTTGTCCTGAAGAGTGGCGCTGACCACCCGGTGCTCCGAGAAGGGAATATCGGCCTCCTGCAGCACCCTCCGGGCCACGTCTTCATTGTCGACGACCATCTTGACGAGGCCGTCTGGGCCGGTGGTGATGGCGGCCAGCGACTCGATGTTCACCTTTGCCTCACCAAGACGACGGGCCAGCGTTGCGAGCTGGCCCGGACGGTTCGCGAGTTGCACACTGAATTCGATCACATCGCCAATATACGTGACGCCGGCCGAAATTGCGCCACCGTCGTCGAGATTTCGGCTCGGTCACACCAGCTCGGCCATCAGGCGCAGGAGATGGGGTGGGCCGGTGAGCAACATGGTGGTGATCACCGTTCGCTTCCACGCCTCCAGCTCCTCGCGAATCTTCTCGGGCGGTCCGACCAGGGCCACATCTTCGACCATCGCCAGCGGGATCGCTGCCGACGCCTCGGCCTTCTTGCCGTCGAGGTAGAGCGCTTGGACCTTCTCGCACACGTCGCCCCACCCCAGGCGGGCCAGCACCTCGAAGTGGAAATTGGCGCCTTTGGCGCCCATTCCGCCCACATACAGTGCCAGTACAGGACGGATCATGTCGGCCGCCTGCTCAGGATCGGGATGAGGCACCACAGGCACCGGGCATGGAACTTCGAAACTCGACAGATCGTGCCGGGCGTCCGGCCGACCGAATCCCTCCTCGAGCGCAGCTCGATAGGAGCCGTCGCTCTTTGGCGAGAACCAGAACGGAAGCCAGCCGTCGGCGATCTCGGCGGCAAGCGCCACATTCTTGGGTCCTTCTGCAGCCAACATGATCGGCAGGTCGGCGCGTAGCGGATGCACGGTCGACTTCAGGGCCTTGCCGAGGCCGGTCCCCCCGGGATACGGCAGCTGATAGTGCTCGCCGTCGAACTCGACCACTCCCTCGCGAGCCAGAACCTGCCGAACGATGGCCACATATTCACGGGTACGGGCGAGGGGCTTGGGGTACGGCATTCCGTACCATCCTTCCACCACCTGCGGACCCGACACTCCCAAGCCCAGGATGAACCGGCCCTCGCTGAGGTGGTCCATCGACAGCGCTGCCATGGCGGCGGCGGTCGGCGTTCGGGCGGACATCTGCATGATCGCCGTTCCCAAGCGGAGGCTCGACGTCTCTGCACCCCACCAGGCGAGCGGGGTCAAGGCATCCGATCCGTATGCCTCGGAGGTCCACATCGAATCGAACCCGAGCTCCTCGGCCACCGCGACCGTCTCTGCCACGTCGGCGGGCGGACCCGCTCCCCAATACCCTGTCATCAAGCCGAGCTTCACGCACGCTCCTCGAATCGCCGAGCGGCCACGATACCGGCTCGGGGGTCGGGTAAAATCCCGCCGATGGCGTCGCTCATGTGGTTCCGACGCGATCTGCGGCTCACCGACAACCCGGCTTGGGCGACGGCAACCAATCATGGTCCGGTGACCGCATGTTTCGTCCTCGATCCGCGACTTTGGACAACCGCCGGCCCCCACCGAGGCCCACAGCTCATCGCCCATCTGCGCGCGCTCGACCGCGATCTGCGCATTCACGGTGGCCGCCTGCTGATACTCGAGGGCGACCCGGTCGAAGTCCTCCCCCGCGCTGCCGGCGGATACGACGCAGTGTTTGCCAACCGCGACGTCACACCATACGCGCTCCGTCGCGACCGAGCCATCGACGGTGGTGTTGATGTGTCGTGGCACGACGGGTCGTATGTCGTGCCTCCAGGGAAGGTGACGACCCAGGCCGGGGACCCCTACCAAGTCTTCACGCCCTTCTACCGGCGGTGGTTAGAGGTCGATTGGCCGCAGTGGCCGCCCGAAACCGCTCCGGCGGCGGTCGGTTCCAACCCGGGGTCGGCCCTCCCCGAATCCGCCCCTCCGCTCATGGAAGGCGGCGAGGACGCTGCGCGCCGTCGGTTGGAGACCTTCGCCGGCGTAGTCGACGGCTACCCCCACCTGCGTGATCGGCCCGATCTCGACCAGACCTCTCGCTTGTCTGCAGACCTCAAGTTCGGAACGCTGGGCCCTCGGACCATCATCGAGGCGCTCGGTACCGGCACTCAGGGTCGCGATGCATTCGTGCGGCAGCTCGCCTGGCGCGAGTTCTACGCCCAGATCCTCCTCGCCCGGCCTGATATGGCTCGCCGCGCCCTCCGCCCGGAGTACGACCGCATCGAATGGGAGAACGACGAAAGCCAATTTCTTGCGTGGACCGAAGGCCGGACCGGTTACCCAATCGTCGACGCCGGCATGCGTCAACTGGCGGCCGAGGGTTGGATGCACAACCGGGTGAGGATGATCACCGCATCGTTTCTCGTGAAGGATCTTCTTGTCGACTGGCGACGCGGCGAGCGGTTCTTCCGTCATCTTCTCGTCGACGGAGACATCCCCCAGAACGCCGGCAACTGGCAATGGGTCGCGGGAACGGGCGCCGACGCCGCCCCGTACTTCCGAGTCTTCAACCCCGTCACCCAGTCCCGCAAGTTCGATCCCGACGGGGACTACATCCGGCGCTACGTCCCCGAGTTGGCCGGGGTGGCGGCTCCCGCCATTCACACACCGTGGGACGCGCCAGGTCTCGAGCTGGCCGCAGCCGGTGTGACGCTGGGCGAGACCTATCCGCTTCCTGTCGTCGACCACGCCGAGGCGCGACTCAGGACGCTGGCCGCCTACGAAGCAGCCCGAAGCTGACCTTCAGGCGAACACCATGCGAGCCGCTGCAGCGACGGCAGCCACGACCAGGAGCCACCTCATCCACGACACGGCCCCTTCCCGCAACGCCAGTCTGGTGGCAACGAACGCGCCCGTGGAGTTGCCGGCGGCCAGCACGAGGCCCAGACTCCAATCGACCTGCCCGGCCGACAGGAAGACCGGCAGCGCAACGATCGTATAGGCAGCGATCAGCGCCACCTTGGCGGCGTTGGCGGTCAGGAGATTGAAGCCGCTCCCGACCACCAAACCCAGCAGAAGGAGAAAGCCCACGCCGGCTTGGACGAACCCGCCGTAGAACCCGATGGTGAGGAACACGACAGAACGCCAAGGCTCTCGAAGCACCGCCTCGCGTCCCTCCACCCAGCGGCCGGGCCTGAGCGCAACCGACGCCGCAACCAGTATCAGCACGATGCCGAAGACCCGACGCATGGACTCTGCATCGAGCCGAGTCGCAACGAGCGCACCCGCAGCCGCCCCCACCACTGTCGGCGCCATCAGGCGGCCGACCTTGGGCCAGTGCACTGCGCCACCCGCCGAGAACGAGGCGGTGGCGACGATGTTGGCGACGAGAACCGCGACCCGATTGGTGCCGTTCGCGACCGACGCACCCACCATCTCTACCAACACCGGGATGGTCACCGCCGAACCCCCGCCGGCGACTGCGTTGACGAACCCCGCCAGCAGCCCGGCAACAAACAGCAGGGCACCAGACCCCGGAGTCATGGGTGGTCAGTCCTTGTCGCCGAACGACACGCCCATGGTGCGGGCGGCGCGAATCCACCTGTGGTCCAGCGGCACCGATCTGCGCATGCCGGCAACCTCCTCCAGAGGCACCGGCACGGTCTCCTCGCCGACTGCAGCGATCATGACCCCGGTCACACCCTCCGCAACGAAGTCGGCGGCGGCTGCTCCCAGTCGGGTCGCCAGCAGGCGGTCCACCGGCGAAGGAGTGCCTCCGCGCTGGACGTGACCGAGAATGGTCACGCGGGCCTCGAGCCCGGTGATGTCCTCCAGCTCTCTCGCCAAGGTCGACGTGTTGTCTCGATGCGACGCTTCGAGCGTCCGATATGCCGCTTTTGCCTCCTGGCGACTCTCACCGTTTTGGGCTTTCACCGTCGCCTTGGCAGCGTCCAGCGCCTCCGTGGCCTGGACGCTCCGGGCACCCTCCGAAACGGCAACGATCGAAAACGTCGATCCGGCCGCTCTCCGCTCAGAGATCGAGGCTGCCACCGTCGCCACGTCGTACGGGATCTCGGGGATGAGGATCACATCCGCGCCGCCCGCCAAGCCCGCCCCCAATGCCAGCCATCCTGCATTGTGACCCATCACCTCGACCACCATGATCCGGTGATGCGAATGGGCCGTCGAATGGAGGCGATCGATGGCTTCAGTGGCGATCCCCAACGCGGTGTCGAATCCAAACGTCGCATCGGTGCCCCACACGTCGTTGTCGATCGTCTTGGGCAGCGTCACCACCGGAAGACCCTTCCGGTGCAGACGGAGCGCGTTCTTCTGCGTTCCGCCTCCACCGAGACAGACCAGCGCATCGAGGCCGTGCTGCTCGCAGTGTTCGAGCATCAGGTCGGTCATGTCGAGGATCTGACCGCCCACATCCATCCGGTGGGGCTTGTCGCGCGAGGTGCCGAGGATCGTGCCGCCGACGGTGAGGATGCCGGACAACGCTGGTGGGTCGAGCCGCACCGTCCGGTTCTGCATGAGGCCCCGAAACCCGTCCCTGAAGCCGATCACCTGCATGCCGTGGGTCCTGATGGCCGACTTGCCAATCGCCCGAATCGCCGCGTTCAACCCGGGAGAGTCGCCGCCCGCGGTGAGGATGCCGATGTTCATGCTGCGCAGGTCGGTCGCCGAAGGTGCGCAAAGAGGGCGCTTTCGGCTCGAACGTGGCATCTTCCCGAGCCGGCAGGTCGTCGCCCCGCCAATGAGCAGCGGCCGAGCATCAGCGGATGACCGTGTGACATGGAGCAATGCTATTCGCCTCGAACCGTCCACACCGCCGGGCCGGTAACGTTCCGGGGTGACGCAACGAACAACCATCCTCCGGCGCCTCTCGGACGAGACGTTCGACGTCTTCATCGTCGGTGGCGGAATCAACGGGGCGGTCAGCGCAGCTGCCCTCGCTGCACGCGGAGCATCGGTCGGCCTGATCGACCGCGGAGATTTCGGTGGCGAAACCAGCCAGGCATCCTCCAACCTCGTGTGGGGCGGATTCAAGTACCTCGAGAATTACGAGTTCGGTCTGGTGCGCAAACTGTCCATGTCCCGCAATCGCCTCATCGAGGCGTATCCCGAGAACATCCATGAGATCCGGTTCCTGGCGGCGTTGGACGAGTCGTCCCCTTATTCGCCGGCCCTGGCGGCATTGGGGACGCTTGGCTATTGGGCGATCGGCAACTTCTCCACCGCACCTCCCACCTACCTCACGCCTGAGGCCATCAAGCAGCGGGAGCCGATCATCGACGTGTCGTCGCTCCGAGGAGGAGTGGAATACTCCGACGCCTATCTCAAGGACAATGACTCCCGATTCGTATTCGGATTCGTGCGTGCCGCGCTCAACGTCGGAGCAGCAGCCGCCAACTACGTCGAACTGACCACTGCCCACCGCAACGACGACTCGTGGGCGTTGGAGTTGGTCGACCACGAGACCGGGGAGCGGCTGGCGGCGACGACTCGTGTGCTGATCAACGCGGCGGGGCCGTACGCAGACGGTCTCAACAACATGCTCGGTGTCTCCACCACCCATCGGATCGTCTTCTCGAAAGGGATCCATCTCGTTGTTCCCCAACTGGGATCCGACCAAAGGGTCCTGGCGTTCTTCGACGACACCCAACGGCTGTTCTACGTCATTCCCATGGGCATCAGGTCAATGATCGGGACGACCGACACCCGCACCACCGATCCTGACGAGGGCGTCACAGAAGCAGACCGGACATTCCTCCTCGAACAAATCAACGCTCGTCTCGATCTCGACGCTCCCCTCACCGAAGGCGACATCATCGCCGAGCGCGTGGGAGTGCGTCCGCTGGTCGTCGAGGCATCCAGGGCAGCTGCGGCTTCACAATCGGATTGGACGGCGCTCTCGCGCAAACACGAGATCGAAACCGACGCCGCCACCGGAGTCGTCACCATCTTCGGTGGCAAGCTCACCGACTGCCTGAACGTCGGCGAGGAGATCGCCGACGCCGTGACGTCTCTGGGCGTCGTCCTCGACCCCGACAACGGAGACTGGTTCGGGGAACCCTCGACTGAGACCCGAGCCGAGTTCATGCGCCAGGCTCGCCTCATGGGGCTCTCGAAGCTCCACACGCGGTCGAATGCCGAACCCGTGTCCAAGCGCCTGTGGCGTCGGTACGGGCTGAGAGCCTTCAGCATGCTCGAAGCCATTCGCGACGATCCGACGATGGCGGAAGAGATCATGGACAACGCCGACTACCTCAAGGTCGAGCTGCACCTGGCAGCACACACTGAGATGATCACCCGACTGGAAGACTTCCTCCGTCGTCGGTCGAAGATCGCGATGGTGGTGCCCCACGAAGTCGTGGCACGGTCGGAGGGATTGTTCGAGGCCTGTCAGATTCTGTTCGGCGCTGACGCCCACCGACGCCTCGATGAGTACTTCGGGGAGGAGGCCATCCACGACCTGTGAGTGGTCACGATGCTCCACGCTCGACGGCACGCGCCCAGGCAACGTCGCCCGGAGCGGTTTCCGCCAGGCGCACTGGCGTGATCGTGACCACATCGCTCTCGGCCACATCGGACCCCGGGGCCGGGGTACCCCGAAACCGGCCAAACAACCGATGATGGTACGCACCGTCATCCCATTCGAAGAGACCGTGATAGCCGATCCGGGCCAGAGAAGTCACTCGCCTCGGCGTGCCCTGGTCGGCGCCGGACGGGATCTCGACCGAGACGATATCGGCGTCCGGCCATCCCACACGACGGGTGTCGGCGACGATCTCTTTCGTGATCAGGGCTGCGCCGAGCCACATGTCATCGGCTTGTTCCGATCGCGCCCAAGCCGCCCACTCCCGCCACGGGCGCTCCCGCGGGCCGACGGACGCTGCCAGCGCCGGGACCCCCAGGATCCACGCTTCGATGGTTGCGCCGACGGTGCCACTGCCCAGAAGAAACCCTGCCCCATGGTTGTTCCCGATGTTGATACCCGACACCACGAGATCGGGCGGTTCGTCCAGCACGTTGTGCACACCGATTTGCACACAATCGGCGGGATAGCCCGAACACGTGTACATGGCGACGCCTCGGCGGACGACCTGATCGAGGTGCACCGGATCATGACGTGAGATCGCCTTGCCGATCCAACTCCGCTCCGAGGCAGGAACCACCACGGTGACCTCGTCCAGCTCGGCAAGCTGTCGGGCCAGAAACGGAAGCGCTGGGGCGTCGACTCCGTCGTCATTGGTGACGAGGATCATCACCGGATGCTACCGGGGTCGGTCGGCCAGGCGCTCTCGTGCCGACGGGCGATCCACGGGCCCGCCAAGCCCCACACGACGCCGGCCGCGATCACCACGACGAGATCGAACGAGTCGATTCGCCCTGCAACACCCAAGACCACCAGCCCCAACGCAACCGGCACGACTATCGAGAGCACCCTGACCCTTCGCAGATACCGATCGTCGGTCGTCGCCGCCATTCGGCGGTTGGCGATCGTGATGGCGACACCCAACAGCGCCCCGACCAACAGACCGTACAGCACCCCCACCAGGCCGCCCAAGCTGAGCCCTACGAGAAGCAGCGTCGACGGAGCCGCGCCCCGCACGATGTCAGTTTCGGTAGGGCTGCCCAATGTCGACGCCAGGAAGATGCCGTAGGCGGCGCCCGTCACCGACCCGAGCAGCGCCGAGTATCCGAGCCACCGGGCCATCACGCCCATCATCGGATGGACGTTACCGGCTACACCGCCACGTGGATGCGCCGGGCGGTTGCCGCGATCTCGGCAGCATCGGTGATGGTGGATCGGCCAGTCCTCCGCAGCAAGATCGAGCCAGTGCGGTCAGCAACCACCACGGTCGGGGCAGCGCGGGCGGCGAACGCACCCGCCTGTGGCGACTGGGCGTCGAGCACGCGTACCGACAGCTGGGGATCCGCTGCCTTGAGCGCCGCGAGTGCGTCAGGGCACAGCACGCACGACGCCGAGGTGATCATCGTGATCCCTGGCGGAACGCCCGACACGCTGCCTCTGCGGCGCCGTTCCCACCAACGAACGATCGCCCACGCCACCAACAGCGCCAGGGCCAGTATGACGACTCGCAGCAGAATCGACATCAGGCCACGAACCGCTCGTAGAAGAGACAACCGACGCAGATACGGGCGGCAGCCGCGAGGGTTGCCAACACGGCCACGATCACTGCCAGCGCCCATCCAATGACGGTGAAGCCCACAATGAACGCCACCAGCGCTGCACCGGTGAACGCCACGCCCAGCCACTGACTGAACGCAGGGGGTCGGGCGTCCTCGAATTCGGTGGGACCATCGGGCTGGAGCCTCGGCCCCACGACACGAACGTACAAGGCGGTCAGCGGAGCACGCCGTGGCCCAAGCAATCGCGAAGCCAGTAGCAAGGCGAATGCCACTGCTACGAGTGCCTCAGCCTGGAGTACGAACCCCAACCCGGTCAAGAGGGCGACGACCGCCTGATTGAAGCGAGGGATGTTGACGTCGACCATCGGGACGTCGGAAGCGATCAAATGCGACAAGGGTTTCTCCTGGAGGAACGGCGGGGGGATTGGTTCCTCTCGGGTGGACGGGCCGCTATCGCGCCGAACGATGGCGACCCGGGCTGAGCACCCGAGAGCATCCACAGCGACAGCAACGTACGCCCATGCGCATTGGCAAACTCTACGCCCGTTCCCG
>JBFHAT010000050.1:0-17673 GCA_041586155.1 Acidimicrobiia bacterium
ACCGCATGCCGGCGCGATCGAGGCGCTGGCTGCGCAGGGCATCGTTGTCGGCTGTGAGAACGGCCGGTACTGCCCGGCCGATCCCGTGACCCGAGGTCAGATGGCGACACTGCTCGCCCGGGCGCTTGGCTGGGACGCAGCAGCGCCCATTCGGTTCGTCGACGTGCATGGTTCGGTACACGCCGGCGCCGTCGAAGCGCTGGCCGTGCGAGGAATCACCCACGGGTGTGACCAGACCGGGGTTCGGTACTGTCCACGTGACGAGGTGACGAGAGCGCAGATGGCGAGCTTCCTGGTGCGGGCGTTCGGCTTGGAGGAATGATGGAAAAGCAATACGAAATCGTCGATGGCTCGCGGATGGCCTACATCGACCATGGCGAAGGGGACGCAATCGTGTTCCTGCATGGCAACCCGACCTCGTCTTACCTGTGGCGAAAGGTCATGCCTGCCTTGCAGGGAAGAGGCCGGCTCGTTGCCCCTGACCTGATCGGTATGGGCGACTCCGACAAGCTTCCCGGCTCCGGCCCCGGAAGCTATCGGTTCGTCGAGCATCGCCGCTACCTGGATGCACTGCTCGACCGACTCGAGCTGGGGGACGACGTCACGCTGGTCATTCACGATTGGGGGGGCGCCCTGGGATTCGACTGGGCAAGGCGCCACCCGGGTCGGGTAGCCGGGATCGCCTACATGGAAACCCTCGTTCAGCCCGGTTCGTGGGAGGACTGGCCCGAGGTATCGCGGTCGTTGTTCCACGCGATGAGAACCGACGCCGGCGAAACCATCATTCTGGAGAAGAACGTATTCGTCGAGAAGATCGTCCCCGCCTCGGTCGTGAATGAGCTGTCCGAAGAGACGATGGAAGAGTACCGCCGGCCCTTTGCGGAACCAGGCGAGGCGCGCCGTCCAACCCTGACGTGGCCGCGTGAGCTCCCCATCGATGGAGAGCCGGCCGATGTGCACCAGATCGTGTCCGACTACGCCGCGTGGCTGCCAACCTCCCCGTTTCCGAAGCTGTTCGTCAACGGAGATCCCGGTTTCATGCTCGCCGGTCCTCAGCGGGAGTTCTGTCGCACCTGGGCGAACCAAACCGAGGTGACCGTCACGGGCACCCATTTCGTTCAGGAGGACTCGGGCGAGGAGATCGGCGAGGCCATCAGGACCTGGATGGATGGTTGGGAGTGATCACGCATACCATTCCGCCCATGGAACAACATCGCGCTCGGCGCCTGCAGCTCGCGGAAGAACTGGGCGACGCCATCGCCGTGATCCCGGCAGCGGTTGAGTCCCCCCGAAACGACGACGTCGATCATGAGTTCAGGCAGGACTCCGATTTCTACTTCCTCACCGGCTTCGATGAGCCTGATGCCGTTGCCCTGATCGACCCCGCCGGACCAGACCCCTTCGTGCTGTTCGTGCGGCCTCGCAATCGCGACGAAGAGATCTGGACCGGGCATCGGGCGGGAATCGAAGGGGCCCGAGAGCAGTACGGCGCCGACGCAGCGTTTCCGATTGCCGACCTGGGAGGCGAGCTGCGGCGCCGCTTCGAGGCCAAGCCGGCCATTCACTATCGGATCGGCGGTCGTCTCGACGACGAGGTCCTGGGAGCAATGAAAGCCGTCCAGCGGGTGGCGACACGATTCGGTGTCGGTGCGCCGCAATCCATCGTCGATCCCAGCCCGAGCTTGGCGCGTCTACGTCAGCGCAAATCGGCGCCCGAGCTGGAGCTGCTCGACCGAGCAGCCGTCATCTCGGTTGACGGCCACCGCGCAGCGATGGAAGCCACCCGACCCGGGGTGTTCGAGTACCAGGTGCAAGCGGCGATGGAAGCCCGGTTTCGCGAATCGGGCTCCCCTCGCAACGGCTATCCATCGATTGTCGCCTCGGGTCCCAATGCATGCATCCTCCATTACGTCACCAACGATCGGCGCATGGAGGACGGCGATCTGCTCCTCATCGACGCCGCCGCCGAATACGGCTACTTCTCGGCCGACATCACCAGAACCTTCCCCGTCAATGGTCGGTTCAGCCCCGCCCAGCGCGCCGTCTATGAAGTCGTACTGGCAGCCGAGCGGGAAGGAATCGCCGCTGCTCGCGTCGGCGGTTCGCTCAAGGAGGTGACTGACGCCGCCGTAGCCGTCATCGCTGCAGGCCTCGTGGACCTCGGCCTGGTTCCGGGCACCGCCGATGACGTCCGGGAGATGCATCTCTACCGTGAGTTCTTCATGCACGGCGTGAGCCATTGGCTGGGGATGGACGTGCACGACGCCGGGCCCTACCGCCAGGATCGGAAACCGGTTCCGCTGGAACCCGGCATGGCCTTCACCGTGGAGCCTGGGCTCTACTTCGAACCCAACCGGGATGAGGTCGAATTCGTGCTCCATTCCTATGACCTGGACGAATGGGCTGAGCGGCGAGCGCGCCTCGGAGTGGAGGCGGCCAAAGCCGCCGAAGCCGACGAGACCCAGGATGCGGCGCGTACCACTCATCCGATTCCCGCCGAGTTCCGTGGGATCGGGGTCAGAATCGAGGACGACGTCGTCATCGATCCGCAAGGCCCACGTAATCTCACCGGCGCGCTACCGACGGCGCCCGACGAAGTCGAGGCGGTCGTTCAAGGCTGATCGCCGGCCGCGATAGCTCTGAGCGTGTTCGCCAGAGACGAGGTCGAGAAGGTTTCGTCGTCGAGCGGCAACGCAACCGCCAGCGTCATGGCGTACTCGTCGGCATCGATCTGAGAAGCCCCGGCACGACCCACTGCGTCCAGCACCTTGTCGTTGTTGCGACCGACATAGGCGACGAAATGCTCGATGCCGTTGGCGGTGGCCGATTCGGCAAGGAGCTGCATGAGAATCGAGCCGATTCCGCGCCGCTGATGTGCATCCACCACAGTGACGGCGGCTTCGGCGTGTGAGGGCTCGTCGGGGAGCCTGATGTACCGGGCGACTCCCACTGGCGCTCCGTCTTCGTCGAACGCCGCCCACGCGAAGTGGTCCACCTGATCGATCGCCAGCAGATGCTCGAGCTCACGCTCGGACAGAACAGGCATTGGCTGGAGGAAGCGCGCAAAACGAGAAGCCGGGCTGGTTTGATCGAAGCCTTCGATGAGGTGACGGCGGTCGCGGCTCGTGGCCGGGCGAACGGTGATCGATCGACCATCGGCGAGCTCGATGACGGCGGTGCGTTCTGCGACGAACCGCGGCAGGTCTGCCGGGGAGCTACTTCCCGAACCGGCGCTCACGGCGGCCGTACTCACGGAGAGAACGTAGGAAGTCGATGCGGCGGAACGCCGGCCAGTACACGTCGACGAAGGCGAACTCCGCATAGGCCGATTGCCACAGGAGGAAGCCCGAAAGGCGAGACTCTCCCGAAGTGCGGATGAGAAGGTCGGCGTCGGGGAGGTCCGAAAGGTAGATGTGACGGCTGATCGCCTGCGTGTCGATGTGGGCTGCCAGCTCGTCGGGCGGCGTGCCGTCGGCGAGGAGTTCGGAGATGAGCTCTCGCACCGCGTCGACGATCTCCTCTCGACCGCCATATCCCATCGCGATGTTGAGTCGCCTGGCTCCGGACGGTCGACGCTCCTCCATGTCCTTGGCCGCCGCGACCAGTGGCGCGGGCAGCAAGTCGAGGCTGCCAATCACCCGGATTGCCATGTCGTGGCGGGCGGCCAGATCAGGCAAGCGTGCAAACAGTTCCGTCAGTACTTCGAAATACGGCTGCAGCTCGCCGGCCGGGCGGGACAGGTTCTGGGTGCTCAACACCCAGCCGGTGATGGTCGGGATGCCGAGTTCTTCGGCCCATCCCAGGAACGTCTCGAACTTGCGCATGCCTGCGCGGTACGCCGCCGTGTAGTCGGGTAACCCGGCCGATCGGGCATAGCGACGATGGCCGTCGAGGATGATGCCGATGTGCTTAGGGAACCGGTCCGGATCGAGCGA
This sequence comes from Acidimicrobiia bacterium, assembly GCA_041586155.1. Classification (GTDB taxonomy): domain Bacteria; phylum Actinomycetota; class Acidimicrobiia; order Spongiisociales; family JAENVV01; genus JBFGJH01. Next base: position 3,936 of record JBFHAT010000050.1, read on the forward strand.
TCGCTCCAGCCGGCGCTCGTAGAGACGGTAGAGGGGGCTGCTCAGCGGGGTTGCACGCCAACCTGGATGACCGGGCGCAGCGGCTGGGGAGGAAAGGCTGCCTCCAGTTTGGTCGTCGTGCTCGCTCATCAATCGGCTCCCCCGCGGCGGTCACACCGCGACGCAGAGGCTACAGCGTATCCCGCATCCACGCAGTCGACAGCGCATCGGCGTACTCGTTCCAGCGGTTCCCGTCGTGAGCCCGTATCCATCGCACCTCGATCTCGGGCCGCGACTCGACGATCTCGAACAGCTCTTCCACGAGGTCGGGGTTCTTCACCGGCTTGCCGTCCTTCTTTCTCCATCCGTTGCGTTTCCAGCCGGCGGCCCATTCGTTGACGGTACGGGCGGCCAGGTTTGAGTCCGTGTAGACGGTGACCGCGGTGCCGGATGGGACGAGTTTGATGCCTTCGATCAACGCGGTGAGCTCCATCCGGTTGTTGGTGGTGTCGGGGGCGTGGCCGTGTGCCTCCTCGACCACGTCGTTGTCGCGCACGTACACCGCTCCCCACCCTCCCGGTCCGGGGTTGGGCACGGCGCTGCCGTCCGTGAACACCCCGTCGGAGGGTCCGTCCGAGAAACGCTCCAACACCTCGGCGACGGTCAGGTTGGATGTGGCGGTGACGGTGCGCCGACTGCTGGTCGTTGCCGTCGCGCCGTCGCCGTCGCCGCGACATGCCCGACACTGGCGCGGCATCCAGCCCGGATATCGCTCCAGAACGCGGTCGGGGAGCGAGAACTCGGCTCCGCACGACTGACACGTGAATTCGGGCATCGGGCCATCATATGTGGGTCGAGGCTCCAGACCGGCCCAGGCAGCAGAACAGCCGCCCCGGAGGCAGAGGCGGCTGTTCATTCGGGCTAACACGGGAGGCTGGATCGTGTTACGTATCAGGTATCGTCCTGACTGGCCATCCACTTGAGCACCAATTTGACCGACTTTGTAGAGCTCACAGAGCACCTTCGCGTCCATGCAGTCCGCACCGATGGGCCGTTCACCCTCCGTTCGGGACAAACCTCCGAGTGGTACATCGATGCTCGTCAGACGACCTTCGACGGCGCCGGGGCCCGTCTGGTCGGGCAGGCCGTACTGTCGGTGCTCGACAGCGACATCGACGCACTTGGCGGGATGACGATCGGAGCCGACCCCATTGCCGTTGCGGCGGCGGTGGCAGCCGCAGAAGGTGGCCGGCGCCTGCGGGCGTTCTCGGTGCGCAAGGACGCCAAGGCTCACGGTCTCGGTGGGCGCCTCGTCGGGCCGGTCGAGTCCGGCGATCGCGTGGCTATCCTCGATGACACATCGACGACCGGCGGTGCGCTCGTAGAGGCGGTCGACGCGGCCCTTGACGAAGGGCTGATCGTTGGCCAAGCGATTTGCCTCGTCGATCGAAGCGACGGAGTGCTGGCCGGTCGCCTCGCCGAACGAAACATCCCCTACCGAGCGTTGGTCACACCCACCATGTTGGGAGTGGCGTGAACACCCTCCGAGTACGCAAGAAGCCATGGCTGCCTTTCGGCGTTGCGTTGCTGGCGCTGCCACTGGTGGCGGTGGCGTTCGATTTCTTCACTGGAGCGAGGCTGCTGAGCCGAATCGGTGAGGTCGTCTACACATCCGACGTCGATCCCTTCGAGCTGCGCGATGCATTCTGGGCGTCGCTGTTTGCGGTTGGGGGCGGCCTGATGATCGTGTGGGGATTGCGCGAACTGTTGTTCCCTCAAACCGTCGTCCGCGCCGGTCTGGACTCGCTTCGCCTCGGCGTGCGGGGCCCGCTACGCGGGCCCTCGGCGGTGCCGTGGGATGACATCGAGGACGTCTATGCGCTCACCCTGGACATCGAGGGGCTCGAGATCCCCGCGCTGGCCGTTGCCGTCGTGAAACGAGGTGAATTGACCGACCATCCGTGGGGGGCGCGGTGGGTCGCCGAGCACACGTTGGCGTTGGACGCCGCCAACTGGGACGTCCCGCTCGACGAAGTGATCTCACAAGTTGCCACCATTCGGCGCGCTGCACTCAGTCCCGCCAGGTCGGAGTCCGACCGCGGATGGTCGGTGGAGCCATGATCCGAATCGGCGCGCACGTGGGACGAGACGATCCGCTCGCCGCAGCTGAGGCACGAGGCACCGACCTCGTGCAGGTGTTCTTGGGCGACCCGCAGTCGTGGAAGAAGCCTCCACCTCGGCCCGACGCCGACTCGCTCGCCGCCGCCGACGTCGACATCTACGTCCACGCTCCCTATCTGATCAATGTGGTTGCCGGCAACAACCGGGTTCGGATCCCGAGTCGCAAGATCCTCCAACAGAGTTGCGACGCCGCGGCTTCGATCGGGGCAGCAGGTGTGGTGGTTCATGCCGGTCACATGACCGGTGACGACGACGACGAGCGAGAGGGATTCGTACGTTGGCGCAAGGCATTGGAACAGACCGATACCACCGTTCCGATCCTGATCGAGAACACGGCAGGCGGCGACGTCGCCATGGGACGGGAGATCGAGGTGGTGGGGCGGCTTTGGGACGAGATCGGCGATCTCGGACCGGGGTTCTGTCTGGACACCTGTCACGCCTGGGCCGCTGGCCAGCAGTTCGATGGCCTCGTCGAGCGCGTCCTGGCTGCGACGGGGCGCATCGATCTCGTCCACTGCAACGACTCCAAGGACCCGTTCGACAGCAGGCGTGACCGCCACGCCGGTCTCGGTCGGGGCGAGATCGACGAGGTGCTACTGGTCGAAGTGGTACGCCAGGCGGGTGCCCCGGTCATCCTCGAGACGCCCGGCGGCGCCGACGCTCACCGGGCCGACATGGCGTGGCTCGCTGATCGACTCTGAAAAGGCGTTTGCAGGCGGTGTCCGGCAGGCTCTCAGGTTGACTTATCGGCCGGTTGCGTTACGGTTTGAGCAGACGATCAAAGAGGAACATGTCGCAATCCACCTCATCGGAGCAGGCCGTGTCGACCCGCGAAAAGATCATGCACGCGGCCTACGAAACCCTCAAGAAAGAGGGAATCAAGAACACCTCCGCTCGCGCGATCGCTCGGGAAGGCGACTTCAACCAGGCGCTCATCTTCTATCACTTTGGGGGGGTGAATCAGCTTCTCGCCGCCGCCGCCAAGGAAGTGTCACGGCGACAGGTGGAGAAGTATCGGGAGCGAATCGTGGGCGTCACCGACCTCGGTGAGCTGGTCCGCGTCGCGGCGGAGCTGCACGCCGAGGACATCGATGACGGTTCGGTGGCGGTGGTGACCCAGCTCATGGCGGCCGCCGCTTTCGATGAAGAGCTCGGACCGCAGATCATGGACACGTTCCGACCCTGGATCGACCTCGTGGCGACGGCACTCGACCGAGCGTTCGAGACCTCCCCCCTGAAGCCGTTCATGCCGATTTCCGACATGGCGGTGGGCATCTCTGCGCTGTTTCTCGGACTCGCCCTGATGGACAAGCTCGACCCGGACACATTCGACGAGGCCCGTGTCTATTCGATGATGGAGATGGTGTCGGGAATGCTCGAGAACGTCCTGGCAGGCAAACCGGCGCTCGGCTAGCCGGCCGAGCCCCGCCTACGTAACATCTCATCCATGCCCGTCGACCCACATGACATCCTCGACCTGCGTTCCCAGCTCTCCGATGAGGAGCGGCTGATCCAAGACACCGTGCGCCGTTATGTGGCCGCCGAAATCGTGCCCGTGGTTGGCGACTGGTTCGAGCTTGGCGAGTTTCCGGCGGATGACGTTGCCAAGAAAGTCGGTGCGATGGGCCTGTTGGGCATGCACCTCGAAGGCTATGGCTGCGCCGGGACCAGCGCCGTCGCCTACGGCGTCGCCTGCCTCGAGCTGGAGGCCGGCGACAGCGGTCTCCGCTCGTTCGTCTCCGTTCAGGGCTCCCTGGCCATGTTCCCGATCTGGAAGTTCGGCTCCGAGGAACAGAAGGAGACCTGGCTGCCGCCCATGGCCGCCGGCGAGGCAATCGGCTGCTTCGGACTCACCGAGCCCGACTCCGGCTCCGATCCCGGGTCGATGCAGACGACGGCTCGTCCCGACGGTGACGGCTGGGTGCTGAACGGTCGAAAGATGTGGATCACCAACGGAAGCATCGCCGACGTCGCGATCATATGGGCCAAGGCGCCCGATGGCATTCGCGGATTCGTCGTCCCCACCGACACGCCTGGTTTCTCGACCAACCTGATTCACAAGAAGCTGTCATTGCGGGCGTCGGTCACGTCGGAGCTGGTGCTCGACGATGTTCGTCTCCCCGGAGCGGCGATGCTGCCTGGAGTGGTGGGCATGAAAGGGCCACTCAGCTGCCTGTCTGAGGCCCGATATGGGATCGCCTGGGGAGCGCTCGGCGCGGCGCGAGCTTGTTACGAAGCGGCGCTGTCCTACTCGAAGGAGCGGGTCCAGTTCGGATCCCCCATCGGGGCGTTCCAACTGACCCAGCAGAAGTTGGTGGAGATGCTCACCAAGATCGAGTCCGGTCTGCAGGTCGCGCTCCGCCTAGGGCGCCTCAAAGACGAAGGACGCATCCAGCCCGAGCAGGTCAGTCTCGGCAAGCTGATGAACGTCCGCTCTGCACTGGAGGTCGCCCGAGAAGCACGGTCGGTCCTGGGCGCCAACGGCGTGACCCTCGAGTACCCGGTGATCCGGCACATGAACAATCTCGAGTCCGTCTACACGTACGAGGGCACTCACGAGATCCACACCCTCATCCTCGGACAGGCCATCACCGGTCTCAGCGCATTCGAGGCGGCCCCTTGACGCTCGCGGTTGGGGTTCAGCTACCGGAAGTCGAATACGAGAGCCGCTGGGACAACCAGGCGGCGCTGGCCCGCCTCATCGAGCAAGCCGGCTTCGACTCGATATGGGTGGGAGACCACCTCCTCTACTCCGACGATCGTGGTCCCCTGGGCCCATGGGAAGCTTGGACGCAGCTGGCGGCGATCGCCGCGATCACCGACCGCGTCCTGATCGGGCCACTGGTTGCCTCGACCTCCTTTCACGCTCCCGCCATGCTCGCCAAGATGGCGGCCACGGTCGACGAGATCAGCTCCGGACGTTTGGTACTGGGCTTGGGGGCCGGGTGGAACCGTGTCGAATACGACGCGTTCGGGTTTCCCTACGACCGCAGGGTCAGCAGGTTCGAAGAAGCCTTCGCGATCATCCGCCGGCTGGTGGCCGGCGAGACCGTCACCTTCTCGGGCCGCTACTACGAGGTCACCGACTCCGTGCTCCTCCCTCCTTCGGCTCGGGCCGGTGGTCCCCCGTTGATGCTGGGATCGAAAGGCGAACGTATGCTGGCGATCGCTGCGCCGCACATCGATTGGTGGAACAGCTGGTACGCATGGCACGCCAATGAACCCAACGACCTGGCGCCCATTCACGCAGCGGTGGACGAGGCGCTGAGCCGCGCCGGCCGCGATCCGGCCGACGTGACCAAGACCGGTGCGGCCCTCGTCCAATTCGAGTCGGGAGCGGGCCGGCAGACGGCATATGAGCGGCGAGCTCCGGTGCGACCGGTCACCGGCAGCGCTGCTCAGATCGCCGACGAGTTGCGGCGTTGGGAGCGGGCCGGCGTCGATCATCTCCAACTCGTGCTGGACCCCATCACGACCGACACGGTGGAACGGGCAGCCGAGGTGCTGCGCCTGCTCCGCTCGTGAACGATCTGGGCGTCCACTAGCGTCTCGCCGATGGAACTGACCGAAGCGGAGTGCCGGGTGCTCGGTGCGCTGATCGAGAAGCACATGACCACGCCCGACCACTATCCGTTGACGACCAACTCGCTACTAGCGGCCTGCAACCAGTCGTCGAACCGGGAGCCCGTCGTCACCTACGACGAGGGTGCGGTGATCGACGCGATGAACGGCCTGCGTACCCGCGACCTTGGGAAGACGGTGCGCCGGTCGGGCGAACGGGCCATGAAACACATGGAGGTCGTCGACGCGCCGTTGGAGGTTGATCGGCGCCAAAAGGCGCTGCTGGCGGTCCTGCTGTTGCGCGGCCCTCAAACGCTCGGGGAGCTCCGCAGCCGCACGGAGCGCTATTGCTCCTTCGCCGACCTGGACGATGTGGCCGGCGCCCTCGCAGCGATGATGCACCGCGACCATCCGCTGGTGGTGCTCCTGGACCGCCAGCCGGGCCAGAAAGAGGCCCGCTATGCGACGCTGTTGCGCGCCGATCGCGAGCTTCACGTCTCCGACACTGTCGTCGAGGCAGAGGTGACTCCGGGGTCGCCCGGTCGCGACGTGTTGAGGGAGCTCGATGACCTGAAAGCTGAAGTTGCCGAGCTACGCGGCATCGTGCTCGGGTCGTCGCCGACCCGGCCCGAGGGCAACTGAGCCGTCCCGCTAATCTGAGGCTCGCGCCCACCACCTCGGCACGAGAGGAATCGCATGAGTGATCTGCCCAAGAAGATGACGGCGCCGGCCGTCAAAGCGCTCAAAGGCGAACGCAAGATCACGATGGTCACGGCGTATGACGCACCGGGGGCGGCGATCGCATCGGAAGCGGGGGCGGACATCATCCTCGTGGGCGACTCTGTGGCCAACACCGTGTTGGGTTTCGATCACACGCTCAAGGTCGACATCCCCGTCATGATTCATCACACCGCAGCGGTGTCACGAGCCAACCCGCGCTCGCTCATCGTCGGCGACATGCCGTGGATGAGCTACCACGTCACCGTGGAGGACTCTGTTCGGAACGCAGCGCGCCTGGTGCGCGAAGGCGGCGCCGAGGCCGTCAAGCTGGAGGGAGGCCGCAACCGGGTGGAGGTGATCACTGCCATCCTCGCTACGGAGATCCCGGTCATGGGTCATGTCGGCCTCACCCCGCAATCCGTTCACGCCATGGGCGGCTACAAGGTTCAAGGGCGCGCAGCCGAAGACGCCCGGACGCTGATTTCCGATGCGGTCGCATTGGACGAGACCGGCGTCTTCGCCATCGTCCTCGAAGGCATCCCCGACACCCTGGCGGCGATGATCACCGAAGAGGTGAGCGTCCCCACGATCGGGATCGGAGCGGGACGCGCCACCGACGGCCAAGTCCTGGTGTTCCACGACGTCCTCGGGCTGCACAGTGGTCGACTGCCGAAGTTCGTCCGGCAATATGCCGAACTCAAAGACCAAGCCGTCGAGGCACTGCAGGCGTTCTTCGCCGATGTCCAGGCGGGTTCGTTTCCCAGCGAAGAAGAGACGTATCACATGTCGGATGAAACCGTGCGGGCGCTCGAGGAGGACCGGCAACGAGACGTTTCCTGGCCCATGTCCTGGTAGCGACCGTCGCCTGCGGCGGCTCGGCCAGCGACAACCTCACGGCCGTGTCGAGGCCGCAGGCGGTTGGTGCCGCCCCCACGACCGCGCCGATGACCGTTCCCGCCGCGACGGCTGCCCCGTCGACCACGGGGACATCCATCGCGCCGATCGACACCGGCGACATCGTCGGGTTCGAGGTGCGGCCCATCGATGTGGCCGGGGAAGAGCTGCTGGTTGCGGTCGCCGACTCGTCCGGCGCTCGGGCGCGCGGTCTCATGAACGTCGAACGGTTCGGCGACATCGACGGCATGCTCTTCGTCTTCGACGAGCCGACGACCGGTGCCTTCTGGATGCGAGACACACTCGTGCCGCTCGACATCGGCTTCTTCGATGAACAAGGACGCCTGGTCCAGGTTCTCGAGATGGTCCCCTGCCCCCCGGAGACGCCGGATGCCGAATGTGACAGGTACCGGCCCGGTGCCCCGTACCTATATGCGCTGGAGCGTCCTGCCGGTGCGCTTGCGGATCTGCCTGACGGCGCCGTGCTGGTTCCGTGACCGACCAGATCGCCGGAGTGGCGGTCACATGGGTGGGGCGGGGCCGGCTCGAAGCCGCATTGGCGACGGAGGTGGGTCCCCGCATCATGGGATTCCGGGTTCGGGGCGGCCGAAACGTGCTTGCCGAGTTACCGGACGAGCACATCCCCGTTGGCGACGGGCGGGTTTATCGGTTCCGCGGTGGTCATCGGTTGTGGGTGGCACCGGAGTTGCCCGCGGTCACATACGAACCCGACGATGGGCCGGTGACAGTGGAGGGGGGCGGCGATCGGATCTCGGTCCGTGCTGCGAATGGGCCGGTCGCCAAGGAGATCGCAATCGAGCTCGACGAGGGCGGGATGTCGGTTCGCCACCGGCTGGTGAACGGAGGTGCTGATCGATTGCGCCTGGCGGCGTGGGCAATCACCCAGCTCCGACCGGGCGGAATCGCCGTCCTCCCCTTGCGGTCGGGAAGCGATGAGCATGGGCTGCAGGCCGACAGGAGTCTGGTGCTCTGGCCCTACGCGACACTCGACGACCCCCTGATCTCGGTGGGCGAAGAATCGGTTCGCTTCATGCCGGGTCGAACGACCCCCACGAAGCTCGGCTCGGTGGCGCCCGAGGGCGACCTCGAGTACCTGATCGACGGGTGGCACTTCACCAAGTCGGCCACAGCTCGCACTCGCACCCAGGTCGACCTGGGGGCAACGGCTCAGATCTATGCCACCGGCGCATTTGTCGAGCTCGAGACCGTCGGACCGCTCGTCGATCTCGATCCTGGAACGTCCGTGGAGCACACCGAGCGCTGGCTCCTCCGATCGCACGCCTGACGTCGAGGGCCGCCCAAGTGGTCGCTGCCATCGATGGCGCGAAATCCAAGCAGCCGTCCGCCTGGTGAACGTTGTGGTGGCCGGTTACACTGCGGATCCGCACCTCCCCGTCCGCAAGTGGGTCGTGCATGTCCTGCTCTCATCGAGGGCCTTCCGATACGGATGTCCAAAGGAGGATTCAATGCGGAGATACGAAGTCATGGTCATTCACCGACCTGAGCTGCAAGAGGCAGACGTTCAGGCCAAGGTGAAAGAGATCGAAGCGCTGGTCGAAACACGAGGGGCGAATGTCGTCGAGACCGACCTCTGGGGGAAACGGCGTTTCGCCTACGAGATCGACCACATCAACGAGGGGCATTACGCGGTCGTCACGTTCGACTGCGACGAGCACGAGCCTGTGGACCTCCTGGACAGGGCCCTCGGACTGTCCGACGCCGTCGTGCGACACAAGGTGATGCGGCTCGCCGACCAGTAACCGGATTTTGTCACACCATCGGTTCATGGTGAGACGCGAAAGCCCCAGGAGAGTAGAGAATGACCAACACAGTAACGATCATCGGCAACCTGGTTGACGAGCCCGAGCTGCGTTACACCCAATCCGGAGTGCCGATGACCCGCATCAGGGTGGCTGTCAATCGCCGCTGGCGGGACCAGTCCGGCGAATGGCAGGAGGAAACGGGATTCTTCGGTGGAACGATGTGGCGCGAGGCAGCTGAGAATGCATCCGAATCCCTCCAGAAGGGGATGCGCGTCATCGTCACGGGATCGCTCGAGCAACGGAGCTGGGAGACCAAAGAGGGCGAGAAGCGCTCAGTGGTCGAGATCCGCATCGACGAGGTCGGTCCCAGCCTGCGGTGGGCGACCGCTGCGGTGACCAAGACCGCCCGCACCGGCGGTGATTTCGGAGGCGGCGCGACGATCCCTGCCGCCCCTGTCGCCCGCGACGACTACGGGCCCGACGAAGCCCCCTTCTAGGAGAAGACCAATGGCCAAACGACAAGGCTCTCGACGGCGTCCCGAAATGGGTCGCAACCGCAAGAAGAAGGTCTGCCAGTTCTGCAAGGACAAGGTCGAGTACATCGATTACAAGGACGTCGCGGTGCTGCGGCGCTACATGTCAGACCGGGCAAAGATCCGCTCGCAGCGGGTGACGGGTAACTGCGCCCAGCACCAGCGCGAAGTGGCCGTCGCCATCAAGAACGCGCGGGAAATGGCACTCCTGCCATACATCAACCGATGAAGCTGATTCTCACCTCCTCAGTGGAAGGCCTCGGGACCGAGGGCGACATCGTCGATGTCGCTGACGGTTACGGGCGCAATTATCTGCTTCCGCGCAACTTGGCGATCAAGGCGACCTCCGGTGCGCTCAAGCACGCCAACGCCCTCAAGGAGGCGAGGGAGGAAGCCGCCCGCAAGGCACGCGCCGAAGCCGAGGCCATCGCCTCCAACCTCACCGGCAGCAGGGTGGTCATCGCAGCCCAAGCGGGCGATGAGGGGAAGCTGTTCGGCTCGATCGGGGCGGGGGACATCGCCGAGGGTGTGATGCGGTTCACCGGTGTCGAGCTCGATCGCAAGGCGATCATGCTCGAACGCCCCATCAAGGACATCGGGCTGCACGAGGTTCCGGTCAGGCTCCATGCTGACGTCCAATTCTCGTTGACCCTCGACATCATCCCTGCGTAGGAGATGACCACCGAGAGCCGTAGCGAACCCCCTCTCGAGTCGTACGCGCCGTCGGCCGGCGGCAACGGCTCGCGAGGGGGTCGCGGCTCGGGGCTGCGCACGCCTCCGCACAGCGTCGAGGCCGAGGAGAGCGTCCTGGGAGCGATCCTCATCTCGAAAGACGCGGCCAACCTCGTGCTCGACAAGCTCGAGCCGGGCGACTTCTACGTCCCGTCCCATCAGTCGATCTACGAGGCTATCCGCGAGCTCTTCGACGCCAACCAGCCGATCGACGCCGTCACGGTCACCGACCAGCTGCGCCGCAAAGCGGAGCTGGAGAAGATCGGCGGTGTCCGCTTCGTCACGGAGCTGATGGACGCGGTTCCCGTGGCGAGCCGGGTGGAGTACTACGCAGAGATCGTCGAAGAGAATGCGCTGCGGCGGAGGCTGTTGTCGGCCGGCGCGGTGGTGACCGACTGGGCGTTCCAGGTCGACGAAGAGATCGACACCGTCGTCGACGAGGCCGAGCAGGCCGTCTATCGGGTGGCCGAACGCAAGATCGGCGACGGGCTGATCGCCATCTCCGACCACATCGACAGAGCGATCGAGACCATCGAGGAGTTGGGCGCCAACACGTCGGAGATCACCGGCCTGGCAACTGGATTCCGTGACCTCGATCGCAAGCTGTCGGGTCTGCATCCTGCGAACCTGGTGGTGGTCGCCGCCCGTCCAGCGATGGGCAAGTCGGCGCTTGCCTCCAACATCGCCTGCAACGTGGCGATGCGGGGTGGGGTGGTGGCCATCTTCTCCATGGAGATGGACAAGGACGAGATCATCCAGCGGCTCTTGTGCTCGGTCGGAAGGGTGGATTCGATGAAGCTCCGCTCCGGTCAGCTCGACCCTCGGGAGTGGCAGAACGTCGTGCGGGCGGCCGGGAAGCTGTTCGAGGCGCCCGTGTATGTCGACGATGCCTCCAATATCACCTTGACCGATATCCGGGCGAAATGCCGCCGCCTCAAACGCCAGCGCGGGCTCGATCTGGTCGTCATCGACTACCTACAGCTGATGCAGGGGAGGTTGAGGGAGAACCGTCAACAGGAGATCGCAGAGATCAGTCGCAACCTGAAGACACTGGCCCGCGAATTGCACGTGCCGATCCTGGCCGTGTCCCAGCTGAACCGCAGCCTCGAAGCGAGGGAAGACAAGCGTCCCCGGCTCGGTGACCTGCGTGAGTCGGGCGCGATCGAGCAGGACGCCGACATCGTCATGTTCATCTATCGCCACGAGTATTACTACCCCGAGGACATGGACTCCAAGGGGAAGGCCGAAGTGATCGTCGCCAAACACCGGGCGGGTGCGACGGGCTCGGTGGACATGACATTTCTGGCCGAGTTCACCCTCTTCTCGGACATCGGTCGGGATCTCGCGCCCTGAGCGAGAGGCTGCACCTTTTCTTCACACCCCGTGACCGAGCGGGCTTGCGTGCTGGAGGGCGCGACGGCCGAGCATCTGGTGGCCTGTCATCTTCGTTCCGGGGTGCGCATCTGAAGATCCGCCGGAGCGTGACCCACGGGCGGCGCGGCTGGTCACCTGCTCCTGCCCGACGCCTGACCGGCAAGCGGCACCGGCGCCAGAGGCGGGTCCGACTCCTCGATGTTGCCGGCGAGAGCCACTCCCGACTGTCCGGTTGCTAGATCGAGGGTGTTGATCACGACTTGTGGGTAGGCGGACACATCGAGCCCGATCGGCAGGAACGGTTCGAGGGCGATGCGGCGCTCTTCCTCACCTGTTGCGGCGTTCGTGACGACCAGGTCAGCCGGATCGTTCTGGTCGCCGTTCCACAGAATCGACACGTAGCGTCGTCCATCGCTGGTGATGCTGGTGTACCAGTGGCAGCGTGGAGACGTGCCACCGCTGATGGCGCACTCGACTTGGGGTACGCCGGCAAGAGGCACCTCGCCCCTTCCCGATACAACCCCCCGGGTGAACATGATGCCTTCTCCGCCCGCCTGGATCACCCAAGTGTCGCCACTGAGCGACAGACTCATCAAGCCGGTCTCCCCGCCGCCAGGTTCGTCGAGCAGCGTGACCGTCCCCGAGGCGAGGTCGATCAGGTTGAGCTGCTCGAGCCGGGAGTCCTCTTGGCCGGTCGTCGTGGTGTATGCCGCTACCACCGAGCTGCCCCACTGGTAGGTGCCGAGCAGCTCCAGCGACTCGTCCACTGCAACGGTCAGCGGAGTGACCGAGTCGGCGGCGCCGGCTCGCCAGTGCCTCAGCGTCTGCGGTTCGCTCTCGAGCACATAGACGACTCCGCCCGCCAGATCCGAGTGAGCAGCGACAGCAGGCTGCGCTACGAGGGTGATCGACCGATTCCAATCGTGGGCAACTACGCCGTCCGGCCCGGCTGTGATCACGACCGCTGTGTCAATCGCGGGCAACCCGTCCTGCCCGTCGATCGAAGATGGGCCTGTCCCGGGCACCGTCGTGGGGCTTGATTCGATGCCTGTGGGAATTGTCGGGCTGGTGGACGAAGCGGGCTCGACACTGTCACCGGGAGGCTGGAACAGCCAGGTGCCCACGACCACGGCGGCGCCGACGACCGCGGCCGCTAGGACCGGTCCGGCATATCGCCTCCAGCTTCGTTGCGGGCCCGCAGGGACCGGCACGACGGGACGCTTGGTTTCGAGTTGTTGATTCACGCGCATCTCCAAATCAGAGAAGGCATGTCCGAGTCGGCCGTCGAGCTTCATTGGCTCTGATCCTCCTCTCGCAGCGCCTTGGCCAATGCGCTCCGTGCCTTGTGCAGGTGCGCCTTTGCAGTGCCTTCGGCGCACCCGAGGATCTGCGCCACTTCGGCGACGGGGTACCCGTCGACATAGTGGAGCGTGACGGCAGCTCGCTGCCGGGTCGGCAGCCGCCGGATGGCGGCGAACACTTCCTCGACGTCGGGTGGGCCCGCGGGGATGGCAGCGGCGGTGTTCATCTTCAGGAGGGCGGCGGTTTCGACCCGTATTCTGCGCACGGTCTTGCTCGCCTTCTGGATCGTCACTTTTCGGACCCACGCCCCGGGTTTGTCGTAGGTCCCTACGACATTCCAGCGCCGGCTCGCTTCGACCATCGCCTCTTGGGCGATGTCCTCGGCGGCGATCCTGCTTCCGGAGACGGCAACGGCCAGCGTCACCATCTTGGGAAACTCCCGTCGGTAGAACTCTGCGAACGGCTCGGCCGCCCGGACCACCGGCCGGCTCGGGTCGTTCCAGTCCATCGATTCGACCTTCCTCGCGTACACACCCATACACAGCCGCGATGGCCGCCTGAGGTTTACCGTCTGTCGTTGGGTCGGCCGAGAGTAGACCGGCGAACAGCGAGGGCGAAGACTGCGAGCGGCATGCGAACCGAACCGGACGCAGGAGAGGGGGTGGCGGCGTTGTGCCG
>JBFHAT010000051.1:0-17625 GCA_041586155.1 Acidimicrobiia bacterium
CAGAGATCGAATCGGCTCGGGCGCTGCACGAGCCACGCTGACCCAAGGGTCGGCAGTTCGATGCTCCACACAATCGAGAACGCCCCAGCCTTCGGCCGGTGGGCTCATCTCGATGTGGCCAGGGGCAGAGATCGAATCGGCTCGGGCGCTGCACGAGCCGCGCTGACCCAAGGTTCGGCAGTTCGATGCTCCACACAATCGAGAACGCCCCAACCTTCGGCCGGGGCTCATCTCGATGTGGCCAGGGGCAGAGATCGAAGCCTGCCCTCGCTCCGCTCCGGCAGGGCCGACACATCGGCAGTTCGATGCTCCACACAATCGAGAACGCCCCAGCCTTCGGCCGGGGCTTATCTCGATGTGGCCAGGGGCAGAATCGAACTGCCGACCTACGGTTTTTCAGACCGCCGCTCTGCCAACTGAGCTACCTGGCCAGCCAAACAGCGGTCCCGAGGGACCGCTATTGGCGGGGACGACGGGATTTGAACCCGCGACCTCCGGCTTGACAGGCCGGCGTGAACTCCAGGCTTCACCACGCCCCCAAGGCATACGTCCCTGACAGACGCGCCGCCAGGCGCTCCATCCGGGCGAGACGGTGACCCGACAGGATACCGACACCACCAGGGTCTCCGTCAAGGCCGTGACGCATCGGCAGTATACGACACCGCCGAGGCCGACAGTCCAGCGCTCAGGCCCGCGACTTCATGAATCGGTACACCAGCAACGCGACGATGCCACCGATCACTGATCCGATCAGGCCGGTGGTCTGGAAGTCGCCGAACTCGCGGCCCGTGAAGATCACGAGCAGCAGGCCGCCGACGAACGAGCCGATCACACCGAGCGCCAGCGTCGCACCGATGCTCATCTTGTCCTCACCAGGAACGAGCAGTCGGGCGAGCGCCCCGGCGACGAGACCGACCACGAGAAAACCGATGATGTTGAGCATGTGTACCTCCTATGGGTTTCGCAAGAGACAGACTCGCGGAAGGGCTGATCGGTTTCAATTGGCGTTGGAGAGGAACATCCACTGCGCCCACGGCTCGACCGCGTGCTGGTAGCCGAGCCCGGCCCGTTCCCAATCCCCCAACCGCAGCGCATCGAGCGACTGCCGGACATGCTCGACCGTGTTCTCGTCGGCCAGATCCCACGGGTCGAAGTTCGTCGCCACCGTGCCGTAGTCCAGCTCCACCAGGGCGTGCCGGGGAAACGCCGCCAGCCAATCCACCAGCTCTGCCAGCTCATCGACCACCGACTCGTCCATGTCCACCGCTCGTAAGACGTGCAGCGCCGACCGCAGGCGGCGCAAAGCTCGGAACACAGGTGTGCGAAACACCACCGACGGCGGATCGGTGTCGTACGACCGCTCACTCGGGTCGAACGCAGCAAACCAACGCAGCGGAACATACCAAGCGGCAGTCAAGATGTGCGACCGCTGCTCGGGTTCGGCGTCACGCAGACGGTTCAGCTCGGCTGCTGCCCGCTGCGCCACCGACTCGGGGACGATCGCCGAGCCGCCGACTTCGCCGAACGCGTTCCGAAACGCCAGCACGCCCTCCAGGAGTCGGAGCTTCGGACGTCGCGGACAAATGTAGATCTCGCCGTCGTGCTCGATGACGAGGGCATCGTTGCGCATCGACTCCTCACGCAGCCCGAACGGGCCCGACCTCGTCACGAGGCGGTCAGGTCCTGCTGCGGGGAGCTTGGCGACGGACATCGTGGCCATGTGCTCGGGGATGTAGACGCGAAGATAGGCCGTCTTGATCATCGCCTCCCATGGTAGGCGACCACCGATCATGCGCCGCAAGGCCGAGACGACCTCGTGGATGACCTCGTAGTGGGCTCCACGAACCGGCCAGTGAGTCCGAGCCGCCGCAGATAGTGCACCGCGCGCAAGGTCGACCAACCGACACCTAGTAACCTGGCTTCACAAGTGCACTCGACCAGGAAAGGAGGCTCCACCATGAGCCTGTCTTCCTCTGGTAGCGAGCGGCGGGCCACCATCACCCGCCAGCCGCTTCCTACGTGGTCGGTTCGATGACCAGCGTGATCGACCCGGCTACCCACGTCCGCTTCCCCGACATGGCGGACGATCACCTCAACGTCGGCCTCAGCGACGAGCAGATCGTCGAAATGTACCGGCTGATGCTCCTCACCCGAAGAGTCGACGACCGCATGTGGGCCCTGAACCGGCAAGGCCGTGCTGCCTTCGTCGTCTCCGCCTCCGGTCACGAGGCAACCCAGGTCGCTTCGGCGATGGCTCTCGACCCCGACCGCGACTGGGTGCTCCCCTACTACCGCGACATGGGCGTCGCGCTGGCGTGGAACATGACCCCCTACGAGGTTTTTCTCGGCGTCTTCTCCAAAGCAGAGGATCCCACCTCCGGCGGGCGCCAGCTCCCCAACCACTGGTCCGACCCGGACCGACGCGTGTTCACACATTCATCGGCGATCGCCACCCAGTTCCCCCACGCGGCCGGGATCGCTCACGCCGCCAAGGTCGACGCGACGGGTGGAGTGGTGGTCGTCTACGGAGGAGAAGGCTCGACCTCTGAAGGCGACTGGCACGAGACCATGAACTTTGCCGCCGTACAGAACCTCCCCCTCATCACCATCATCGAGAACAACCAGTACGCCATCTCAGTTCCATCCAGCGAAGAGGTCGGCGGATCGATCGCCGCCCGCGCAGTGGGCTATGGAGTCGTCGGCGTCGAGATCGACGGCAACGACCCCCTCGTGGTCTATCGAACCGTGCGCGAAGCTGCCGAACGAGCGCGCAACGGCGGCGGCCCCACCCTCATCGAGGCACGCACGTATCGCTACTACGCCCACACGTCCGACGACGACGACCGCTTGTACCGAACCCGTGAAGAAGTCGAGATGTGGCGCAGAAAAGATCCGCTCGCCATTCTCAAGCAATACCTCATCGAACGCCGTCTCCTTCCCGAGTTGCTCGAGGAAGAGATGGAGTCCTCCATCCGCCGCGAGCTCGTGCTTGCAGTCGAGAAGGCCGAATCGTCCCCCGACCCGACCGACCCCTATACCCACGTCTACGCCAACCCGATCGAGCCGAAGGACGCCGTGACCGGGCCCGAGCCCGAACCGACCGGCAAGACAGTCAACATGATCACCGCCATCAACCAGGCCCTTCACGACGTGATGGACCTCTACGACGATGTCGTGGTATTCGGCGAGGACGTCGCCGACCCCAAAGGCGGGGTCTTCAAAGCAACCGTCAAACTGACCGACCGTTTCGGCCACCATCGCTGCTTCAACACTCCGTTGTCGGAATCGCTCATCATCGGAGCGGCACTGGGGATGGCAGCGGCGGGCAAGCGTCCTGTGCCCGAGATTCAGTTCGCCGACTACATCCACCCGGCCTTCGATCAGATCGTGTCGGAGGTGGCCCGCGTGCACTACCGGTCCAACGGACGCTGGACGACTCCAATGGTCATCCGGACCCCCTACGGCGGAGGCATCCACGGGGCGCTCTACCACTCGCAGTCGATCGAAGGCTTCTATACGCATGTACCCGGGCTGAAAGTCGTGGTGCCGTCCACCCCCGCCGACGTCAAAGGGCTACTCATGTCGGCCGTGGAGGACCCCGACCCCGTGATGTTCCTCGAACCGAAGAAGCTGTACCGGCTCCGCAAGGGACCATATCCGGAAGGCGAGCACCGGGTGCCGCTGGGACGCGCAGCAATCCGTCGCTCCGGCTCTGCCGTGAGCGTCATCACCTACGGAGCCATGGCGCACTTCGCGGAGGAAGCGGGCCAGAGCCTCGAGTCCGATGGCATCGACGTGGAGATCATCGACCTCCGGACGTTGCGCCCGCTCGACTGGCCAACGATCGCCGAATCCGTCAAGAAGACCTCGCGTGCGCTCATCGTTCACGAGGACAACGAATTCATGGGTTTCGGCGCCGAAATCGCCGCACAGCTGGCCGACAAGGCATTCGAGGACCTCGACGCTCCCGTCCGGCGCTATGCCGCCCCCGAGGTGCCCGCCTTCCCCTACTCGGAATCCCTCGAGTCACAGGTACTTCCGTCCGCAACAGGCATCGTCGAACGAGTCAAGGATCTTCTGTCTTACTGATGCATTGCGCTCCCGGCTGGGTAGCGTTGCGCCATGGACGGCCAGATCACCCTGCTGGCCGGATCGACTTTCGAGGAGTTCGTCGACCGGCACCGGCATGAGCTGATCCGCACCCTTACCTTGACTGGCGGCGATCTCGGCGCGGCGGCCGCTGCGGTGGACGAGGCGCTCTTCAAGATAGAGCCGCGCTGGGATCGCATCACGGAACAAGACGATCCAACGAACTGGGTGCTACGCCGCGCGTTTCGCTCGATGACTCCCTCCCCTGAGAGCAGCCTCCTCGACCCGGCCAGTTCTTTCGCGGCGATGCCGCTCGAGCAGAGGCTCGACGTGGCGCTGGTCAACCATCTGGGTTGGACACCATCCCGTCGGGCGGCCGTCGGTGCTGCGCTCTCACCCCACGCCGACGCACACGCCCAACTCATCGCCGACATGGCATCAAACCTCCCGGCCATCCCGGCCCGGCCCCAGCGCGCCCCCACCTCCACTGCCAAGGTCGTAGGGATCGTCGCCGCATTGGGGGTGGCACTGGTCGCAGTCGTTGCCGCCGGCCAGTTGGGTCGACTGGGCGACGCAGCGCCGGCCGCGACCCTTCCTCCTCTCACCCAGCCCGGTCCGGTGGCACAAGACCGGACACCGCGGCTCTTGGGACGCGAGCAGCTCATGCTCACCCCTATGGCGGGAGTCCTCGCCACCGACTTCGTGCAGGCGGGTGACGTCACTGTCGGTTTCGCCGACACCGATGACGGTATCAAAGCGTGGACGACCAGCGATGGTCGAAGCTGGACCGACCACGGCGTCGTGCTCGAAGCCAACGGGCGCATGACTCAGGCGACTGAGGGGGGACCCGGCATTCTGATGGTCACTCGCGAACCCAACCGCGATCTCCTCCTCCCTGCCAAAACCCGACTGTGGTCGTCGGAGGACGGCCTCTCATGGGAGGAGCATCAGGCCCCGCCGATCGACACGGCCGAATGGCTGGAGGTCAAGGCATCGACCGAACGTGTCACGGTCATCGGCGTCGTCGAAGATCCGCACATCGCCTGGCGACAGCGCCTGCTCGATGCGCTCGACCCGATCCCGCAGACCATGGGCAAGCTCTACGGCACCCGCGTCGATGGCGACGACCTGATCATTCTGGGTCCGTTCGGCGGACCGGCCGACCGGATTCCCCTCGCTGAGCTGGGCATCACCGCCAACGACTCCCGGATCGGCGCCGAGACCGGGAGCCTCTGGATGTCGTCGGACATGTTGATCTGGGAACAGATAGACGACCCGCTCGCGTCTGAGCGGCTGCCAGGCGTGGGACTTCCCAGCGGCGACGTGGCAATCCCGGCGGCGAATTCCAGCGTGGGCTATCTGATGGTCGACGCCGATGGGGGCGTCATCCCCATCTCTGCCAGCCGTTTCGTCAGCGGACTCGAAGCGTACGGCGAAGGCGTCATCGGAGTGAGTGGCGCATTTCCGGTCGCTCATGTGGTGACGAGCGTGGATTTGGATCAATGGCGCCAGATCACCCCGGACCTGGCCGGCGTCGTCCATGGATCGTTCACCGACGTGCGGGTGGCCGCCGGACCTGGTGGCGTCATGGCTGTGTTCGCCGACACCGACTGGGACCCTCCCACCTCCGACACCATCGAGATGGACGTGGACGGCGTCCACATCGACTATCGGACGGTCGACGGACGGCTGACACTCAGTAGGGGCGGGCGGGAGATTGCGCAACTCCTGTCGATTTACGATGAGCGGCTCGTCAAGCACACCTTCGGTGAGCCAGGCACCGTCACGTTCCTCCACCCGACGACCGAGGAACCGATGGTGACCATCACGTTCGAACAAGCCAAACGCTTGGACAGCCACCGATTCGTCGATCGCGGCTTCAGCAGCCGGCTGGCGATCGTGTACAGCGATGACGAGGTCGAGTGGTCGGTCGAAGCCGACGGCAACAACCGGTTGCCCGGCTGGCTCGGTGACCTTCACGTCGGCGACGGTTTTGTGGTCTTCAACACCCTCATCGGCGACGCTCTCCCCGAAGCCGCCTCTGTCTATGTCGGAGTTCCGTCCGGCTGAAAGCCCAGTTAGCCTTGCTGCCCGGAATGATGGAACCCAACCGACGCTTGGCCGGTTGATCCCCTGATGGAGGGAGCTGCTCTGACTCAGCCGGCGCCGGACACGACCGCCGCCTTCGAAGCGTTCTACCGCGACAAGCGGGACCACGTCGCCCGGTCGCTGGTGTTGTCGCTGGGCAATCGCGACCTTGGCATAGAAGCCACCGACGAAGCCTTCACCCGGGCTTATCAGCGCTGGGAACAGGTCCAGGGGTACGAGAACCCAACCGGCTGGGTCTACCGAGTCGGGCTCAACTGGGCACGAACACGGATCCGCCGCACCCGGCGCGAGATCCCCAGCGTGTATCTCGAGAGTGCAACCGAATCGTCGTTCGAGGTGGAGCCCGGACTCGAGCGTGCGCTCGCCAACCTGGCCGAGAAGCATCGCTCGGTGGTGGTACTGCGGTATTACATGGACTGGTCGCTCGACGAGATCGCCGGTGCGCTACGCATCCCGAAAGGCACGGTCAAGAGCCGACTACACCGAGCCATTGCCAATCTGCAACGAGAGATCGGACCCGTCACCTCATGAGCTTCGAGCGCCGCCTCCGCACGTACCTCCACCACAAGGCATCGACGATCCTCATTCCTCCACGCACTCTGCAGTCGCTGCTCAAGGGAATGCGTCTCGAGTCGGCCCTCGACGACCTTCGATCGATGTCCGGTGAGGAGCGGAATCCGTCCGACCACCGCCAGGAGCGCAAGCACGAACGGTAAGCCGACAGCGCACCCTGACTAGCCTCTGAACGATGTCGTTGACCGCCGTATTGACATCCCGCTTTCAGGCGGCATTCGACCGCCTCGGTCTCGATCCAAACCACGGCGAGGTGGTACCGGCCCAGCGTCCCGAACTCGGCCAGTTCCAGTGCAACGGCGCGCTGTCAGCAGCCAAAGCCGCCGCTCGACCACCTCGTGACTTGGCTGGGGAGGTCATCGGCCACGTCGACGCCGCCGGATTGATCGCCGAGATGTCCATCGCCGGGCCCGGTTTCATCAACATCGTCGTCCTCGACGAAGCCCTGGCAGCGATGGTGCAGTCGGCAGCGGCGAGCCCACGCCTCGGAGTGGATGCGACGGATACACCTCTCGACCTGGTTGTCGACTACGGCGGCCCCAACGTGGCGAAATCGATGCATGTCGGCCACTTGCGGGCGACCATCATCGGGGACAGCCTGGCGCGACTCGCCAGGTTCGTCGGCCACCGCGTCACGACGGATGCCCACTTCGGTGACTGGGGTACGCAAATGGGCATGCTGCTCGTCGCGGTCGAGGACGAGTACCCCCACCTCCCCTACTTCGACGCCGAGGCAACCGGTCCGTATCCGACCGAGCCGCCTGTCACGCTCGAAGACCTGCAGCGGCTCTACCCCGCCGTTTCGCAAGCGGCCGCGAGCGACCCGTCGCTGATGGAGCGGGTCCAGCAGGCCACGGTCGATCTGCAGCGAGGACGACCCGGCTATCGAGCCTTGTGGCAGCACTTCGTCGACCTGTCACAGGCCAGCCAGAGATCCGACTTCCACGCGCTCGGTGTGGACTTCGACCTCTGGTACGGCGAATCGACGGTGCACGACCGTGTACAGCCGATCATCGACCGACTGCTCGAGAAAGGAATCGCCCGAGAGAGTGAAGGGGCAGTCGTCGTCGACGTCGAGGAGCCCACTGATACTGCACCGATGCCCCCGCTCCTACTCACGAAGGCGAACGGGGCGTATCTGTATACGTCGACTGATGTCGCCACGATCGACCTACGCGTCCACGAACTCAACGCCGACATGATGTGGTACGTCGTCGACCAGCGACAGGCACTGCACTTCGAGCAGGTGTTCCGCACCGCCGTCAAGGCAGGCCTCGTCCCGCCGGGGGTGGTGATGGAACACATCGGATTCGGCACCATGAACGGACCCGACGGAAAGCCATTCCAGACCCGTCGTGGGGGAGTGATTCGCCTTGGCGACATGATCGAGATGGTCAGAAAGCAGGCGCACCTCCGGCTGGAGGAGAACGACCTGGCATCTGACTATCCGGAAGACGAGCGGCAGCAGATCGCCACCCAGGTCGGCCTCGCTGCGCTGAAGTTCGGTGACCTGGTCAATCACCGGTCGACCAACTACGTCTTCGACCTGAGCAGGTTCACCGAGTTCAGCGGCAAGACCGGGCCCTACTTGCAATACGCGGCCGTGCGCGCGCGCCGAGTGCTCGACAAGGCAGCCGGCGCCTCACCGGGACCGGTACTCGCCCCTGTATACGATTCCGAACGGAGCCTCATGCTCGAATTGCTCCGCCTTCCCGACATGACCGAGCGTGCATTCACGCTCCGGGCACCCAACCATCTCACCGAAGCTGCCTATGACGTCGCAGTGTCCGTCAACCGTTTCTACGAGGAATGTCACATCCTGAGCGAGAAGGACTCGACGCGTCAGGCTTCGTGGATCTCTCTCCTGGATGCGGCGCACCGTGCTCTCGTGCTACTGCTCGATCTCATCGGCATCACGGTCCCCGACCGGATGTGAAGCCTCCGATGCGTCTGCGTGAAGCCGCCGCCGGCGACATCGACGCAATTGCCGAGTTCACGCAGGACACGTTTGCGTGGGGCGACTACGTCTCAGGTGCCTTCAGCTCCTGGCTCGGAACACCCAACTCACAGCTGCTGGTTGCCGTCGACGACGACGATCGGGCTGTCGGCTTGGCCCGGGCGAGAATGCTCAGTGACCATGAGGTGTGGCTCCACGCCGCCCGCGTTCACCCCGAGCACCGCGGGCAAGGGATCGCCGGGGCTCTGAACCGGGCTCTGATGGACTGGGGTGGACGCCAAGGCGGTCAGGTGGTCCGACTGCTCATCGAAGACTGGAACGAGGCTGCGCAGCGCCAGGTGGCCAAGGAGGGATATCGAGCCGTCTCGCAGTGGAACCTGGCCCATCGCCAAATCGGGCCGGGCGATCCCAACCCGAGGCGCAACGGCGGAAGAAGGGTGCCCGGCCCCGAACGACTCCAACGAGCAGCCAGCGCCGAAGCCGAGCCCGCCTACCTGGCTTGGGCTGCAGGCGAACTCCACCGGCGAGCCCGTGGGTTGTTCGGACGGGGTTGGTCTTGGCGCCGGCTGGTCATCGACGATCTCGTCGACTCCGCCCAAGACGGCGCATTTCTGCACTGCCCAAGTGGATGGGTACTCACCGCCGAGGGGCCGGATGAGCGCTTGGACATCGAATGGTTCATGGCGACTCCGGACGACTTCTCCCGGTTGGTCCGAGCAACGCTCGATCACGCCCTGACGGCAGGAGCCGCCGGTTTGCGGTTCTTCGTCCCGGCGATCGACGCTCTCGACGATGCTCTCGTCCGGATCGGTTGTGAGCTCGAGCGTGCCGCGCTGTGGGAGAGGGCACTCAACCCATGAGCACCATCGTGGCGATCACCCACACGGCGTAGAGCAGCGGCAGTTCCAGCTCCTCGACCCAAGGCTCGCCGCCGTAGAAGTACCGAAGCCCGGCCGCAGCGGGTACCCCGATCAAGAGCACGAATGTCATCCCGGCCAAACCGACATTCCGCACGATCTCGATCACGAACTCGAACACGAACGGCAATCCGTCCAAGATGTCGGGCAGGTAGCCGCCCAGCAGGAACATCAGCAACGAGATCGCCAACACGGCGACCATGCGCGCCATGATGACCGGGCCCCCCGAATACCGCCAGTCATACGATCGGTGCCCGATCGGCCCTTCGGCGGCCACACCGAGCGCGAACGCCCCGAACACACCGATCACCATCGCGCTTCCGAACATGGCGCCGGTGCCGTCGGTGAGGTTGAGGGTGGCGAAGTCGAAGCCATCGATGACCACGGCTGCGGCCAATGCGATCAACGCGGTGCCGGTGACCAGGAGAGCGATGTCGGCTGCGTTGGCGATGGCGTGGCCGAGCAGCGCAACATAGTCCCGAGCCCGAGGGCGGACTGGCTGAGCCTGTTCACCCGAGAGGTCGAGCACATCATCCACACACGAAGCCTAACCAGCGGCGTCAGTTGCGGACCGGGCCGCCTCCCACGCTTCGAAGTACAACTCGACCGGATGGCGGATCAGATACGACTCCCCGAGGTGCGATCGAAGCTGCATCTCGCATCCCGGGTTGGCGGACGCCACGACAGTCGATCCGACGGCTCTGACTTCTTCCGCCTTGCGCCGTCCGAGTTGAGATGAAGCCTCCGGGTACAAAATGGAGTAGGTGCCGGCCGCACCGCAGCACATCCCGGCTGGATCCACGTCGACTGGGTCGTAGCCCGCCGCCCGAAGGACAACCCGTGGCTCATCGAGGATGCGTTGCGCGTGCCGATTGTGGCACGGGTCTTGAACCGCCACCGGCCCGCGATTCACGCCCAGGCGGGGTAATGCACCCGCCTCGATCGCCGCCGCGATGACCTCGGTCACTTCACGCACCCTGGCTGCAAGACCGGCGCCTGCCTCTCCCGCCCAGTGACCGTAGTCCTTGAGATGGGCAGCGCACCCTGCAGCGTCAGCCACGACATGGTCGAAGCCGTCGAAGACAGCGACATTGCGGGAAGCCAGCCGGGAGGCATCGGCGGCGTCGCCGTCATGGGCGGCCAGTGCACCGCAACACGCCTGGCCGTCGGGCACGCTGACCTCATATCCGGCGGCAGTCAGCAAAGCGATGGATGCGTGGTGAACGTCACTGAACCACGAGTCCATCACGCATCCGCTCAGCAGCGCCACTGCGCCCCGTACCTGACCCTGGGCCGGGTAGGTGATCCGGTCTACCCCCCGGCCTCCCGCCTCGCGCCGGAGGCCACGGACGCCTCCCCGTAGGCGGGCCGGCACGATCCGGCTCATCGGACCGTCGCTCATCAGATTCCCGGCCCGGGCGGCCCATCGCACCAGTGGGCGCCAGTCGAGTAGCCGTCCGACCACCAGGTGCCGCGCTCGTGCGACCATTGTGGCTCGCTGCGCGAACAGCTCTACCCGTGCCCCTTCCATGGCCCTCCCGAATGGAACCATCGAAGGGCAAGCCGCTTCGCACGCTCGGCACTGCAGGCAAGGATCGATGATGTCGGCAAACGCCTGATCGACTTCGACCAAGCCGGCGGCCACGGCGCTCATCGCCAAGAGCCTCCCTCGGGGGGAGGCAGTTTCCTTGCCGGTCAGCCGGAACGTCGGACAGTGCGGCAGACACAAACCACATTGGACGCACGACGACAGTTCGGCGTCGGTGGGGGCGAACTCCGTCACCCACCCCATCACAAACCACCCGGGAGGCGACCGCGGTTCACGACCCGATCTGGGTCGAAGCGCGCCACCAGCCGCCGTTGAATGTCGACCGCGGGAGGAGGCGACCCCCAGGGGTCGATTTCACTCCGCACCGTGCCAGATCCGTCGACGAGCACCAGCGATCCACCAACGCCCTCGGCCCAAGTTCGGAGCCGCCGCGCCGAACCGACGTCGCCGCCCGGATCCGACACCATCGCCACTCCCACCCCATGCTGGGCGACATAGTCCCACTCGGAGGGGATCTGGGCGATGGCGGCCGGCAAGAGATCGGCCGGAACTCGCAACGACCAGGTGGTCTCGCCTTGCGGCGGCGCCGGCCAATGGAGACCTTCCACTGCGGTCGACCCACCGAGCTGGGAGACCTGGCCGGATATCTCGTCGGGGGTGCCGCCCAAATACAGCCACGACGCTGTGCGCGAGCTGAGTGCAGCGAGCGGACGCCACGTTCGCAGCCGTGCGGTTTCAGCGTCTTCCACCGCGACGGTCGCGGTTGCGACGGGCAACGGCCACAGTTTGAGGCACACCGAAGTGATCACGCCCAGGGCGCCCATCGACCCGGTGGCGAGCCGGGGCAGGTCGTAGCCCGTGACGTTCTTGACTACCCGCCCACCGCCTCGCACGAGTCGACCATCTCCGGTGACGAGTGTCACCTCCAGGAGCCTGTCGCGGGTTGGTCCGTAGCGGCCCCGACGGTACCCGGATACCCCGGTGGCGACGGCGCCACCGACGGTTCCCGTCCCTGGCTGCTCTGACAAGAGCGCGGTCTGGCCCCGATCGTTCAGCATTCCTTCGAGGTCGGCGATGCGAGCGCCGGCCCCCACCACCACGGTGAGATCGTCCGGCTCCCACGCCACAACATCGGCGAGGCCACTCATATCGAGGACGACGTCCGGATCGGGCAAGAACCCCAGCCCCTGTTGGGTACCCCCTCCCCACGGCACCACCATTGCCCCTTGCTCGGATGCCCAGCGGAGGATCTCGGCAACGTCCTCCACCGACCCGGGCACCACAACTTCGGCGCCAGGAAATCGGTCGGGTGCCCGACGGGGCACGCCTTCGGCGAACTTGGGATGGGCCGCTTTGAGCGACCTCATATCCAAGCGCCGTCTGGGACGGGCCTCCCGAAGTCGAAGCAGCGAGATCCTTCGGGGAGGATCTTGGCCGGGTTGAGGCGTTGTTGGGGGTCGAAGGCCTCTCGTATCCGCGCCTGTGCGTCGAGGTCGTGGGGGGTGAACATCAGCGGCATGAGATCCCGCTTCTCCAACCCGACTCCGTGCTCGCCCGACAACACTCCGCCGTGACGGACGCACACTTCGACGAGCTCCTCCGCCGCCTGGCGGACCTTGTCGAGCATGCCAGGCTCCTTGGCGTCGAACGCCATCAACGGATGGAGATTGCCGTCGCCGGCGTGGAAGACGTTCATCATCATGATCTCATGTCGGTCGGCGATGGCGTATACCTCCCGCACGACGTCGACCAGAGCAGTCCGGGGGACAACGGTGTCGTGGAGGTAGTAGTCCGGCGCCATCTGGGCAACGGCTCCGAACGCAGATTTTCGTCCCAGCCACATCAACTCCCGCTCCTCGGCGGTGCGAGCAACGGTCACCGCGAGGGCATTGTTGGATCGGGCGACCTCTTCGACGATCGCTCGTTCGGCTTCGACCCCGTCTTTGTGGCCGGCTACTTCTGCGAGCAGCACGGCCGCGGCGTCTGTGTCGAAGCCGGCGCGCACGAAGTTCTCGACCGCTCGAGTCATCCGCTGGTCCATCATTTCCAGAGCGGCGGGCACGACCCCCCTGGCGATGATGCCCGACACCGTCGCCGCCGCCTCCTCTACGGACCCGAACGTCGTCACGATCGTGCGCACTGCCGGAGGGTTCTCGGTCAGCTTGACCAAGGCGCGTGTCACGATCCCCAGCGTCCCCTCGGAACCGACCAATATGCCGCGCAGGTCGAGACCGGGGGGGTCGGGCGCGGCCGAGCCCACGGTGATGACCTCGCCGTCGCCGGTGACCACCTCCAGCGCAAAGACGTGGTTCACGGTCGTTCCCTCCGCCAGGCAGTGAGGGCCTCCCGAGTTGTTGGCGATGTTGCCGCCGATGGTGCACGCTGCCTGCGAGGACGGGTCAGGTGCGAAATGCAGACCGTGAGCGCCCGCCTGCCTCGACAGGTCGAGGTTGATCACTCCCGGGCCCACCCAGGCGACACGTCTCTCGGGGTCGATTTCGACCTCGACCATTCGGGTCAGCACCAGAATCAGTGACGGCTCGACGGGAACTGCGCCGCCGGCCAGTCCGGTACCCGCTCCTCTTGCCACCACGGGAACACCCGCCGCGGCCGCCGCCTTCATGCACGAAACGACCTCCCCGGTCGTCTCCGGAAAAGCGACGACGGCCGGTTCTCCTCGAACAACCCCTGCGTCCTTGCCGAACACGAAGCGTTCGATGGGCTCCACGAGCACCCGATCAGCGTCCAGGAACGTTCGCAACTCGGCGGCCAATCCCATGACACCGAGCTTAGGCACACCCGCAGGTGAGCAGCGGGTGGAGTAACCGGCCCTCGACAAGTCGCACGCCTATCATCTCGCCCGTGCTGGCAATGAAACACGTAGCCTCGGGCAAGGTTCGAGAGATCTACGAGGTGGACACCGACCGTCTGCTGTTCGTGGCAACCGACCGGATCTCCGCCTACGACGTCATCCTGCCGGATGCGATCCCAGACAAGGGCCGCGTCCTCACAGGCCTCTCACTGCACTGGTTCGAGACGTTCGACGTGCCGAATCACCTGCTGTCCACCGATGTCGGCGATCTCGACGTGACGGAAGAGGATCGCAATTGGCTCACCGGTCGGGCCATGGTCGTCCGGCGCGCCGAAGTCATCCCCGTCGAGTGCGTCGTCCGCGGCTACCTGTACGGCTCCAGCTGGAACGAGTACCGCCGTGGCGGGGGTCCGACCACCGAACACCTGCCGGACGGCTTGGTGCTTGCCGACCGGCTCCCCGATCCGATCTTCACCCCGGCGACAAAGGCAGCATCCGGCCACGACGAGAACCTCACCGAAGCCCAAGCGCGAGAGACGCTCGGCGATGAGCGCTACGAAAAGCTCAAAGCGACGTCGGTCGATCTGTATCTCCGCGCCGCCGGGTACGCAGCCGAGCGAGGCGTGATCCTCGCGGACACCAAGTTCGAGTTCGGCGTGGCCGACGGCGAGGTGCTCCTCATCGACGAGGTCCTCACTCCCGACTCGTCACGCTACTGGCCCGCAGACCAGTGGACACCGGGCCAGTCGGTGCCCTCCTATGACAAGCAGTTCGTTCGAGACTGGTTGGACGCCTCCGGCTGGGATCACGAGCCGCCCGCGCCGCGCCTCCCCGACGATGTCATTGCCGGTACCCGATCACGCTACGTGGAGGCCTACGAGCGGCTCTCGGGGCGGCCCTTCGGCGAGTACCCGGGCGCCGGTCGATGAACATCACGGTCAGGGTTCGGCGGCGCCCCAGCATCGCCGATCCGGCCGGTAGCGCCGTCTCGAAAGCACTGCGCGACCTCGGCTACGACCAGATTGCCAGCGTGCGCATCGACCGCACCATTCGCATGACGATCGACGAAACGGACCCCGAGGCGGCGAAGCTCAAGGTCAGAGAGATGTGCGAACGGCTGCTCGCCAACCCGGTCATGGAAGATTTCGAGATCGAGATCGAGGAATGAGCAGCGCAGTCGTCGTCTTTCCCGGCTCGAATTGTGAACACGACGTCGTCTACGCGCTTCGCTCGATCGGCGCCGAAGCCGAGCTGGTCTGGCACAGGGACACCGACCTGTCGGATTTCGATCGCATCGTCCTGCCCGGCGGGTTCGCCCACGGCGACTATCTCCGTACCGGCGCCATTGCGCGCTTTTCGCCGGTCATGGATGAGGTCCAGCGCTTCGCCGATGAGGGTCGGCCGGTCCTTGGGATCTGCAATGGGTTTCAGATCCTCTGCGAGGCGGGCCTGCTGCCCGGTGTTCTGCTGCAAAACCGCGATCTCAGATTCATCTGCCGACCTATCCACGTGCGGGTCGAGGAGAATCGATCGATTCTCACGCGAGCAGCAGAGGTGGGCCAGGTCTTGACGATCCCGCTGAACTCCTACGAGGGAAACTTCACGGCGACGCCGCAAGAGTTCGATGAGCTCGAAAGGCGCGGCCAGATCGTGTTGCGTTACTGCGGTCCGGCGGGAACGATCGACGAGGCAGCAAACCCCAACGGTTCGATGGGGAACGCCGCCGCGGTGATCAACGGTGGCGGCAACGTCGCCGGCATCATGCCCCATCCCGAACGTGCCATCGAAGACTTGCTGGGCAGCTCCGACGGGCGAGTGCTGTTGGAATCCTTCGCAACGGCGGAGGCTGCCGTTGTCTGATACCGCGCTCCACCACGCACTGGGAATGACCGACGAAGAATTCGAGCACGTCTGCCAGATCCTCGAACGTCCACCCCGTCGTGCCGAACTCGCCATGTACTCGGTGATGTGGTCCGAGCACTGCAGCTACAAGTCATCACGCGCCCATCTCGGTCGGTTCCCAACCGACGCTCCATGGGTGGTGGTCGGGCCCGGAGAGAACGCCGGCGTCGTCGACCTGGGCGACGGGTGGCTCGCCGCGCTGCGAATCGAGAGCCACAACCACCCCAGCTTCGTTGAGCCTTATCAGGGGGCGGCCACCGGCGTGGGAGGAATCCTGCGAGATGTCTTCACGATGGGCGCCCGCCCTATCGCTCTGTTCAACCAGATCCGCATCGGTCCTCTGGCCCGGTCGCACAACCGCTACCTGTTCGCCGGCGTCGTGTCCGGCATCGCCGGCTACGGCAACGCGGTCGGGGTTCCGACACTGGGCGGCGAGATCGAATTCGACGAGTGCTATTCAGGCAACCCGCTGGTGAACGTGATGTGCCTGGGCATTCTCCAGCGTGATCAACTCGTTCTGGGCACCGCCGGACCGGCCGGCACCACTGCGGTGCTGCTCGGCGCCTCGACCGGCCGCGACGGTATCGGCGGGGCCTCGGTGCTCGCCTCCGCATCGTTCGACGATGCCTCTTCGGACAAGCGGCCATCCGTCCAGGTCGGCGATCCGTTCGAAGAGAAGAAGCTGATCGAAGCCTGTCTGGAGCTCTATGCGCAGGGCCTGGTCGTGGGCGTCCAAGACCTCGGGGCGGCGGGCCTCAGTTGCGCTGCCTCGGAGCCTGCCGCCCGGGCCGGGGTGGGCATGAACCTCGACCTCGACGCAGTGCACGTTCGCGAGCCGGGCATGACGGCATCAGAGTTGCTGATGTCCGAGTCGCAGGAACGCATGATGGCCTTCGTCCAGCCCGACAAGGTCGACGACGTGCTGGCGGTGGCCGAGAAGTGGGAGATCGACGCCTCCGTCGTCGGACAGGTCCAACCAGGCAACACGCTGACGGTTCGGCACGCCGGCAACGTCGTCGCCGAGATCCCAGCCAGCTCGCTCACCGACGAAGCCCCGCTGTACCGGCGTGCATTCGGGGAGCCGTATTGGATCGAAGACGTTTGGACCAACACCATCACGTACCTCCACCCGCCGGATGTGGGCGCGGCGCTCCTGCAGATCCTCGACGACCCCTCGGTCGCCGACCCGGGATGGGCCTATCAGCAGTACGACCACCAGCTGTTCCTGAACACCATCATCGGGCCCGGTTCCGATGGAGCCTTGCTGCGTATCAAGGGAACCGAAAAGGCGCTGGCAGTCTCAACTGACGGCAACGGGCGTCATTGCTACCTCGACCCCCGCCGCGGCAGCGCTCGCTTGGTCTACGAGGCCGCCTTGAACGTGGCGCTCACCGGTGCCCGTCCGCTGGCGGTTGTCGACAATCTCAACTTCGGCAACCCCGAGAAGCCGGACGTCATGTGGCAGTTCACCCAGGCGATCGAAGGCCTCTCGGAGGCGTGCGAGACGCTCGGGATCCCCGTGGTGGGCGGCAACGTCTCCTTCTACAACGAGACCGACGAGCAGGACATCTTCCCCACTCCCGTCGTCGGGATGCTCGGCCTGGCCGACCCTGCACCCCCGCAACCACCCACCGTCGGTGGGGCTCAGGAGGGGATGGAACTGTGGATGTTCGGGCCACGCGAGTCTCGCAACTTGGCGGGCAGCGCCTTCGAGAAG